>NZ_LT629788.1:3041071-3649285 GCF_900105805.1 Pseudomonas moraviensis | reverse complement strand
TTCGAAGATCATCCCCAGCACGCGGTTTTTCAGAGGCTCGAACAGTACGCCGCGGTTACGCAGGTCCTTGAGCTCAACGCCTCGACGGATCACGCTGACCAGCTCTTCGGGCGTGCAATCCATCAGGGAGAGAAAGTGCCTTGCGCTCATCATTGACTACCTTTTTGCTACAGACCGCAGATGCTCAAAGCCTTGTTTAACGGAACAACGGGCGAGACCTGCGGCGTAAGCCGCACGGGGCGACGAAATAGGGGGAGGCGCGATATTGACATTAAATGTCGCGTTACGCCAATAGGCTACGGTTTCAACGGGATGCGGAGCGCGGAGCGAGGGTTTCGATCGCGCATGGTGAAGCCGGGTTCAGTACAACAGCGAGCTTCTTTGTACACTGGCCCCGCCGCGCTTGGCAATGTGCCGCGACGGCAACGGTGCGGCTTTGGTCGCTTTGCGCTCGCTGTGCCACGGATTCGCTTGGTCGGATGTTCAGACTGAAACATTTGCTAAAGCAAAGTGCTGGGTTATAAATAAGTTTCGAGCGACGCAGGAAGCCTCCGCATGGAATCGAAAGAACAACTGTTAATGGAACTGCTGGGCCACACGGCTCGCTCTCTGACCCATCTCACCGCCTCGGTGACCTCGATGTCTTTCGAGTTGTTGCGCAGTGAAGACGAAGTGGTCAAATCCGCCGGTCGACACATGATCGATCGAATGGCCACCATCAGCGCCGGGCTCGACGAGCACTGGCGATTGATCGGCGAACTCACCGGCGTGCATGTCGCCCACGAGCAGATCGAAACCATCCAGGAAATCCAGCTGGCTGCACCGCCGCAGTTGCCTTCGAACTGATTGCAGCGGTTTATCGGCTGCCCTGATAACCGTCGATTCACAAGACGAACGTCGCTGGCGCAGCCTCTGTGCACGGGCCATAGTTTTGTTCCCGCGGGCGTGATTGCCCGCTCCCGAACAAGACAGAGACTGGCCATGACCAAGACTCTTCACCACCGTGCGTGCCACCTGTGCGAAGCCATTTGCGGCCTGACCATCGAAACCACAGAAACCGATGGCAACGTCGCGATCACCTCGATCAAGGGGGATGCCCTCGATACCTTCAGTCGCGGGCATATCTGCCCGAAAGCCGTGGCCCTGCAGGATATCCAGAATGACCCGGATCGCCTGCGCCAACCGATGCGTCGGGTCGGCAATGAATGGCTGCCGATCGAGTGGGACGAAGCCTTTGCGCTGGTGGCCGACAAGCTCGCGGCGATTCAGGAGCGTCATGGGCAGAACGCGGTGGCGGTTTATCAAGGCAACCCGAGCGTGCACAACTACGGGCTGATGACCCACAGCAATTACTTCCTCGGTTTGCTGAAAACGCGCAATCGCTACTCGGCCACTTCAGTCGATCAACTGCCTCATCACCTCAGCAGCTACCTGATGTACGGCCACGGTTTGCTGTTGCCGATCCCGGACATCGACCACACCGATTTCATGCTGATTCTTGGCGGCAATCCGCTGGCCTCCAACGGCAGCATCATGACCGTGCCGGATGTCGAGAAACGCCTGAAGGCTATTCAGGCACGCGGCGGCAAAGTGGTGGTGGTCGATCCGCGGCGCAGCGAAACCGCAGCGATGGCCGATCAGCATGTGTTCGTCCGCCCGGGCGGCGACGCGGCGCTGTTGTTCGGCATGCTCAATACGCTGTTCAGCGAAGGCCTGACCCGCGACAGCCATCTGCCAGTCGAAGGCCTGGACGAGGTGCGCACTGCCGTGGCGTCGTTCACTGCCGAAGCCATGAGTCCATTGTGCGCCGTGCCGGCCGGACAGATTCGCCAACTGGCGCGCGACTTCGCTGCCGCACCGAGTGCTGTCTGCTACGGCCGCATGGGCGTCTCGACCCAGGCCTTCGGTACCTTGTGCCATTGGGTGGTGCAACTGATCAACCTGGTCACCGGCAATCTCGACCGCGTCGGCGGCGCGCTGTGCACCGAACCCGCTGTGGATCTGGTGGCGTCGACCTCGGGGGGGCATTTCAACAAATGGCAGAGCCGCGTTTCCGGGCGGCCTGAATACGGTGGTGAGTTGCCGGTCTCGGCGCTGGCCGAAGAGATGCTCACCGACGGCGAGGGCCAGATCCGCGCGTTGATCACCGTGGCCGGCAATCCAGTGTTGTCGACACCCAACGGCCGGCAGCTGGAACAGGCGCTGGATGGCCTGGAGTTCATGCTCAGCATCGACCTGTACATCAACGAAACCACGCGCTATGCCGACCTGATCCTGCCGTCGACCTCGGCGCTGGAAAACGACCATTACGACACCACCTTCAACCTGTTCGCGGTGCGTAATGTGACCCGCTTCAATCGCGCGATCCTCGCCAAGCCCGAGGGCGCGCTGCATGACTGGGAGATCTTCGTCGGGCTGGCCAAGGCGTTCGCCGAGAAAACCGGCAAAGAGCTGAAACCGACCATGCCGCCGGCGAAGATGATCGACATGGGCCTGCGCATGGGCCGCTATGGCGATGCGTCGGAGCACAAGCTGTCGCTGGCGACCCTGTTCGATCATCCGCACGGCATCGATCTGGGGGCGCTGAAGCCGAATCTGGCGACGCGACTGAAAACGCCGAATCAGCATATTCAGGCCGCACCGCCGGAGATCCTCGCCGACCTCGCACGCTTTGCCGCTTTGCGGGCGCCAGCTGCCGATGAGTTGTTGATGATCGGCCGCCGCCATGTGCGCAGCAACAATTCGTGGATGCACAATTTTCATCGTCTGGTGAAAGGCAAGCCGCGGCATCAGTTGCTGATGCATCCGGATGATCTGGCCAGCCGTGGTCTGGTCGACGGGCAACGGGTTCGGGTGAGCTCGCGGGTCGGGCAGATCGAGGTGGAAGTGCTCGCCAGTCTCGACATGATGAAAGGCGTGGTCAGCCTGCCCCACGGTTGGGGCCACGCGCGCCCGGGCGTGCAGATGGTGATCGCCAGCAGCCAGCCGGGGTCGAGCGCCAACGACCTGACCGACGAGTGTCAACTCGACGAATTGTCGGGCAACGCGGCATTGAATGGCGTACCGGTGACGGTGGCGGCGGCTTGAGCGGGTCTGTCGGGGAGACCGAGCATGGCGCTCGGGATTCCGTTACAATGCGCCACCGTGCCGACCTCTGAGTCGGAAAGTTCAGCCGAGGTGCTCCATGGATATCATCGAAACGATTAAAGAGCAGATTGCCAACAACACCATTCTGCTTTACATGAAAGGCTCGCCGAATGCCCCGCAGTGCGGCTTCTCCGCAAAAGCGGCGCAGGCTGTGATGGCCTGTGGTGAAAAGTTCGCTTACGTGGACATCCTGCAGAACCCGGAAATCCGCGCCAACTTGCCTAAATACGCCAACTGGCCGACTTTCCCGCAACTGTGGGTCGGCGGTGAGCTGGTCGGCGGCAGCGACATCATGACCGAGATGGCAGCAGACGGTTCGCTGCAAAGCACCATCAAGGCGGCTGTCGAAGCGGCAGCGGCGAACAAGTCCGAAGCCTGATTCGCGCCTCCTGTAGGAGCTGTCGAGTGAAACGAGGCTGCGATCTTTTGATCTTCGGCCAATAAAAAGCCCCGCACCTCGAAAGAGGGCGGGGCTTTTTTAGTGTCTCGATTCGACGAGTGTCAGATCATTCTTCGCCCATCTGCGATTGCAGATAGTTTTCCAGACCGATCTTGTCGATCAGGCCGAGCTGGGTTTCCAGCCAGTCGATATGTTCTTCTTCCGATTCCAGGATGTCTTCGAGCAGTTCACGGCTGCCGAAGTCGCCAACGGTTTCGCAATGCGCGATAGCGGCTTTCAGGTCAGCGTGGCCGGTCTTTTCGATGCGCAGGTCGCATTCGAGCATTTCGCGGGTGTGTTCACCGATGTGCAGCTTGCCCAGGTCCTGCACGTTCGGCAGGCCTTCAAGGAACAGGATGCGCTTGATCAGCTTGTCCGCGTGCTTCATCTCATCGATGGATTCTTTGTATTCGTGCTTGCCAAGCTTGTTCAGACCCCAATCTTCGTACATGCGCGCATGCAGGAAGTACTGATTGATCGCGACCAGCTCATTGGCAAGGACCTTGTTGAGATGCTGGATGACTGTAATGTCGCCTTTCATGATCGGAGTCCTGCCCTGTATTAACCGTATATAAGGCGGAGTTTGAGCTTGGTATTTATAAGTGTCAAACCTAAGTTATTGAATAATAAATGAAAATTAATCGGAATAAGAATGTTTGTGTTCCGCGTCTGGACGCTAAGCAATTGATTTTCAGGCATAAAAAAACCGGACGCGAAGTCCGGTTCTTTGAAAAGGGGGGCATTACGCAGCAGTAAATTCTACCGGGTAGGGGATCGCTGCCTGGGCGGTTTGCAGCTTGGTCAGGGTTTCGCGCACCACTTCCTTGGCAAGGCAAGCGCATTTGCCGCACTGGCTGGCGACGCCGGTGGCCTGGCGAACTTCTTTATAGCTGCAGCAACCTTCATAGATCGCTTCGCGGATCTGTCCGTCGGTGACGCCAGTGCAGAGGCAAACATACATAAGTAAGAACCGTCGCTGGTTGTGACTCAATTGCGATGGATCTTAATGTTAACGAGAATGATTGTCAAAGTGCTTTCGGAACGCTTCCCAGCCAATTTGCCTGCGACTGACGAACGGTATTTTCCAGGCGCTCGCTTTACCCAATGAATACGTAGTGGACAACCGAACAGGGAAAATCCGTTACGGACAGGCCAAACACGCAGTGTATGATGGTCGTCCCTTGCGAAGAGGGTTCGTGTCACAGGGCTGTCGCCTGAGGGTGACAGGCTGGCCCGGACCCTGAACTTCAAGTTTTTACACCAGGAGATATCAATGAGCGTACTCGTAGGCAAACAAGCCCCAGACTTCACCGTCCCGGCCGTACTCGGCAATGGCGAGATCGTTGACAGCTTCACCCTGTCCTCGGCCATCAAAGGCAAATACGGCCTGGTGTTCTTCTACCCACTGGACTTCACCTTCGTCTGCCCGTCCGAGCTGATCGCTCTGGACAACCGCATGGCTGACTTCAAGGCACGCAACGTGGAAGTGATCGCTGTGTCGATCGACTCGCACTTCACCCACAACGCCTGGCGCAACACTCCAGTGAACAATGGCGGCATCGGCCAGGTGAAATACACCATGGCTGCCGACATGAAGCACGACATCGCCAAGGCCTACGATGTTGAGTCCGAAGGCGGCGTGGCTTTCCGTGGCGCGTTCCTGATCGACGACAAAGGCATTGTCCGTTCGCAAATCATCAACGACCTGCCGCTGGGCCGTAACATGGAAGAGCTGATCCGTCTGGTCGACGCTCTGCAATTCCACGAAGAGCATGGCGAAGTCTGCCCGGCCAACTGGAAGAAAGGCGACAAAGGCATGAACGCTTCTCCAGAAGGCGTTGCGGCTTACCTGACCGAGAACGCTGCTGCCCTGTAAGGCGCAACGTCGAGGTACAAAAAAACCGGCCCAAGTGGCCGGTTTTTTCATGCGCGGGATTTGCTCGACGAGGATCAGTCGTCGAAGTCTTCCCAGCCGCCCATCTGCTTCCAGCGATTGACGATGCCGCAGAACAGCTCGGCGGTCTTTTCGGTGTCGTAGCGCGCCGAGTGCGCTTCACGACCGTCGAAATCGATGCCAGCCGCCTGACAGGCTTTCGCCAGCACGGTTTGACCGTATGCCAGACCCGCCAGGGTCGCGGTGTCGAAGCTGGAGAACGGGTGGAACGGGTTGCGCTTCATGTCCAGCCGCGCGACTGCCGCGTTGAGAAAGCCCAGATCGAAGCTGCTGTTGTGCCCGACCAGAATCGCTCGTTTGCAGCCGTTGGCTTTCAGCGCCTTGCGGATGCCACGGAAAATGTCGGTCAGCGCGGTTTCCTCGCTGACGGCCATGCGCAGCGGATGATCGAGCTTGATCCCGGTGAACTCCAGCGCTGCCGCTTCAACGTTCGCACCTTCGAATGGCTCGACGCGGAAGAAGTAGGTGTGATCCGGGTACACGAAACCCTTTTCGTCCATGGCGATGGTGGTCGCGGCAATCTCCAGCAGGGCGTCGGTGGCTGCGTTGAAGCCACCGGTTTCTACGTCGACGACAACCGGCAGGTAGCCGCGAAAACGTGCTGCCATCGGGTGACGGGAACCGCCGCCGCCACCTTGACCGTCCAGCTCATCGTCGAAATTGTCTTCACTCACGCGTGTTCCTCCAGCAGGCGCCAGCGCAGTTTTTCACCGGCGCGCAGCGGGATAACGGTCAGCTCGCCAAATGGCAGGCTGGTCGGGGCGGTCCATTCTTCGCGGACCAGGGTGATGCGATCGGTGTTCGCCGGCAGGCCGTAGAAGCGCGGGCCGTTGAGGCTGGCGAAGGCTTCGAGCTTGTCCAGCGCGTTACGTTGTTCGAACGCTTCGGCGTACATCTCGATGGCGGCGTAGGCGGTGTAGCAACCGGCGCAGCCGCAAGCGGCTTCCTTGGCGTGCTGGGCGTGGGGCGCCGAGTCGGTGCCGAGGAAGAACTTGGCGCTGCCGCTGATGGCGGCGTCGAGCAAGGCTTCCTGATGGGTGTTGCGCTTGAGGATCGGCAGGCAGTAGAAGTGCGGCCGAATCCCGCCTACCAGCATGTGGTTGCGGTTGTACAGCAGGTGATGCGCGGTGATGGTCGCGCCAACATTGGCCGAGGCCTCGTTGACGAACTGCACGGCGTCGCCGGTGGTGATGTGTTCGAACACCACTTTCAGCGTCGGGAAGCGCTCGACCACGCGGCGCATGTGCTCATCGATGAAGATCTTTTCGCGATCGAACACATCGACGTCGCCACGGGTGACTTCACCGTGGATCAACAGCGGCATGCCGACTTCGGCCATGGCTTCCAGCGCCGGGAAGATCTTGTCGATACTGGTTACGCCGGAATCGGAGTTGGTGGTGGCGCCGGCCGGGTACAGCTTGGCGGCGTACACGAAACCGCTGGCCTTGGCCTGACGAATTTCTTCCGGTTGGGTGCGGTCGGTGAGGTACAGCACCATCAACGGCTCGAACTGACTGCCGGCCGGGCGGGCAGCGAGAATGCGCTGACGATAGCCGTCGGCTTCGGCGGCGTTGCGCACCGGCGGTACCAGGTTCGGCATGATGATCGCGCGGCCGAAGGTGCGGGCCACATCGGCAACGGTATTGGTCAACACGGCACCATCGCGAAGATGGATGTGCCAGTCGTCGGGACGCAGCAGGGTCAGGCGGTCGGACATGAGGGGATTCCAGGCGGGTCAAACTGAGGCGAATGCTACCGGAAAAGACTCTTGCAGGCACCCGCTATCAAGTTTCGCCACGAGCGTCCGATATCCCGAAGGTATGCCGTAAACATTGTGTGAATCGGTGTTTGTGTTTCACAAGCCAATGGAGCCTCCCGTGCGCCAGCGTTATTTAGCCCTGCTCAGTGTGTTTGCCAGCCTCCCCGCGATGGCGCTGACCTACCAGACCCGTCTGGAGAACATTGAGTGGACGGTCGCCGGCGACCAGTTCGAATGCCGCCTGACCCAGCCGATCACCGATTTCGGCTCGGGCGAGTTCGTGCGCAGGGCCGGTGAGCAGGCGATCTTTCGTCTGAACGCCTACAACGCCATGCTTGGCGGCGGTTCGGCAACCTTGCTCGCGGCGGCTGCACCGTGGCAGCCGGGGCGTGGCGACATCAACCTGGGCTCTGTGCGCCTGGGCAGTGGCAACGTGTTGTTCAACAGCTCGCAGTCGCAGGCCGGTGGATTGATCAGCGGCCTGCTGGACGGCCGCAGCCCGGTGGTACGCCGTGCTTCTGGCGATGGCCGCGTCTCCGAAGTGCGTCTGTTGCCAGTGAAATTCAGCAAGGCGTTCAACGATTACCAGACCTGTGTAGCGAAGCTGCTGCCGCAGAATTTCGACCAGATCAAACAGTCGCAGATCGGCTTCCCCGGCGAAGGCGTTGATCTGGACCCGGCTGCCAAGGCCAAGCTGCAGGTGATGCTCGATTACATGAAGGCCGATCCGACGGTGAACCACATCGAACTCGATGGCCATTCCGACAACAGCGGCAATCGCCTGACCAACCGCGATCTGTCGCGCCGCCGGGCGCTGGCGGTGGTTGATTACTTCAAGGCCAACGGCATCCAGGAATCGCAGATCACCGTGCGTTTCCACGGCGAGCAGTATCCGATCGTGCCGAACACCAGCAAGGCCAATCGTGCGAAGAATCGTCGGGTCAACGTGAAATTGTCGCGTGTGGCACCGACCACAGCCCCTGCGCCAGCACCGCAAGCGAGTACGCCAGCCACCGCCGCAACGACTTCCTGACTCATCGGTCATCGTCGCGCTCTCGACAGATTCTGTCGCTTTGTCGTCTTAAGCTGTCGCGCCTCTGTAAATTATCGCGTTTGAGCGGTAGACTCCCCGGCTTTCCGTAGAACCCCGTGGAGTGATGGCATGGCGGACGTAAACAAGGTCGTTCTGGCGTATTCCGGCGGCCTGGACACTTCGGTGATCCTCAAGTGGCTGCAGGATACTTATAACTGTGAAGTGGTGACGTTCACCGCCGATCTCGGTCAAGGCGAAGAGGTCGAGCCGGCCCGCGCCAAGGCTCAGGCCATGGGCGTCAAAGAAATCTACATCGACGACCTGCGCGAAGAATTCGTGCGTGATTTCGTGTTCCCGATGTTCCGCGCCAACACCGTTTACGAAGGCGAGTACCTGCTGGGCACATCCATCGCCCGTCCGCTGATCGCCAAGCGTCTGATCGAAATCGCCAACGAAACCGGCGCCGACGCCATTTCCCACGGCGCCACCGGCAAGGGCAACGACCAGGTGCGTTTCGAACTGGGCGCCTACGCGCTCAAGCCAGGCGTTAAAGTGATTGCGCCATGGCGCGAGTGGGACCTGTTGTCCCGCGAGAAGCTGATGGACTACGCCGAGAAGCACGCGATCCCGATCGAACGCCACGGCAAGAAAAAATCCCCGTACTCGATGGACGCCAACCTGCTGCACATTTCTTACGAAGGCGGCGTGCTGGAAGATACCTGGACCGAGCACGAAGAAGACATGTGGCGCTGGACAGTCTCCCCGGAGAAGGCTCCCGACACCCCGCAATATCTGGAACTGACCTACCGCAACGGCGATATCGTCGCGCTGGACGGCGTCGAAATGACCCCGGCCACCGTACTGGCGACGCTAAACAGGATCGGCGGCGAACACGGCATCGGTCGTCTGGACATCGTCGAAAACCGTTACGTGGGCATGAAGTCCCGTGGCTGCTACGAGACCCCGGGCGGCACCATCATGCTGCGCGCTCACCGCGCCATCGAATCGATCACTCTGGACCGCGAAGTCGCTCACCTCAAGGACGAGTTGATGCCGAAGTACGCCAGCCTGATCTACACCGGCTACTGGTGGAGCCCTGAGCGTCTGATGCTGCAGCAGATGATCGACGCTTCGCAGGTCAACGTGAACGGTGTGGTGCGCCTCAAGCTGTATAAAGGCAACGTGATCGTCACCGGGCGCAAGTCCGACGATTCGCTGTTCGACGCCAATATCGCGACCTTCGAAGAAGACGGCGGCGCCTACAACCAGGCGGACGCGGCGGGCTTCATCAAGCTCAACGCCTTGCGCATGCGCATTGCTGCCAACAAGGGCCGCAAGTTGTTCTGATCGATTCAGAACGACGCGCAATAAAAAAGGCGGCCTGTTCGGGGCCGCCTTTTTTTTGGAATTTTTGTCTGATTCATCAGGCTGGTCTCTCGTCTGTGCGCGTGCGGCGCATGACTCATCTGTCAGCTTGTTCTTCCCAACAACGTGACTGTCTGTGAGCACAGGTTGTAAACGATACACAGCGTCGCACCTGAGCCTTTCTTCGCTTGCCGGATCTGCTGCAATGCGGTGTGAGCCAGCGAGTCCGACACATGGTTGGACAAAAACACCAGCACTCGCGGGTTTTTTTTATCGGTTCTGCGCAAAGTCTCGAGAATCGCATCGAATTCCCTCGATGCATCAATATCCCTCGTGTCGATGATGTTCAGTTCGCTGATCAAGGGCGACAACTTGATAGTCTGTACAACCGGACTGGGTGGGTCGCCCATATCGGCTGGCGGATCTGGTGAATTGTGAATTCGGCATGGCCGTTGAAATCTGCCATCAGCCGTTTTACCCGACACGATGCTGCTGGTTATTTCGAAAGCGCACGGTGCGCCTGTCTCGTGCGGCGGTCCGTTTCGTTTGTTGACGCGCTCATGCTGCTCTGTTGCCCTTAAAAAGCTTTTGTCTTTGCCAAAATCCGAGGGTGAGTAGAGCGAGCGGTGGTTGAAGTTGAGGGTAATAAAAAAAAGAAACAACAAGTAGAAGGGAAAACTGATCAGAAACCAGACGTAGATTTCCCGATCCTTATTGTCAAGGAATGGCAGTGAGACGGCAGCCGATGTTTCCGAAATAATCGCAAATATTGCGATGACCGTCATTGGGTTGGTTATCTTTTTTTTTATCTTGAGCATTGTCTTGAGTTCGATAGGGTTGTTTGGCAGGTTGTATTTCTATTTATAGCAAAAGCAAGAATTTAAGTATGCGGCTGTTGTTTCAAGTTTTAAATTCCCGCTCAAGCACAGGGTGCTCTAAAGAATTCAGGCGCTACTGCGTAATGTTTCCATGATGAATGCCGCATTAGTACCGCCAGAGTTCCAGTGCTCCATGCCTCCCCGCTACTGAGGGCGGGCGTCGACAAGTCCGTTAACAGTTGGCGTAGGGCGCTGTCGCCGTGGAATTGAAAATCCTCACACCGGGGTGAAGGAATTAGCCGAATAAACAGCGCATCGAGGCTCGATTTGTGGGAAATATCCTCAATGCCTGTAGGGAATGTCTCTCGATGCAAGTGCGTGTAAAAGTTGTTATGCGATCGAGCAAGTGACTGGGATATCGTGCGTGTTCTAAAAATTCGAACAGCGAAAACTGGACTTGCCCATGAATAAAGTGCTGATCGTGGATGACCACCCCGTCATTCGACTTGCGGTACGTATGCTGATGGAACGGCATGGCTACGAAGTCATTGCAGAAACGGATAATGGCGTTGATGCACTACAAATTGCTCGCGAACAAATGCCGGATCTTGTCATTCTGGATATCGGAATACCCAAACTCGACGGGCTGGAAGTTATTGCACGCCTGACGTCCACCGTGATGCCGCTGAAAGTTCTGGTGCTGACTTCCCAGGCGCCCGGACATTTTTCAATGCGTTGCATGCAATCGGGCGCAGCAGGTTATGTGTGCAAGCAACAGGATCTGACCGAATTGCTGAGTGCAATCAAAGCAGTGCTCTCGGGATACAGTTACTTTCCCAACCAGGCCCTGCACACCGTGCGAACCAGTCTGGGCAATGCGAGTGAAGCGGACATGGTCGATCGCCTGTCCGGTCGGGAAATGATGGTGTTGCAACAGTTGGCGCGCGGCAAGACCAACAAGGAAATCGCCGATGGCATGTTTCTGAGCAACAAGACAGTGAGCACTTACAAGACTCGCCTGTTACTGAAACTCAATGCCCGCTCTCTGGTTGATCTGATCGAACTGGCGCAGCGCAATGGCCTGGTCTGAACGATTCGACAGCTGAGACCGTCATGGGCCGATCAAGCTCAGTTGCCGCATAAAATGAAAAGCCTCCGTCAAGGGAGGCCTTCAGATATCAGAAATCAAAATCGTAGTCGGCCAATTGCCTTTGCAATCGGCGCTCCTCAAGCAGGTTGTCGATTGTGCGACGCTTGCTGAGGTTGGTCTTGGCCACTTCAACCACCGGTTCGACCTCATCGGTATCGGTGGAAATAAGCTCTTCTACATCCAGTTGCTCTGTGTCGGTACTCATGAAGTCAACTCCCGGCTAAGACTGCCTTTGGCGCTCCTTATATCGACATTACTGCGGCGGGTAAAAAAGATTTTTTCAATCGATGGATGCAAAAAACTGATGGGGGATCAATCGTCGGAAGTTTTGTGTTTGTATTCGCACAGATCTTCGATGCGGCAGCTGCCGCAGCGCGGTTTGCGCGCCAGGCATACATAACGGCCGTGCAGAATCAGCCAATGGTGCGAGTCGAGCAGGAATTCTTTCGGTACAAACTTCATCAACTTCATTTCAACTTCGACCACGTTTTTCCCCGGCGCGATGCCGGTGCGGTTGCTGACCCGGAAAATGTGCGTGTCGACCGCCATGGTCAGTTGACGGAAAGCCGTGTTGAGTACCACGTTGGCAGTCTTGCGCCCGACGCCCGGCAAGGCTTCCAGTTCCTCGCGGGTCTGCGGGACCTCGCCGCCATGGCGTTCTACCAGCAGGCGACAGGTTTCGATGACGTTTTTCGCCTTGCTGTTGTAGAGGCCGATCGTCTTGATGTATTCCGACAACCCCTCGACGCCCAGTGCGTGAATCGCGGCGGGTGTGTTGGCGACGGGGAAGAGTTTGGCAGTGGCCTTGTTGACCCCCACATCGGTGGACTGCGCCGAAAGAATTACCGCAATCAGTAACTCGAAGGGCGAAGAATAGGCCAGTTCGGTTTTCGGCTCGGGATTGTCTTCGTGCAGGCGGCGAAATATCTCAAGACGTTTTGCAGCATTCATGGGCGATGCGTTTCCTTGGTGACAGAGTTGCGGCGTGTCCACGCCTGACGAACGGCGAGAAGCAGACCCAGTAAAACAAAAGCGCCGGGAACCAGCATAATCAGATGCAGCCCCTCGGGGAATAAAACCAGACCTTGCCAATGCGCCGCCAGTCCTCGGCCAAGGGTGCCGTGACCGATAATCTCCCGCAACCCACCGAACAACAGCATGAGCGCGCCGAACAGGGCGCAGCGTTTGACGCGGGCAGCGACGGGCTCGCCGAAGAAGCCGTGGTACTCAAACACGGCGCAGTACAAGGCGATCAACCCTATGTAGAGCTCGGACTTCTGCTGCCATGGCAAAAACCAGCGTTGCGCGGCGAGATCCGCGCAACTGGTCAATGTCGCGGCGACGATCAGGCTGATCAGCAACGCGCTCATGCCCTTCACACGCCTGCGCAACGGCGACATGCAGACAGCAAAAACGCCGAGCACAGCGCCGAGCATTATGGTCATCCCCAGCGCCGCGTCCAACGTGGGTGTGGCACCCAGGAGCGGCACCAGCATCAATAAACTCACCGTGTGTTTCATGGGCCAGCCCCCAACAGCCGCTCCCGATGCTCATCGAAATAGCGCAGTGCGTCATGAATTGCATGGAGGGTGGCACGGGAGGTGATGGTCGCGCCGGCGATCTGATCGAATTGCCCTTGATCCTTTTTCAGCGCCCAACCGGGGTCTGTCGGTTCATTGCGAGATTTACCGGTGAAACGCTGCAGCCAGGCATTCGGCCATTCACCAAGGTAGCCACCCAATCCCGGCGTTTCGCGCTGCTCCAGGGTTTTCACACCAAGGAGTCTGCCGTTGGCATCGATGGCGATCAGCAGTTCGAGCGTGCCTGCGTAACCCTCACTGCGACTGCGCAACAGCACGGCTACCGTTTGTCCGGATCGCATCGCCCGATAGCCGCCCGACAAAATGCTATGGCGCAACGTCACCTTGCCGAGGGCTAGCGGCCGTTCCAGCGGTTGATTGTCGTAATACCCGGCAGGAAGCACATCGAGCAGTTTGCGGCTGTCGAGCAAGCGTTGCTCGGCGCTGATCTGCGGCGCGCTGCTGCGTTGCAGCAGGTACGTCGCGCTGACGCCGCCGAGTGCGAGCAGCACAACCGTCACGACACTGGCCGAGCGGTTCATGCGCTCACCGGCGGCTGACGCCTGGCGGCGAAGCGCTCCAGTGCCGGTACCAGAAGATTCATCAGCAATACCGCGAACGCGACGCCGTCGGGGTAACCACCCCACGTGCGAATCAGATAAGTCAGCAAGCCGACGCCGATGCCGAACAACAGGCGGGCGAGGGCGTTTTTTGCACCGGAGACCGGTTCGGTGACGATAAAGAATGCACCGAGCATCGTGGCGCCGCTGAGCAGGTGAAACAGCGGCGAGCCATGGGAATCCGACCCCGAGCCGTTCCAGCACAACAGACTGATGACGAACAGACTGGCAAGCATGCCCACCGGCGCATGCCAGGAAAAGACCTTCCGCTGCAACAGGAACAGGCCGCCGAGCAGGAACGCCAGATTCACCCACTCCACACCGCGCCCGCCAAAACGGCCGAAGGCCGGATTGCCGGCGAACAGCTCATCCATGGTCAGGCTTTTATTGATGCGCAAGCTGTCCAGTGCCGTGGCCTGCACCCAGGCGTCCGGGGCTGGTGCTGGATTGAAAACCTGTTGCAGCGCTGAAAGGAAATCAAGGCCATGACCCGGCCAGTGCGTCATCGCTTGCGGGAACAGCGCGATGCTCAAGGCAAAGCCAAGCATGGCCGGGTTGAACGGGTTCTTGCCGACGCCGCCATACAGGTGCTTGCCGAACAACAAACCCGAGGCGGTTGCGATGACCGTCAGCCACCAAGGGCAATAAGCGGGCAGCGCAACGGCCAGCAACATCGCGCTGACCAGCGCACTGCCATCGAGCAACGCAGGTTGCAGCGCTTGCCGACGCAGACGGGCAACGCCAGCCTCGACGAGCAAAGCGCTGACAACCGCCAGCAGCAGGTTGATCAACACGCCCCAGCCATACAGCCAGAACAATGCAAGCAGCCCCGGCAGAGCTGCGAGCAGCACGCTATTCATCGCCTGTTGCAGGCGAGCGTCCGCTGCCTCAAGGGGCGGCATGGTCTTGCACCCGGCGCTCGGCATCGGTCACGGCGTGTTCCAGTGCGGCGATCTGCTCCGGCGCAGCCTCCGCGGCCTGGGCCTTTTTCAATTCGGCGCGGCGCATGGCCAACTGAATCTTCGCCCGCTTCAACTCTGCGTCGTTGCTCGGGGCAGGGACGGCGGGAATAGCCGGTTGACTGTTTTCCAGCTTCGCCAGTGCTTGCTCGGCGACTTCGAATTGTTGCTGCAGCACGATCAATTGCGCCTGCTGCTCGAACGTCGGCGGATGACCAAAGGCTTTCAGGGATTTGTGCAGTTGCGCACGACTCATCGCCACATCGACCTTGGCCTTCTTCAGCGCCGCATCTGCGTTCGCGGCTTTTTGCGCACGCACCCGCTCCAGCGCAGCCTGCACCGGGTCGGCGGTCGATACTTGCGGTTGTGCCGCACGCGCGGCTCGCGCTTCACGTTCGGCCTGTTTTTGCTGTTCTTCACGCAGCAGGCGCTGGTTGCGGCGCTCGAAACGCTGGCGCGCATGGTCACGCTTTTCAGCGCGGGCGCGCTGTTCTTCGAGATCGAATGCGAGACCGCCAACCACCGGGATCGTGTTCGCAGGCAGAGGATGCATTTCGATGCAATCGACCGGGCACGGCGCGACGCACAGGTCACAACCGGTGCATTCGTCGATCAGCACCGTGTGCATCAGTTTTGCCGCGCCGACGATGGCGTCGACCGGGCAGGCCTGAATGCACTTGGTGCAGCCGATGCATTCGGCCTCGCGGATGAACGCCACCTGCGGCGGTGCCGGGCCCCGGCTTATGTCCAGTTCCAGCACCGGTATTTTCAACAGCTCGGCGAGGGCAGCGATGGTTTCCTCGCCGCCCGGCGGGCACTTGTTGATCGGCTCGCCATCAACGATGCCTTGCGCATAGGGTTTGCATCCGGGATGGCCGCACTTGCCGCATTGGGTCTGCGGCAGCAGGGCATCGATGCGTTGAATCAGACTCATGTTTTGATCAATCCACTGAATCCGAGAAAAATCACTGCGATCAGTCCGGCGCTGATCAGGTCGATCGGCAGGCCGCGAAAGGGCAGGGGAGTATCGTTGGCGGCCGTGCGTTCACGCAGGTCGCAGAACACGCTCAGCACCAGCCAGAAACCCAGCCCGGCACCGAGGCTCAGGGCTGTCGCGTGCAGCAGGCCGTGATCGTTTTGCGCGTTGATCAGCGCCAGTCCGAGTACCCCGGCATTGCCGAGCAACAGTGGCCACAGGCCCTCGAACGGCCAATCCGGCAGCCCGTGCGCCAGCAGTTTCAGCAGCGGCGCGATCAATAACACACTCAGCGGCAGGAACACGAACAGACGCAGCGCTTCAAGCTTCAGTGGCACCAGCATCCACTGCCAGATCGCCTGACCGATGACGCCGACGATCATCATCAGGCACAACGTCGCCAACCCCAGCGCATGGACTTGCCGTCGGCTACCCGCCAGCAGCGGAGCGACGCCCAGCGGCCAGTGCAACACGAAGTTGTTGAGCAGCGCAGCACTGATCAGCGTTAACACGAGTTCGGTCATGGTTCTGCCAGCGAAACGGGCGGGTATCCTTAAGGTTAGGCACTATCCGGCCAGATATGAAAAATCCCACCGGCATGCGGGGCACGTCGGTGGGATCGTTTTACGGCAACGTCTTACTTGATGCGCTGACCCGGCTTGGCGCCGCTGTCCGGACTCAGCAGGTAGATCTCTTCACCGCCGGGACCTGCAGCCATCACCATGCCCTCGGAAATACCGAATTTCATTTTCCGTGGCTTGAGGTTGGCGATCATCATGGTCAGGCGACCGTCGAGTTTGGATGGATCCGGGTAAGCGCTCTTGATCCCGGAGAACACATTGCGTTGCTCGTCACCGATATCGAGGGTCAGGCGCAGCAGTTTGTCGGCGCCCTCCACGTGTTCGGCCTTGACGATCAGCGCCACGCGCAGGTCGATGGCGGCGAACGCGTCGAAATCGATTTCCGGCGACAGCGGATCCTTGACCAGCTCGCCGTTGCCCGCAGGCTTGGCTTCGCCGGTGTCGGTCTGGCTGGCGGTCAGGTCTTCTTTCGAGGCGTCGGTCATGGCTTGCACTTTTACCGGGTCGATGCGGGTCATCAACGGTTTGAATTCGTTCAGCTGATGGTTGGCCAGCAGGGTGGTGTGGTCGTTCCAGGTCAGCGGCGCGACGTTGAGGAACGCCTCGGCATCGGCGGCCAGCAGCGGCAGCACCGGTTTGAGGAAGATCACCAACTGGCGGAACAGATTGATGCCGGTGGCGCAGATCGCCTGGACTTCACCCTGCTTGCCTTCCTGCTTGTTCAGCGACCACGGTGCCTTGTCGGCGATCCACGCGTTGGCGCGGTCGGCCAGGGCCATGGTTTCACGCATGGCACGGGCGAAGTCGCGGGCTTCATAGGCGTCGGCAATGCTCGGCGCAGCGGCGAGGAAGGCCTCGGTCAGTTCCGGCGCGGCATTGTTGTCGACCAGCAGGCCAGCGTTGCCCTTGTGAATGAAACCGGCGCAACGGCTGGCGATGTTGACCACTTTGCCGACCAGGTCGGAGTTGACCTTCTGCACGAAGTCTTCGAGGTTCAGGTCGAGGTCATCGACGCCACGGCCCAGTTTGGCTGCGTAGTAATAGCGCAGGTATTCCGGCGACAGGTGATCGAGATAGGTGCGGGCCTTGATGAAGGTGCCGCGCGACTTCGACATTTTCTGGCCGTTGACGGTCAGGTAGCCGTGCACGTTGATGCCGGTCGGCTTGCGGTAGCCGGCGCCTTCGAGCATGGCTGGCCAGAACAGCGCGTGGAAATTGACGATGTCCTTGCCGATGAAGTGATACAGCTCGGCGGTCGAGTCCTTGCCCCAGAACGCGTCGAAGTCAAGCGCAGGCGTACGGTTGCAGAGGTTCTTGAAACTCGCCATGTAGCCGATCGGCGCATCCAGCCAGACGTAGAAATACTTGCCCGGCTCGCCCGGAATCTCGAAGCCGAAGTACGGCGCATCGCGGGAGATGTCCCACTGTTGCAGGCCGGCGTCCAGCCATTCGGCGATTTTGTTGGCCACGGCGTCCTGCAGGGTGCCGCTACGGGTCCAGGCCTGGAGCATGTCCTGGAAATCCGGCAGCTTGAAGAAGAAGTGCTGGGAATCCTTGAGCACCGGGGTGGCGCCGGAGATCGCCGACTTCGGATCCTTCAGGTCGGTCGGAGCGTAGGTCGCGCCGCATTTTTCGCAGTTGTCGCCGTACTGGTCTTCGGTGCCACACTTCGGGCAGGTGCCCTTGATGAAGCGGTCGGCCAGGAACATTTTCTTTTCCGGGTCGAAATACTGGGTGATCGAGCGCTGGGCGATGTGCCCGGCGTCACGCAGCTTGAGGTAGATCTGGCTCGACAGCTCACGGTTTTCTTCGGCGTGAGTGGAGTGGAAGTTGTCGAAATCAACCAGGAAATCGGCAAAGTCGGCGCTGTGTTCAGCCTGCACGTTGGCGATCAGTTGTTCCGGGGTGAGGCCTTCCTTTTCCGCGCGCAGCATGATCGCCGAACCGTGGGCGTCGTCGGCGCAGACATAGATGCATTGGTTGCCGCGATGCTTCTGGAAGCGCACCCACATATCGGTCTGGATGTATTCCAGCATGTGGCCAAGGTGGATCGAACCGTTGGCGTAGGGCAGGGCGCTGGTGACGAGGATCTTGCGTGGCTCGGACATGGGGCTTCGCTACTTGATGAAACGGAGGTCGGCCACTATAAAGCGCCGGCAAAGATATTTCACCCCTGCAAATGGTTGCCGGGCATGCCGTCTGGAGGGCAGAAGGGGTAGGATAGCCGCCATCCTTTCCAGTCTTGTTATCGGAGTTGCCCATGAGCGCCGTCACTCGCGCAGCGGTGGAAGCCGTCCTCAGCCAATACACCGACCCTTACCTGAACCAGGACCCGCTCAGCGCCGGTTGCGTGAAAAACATCGAGATCATCGGTGACCGCGTCAATGTGCAGATGGAAATCGGCTATGCCGCGGGGCTGTTCAAGAGCGGTTGGGCGCAGATGCTGCAACTGGCAATCGAAAATCTCGACGGCGTCACGGCAGCGAAAGTCGAGATCACCAGCGTGATCGCCGCGCACAAGGCCCAGGCGCAGATTCCGGGGCTGGCCAACGTCAAGAATGTGGTCGCTGTGGCTTCCGGCAAGGGTGGCGTGGGCAAATCCACCACTGCCGCCAACCTTGCGCTGGCGCTGGCTCGTGAAGGCGCCAAAGTCGGCATCCTCGACGCCGATATCTACGGCCCGAGCCAGGGCATCATGTTCGGCATCCCCGAGCGCACCCGCCCGGAAATCAAGGATCAGAAGTGGTTCGTGCCGCTCAAGGCCCACGGTGTGGAAGTCATGTCGATGGCATTCCTGACCGACGACAACACGCCGATGGTCTGGCGCGGGCCGATGGTTTCCGGGGCGCTGCTGCAACTGGTCACGCAGACTGCGTGGGGCGATCTGGATTACCTGGTCATCGACATGCCACCAGGCACCGGCGACATCCAGCTGACCCTGGCGCAGAAAGTCCCGGTGGCGGGCGCGGTGATCGTCACCACGCCGCAGGATCTGGCGCTGCTCGATGCGCGCAAAGGCGTGGAAATGTTCCGCAAGGTCAACATTCCGGTGCTGGGCGTGGTGGAAAACATGGCCGTGCACATCTGCTCGAACTGCGGGCATGCCGAGCATCTGTTCGGTGAAGGTGGCGGTGAGAAACTGGCCACCCAGTACGGCGTCGAACTGCTGGCCTCGCTGCCGCTGTCGATGCTGATCCGCGAACAGGCCGACGGCGGCAGGCCAACCGTGATCGCCGAGCCGGACAGCCAGATCGCCATGGTCTATCAGGAACTGGCCCGCCACGTCGGCGCGCGCATTGTGTTGCAGGAAGCCGTTACGCCGGCGATGCCGAACATCACCATCAGCGACGATTGATCAATTCGCAACACCGATAACCCTGTAGGAGTGAGCCTGCTCGCGATTGCGGTCGTTCATTCAACGCATCTGTTGAATGTTAATCCGCTATCGCGAGCAGGCTCACTCCTACAGTGGTTTTGTGGTGGGGCTTAGATCCGCAACCCGCCATCCATCTCCAGAATCCGCCCGGTGTAATAGTCGTTCTCGAAGATATACGCCGCCGAATGGGCGATCTCTTCCGGCTTGCCCATGCGCTTGAGCGGAATACCCGAGGTCATTTTCTCCAGCGCTTCCGGCTTCATGCCCAGGGTCATCTCGGTTTCGATGAAGCCCGGCGCAATGCCCGCGACGCGAATGCCGTAACGCGCCAGCTCTTTTGCCCAGGTCACGGTCGCCGCCGCTACGCCAGCCTTGGCTGCCGAGTAGTTGGTCTGGCCGACGTTACCCGCGCGGGAGATCGACGAAATATTGATGATCGCGCCGCTGTTCTTCAGCTCGACCATTTTCGCCGCGACTTCACGGGTGCAGAGGAACACGCCGGTCAGGTTGACGTCGATCACCGCCTGCCACTGGGCGAGGCTCATCTTGCTCATCTCGCCGTCCTTGACCTTCAGCAGCAGACCATCGCGCAGGATCCCGGCGTTGTTGATCAAGCCGTGGATGGCGCCGAAGTCTTCGGCCACTTGCGCGACCATGTGCTCGACCTGTTCTTCATTGGCGACGTTGCACAGGTAGCTGCGCGCGTCGACACCCTTGGCTTTGCAGGCGGCCACGGCGTCGTCGAGTTTTTCCTGATTCAGATCGACCAGGGCCAGTTTCGCGCCCTTGCCGGCGAAATACTCGGCCATGGAGCGGCCCAAACCCTGGCAACCGCCGGTGATAATGATTACTTTGTCGTTGAGTTGCATTCGCATGTCCCGCTGGCAGGTCTGAGTTGTTTTTGTTGTCGGCAACGCTCGATCGGCACCGGTCCGGGGCTGGTTGCACAAGAACATTTGCCCGATGCGCGCCGGTTACTTTTCGCTGCGCGCCTGTCCGTTTTCTAGACGGAACCTATTTAAGGAGTCACAAATTGAGCGCTGAAGTGGCGAAGAATGCCCGAGAATTGCTTCTCAAGGAATACCGTGGAGTGCTGTCGACCCATTCCAGATCGATGCCGGGTTTTCCCTTCGGCTCGGTTGTGCCGTATTGCCTGGACGAGCAGGGCCGGCCGCTGATTCTGATCAGTCGCATCGCCCAGCACACCCACAACCTGCAGAAGGATCCGAAGTGCTCGATGCTGGTGGGCGAGCGCGAGGCCGACGATGTGCAGGCGGTCGGGCGTCTGACCTATCTGGCGCAAGCGCAGAAGCTCGAAGACCCGGCAGCCATCGAGGCCGCCGCCGAACGTTATTACCGCTATTTCCCAGACTCGCAGAATTATCACCAGGCTCATGATTTCGATTTCTGGGTGCTCGATCCGGTGCGCCATCGCTACATCGGCGGGTTTGGCGCGATCCACTGGGTCGACCATCTGACCCTGGCCAACCCGTTCGCCGGCAAGGCGGAAATCAGCATGGTCGAGCACATGAACAGCGACCACGCCAAAGCCATCGCCCATTACGTCGCGCTGGCGGGGCTGCCGAACAGCGAGCCGGCGCAACTGGCCGGCATCGACAGCGAAGGCATGCACCTGCGCATCGGTCAGGCGCTGTACTGGTTACCCTTCGCGGCGCCATGTAATACGCCGACACAAGTGCGCGAGGCCTTGGTTTCATTGGCTCACGCCGAGGTCTGGCCAAAAAAACCGGATTCTTAAGGTTGAATTCACGCAAGGGCGACGTCATCTAAGGCCTACTGCAAGGCATTTCTTGCGTTGAGGAAACTTTGATGCGCCCTTTTCTGTTGCTCTTTCTGCTGTTTCCAGTGCTGGAGCTGTTCGTATTCGTCAAAGTGGCAGGCTCTATCGGGTTCTTCCCGGCCCTGCTGCTGATCATTCTCGGCTCGATGTTCGGTGTGTTCGTACTGCGCGTCGCCGGTCTGGCCACCGCATTGCGTGCCCGGGAAAGCCTGAACCGCGGCGAATTGCCCGCGCAGACCATGCTCGAAGGCCTGATGCTGGCGCTGGCCGGCGGCCTGTTGATCATCCCCGGCTTCATCAGTGATGTGGTCGGTCTGGTGATGCTGTTGCCGGTCACCCGCCGTCTGCTGGCAAACAAGATGCGTCAGCGCGCCGAAGACCAGGCCATGCGCCAGCGCGCCTTCGCCGACGACCTGCAACCCCGTGGCGGCCCGGCACCGCGCGAGCCGCTGGGGCGAGAGCCGAATGTGATCGAAGGCGAGTTCGAGCACCGCGACAACAAGTGACATCAGCATCGACACGGCACCTGCGGGTGCCGTGCTCGTTTATGGCTGTTATTTACCGTGTCTGGATGAAAAATTTTTTCCGCCAGCCCTTGTAATCGGCTTGTACGCCCCTATGTATCGGTCACCGAAAGGTTTCCGGTATTTGAACCGGACAGACTTCCGCGGTTCGCTCGACGAATCGCGACCGGCGCAGGCCGGATTTGTTAAACCCGCCGGGACTACACCGGCCGATGAAAACCACAATTAGGAGAGATCGACAATGAAGCTTCGTCCTCTGCATGACCGCGTCGTTATCCGTCGCAGCGAAGAAGAAAAGAAAACCGCTGGCGGTATCGTCCTGCCAGGTTCGGCTGCTGAAAAAGCCAACCACGGTGTGATTCTCGCTGTAGGCCCGGGCAAAGCTCTGGAAAACGGTGAAGTGCGTGCACTGTCCGTGAAGGAAGGCGACAAGGTTGTGTTCGGTCCCTACTCCGGCAGCAACACTGTGAAAGTCGATGGCGAAGACCTGCTGGTAATGAGCGAGAACGAAATTCTCGCGGTTATCGAAGGCTGATACTCCCGTTCATTTTCCCGTTACTACAAAGTATTTAAGGAATATCGATCATGGCTGCTAAAGAAGTTAAGTTCGGCGATGCCGCCCGCTCCAAGATGCTCAAAGGCGTCAACGTTCTGGCTGACGCGGTAAAAGCGACCCTGGGCCCGAAAGGCCGTAACGTGATCCTCGAGAAGAGCTTCGGCGCTCCGACCATCACCAAGGACGGCGTTTCCGTCGCCAAAGAGATCGAACTCGAAGATCGTTTCGAAAACATGGGCGCGCAGCTGGTCAAAGACGTTGCCTCCCGTGCCAACGATGATGCTGGTGACGGTACTACCACCGCTACCGTTCTGGCTCAGTCGATCGTCAACGAAGGCCTGAAAGCCGTCGCTGCCGGCATGAACCCGATGGACCTCAAGCGCGGCATCGACAAGGCGACCATCGCCATCGTCAAAGAGCTCAAAGCCCTGTCCAAGCCATGCGCTGACTTCAAGGCCATCGCTCAGGTCGGCACCATCTCGGCCAACTCCGACAACTCCATCGGCGACATCATTGCCGAAGCCATGGAAAAAGTCGGTAAAGAAGGCGTGATCACCGTTGAAGAAGGCTCGGGCCTGGAAAACGAACTGTCGGTTGTAGAAGGCATGCAGTTCGACCGTGGCTACCTGTCGCCATACTTCGTCAACAAGCCGGACACCATGGTTGCCGAGCTCGACGGCCCGCTGATCCTGCTGGTCGACAAGAAGATCTCGAACATCCGCGAAATGCTGCCAGTGCTGGAAGCCGTTGCCAAAGCCGGCCGTCCACTGCTGATCGTGGCCGAAGACGTTGAAGGCGAAGCCCTGGCGACTCTGGTTGTGAACAACATGCGTGGCATCGTCAAAGTCGCTGCCGTCAAGGCACCGGGCTTCGGCGACCGTCGCAAGGCCATGCTGCAGGACATCGCCGTTCTGACCGGCGGTACCGTCATCTCCGAAGAGATCGGTCTGAGCCTGGAAAGCACCACCCTGGAGCACCTGGGTAACGCCAAGCGCGTGACCCTGTCCAAGGAAAACACCATCATCGTTGACGGTGCTGGCGTACAGGCAGACATCGAAGGCCGTATCGCTCAGATCCGTGCCCAGGTTGCCGAAACGTCCTCGGACTACGACCGTGAAAAACTGCAAGAGCGTCTGGCCAAGCTGTCCGGCGGCGTTGCGGTGATCAAGGTTGGCGCTGGTTCCGAAGTTGAAATGAAAGAGAAGAAAGCCCGCGTTGAAGACGCCCTGCACGCAACCCGTGCAGCCGTTGAAGAAGGCGTGGTACCTGGCGGTGGCGTGGCGCTGATCCGTGCTCTGGAAGCACTGACCGAGCTGACCGGCGACAACGCTGACCAGAACGTCGGTATCGCTGTGCTGCGTCGCGCTGTTGAAGCGCCGCTGCGTCAGATCGCTGCCAACTCCGGTGACGAGCCAAGCGTCGTCGTCAACGAAGTGAAGAACGGCAAAGGTAACTTCGGTTACAACGCTGCTTCCGGCGAATACGGCGACATGATCGAAATGGGCATCCTGGACCCAACCAAGGTAACCCGTTCGGCTCTGCAAGCCGCAGCTTCGATCGGCGGTCTGATCCTGACCACCGAAGCAGCTGTTGCTGACGCACCGAAGAAAGAAGGTGCAGCGGGCGGCGGCATGCCAGACATGGGCGGCATGGGTGGCATGGGCGGCATGATGTAAGCCAGCCCTGGCCCTGTAACGCAAAACCCCGCTGGCGAAAGTCAGCGGGGTTTTTTATTGCCCGAATTCCAGAGTTGCACCGCCCCCTGTAGGAGTGAGCCTGCTCGCGATAGCGGTATGTCAGTCACTGGCTATTTGAATGACACACCGCTATCGCGAGCAGGCTCACTCCTACATTGGATTTGTATTTCAGGCGTTGATTGGCTGCGGATTCAAAACCGTCGAAGTCTTGCCTGCCGGGCGATAAAGCACCCAGTAATAGGCCCCCAGACAAATCAGCCAGCAGAAGATCGCCGTCCATACGTTGTGCGAAAAGAAGTGCGCGCCCTGCATCATGCGGCTGATCGAAAACACCGAGCCCAGCGCGAAGGCAAATACAAACGCCAGCCGTGCCAGCCGGGGACGGCGGTCGCGCAGCACGAAGAACAACGCAAACAAGGTGAACCCGGTCGCTGCATGGCCACCCGGCCAGCAACGCCCGGGCTTGTCGGTGGCGGGACGATGCTCCATCAGTTTGCTGTAGGTTTCATGGCCGCCGAATTGCTCCAGACTCCATGGGCACTGCACCGCGGTAACGGCTTTGACCGGAGTGACGAACGAAGTGGCCAGTCCCAGCGATAGCACCAGACAGCCCAATTCACGCTTGAACGGTTTCAGCCGTTCGATGAAAAACGCGCCGATGAAACCGAGGATGGCAAATACCGAGAAGCCGATCACCACCTGTTTCGCCCGGTCATGCAGGATGTCTTCGAGAAAATAGCTGTGCCGCCCGATGAAATCACCGGCGACCGGGTCGTAGAACATTCGCGCCAGAACCATGTCCAGATCGGTCAGTTCCAGCAACAGCAGAATGATCGCCGCCGCTGCGGGAATGCCCAGACACAACCACCCGTTCAGTGGTCTTGAAGCGGGAAGGGCAGAGGTCGACACCATGGCAGATTCCTTGGTCGATGAAGGGAGTGGAGAGAGCGAGATCGCGCGGAGTCTGCGCGCGGTGGCGTTGGCGATTCGTTAATCGAAAGTGAAAAAAACGTCGGGTAGCGCAATGCGCGGGTTTATCCAACGGCCCCTAGCCCTGAGCCACACTTGGCCGTAAGCTGCGCGGGCCAAGACGGCCGTTACCCCGTTCGGAGGAGGTGCCCATGCGAATTCTGCTGGTCGAAGACAACCGTGACATCCTGGCCAATCTGGCCGATTACCTGGGCATGAAAGGCTATACCGTCGATTGCGCCCAGGATGGTCTGTCCGGTCTGCATCTGGCGGCAACCGAGCATTACGACCTGATCGTGCTCGACATCATGCTGCCCGGCATCGACGGCTACACCTTGTGCAAGCGCCTGCGTGAAGATGCCCGGCGCGACACCCCGGTGATCATGCTCACTGCGCGCGATCAACTCGACGACCGGCTGCAGGGCTTCAAGTCCGGTGCCGACGATTACCTGATCAAACCGTTCGCCCTGTCCGAACTGGCGGCGCGCGTCGAAGCGGTCATGCGCCGTGCTCAGGGCGGCGGTCGCCGCGCGTTGCAGGTCGGTGATCTGAGCTACGACCTCGACACCCTGGAAGTGACCCGTGAAGGCAAGCTGCTCAAGCTCAACCCGGTCGGCCTCAAGTTGCTCGCGGTGCTGATGCAGAAGAGCCCGCACGTCCTGCGTCGGGAGATTCTCGAAGAAGCGCTGTGGGGCGACGACTGCCCGGACAGCGACAGCCTGCGCAGCCATGTTCACCAGTTGCGCCAGGTGATCGACAAGCCATTCGCCAAGCCACTGCTGCACACCGTGCACGGTGTCGGTTATCGCTTGGCCGAGGGCCGAGATGGAGTTTAAGCAGAGCCTTTCCCAGCGGATCATCATCGCCTTTGCGCTGATGAGCGCACTGGTGGCCGGCGCTTTCGCCATGGGCATCGTGGCAACGGTGCACCTGGTGGAAGAGAAACTGATTTCCGCAGGGCTGGGTGGCGACCTGCAACGCCTGCTGCTGATGGACAACGTCTCGGACTGGAGCCATCGCCCGGAGCCGGATCAGTTGTTCTATTTCAGCGGCGGGCCCGGGGATTTCGAGCTGCCCAAGGATTTGCGTCACCTCGATGCAGGTTTCCATGAAGTGTTTCGCGAGCAGCTGTCCTATCACGCCATGGTCGAAGTGGTCGATGGCCGGCGCTACGTGCTGCTGCAGGATCAGAGCGATTTCGAAGAGCGCGAGCGCGTGCTGTTCGCCGTGGTGCTGGTGGGCTTCGTGCTCAGTCTGGCGCTGGCGGTGTTTCTCGGCTGGGTGCTCGCGCGCAAGGTGATGGCGCCGGTGGTGCGGCTGGCCCGGCAGGTGCGCCATCGCGATCAGTTGCTCGGCCTGGCGCCACCCCTGGCACCGGATTACGCCGCGGATGAAGTCGGTGAACTGGCAGTGGCGTTCGATGCCACGCTGGGCCGGTTGCGTCAGGCGTTGACCCGCGAGCGGCTGTTCACCAGCGACGTCAGCCATGAATTGCGCACGCCGCTGATGGTCCTCGCCAGTTCCTGCGAACTGCTGTTGGAAAACCCCGGCATCGATCAGCGCGGTCGCGCCCAGGTCGAGCGTATCGCCCGCGCGAGTGAGGAAATGCGCGAGCTGGTGCAGACCTTCCTGACGCTGGCGCGCGCGCAGAACGAAGAGGCCGGGGCAGCGCCGCAGCAGAACCTCACGCAAGTGGCCGAAAGCCTGCTGTGCCTGTGGCGCGAGCCGATCGAGCGCAAGGGCCTGACGCTGATGTTCGAGGCAGGCAACCCTCCAGACACCCGTTACAACGCGACCTTGCTCAACGCGGTGATGGGCAATTTGCTGCGCAATGCACTGCATTACACCGAGCAGGGTTTCATTCGCCTGACCCTCACCGCCAACGGCTTCGCCGTCGAGGACTCGGGCGTGGGCATTCCCGAGGAAAAACGCGAGGCGATGTTCGAGCCATTTGTGCGCGGCAGCGAGAAGCGGGGCGAGGGTCTGGGCCTGGGGTTATCGCTGGTGCAGCGCATCTGCGAAAACCAGGGCTGGACGGTCAGCCTGAGCACAATGGAGCCCAATGGCTGCCGATTCGAGGTAGATCTTGGCGTGAATGCAGGCAAATAGTGTCTCGAGCCTACTCCCGCCCACCTGTCTAAATCCTGTATAACGTTGTAATACTTTGCAGATTTACCTGACAGAATTTTCACAATTGGATGACCTGACGCTGACACGTCGCTGCCTAAGGTGACGTCATCAGAACTCAGGAGTCCAGACGATGGCCGGCCCGATCAAGCTCGATTTTTCCGAAAAGTACGACGACCAACACGCACAACGCTACCTGCGCAAGCACAAGGAGAGCCTTGGCCGCCGCCTGTCGCACTGGCGCGACGAGCAATTGGGGCGCAAGGCCCTGGCGCTGGCGGGGGATCCCGGGCTGGTGCTGGACCTGCCCTGCGGTGCAGGGCGCTTCTGGCCGATGCTCGCGGAAAAGCCCAATCGGGTAATTATCGGAGCGGACAATTCCGAGTCGATGATCAATACGGCGCTGCAAGGTCAGCCGGCCGAGGTGGTCAAGCGCGTACAACCGCTGCACACCTCGGCGTTCGATATTGCTCTGCCGGATAACGCGGTCGACAGCATCTTCTGCATGCGTCTTCTTCACCACATCGGTGAAGCCGAGCACCGCAAGGTGATCCTGCGTGAATTCGAGCGGGTCACCCGTGACAGCGTGATTGTTTCATTGTGGGTCGACGGCAACTTCAAAGCCTGGAAGCGCAAACGCGCTGAGCTGGACCGGCCAAATCGCGATTACCAGAATCGCTTTCTGATTCCGGCAACGACGATCGAGAAAGAATTTGAACAGGCGGGTTTCCGCATTCAGGAACAACTGGACTTTATACCGCTCTATGCGATGTGGCGGGTTTACGTATTACGCAAGAGGTAGAGGATGGCAGTGCAAGCAGCGGTTGGAGCGGGTATCGCTCCACAGGATGGTTTCGATTATTACTGGGCCCAGCGCGGCGAATGGGTTGAAGAGCCCAACGTGCGCCGCGGCGGTGAAAGTGGTGTGCAGCGTATCGTCGGCCGTGACGGCCAGTTGCTGTACGCCAAGCGCCAGACCGGGCACATCTATCGCAGCTGGTTGCACCCGTTCGGTCGCCCGACCGTATTGCGTGAACTCGATGCACTGACCGGCGTGAGCAAGCTCGGTGTGCGGGTTCCGCAGATCGTTTTTTGCGGCGCTCAACCGGATCCGCAGCACAAGTGGCGGGCCCTGCTTGTCACCAGATCACTCGACGGCTTTCAGGAACTGGAACACTGGCTGGCCGCTGCTGGTGGCCGCGATCAGTGTGGCGACGTGGTTTACGAGCGTGTCCTCAAGGACCTCGCCGAGAACCTGGCGCGCATGCACAAGGGCCGCTGGCAGCACAGCTGCATCTACATCAAGCACGTGTTCGTGCGGGTGATCGGTGAAGGCGAAGCGGCGCAGGTTGAAGTGGCGCTGATCGATCTGGAGAAGTGCCGCCAGCGCCTGACCGCCTATCGCGCCGCGCAGCATGACATGAAGCAGCTGCGTCGCCATTCGTCGTTCCGCGATGCCGACTGGAAAAAACTCGTCTACTTTTATGAGACGGCGTTTGGCAGCGCTATCAAAGGTTTATAGCGATGAAACTCGAAATTGCACGAGGTTTGTTCCTGGTTGGGGCCTTGGCAGTTGCTTCACTGGCGGTGGCTGCCTGGGAGCAGCCGCGCATGCAGGTCATAGGAGCGTCCGGGAACGACGCTTTCTGTTCGGTTCCACGGGTGGCCAAGGCCTCCGTGGCGACCCAGCCCGATCATGATTTGTTGTTGTTCATGTTCGGACTGTCCCAAGGAATGAGGCCAGCCAGTTGAAACGAATGAAGCCCAAATAAAAGGCCTCGCAAATGCGAGGCCTTTTTTTTACACACCGCTCCCCCTGTAGGAGTGAGCCTGCTCGCGATAACGGTGTGTCAGTCAACATTATGGAAACTGACATACCGCTATCGCGAGCAGGCTCACTCCTACAAGGAGCTATGTGGTGGGTTTGGGATCCGGTTTCGCCAGGAAGGTGTAGACACACGGCAGCACGAACAACGTAAACAACGTGCCAATCGACATCCCCGTGGCGATCACCATGCCGATATCAAACCGGCTGACCGCTCCCGCCCCTGTCGCCAGAATCAGCGGCACCATGCCGAACACCATCGCCGCCGTGGTCATCAGCACCGGACGCAAGCGAATCGCCGCCGCTTCTTCCACGGCTTCGCGGGGAGTCAGGCCCTTGTCCTTGCGCAACTGGTTGGCGAACTCGACGATCAGGATGCCGTGTTTGCTGATCAGGCCGATCAGCGTCACCAGCCCGACCTGGGTGTAGATGTTCATGCTCGACCAGCCAAGGAACAGCGGAATCAGCGCGCCGCAAATCGACAGCGGCACCGTCACCAGAATCACCAGCGGATCGCGGAAGCTTTCGAACTGGGCGGCCAGCACCAGAAAGATGATCGCTAGCGCCAGGGCGAACGTGACCCACAAGGCACTGCCTTCCTGCACGTACTGGCGCGAGGCGCCACCGTAGTCAAAGGCAAACCCGGCCGGTGCTTCTTCACGGGCGATCTGCAGCACGGTATCGATGGCTTCGCCCATGCTCACCAGCGGGAAACCGGAAATCTTCGCCGCGTTGAGCTGCTGGAACTGGTTGAGCTGGCGCGGTCGTGCGCGGTCGCTGACCTTGATCAAGGTCGACAGTGGCAACAATTCGCCCTGAGTGTTTTTCACGTAGTAGTTGTTCAGCCAGTCCGGGTTGTCGCGGTAGGCCCGTTCGACCTGGGCGATGACCTTGTAGCTGCGCCCGTCGATGGTGAAGCGGTTGATCTCCGCCTCGCCAAGCAAGGTCGCCAGCGTGCCGCCCAGATCGAGCATGGATACGCCCATCTGCGCAGCCTTGTCGCGGTCGATATCGACCACCACCTCCGGTTTGTCGAACGCCAGATCGAGGTCGACGAAGGCGAACTTGCCCGACTCCATGGCGCGCTTCTCGATGCGCTCGGCAACTTGCAGCAGCAACTCGTAGTCATTGGCGGTGTTGACCACGAATTCGAACGGCAACCCTTCACCGGTGCCGGGCAGGGAGGGCAGGTTGAAGCCGAAGATCTGCAAGCCGGGAATGCTCTCCAGTTTGCTCTGCACCTCGGGGAGGATTTCCATCTGCGTGCGGCTGCGCTCGTTCCATGGCTTGAGCAGGAAACCGCCGATACCGGCCTGCACGCCGTTGTAGCCGTTGATCTGGAACGAAGAGTAGTACTCGGGAAACTCTTTGAAGATGGTGATGAATTGGTCGGTGTAGGTGCTCAGGTAGTCGAGGTTGGTCGGCTGCGGCGCGCTGGCCATCATGAAAATGATGCCCTGGTCCTCGTCCGGCGCCAGTTCCGACTTGGTGAACTTGAGGAACACCGGAATCAGGCACAGCACGATCACCGCGAACACCAGCACCACCGGCCGGGTATTGAGCGTGCCGTGCAGCATGCTCTGATAACGACGCTTGAGGCCTTCGAAAACCCGGTCGAGACGATGGGCCAGTCCGCTGGGATTCTCTTCGTGGCGCAGCAGAAACGCGCACATCATCGGCGACAGGGTCAGGGCGACGACGCCGGAAATCACCACCGCACCGGCTAGGGTCAGGGCGAACTCCTTGAACAACGCTCCGGTCAGCCCGGTGAGAAAACCGATCGGCGCGTACACCGCCGCCAGGGTGATGGTCATCGACACCACCGGCATGGCGATCTCGCGGGCGCCTTCCAGGGCAGCATCGAACGGCGTCTTGCCTTCTTCGATGTGCCGGTGGATGTTTTCCACCACGACGATCGCATCGTCCACCACCAGACCGATGGCCAGCACCATTGCCAGCAGCGTCAGCAGGTTCATCGAGTAACCCATCATCTGCATGAAGAACATCACGCCGATCATCGACAGCGGGATGGTCACCACCGGGATCACCACCGAGCGCAATGCGCCGAGGAACAGGAACACCACGACGATGACGATCAGTACCGCTTCGAACAGGGTTTTCACCACCTCATCGATCGAGGCTTGAATGAACAGTGTGGCGTCGTAGGCGATTTCGCTTTTCAGGTTCGGTGGCAGCTGCGCTTCCAGCTCGGGCATCAGCTTGCGCACTTCCCTGATCACGTCCAGCGGGTTGGCCCCCGGCGTGGCCTTGATGCCGATGTACACCGACGGCGTGCCGCCGAACGAACTGATCGAGTCGTAGTTTTCCGCGCCCATTTCCACCCGCGCGACATCGCGCAGCAGCACGCGGCTGTCGCCGTCGACCTTGAGCGGAATCGCCGCGAAGGCTTCGGCGGATTTCAGTTCGGTGTTGGCATTGATGCTGGTGACGGTGTACTCGCCTTTCACCTCACCGGCGGCGGATAGGAAGTTGTACTGACGCACCGCGGCGGTGACGTCGGCGGCGCTGAGGCCGAAGCCGGCGAGCTTCACCGGGTCGAGCCACAGGCGCATGGCGAATACCTGATTGCCGAGGATTTCCGCTTCGGCCATGCCCGGCAGCGTCGCCAGTTTCGGCTGGATGACCCGCGACAGGTAGTCGGTGATCTGCGGGTTGCTCAGGTCCTTGCTGAAGAAACTGATGTACATCAGCGCCGAAGCGTCGGCAGATTCCTTGCTCAGCACCGGGTCTTCAGCGTCCTGCGGCAGCTTGTTCTTGACCTCGTTGGCCTTGGCCAGCAACTCGGTGAACAAGCGGTCGGTGTTGGCGCCAATGCGCGCGTAAATCGAGATCACCGAGAAGTTCTGCCGGCTGACCGAGGTCATGTAGTCGATGCCCTCGGCGCTGGCCAGGCTCTGTTGCATCGGTTGGGTGATGTAGCCCTGAATGGTCTCGGCGTTGGCCCCGGGATAAGCCGTGGTCACCGTGATCAGGGCGTTTTCCATTTGCGGGTACTGGCGCAGCGGCAGTTTGCTCCAGGCCTGGAAGCCCAGCAGCACAATCAGCAGGCTGACCACGGTGGCGAGCACCGGGCGGCGGATGAACGGATCGGTAAAAGCCATGGGGATTCCTTGATCAGTCGGCGCGAGGCGGACTGTTCTGCTCGCCGAGGGTCTTGTCGTCGCTGATGGCGATGTGGGCGCCGTTGTCCAGTTTGATCTGGCCAGCCGTCACCACCTGTTCGCCGCTCTGCACGCCCTTGTTGATCATCACCAGGCCATCACGGCGTTCACCGGTCTCGACGAAACGACGTTCGGCGATCAGCAGCGGTTGGCCGTTGTCATCCTTGGCGACGCTGCCGTCCTCGGCTTTTTTCTGCCCGACCACGTACACCGAGTTGCCGTACAGGGTGTAGGTGATCGCGCTCTCCGGCACCACGATGTGTTTCTGCGGATCGGGCAGTAGCACCTCAAGGCTGGCGAACATCCCCGGCAGCAGCTTGCCGTCGGGGTTGGCCAGGGTGGCGCGGACGAGAATGTTGCGCGTGGTGCTTTCGACGATCGGGTTGATCGCGCTGATCTTGCCGGTAAAGTTCTGCCCCGGGTAAGCGGCAACGGTGAACTGCACGGGCTGGCCTATGGCGAGTTTCGGCACCGCTTGTTCCGGTACGTAGAAGTCGGCGTAGAGGCTGCTCAAGTCTTGCAGCGTGGCGATTTTGGTGCCGCTGGCGAGGTAGTCGCCGACGTCGACCTGACGGATGCCGATGGTGCCGCTGAATGGTGCGAGGATGCGCTTTTTCGCCAGTGACGCATTGAGCTGATTGACCGTGGCCTTATTCTTTTGCAGCACGGCGGAGAGGCGATCGTATTCGCCTTTGGAGATCGCGCGGCTGTCGACCAGTTGCGCGCCACGGCCGAAGTCCAGTTGCGCCAGGCCGAGATCGGCGCGGGCGGTTTCCAGCAGGGCGGTTTCCACGGCGCTGTCGAGTTGCAACAACGGTTGGCCGGCCTTGACCTTCTGCCCGGATTCGAATTTGAGTTCAGTGACGGTGCCGGCGACTTCCAGGCTCAGATCAACGCCTTGCAGCGCCTTGAGCGAACCGACAGTGGGCAAACGCATCTGCCACGGCTGTTCGCCGGCCGTGGCCACGGCGACGCTGATGGGTGGTTTCGGTTTGGAAAAGCCCTGGATCATCGTGTAGATCGAAAAGGCCTTGTATCCGCCCAGCACCAGGACGAGCAGCAAAACAACACCCAACATGATCAGCATGCGGCGACGCAGCATATGTCCAGTTCCTTGGATAAATCATGAGACAGGCGGGCACATTACTCCGAGTACAGGGGGGATTCCAACTGGCAGTTATTACAGGTGCTGCACACCCGAATCCATGTGGCGAGGGAGCTTGCTCCCGCTGAGGCGCAAAGCGGCTCCTCTTTTTGTGCAAAAGCGGGGCCTGCTGCGCAGTCCAGCGGGAGCAAGCTCCCTCGCCACAAATCGCGTGGTGCCTAGGCCATCAGATGGAGATGGTTATCCCAGAGCCCCGCCGGCAATTCCAGCGGCTTGGCCAGCAGTTGTTCCTGACGGCAATCGTAGTAGCGGCAACGGCCCTGACCCGAGGTCACGACAAAGCCATCCTTCACCGCACCGACGCCGGCACAATCAGGCAACGGCGCATCGAGGCGCAGTTCGCCGCTGTCCAGATCCCAGATAAAGAAGCGGTTGCCACGCGGCGCCGTTAACGCGACCAGACGCAGATCGCTGTGCACCGCGACGCTGGCGGTGTAGTGCCCCATCGCCTGCAGCTGTTGCTCGGCCACCGGGAACGCCACGAACGGTTGCCCCGGCCGTTTGATCGCCAGCAGTTCCGAGCGCTCGTGGGACGGCCCCATGAATTGCTGGCCGGCGACGATGGTGCCATCGCTGGCGATGCCCAGGTGGCGCACGCTGTTCATCTGCTGGGCGAGGGTTTCCTTGCTCAGCAACGTGCCGTCGCGCTGCATCAGCACCAGGCTCGGCTCCATGGCGTTGAGGTTCATGTCGACGCGGCTTTCCGCCTCGGTACGAATCCCGCCATTGGCCACCACCAGCGTCTCGCCATCGGGCATCCACGACACTTGATGCGGGCCGAGGCCGTGGGTGGAGATCTCGCCCGTGTGCACCAGTCGCTCGCCCTCGAACTTGTACACGCCGAGCAGGCCACGGCCGGGATCGGTGGTGTCGTTCTCGGTGGCGTACAGGTATTCGCCGTCCTTGTGCACCACGGCGTGGCCGTAGAAGTGCCGGTTCGGCTGCGAGGTCACGGTCTGCAGCAACTTGCCGTCGCGCAGATCGATCAGGTAACTCTCGGTACCCGGACGCCGCGCAACGAACAGCGCCAGCGGCTGCGTCGGATGATTGATGATGTCGTGGCATCGCTGACCGACATGGGTGGCGAACACCCGCGTGCCGTCGAGCCGATAACCGACGGCATAATGCTTGCCGTCGCTGTCATCGCGCGCCGACAACAGCAACGGGCTCTGATCCTTGCGTTTGAACAGCGTCCAGCCGCCCAGGGTCACTGCTCCCAGCAGTGCACTACCTAAAGTCAGAACCTGACGTCGCAGCATGGCACTCGCCCTCATCAGTCACCGTCGTTGGCATTGAAGCCCAGTTGGATGCCCAGCGCCTTGGCCAGCTCGCCTTCATGCAGGCGATGGACGACGTTGAGGCTGTCGTAGATGTCGTTGAGTTGCTGGCGACCGGCGTCGTCTTCGAGCATTTCGCCGAGCGAGCGCTGAGTGCTGTCGAACAGCTTCAGCGAGGCGGCATAAGCGGCGTCGATCTTGTCCGCCAGGGGTTTCTGCTCGGCTGGCAACAGCCCGCGCAGGCCTTTGTTGTCGACGCCTTCCCAAACGGTTTTGGCCGCGGCAAGGCTGGCTTCCAGTGCGGTCAGCGACGACTGGCTGCGCCACGCATCCGCCTGGAACGGCTGCGGCACGCCTTTGCTCTGACGGCCCATCGGCGTACCGAGTTTTTTCTTCAGAGTATCCAGTGCGGTGACTTGTACGCGTAGCAGATCGGCGATCGCTTCGTGGGAGTCGGCGTAGCGCTGGTTGGGGAACTTGCTCATCTGCGCGAGCATGCCGTCGGTGTTGTTCCAGCCCTGCAGGATCTCCTCGGCCAGTTGCTTCTGGCGTTCGCCGATGGCGATCAACAGCGGGCAGTACTTGGCTTTCTGCGCATCGTTGGCGACGTCAGGCTTGGCGTCAAAAAGGATGTATTCGTAAGCCGACAGGCCTTGCACCACGACGCTGGATTTGGCCAGCGCTGCGGCATCGATCTGCGGCTGGGCGACGACCAGTTGCTCGACCTGACGGCCGACGAGGTTTTTCTTGTCCGGCCAGAACTGCACTTGCCACGAACGATTGCCCTCGGCCAGCGGACCGATCAGCAGCGGTTGCAGCTCGGCCCAGGCTTTCTGCGCGTGGAGGAAGTCGGCGCGGGCGGTTTCCAGGCTTTCCTTGCCCTGGCAGTAGGCGAGGGCGCTGACCGCCAGTTGCCGGTCGGCTTCGACCCAGCGGGTGTAGGTCGGCAGGATCACCGATTTGGCGATTGCCGCCGAGGTGACCGCTTGCGGATCCTGCGGCGAGCAGGCGCCGAGGGCGAGCGCGGCAAGGCTGGTGAACAGTAACTTGGGACGGAACATGTCGGGCTCCCGATGCGTTTTCAGTATTTAAAGTGAGTTCAGAAATGCCAGCAACGCAGCGCGCTGCTCGGCATTGAAAGACAAAACCTGTTGCTGCGCAGCCGTCGCTTCGCCGCCATGCCAGAGCACCGCTTCGAGCAGGTTGCGAGCGCGGCCGTCGTGCAAAAACTGCGTGTGACCGCTGACCGCTTGCGTCAGACCAATCCCCCACAACGGCGGCGTGCGCCAGTCGCGGCCGGAGGCCTGAAATTCCGTGCGGTTGTCCGCCAGTCCTTCGCCCATGTCGTGCAGGAGCAAATCGCTGTACGGACGAATCACTTGATTGGCCAGCTCAGGTTCGGCGGCGTTGGCGGCGGTGGTGTATTTGGGCGTGTGGCACGACTGGCAACCGGCCTGGAAAAACAGGTTCTTGCCGGCCAGCACCTGTGGGTCGTTGACGCCACGGCGCGCCGGCACCGCCAGATTGCGGCTGTAGAACAGCACCAGACGCAGGATGTTGTCGCTGACTTCCGGTTCGCCGTCCGGGCCATTGCCGTTCGGCGCCTGTTTGCAGGCGGTCTGCGCCTCCGTGCAGTCGTCGAAAGGCCGCAGGCTGGTGCTCAGGCCCATGTCACCGGAGAACGCGTGAACATTCTGCTGGTTGAGATTCGGCTGCCCGGCTTTCCAGCCTAACCGGCCGATCACGGTTTTCTGCAACTGGTCATCCCAAACCCGGTTGGGCCGGCCATTGATGCCGTTGTTCTCTTTCGCCTGGGCGGCGGCGTTGGCGAGGATCGCCTCTTCGGGGATTGCTTCGAGCAGGCCCAGACCAATCATCGGCGGTGCCACCCGCGCGGAAAAACGCGTGTCCGGATGCATCGGGCCGTAACCGAGTTGAGTGATCTGCAGGGTCGGTTTGCGCAACTCCACTTGCGTGCCGTCCTTGAACCGTACGGGCACTGGCGTGTAGTCGACGCGCACCTTGCCTTCCGGGGCGACGCCGGGCACGGCCATGTCCTGGAACTGCCCGCCATACACCGGCTCCGGCACCACGCCGAGCTGTTCGATGATTTTGGCGTAGGGCGGCGCGTCGGGAATCGACAGGCGCACCAGCATCGACACCGCATTGGTCGCATCAGGGGCCGGAGGATGGCCGCGACCGTCCTTGATGTGGCAGTTCTGGCAGGCGTTGGTATTGAACAACGGGCCGAGGCCGTCGCGCGCCGTGGTGGTCGACGGCGCAATTACCCACGGGCTGCGGAAGAAGCTGTTGCCGACACTGAAATCCACCCGCCGCGACGGCGGCAGGTTGGCCGATGGCAGGGAGAACGCGTTCTGATCACTCTTGCGCACGGTCGCCGCACCGCCCGATCGCGCTTCACCCGGCTCGGCCTTGGTGAAACGCGGGGCGTCATCGCAGGCACTCAGGCCCAGGGCCAGCAACAGTGCGGACAAGCGAAGCGGCAACGACGGCATCAGACATCCTGCAAACGGGCGAAAACAAAGGCGCAAAGTCTAACAGGGCAGCGGAGTTTGAATAAGAGGAATTATCGTTTGCTTGATATCGCGCAAATCTGCAGACCCATGCCAAACCCCTGTAGGAGTGAGCCTGCTCGCGATAGCGGTCTGGCAGTTGACGAATTCGTAACTGGTACACCGCCATCGCGAGCAGGCTCACTCCTACAGGGACGGTGCAGCGCAGACATTCAGCGGCGGTCCCACAGGGGCTGGCCTGAAGCAGAGATGAAAAAGGCGACCCGAAGGTCGCCTCTTTTTGACGCGGACGCGGTGATCAGAACTCGTGATCGGCGTTGTCCGGGTTCAGGTCGCTGATGCCCAGTTTGCCGGCAGCGGCTTCGATCGAGCCGGTCTGCTTGACCAGCGCGGCGATGGCGTCGCGAACAATCTGGTTGCCAGCGGTGTTGCCGGCGGCGATCAACTGGTCGTAGTGCTCACCCTTGTTGGCGTGATCGACCATGACCTGGATTTTCGCTTCGGTCGCGGCCAGATCGGCTTTCAGTGCGGTGTCGGCGGCCGGGTCGGCCTTCGCCACCAGCGACGACAGGCTGGCGCCGGTCAGCTTGGTGCCGTCAACCCGGGTGTACTCGCCCAGATAAACGTTACGCACGCCTTTGGCATCGTAGAAGTGCGAGTAGTGGGTGTTGTCGCTGAAGCAATCCTGCTCGTCTTCAGGCGAGTTGGCTTCCAGGGAAACCTTCATGCGCTCGCCCGCCAGTTCACCCAGGGACAGGCTGCCCATGCCGAAGAGCATTTTGCGCAGGCCGGTTTCGCCTGGCTCGGCTTCCAGCGTGGCGCGGTAGTTGTCGGCCACGTTCGGCTTCCAGTTGCCGACCATTTCTTCCAGATCGCTGACCAGCAGTTGGGTCACGGCTTTCAGGTAGGCACGACGACGCTCGTTGTGACCGCCGGTGGCGCCAGCGCCTTCCAGGTAGTCCGAGGCCGGACGGTTGCCAGCGCCCGGGCCGGTACCGTTGAGGTCCTGGCCCCAGAGGAGGAATTCGATCGCGTGGTAGCCAGTCGCAACGTTGGCTTCGGAACCGCCCAGCTCATTGAGGCTGGCGAGCTTTTCCGGGGTGATCTCTTTCACGTCGACCTTGTCTTCGCCGACCTGAACTTCGGTGTTGGCGATGATATTGGCGGTGGCGCCCGGGTTGCCCAGTGCGTGCTCGTAGGATTTGTCGACGTAGTCGATCAGGCCTTCGTCCAGCGGCCAGGCGTTAACCTGACCTTCCCAGTCGTCAATGATGGTGTTACCGAAGCGGAATACTTCGCTCTGCAGGTACGGCACGCGCGCGGCAACCCAGGCAGCCTTGGCGGCTTTCAGGGTGTCGGCGTTCGGCTTGGCGAGGAACGCGTCGACGGCAGTTTGCAGGGTTTTCGCGGTGGATTCGGCATCGCTGTAAACGGCGAAGACCATGTCGGCGTAGTGCGCGACCACAGCCTTGGCGGCGGCATCGTCAACTTTACCGGCAGCAGGAGCAGGGGCAGCGGCCGGCGCCGGGGCTGGAGCAGCGCTGCTGGAAGCCGGAGTCATTTCGGAGGCTTTTTCTTTGTCCTTGCCTTCGCCGCAACCGGCGAGGGAAATAGCGATGGCCAGCAGACTGGCGGTAGCCAGAGGCATACGAATCATGGCGAACATCCTGCTTCGGTAGTTGAGTGGACTGGCGCCGGGGGCGCGCAAAACTGCGACATAATGCAAATCTTTCGCATTATGTGTAAAGGCGTGGGTGGAAATATTTCTTATTTGCGCAAGAAGATCAAAAGATCGCAGCCTCGTTGCACTGTAGGAGCTGACGAGTGCAACGAGGCTGCGATCTTTTGATCTTTAAAGAATCGCCGCATTACTGCGTTGCGCCTGCTTGAGGTAAATGCCCAGCTCCCGCGCCGGCAGCGGTTTGCTGTAGTGGTAGCCCTGACCTTCGTGGCAACCCTCGGAAATGATGTAGGTTTCCTGCTCGGCGGTCTCCACGCCTTCGGCAATCACCTGCATGCCCAGGCTCTTGCCCAGTTGAATGATCGCGCGAACGATGGTCGCGTCATCGTCGTCATCCAGCAGATCCTGGACGAAGCTCTTGTCGATCTTGATCTTGTCCAGCGGCAGGCTTTTCAGATAGCTGAGGGATGAATAGCCGGTGCCGAAGTCGTCGATCGCAATCAGCGCGCCGGAGCGGCGCAGGCTGAGCAGATGCTGGGCGGCGGTGGTGATGTCTTCCATCAGGCCGGTTTCGGTGACTTCCAGTTCCAGACTGCGCGGCGGCAGGCGGTACATCTGCAGCAGGTTGTTGACCACCCGCGGCAGCTCGGCATGGTGCAGTTGCACGGTCGACAGGTTGACCGCCATACGCAAATCGACGAACCCCTGATCATGCCACTCGCGCAATTGCTTGCAGGCCTGATCGAGCACCCACTCGCCGATGGCGATGATCGTGCCGTTCTGTTCGGCCAGCGGAATGAACAGGTCCGGCGGCACCAGGCCGTGTTCGGGGTGCTGCCAGCGAATCAGCGCTTCGACACCCACTACGCGATGATCGCGATAACTGATCTGCGGCTGATAGACGAGGTAGAACTGGTCGCGGATCAGCGCGTCACGCAGGTCTTTTTCCAGCTCGCGACGGCGGCGCATCTCGCTGTCGACGCTGGCGATGTAGAACTGATAGCGGTTGCGCGAGCGGGTCTTGGCCAGGGTCATGGTCTGCTCGGCTTTCTGCAACAGCTTCTCGGTGCTATCGCCGTCCTCCGGGAACAGGGTGATGCCGATGGTCGCGCGCAGGCGGATTTCCTGATCGTCGAGGGCGAAGGGCGCCTCCAGGTCATCGAGAATGCTCTGCGCCAGTTCCGCTGCTTCGTAAGGTTGTTCGATGTCGGCCTGCACCAGGGCGAACTGATCGCCGCCCAGGCGGGCCAGGGCGCCGAGGCGACCGCTGTGGGCGCGCAAGCGATCGGCCAGGGCCAGCAGCAACTGGTCGCCGGTCTGGTAGCTGAATTGTTCGTTAATGCCTTTGAAATCATCCAGGCCGACGCACAACACCGCGACGCGGCGCTGCAACTTGCCGGCATCGACGAGAATCTTGTCCAGCTGCTGCTGCAATTGCTGGCGGTTCGGCAGACCGGTCAGGAAGTCGTACTGGGCCATGCGCAGCAGGCTGTTTTCCGCTTCGTGGCGCAGATGGGTGTTGCGTTCGATGGACTCGAGCAACTGGTTGGCGGTGTTGATCCACAGGCCCAGCTCGTTTTTTTCGTGGCCCTTGAGCTGCGGAATCTTGTGCTCGCTGGGACGATCCGGGTTGATTTCGGTAAGGTGTTCGATGATCCGCGACAGCGGTTTGGTCAGCAGCCAGTGATAGACCAGATACAGCACCAGTCCCATGGCCAGTGCGCGCAGTACGCCGGAAATGAAGATGATCACCGAGCTGACAATGAAACCTTCGCCATAGGTTGCGGTGTCGAGGGTGATGCTGAGGTCGCCGTAGTATTCGCTGTAGGGGCCACGGCCGACCAATTGCGTGGTGAAGGTGCGTTCCTGACCGAGAATCAGGTCGGTCAGCCAACGGCTGTTGGAATGCTGCAATTCGCGGGATTTCTGCGCGAGCATCGCTTCATTGGGGTGACCAATGGAGGCCTGGCGCACGGCGTCGTCCTGGAACAGCCCCTCGATCACCTGCATGCCCATTTCCCGGTCCAGGCTATAGACCGCCTGGGTCGAAGGATCGCGGAACATGTCGAGGATCCGCTCGGCGTCGCCGGCGACGGCCTGACGGGTCTTGTAGGCATCGAAGACAATCTGCGCGCAGCTCAAGACTACGCCTACGATCAATGCCGACAGGAGCACGACCCGGAGCAACTTCACCGACAAGCTGTTCTTGAGTTCCAGCTTCAAAGGGTTATTCCTTGTTCCGTGCGGGTAGCGTCAAGTTGCCATGAGTATTGGCAATCCCGGGTTGGCAGTCAAAGGGACAATCAGGCACGGGAAAATTCGCCGGTATCCTGGCCGCGATGTCGTCATTTGAGTAATAGCTCTGAATTACTGTGTCGGTTGCAGTGGCCCGCAACTTGAGCACCGGGTCAAAGATTTTTTCCTGTCTCTGATGGTAGTCGGCTGTCGGCTGGCAGCAAACGGCGCGAAGCTGTTTTTGCCGTGCGACAAACGCCATGCGCAAGGCATAAAAAAACCCGGCCGAAGCCGGGTTTCCTGTCTGGCGCGCAGCTTAAGCGGTGAAGGTCTTGCCTTCGAACTGCTCGGCCACGAACTTCCAGTTGACCAGGTTCCAGAACGCTTCAACGTACTTCGGACGCAGGTTGCGGTAGTCGATGTAGTAAGCGTGTTCCCAGACGTCGCAGGTCAGCAGCGGGGTGTCGCCGCTGGTCAGCGGGTTGCCGGCGCCGATGGTGCTGGCCAGGGCCAGGGAACCGTCAGCCTTTTTCACCAGCCAGCCCCAGCCGGAACCGAAGGTGCCGATCGAGGTTTTGCTGAATTCTTCCTTGAACTTGTCGAACGAACCGAACGCTGCGTTGATGGCATCTGCCAGTGCGCCGGTTGGCTGACCGCCGGCGTTTGGCGCCAGGCAGTTCCAGTAGAAGGTGTGGTTCCAGACCTGAGCGGCGTTGTTGAAGATGCCGCCCGAGGAAGTCTTGACGATCTCTTCCAGGGTCTTGCCTTCAAACTCGGTGCCTGGCACCAGGTTGTTCAGGTTCACGACGTAGGTGTTGTGGTGCTTGTCGTGGTGGAACTCCAGGGTTTCCTTGGAGATGTGCGGCTGCAGGGCATCGTGTGCGTAGGGCAGCGGCGGCAATTCGAAAGCCATGATGATTCTCCTAATCAGGTCTGTTGCGGTGAGCGCAAGGCCGATCACGGGCGGCCGGAAATGCACCGGCGAGTTTTTACTCTTTGCGGCGCAGGGTTCGGATCATAGCACCGGGGTCGCGCCTTAACCACGCAACAACTGTGTGGGATAGAGGTTCCAGAGCCTTCAGCATTAATTCATCCGGCGATGATCAACTGCGCGGCCACGGCGAACATCATCAACGCCACCACCAGATCGAGAATGCGCCAGGTGCTCGGCCGGGCCAGCCACGGTGCCAGCCATGCGGCGCCGAGAGCCAGGGTGAAAAACCACAGCAGCGATGCGCTCGCCGCGCCGACTACATAAGCGCCGGGCACCGATTGCTGCGCGCCCAGCGAGCCGATCAACAAAACCGTATCCAGATAAACGTGGGGATTGAGCAATGTCACCGCCAACGCGCTGAGCATGACCGCGCGCAGGGAGCGTACGGTCTGGTTCTCGCCTTGCTCGAGGCTCTGCTTCGAGCAGGCCCGGCGCAGCGCCTGGCTGCCGTACCAGATCAAAAAGGTCGCGCCGCCCCAACGGGCAATCGCCAGCAGGGTCGGGTTCTGCGCCAGAATCGTCGCCAGGCCGAACACCCCGGCCGCCACCAGAATCGCGTCACACACCACGCACAATGCCGCCACGGGCAAATGGTGTTCACGGCGCAGGCTCTGCGCCAATACAAACGCGTTCTGCGTGCCGATCGCCATGATCAGGCCGAACGCCACCAACAGGCCGTTTACATAGCTTTGCCACATGGAAAATATCCTTGAAAGAGAGTGCTTGCTGGCTATTCTCCGGCGTGTCGCTGTATAAGAAAAAGCAATAGTGCTGATCGCCCATTAGGAAAACTGATGTTCGACTATAAATTGCTTTCTGCGCTGGCCGCGGTGGTCGAGCAGGCCGGCTTCGATCGCGCTGCACAGGTTCTCGGCCTGTCGCAGTCGGCGATCTCCCAGCGCATCAAATTGCTCGAGGCGCGCGTCGGCCAGCCGGTGCTGGTACGCGAAACACCGCCATCGCCGACCGAAATCGGCCGGCGCTTGCTCAACCATGTGCAGCAGGTGCGTTTGCTTGAGCGCGACTTGCAATCGGCGGTACCGGCGCTGGACGAAGAAGGCCTGCCGGATCGCCTGCGCATCGCCCTCAACGCCGATAGCCTTGCCACTTGGTGGGCTGGCGCCGTTGGCGATTTCTGCGCCGAGCAGCATTTGTTGCTCGATCTGATCGTCGAAGACCAGACCGTAGGCCTCAAGCGCATGCGTGCCGGTGAAGTGGCCGCATGCCTGTGCGCCAGCGAGCGCCCGGTGGCCGGCGCACGCAGCGTGTTGCTCGGTGCCATGCGCTATCGCGCGCTCGCCAGTCCGGCCTTCATCGCCCGGCATTTTCCCGATGGCGTACGCGCCGAACAGCTGCCACGCACCCCCGCACTGGTGTTCGGCCCGGACGATTTCCTCCAGCATCGCTACCTGGCGCTGTTGGGCGTCGATGGCGCGTTCGAGCACCATTTATGCCCGTCCTCCGAAGGCTTCATTCGCCTGACCGAAGCCGGCCTCGGCTGGGGGCTGGTGCCGGAACTGCAAGTGCGCGAACAGCTGGAGCGCGGCGTGCTGCGCGAATTGCTGCCAGATAAACCGATCGACGTGCCGTTGTACTGGCATCATTGGCGCAACGGCGGCCAGTTGCTGAACCTGCTTACCGAACAACTGCTGCGCGCCTCAAAGCAATGGCTAGTGGCTTGAACGCAGCGGCAAGCGTCAAGCTGCAAGCGGCAAGAACAAGCACCGTTTCAACTTGCAGCTGACAGCTCGAAGCTTGCAGCTGCTTCCCTGGAGTTTTTGATGAAGATTTTGGTTACCGGCGCCAGCGGCTTTATTGGCGGGCGCTTTGCGCGTTTCGCCCTGGAGCAGGGCCTTGAAGTGCGGGTCAACGGTCGCCGGGCCGAGAGCGTCGAGCATCTGGTGCGCCGGGGTGCGGAGTTTGTGCCGGGCGATCTGACCGACGCCGGTCTGGTACGCGACCTCTGCCGCGACGTCGAAGCGGTGGTGCATTGCGCCGGTGCCGTCGGCGTGTGGGGGCGTTATCAGGACTTCCATCAGGGCAATGTCCAAGTCACCGAAAACGTTGTCGAAGCCTGTCTCAAGCAGCGCGTGCGGCGGCTGGTGCATCTGTCGTCGCCGTCGATCTATTTTGATGGCCGTGACCATCTCGGCCTGACCGAAGAGCAAGTGCCCAAGCGCTTCAAGCATCCCTACGCCGCGACCAAATATCTGGCCGAGCAAAAAGTCTTCGGTGCCCAGGAATTCGGTCTGGAAACCATCGCCCTGCGCCCGCGTTTCGTGACCGGCGCCGGTGACATGAGCATCTTCCCGCGACTGCTGAAAATGCAGCGCAAGGGCCGTCTGGCGACCATCGGCGACGGTTTGAACAAGGTCGACTTCACCAGCGTGCAGAACCTCAACGAAGTCATGCTCAGCAGCCTCTTGGCGGCTGGCTCGGCGCTGGGCAAGGCCTACAACATCAGCAACGGTACGCCGGTGCCGCTGTGGGACGTGGTCAACTACGTGATGCGGCGGATGGACGTCGATCAGGTGCGCAAATACCGCTCTTACGGTCTGGCCTACAGCGTCGCGGCGCTCAATGAGGGCGCGTGCATGCTCTGGCCCGGACGTCCGGAGCCGACCCTGTCGCGCCTGGGCATGCAAGTCATGAAGAAAAATTTCACCCTGGACATCAGCCGCGCCCGGCATTATCTCGACTACGACCCGAAAGTCAGCCTGTGGGCTGCCCTCGATGAGTTCTGTGCGTGGTGGAAAGCTCAGGACATTCGTTGAAACGATTCGGCCGGGCGGCAATGAACCGCGTTGCGGCTTGAGGGTCAATGCCTGCGGCTGCGGCGGTTATACTTCGCAGCATTTAGCCATCACCGCGTTTGCCAAAGGTTGCCTCAATGTCCATGCGAAACGATGCCCACGACGACGATTTCGATAACGTGCCAAGCCTGCGCGCTGACCCGTTCGATGACGATGACATCGCGCCCGGCCCCCGCACTTCCGTGCATTCGCGCACGGCGCCAGTGGTCAAGGTCAAGACTGCCAGCACCGGACCGCTGTGGGCGCTGGTCGGCGCGTTGTTTTTCGCCTTCATCGGTCTGGCCTGGTGGAGCTTCCAGCAGATCTCGCTGATGGAACAGCAACTCGTCGCCACCCAGGAAAGCTTTGCGCGCATCAGCGAAGAAGCGGCGGGGCGCCTGCAGGATATTTCCGGCAAGGTCGTCGCCAGCCAGAGCAACGTCAGCAGCGACAGCGAAGCGCTGAAGTTGCAGATCAAACAGCTTGAAGGCAAGTTGCTCGACCAGAGCAAGCAGCAGCAAGGCGTGGCCGGTCAGGCCAGCGAGCTGGACAAGCGTCTGGCGCAGATGACCGCGCAGACCACCGAACAGCAGAACGCCAACACGCAGTTGCAGGCGCAGGTCAAAGCCCTGAGCGCCGAGCTGGCGACCATCAAAAGCACGCCGGCCGATACCAGCAAGGTCGATGCGCAGCTGAAGGCCTTCGACGCCCAGTTCAAAAGCCTCGGCGCCGATATCGCGGCGCTGAAGAAACAGGGCAACCCGAGCGCGGCGATCGATCGTCTGGAGCAGGACATCGTGGTGTTGAAAAGTCAGCAGGACAATCGCCCGGCCGCGCCACAGGGTGGCGGCAATACCGCCGAGTTCGATGCGTTCCGCGCGCAGATGACCCGCAACCTCAACACCTTGCAGGCGCAGATCCAGAACCTGCAGCAGCAGATCAACTCCCGCCCATAAGCGCTGATCGAGGCTGGCGAGCATTGCTTGTCAGCCTCACGGCGCAATGTTCAGAAACGCTCTGAATATCTCGACATGACCGCAAGCCGTCTACGCTCTTGAAACATCAAAAAGAACGAGGGATGCGCTATGGGGTTTTTGCATAAGGTGGCCTGGCTCGGCCTGCTGTTGTTGGCCGGTTTCGGCCAGGCCAGCGCCGCCGCCACCGCCGCCAAGGATGACAGTCAGGCGGCCATCGCCCTGCTGGAAAAAGCCTTGGCCTACTACCACGACAATGGCGACAAGGCGTTCGCTGCGTTCAGCCGCCAAGGGGAGTTCGTCGACAAGGACCGCTATGTCTTCGTCCTCGACACCAAGGGCGTCATGCTTGCCAGCGGCGGGCCGTCTTCGGCGCTGATCGGCCGCGATGTCAGCGAAGTGCTCGGGCCGGATCTGCAGAAGGCGTTCAAGGACGCGCTGAAGGTGCCGGAAGGCAACGGCATCCAGCAGGCCGAATACCGCTGGCAGAACTGGGCCGACGGCAAGGTCGAGCGCAAGCATGTGTTCTATCAGCGCGTCGGTCAGCGCATTCTTGCCGTCGGTTACTACTTGCCGCGTGCCTCTGCCGAGCAGGCCAAGGCCTTGCTGGATAAAGCCGCGACGGATCTGGGCAAGGACGAGAAGGGCACGCTTACCGCGATCAACTCGCTCAAGGGCGGTTATCTGCAGGACGATCTGTATGTGTTCGTGGTCGATCTGAACAACCAGCGCTACGTCGCACACGGCACCAACCTGCGCTTGATCAACACCGATTTTGGCAAGGTCAAGGACCCGGAAGGCAAGCCGGTGGGCGAGCCGATTCTGGCGCTGATCGGCAAACAGGATGAAGGCGAATACGAATATCGCTGGAAAAACCCGGTGACCGGCAAGATCGAGGACAAGCATGCCTACCTGAAAAAGGTCGGGCACTTCCTCGTCGCGGTGGGTTACTACAGCCCTTGAGCGAACGCCGTTCCTCTGTAGGAGTGAGCCTGCTCGCGATGCGGTGTTTCATACAACAATGATGTCGACAGGCATACCGTCATCGCGAGCAGGCTCGCTCCTACAGGGTTTTGCGGTGCTTGTGCTATTTCGCGCCGTGTTCGCGCCCGCGCAGCAGGTTGTTCGGCATGGCAATCGCCGCCGCCAGCCCCAGCAGCGACACTGCCGTGCTGACCCAGAGCAAGTGTCGGAAGGTCACCAGCAGTTCCGCGCGCAAGGCGTTCTGCGCATCCCCCGGCGCGGCGTTCAGGCCATCGAGCAGGACATTGCCAGAATGCCCTTCGCTGATCAGCGCACTGTTCGCCAGGTGGGCGAAACTGGAGTCGTGCAGCAACGCGAGCAACAGCGCCGACATCAACGCCACGCCTACCGCACCGCCCAGTGAGCGAAACAGGTTGGTGGTGCTGGTAGCGACGCCGATGTCCCGTTGTTCCACTGAGTTTTGCGTACCGACCAGCGAGGTCGGGAACTGCATGCCGCCGGCAATACCGCTGAGCAACATGAACAACCCGCTGAGCAACGTCGCTTGCGGCGGACTGAAGGCCATGCCGAGAATCGAGATCGGCATGAGGATCGCCCCGGTGAGAATCTGCGGTTTGTAGCGCCCGGTAATCGACGTGCGGCGGCCGGCGAAATAGGCGCCGATCGGCAAGCCCATCGCCAGTGGCAGCAAGTGCAACGCGGCGCTGTCGGCGCCGGCGCCGGTGACGCTTTGAAAGCGCAGCGGCATCAGCACGATCAGCGAGATGGCCTGGAAACTGGTGAAGAAAATCGTGCACCAGCACAGCAGGGCATTGCGGTTGGCGAACAGGTGCATCGGCAGCAACGGCTCGCGTGCCCGGCGCTCATGCCAGACGAACAACGCCAGGACGATCACGGCGCAGGCGAGCAGGCCGAGCACTTCGCTGCTGCGCCATGAATGGCCCTGGCCGACTTCGGTGATGCCGAGCAGCAACGCAGTCAGACCGATGATCATCAGCACCGTGCCGAGGTAATCGATCACCGGTTTGCGCTGCGGAATCGGCAAGCCGCGCAGGTTGCGCCGCGCCACCCACCACGCGCCGAGGCCCAGCGGCAGGTTGATCAGAAACACCCAGCGCCACGACAGGTATTCGGTCATGTAGCCGCCGAGCACCGGGCCGGCGACGCTGGCCACGGCGTACATGCTGCTGAAGTAACCCTGATAGCGCCCGCGCTCACGCGGCGGGACGATGTCGCCGATGATCGCCTGACTCACCGAGATCATGCCGCCAGCGCCGATGCCCTGAAGAATGCGCGCCAGCACCAGTTGCTCCATGCTTTGCGCCATGCCGCAGAACAACGAGGCGAGGGTGAACAGGCCCATGCCGAACAGCATCAGTTTGCGTCGCCCGTACAAGTCGCCGAGCTTGCCGTAGATCGGCACCGCGACGGTCATCGCCACCATGTAGCCGGAAATCACCCAGGCCAGCAGGCTGACGTCCTTGAACTGCGCGGAGATCGCCGGCATCGACACGGCGACGATGGTCTGGTCCAGCGCACCAAGAAAGATCGCCATCATCAAGGCGACCAGCACGCTGCGAATGGCCGGTTTGGGCGTTTCAGGCTGGTTGAGAGTGGTCACGGAAAACCTGCGGGCAGTGATTGACCCGCACGGGCAAGGCGAGCGGGTAAGTGCTCGCCAGTGTAAGTCGATAGCAGGCTATTCGATAGCCTCGTACGGGAGCCCGACGTAATTTTCTGCAATGGTTTTCTGCCCGGCTTCCGAGCTGACGAAGTAGTCCAGTTCCGAAGCGCTGATGCGCTGGCTGAATTCATCGTGCTCGTCGAAGCGATGCAGCATCGACGTCATCCACCAGGAAAACCGCTCGGCTTTCCACACCCGGCGCAGGCAAATCTCTGAATATTTTTCCAGCAGATCGCTACGGCCTTCTCGATAGACCTTCAGCAGAATATTGAACAGCGTACTGACATCGCTGGCCGCCAGATTCAAGCCTTTGGCACCGGTGGGCGGGACGATGTGCGCGGCGTCGCCGACCAGGAACATCCGGCCGTACTGCATCGGTTCAACGACAAAGCTGCGCAGCGGCGCGATGCTTTTTTCGATCGAAGGGCCGGTAACCAGTTTTTCCGCGAGGGCCACCGGCAGGCGGTTTTTCAACTCATCCCAGAAACGCTGATCGCTCCAGTCATCGACGTTTTCATCCGCTGGCACTTGCAGGTAATAACGCGTGCGGGTGGCCGAACGCATGCTGCACAAGGCGAAGCCGCGCTCGTGACGGGCATAGACCAGTTCCTCGTGAACAGGTGGTGTGTCGGCAAGAATGCCCAGCCAGCCGAACGGATAAACCCGCTCGAAGATCTTCAGGCAATCGGCAGGAATCGACTGCCGCGCGACGCCGTGGAAGCCATCGCAACCGGCGATGTAATCGCAGTCGACGCGCCACGATTCACCGTCCTTTTCGAAGGTGACAAAAGCTTCGTCACTTTTCATGTCGTGGGGAACGACATTGCTCGCCTGATAAATAGTCGGTGCGCCGGCCTCCCGACGAGCGGCCATCAGGTCGCGGGTGACCTCGGTCTGGCCGTAGACCATTACGGTTTTGCCACCGGTCAACGCGTGCAGGTCGATATGCACCTGACGACCGTCCAGCGCCAGATCGAATCCGCCATGAATCAGGCCCTCGGCATCCATTCGCTGACCGATCCCGGCCTGACGCAGCAGCTCTACCATGCCTTGTTCAAGCACACCGGCACGGATGCGCCCGAGAATGTAATCAGGGGTCTGGCGTTCGAGGATCAGGGTGTCGATGCCAGCGTTGTGCAGCAACTGGCCGAGGAGCAGTCCGGAAGGACCGGCGCCGATAATGGCGACTTGGGTTTTCAGGGTTTTCATTGTTTTTATGACTCGCAAGCTTCACGCAGCAATTGCCGGTGAATGATTTTATGGATCGAGTGCTTGCATTTTTCCCTTGCGGGTCTGTCAATTGAAGGTGAAAACTGAGCCGATACCTGTACATTCTGCCAATCGGTGCGATTATCGCCCATAAACCCGAGGCCTGGATTGAAGTGATGAACAAGCCTGCCCTGCCTTCGATTCCGGTGTTCAAGCTCTATGGTGAAAGCCTGGACTGGCCGACCCCGGACTTGCTGCACTGTGAAACCATTTCCTCGCGCAGTCGCGAACATCAATGGGAAATCAAACCTCACCGCCACGCGGATCTGTGCCAGCTGCTATTCGTTTTCAAAGGTCAGGCAGAGCTTGAAATCGAAGGCCAGCGCACGCAACTCGAGACGCCTGCGATACAGGTGTTGCCACCGTTGTCGGTGCACGGTTTTCGCTTTTCCGAGGACGTCGAGGGCTTCATCGTCACCCTGGCGACGCCCCTGATCAACCATTTGCAGGCGCAACTGGGCGACTCGGTACACGCCCTGGCCCGGGCGGAAAACTACCCGGCCGGCGAGGACGGCGATTACCTCAACAGTCTGTTTGCAGCGTTGCAGGCCGAGTACAACGGCCATCAACCAGCGCGGGAAATGCTCATGCATTCGCTGGTCAGCGTGATCATGGTCTGGGTCAGCCGTCAGGCGATCGTCCGCCACAAGGCCAGTCAGCGCCCACAACGTCAGCGCGAGTACCTCAACGGTTTCATTCAGCTGGTGGAAGAGACTTACCGCCAGCACGTCAAAGTGGAAGACCTCGCCCATCGCCTGGGCATTTCCGTATCGCACCTCAACGGCACCTGCCGTGAACTGGCCGGGCAACCGGCGTTGCAGATCATGCACGAGCGCCAGTTGCTGGAAGCCAAGCGCCTGCTGACCTACACCAGCATGACCATTTACGAGATGTCGGAGTTGTTGGGCTTTTCCGACCCGACCAACTTCACGCGGCTGTTCCGCCGCCGGGTGGGGATTTCGCCAAAGGCATTCCGCGACCGCTTGAAGGCCGAGCAGCAATCCTGAGAACACCGCAACCCCCTGTGGGAGCGAGCCTGCTCGCGAATACGGCCTCTCATTCAGCAACGATGCTGGCTGACACAGCGCATTCGCGAGCAGGCTCGCTCCCACAGGGATTGCATTCCAGCCCAGGTCAATCAGCGCAATGCATTCAGCGTGGCATTGTGCGGAATACACCGCTCATAGTTGCAGCTCGCATACTCGCGCGGCAGCTGGCGTAACTGCTCGACCCGCCAGGCAGCGGCGCCATACAACGCCAGGGTGGCGGCGCAGGTGATGAAAATCGCGGCGTACCTTTTTGTTTTGATGTTCATGGCGTAGACCTCTGAACGTCTACCTTGCGGTATTACTTTGAGCATAGGTCAGCGGTGCACACTTGCCAGCGAGTGCGCTTGAGGATTTACCTGGCCATTCAGCACACTGATGAGCCCCTGTAGGAGTGAGCCTGCTCGCGATAGCGGTGTGTCAGTCACCGCTGTGCCGACAGAAATACCGCTATCGCGAGCAGGCTCACTCCTACAAGGGATTGCTTTACAGGCCGGCATCCCACGCGGGATTCTCGGGAAAGCGCTGCACCAGAAAATCGAGCAGGCTGCGCAGCGCTGCGGGCATGTGTTTGCGTGAGGCGTACACCGCGTAGATGTTCATCTGTCGCGGTTCGGCATGTGGCAGCAAACGCAGCAGTTCGCCGTTGTGAATGTGCACCCCGGCCTGGTAGGTCGGCAGCATCGCCACACCCGCGCCGGCCAGGGTGGCGCGCAGGAGGGTGCTGGCCTCGTTGGCGCTGATATTGCCCTGCACCGGTACAGAAACCGGTTGGCCATCCTCTTCGAAATGCCACAGGCTCTTGCCGAAGTAGGAATGGGTCAGGCAATTGTGTCGGCTCAGATCTTCAACTGTCCGTGGCGCCGGATGCTCTCGCAGGTAAGCCGGCGCTGCGCACACCACCGAACGACAAACGGTCAGGCGTCGGGCGATCAGATTCGGATCGAGATCGTTGCTGGTGCGAATCGCCAGATCGATGCGTTCATCGACCAGATTCACCGTGCGGTCGAGCATTTGCAGATCGATGCTCACGCCTGGGTAAAGCTTGACGTATGCCGCCATGGCATCGGCCAGTTGCGCCTGGCCGAACGAGGTGCTGACGCTGATCCGCAGCAGTCCGCGCGGGGCGTCATCGGGTTCGCTGACGGCGGCCCGCATGTCGTGCGACAGGTCGATCATCTGCCGACAACGCGGGAGGATTTCACTGCCGGCGGCGGTCAGGCTCAGTTTGCGCGTGGTGCGGTGCATCAGCCGCGCGCCGACCCAGTCTTCCAGCTCCGCCAGATAGCGCGAGACCACCGGCCGCGACAGGTCGAGGTGGTCGGCCGCCGCTGACTGGCTGCCCAGATCCACCACCGTGACGAATACGCGCATTGCTTGAAGCCGATCCATGATTTGCCCGATTTTAGAAACAAACTATGTTCAAGCATCGCATTTTTTGTACTGAGTCTGGCAACTAAGCTCTGTTGCATCGCCAACCTGGCATTCGAAACTCGGAGCAACAGATGATCGGTTTCACCCAGTTCAAACGCGTGCTGCTCGCCTCAGCATTTTTCGCTTTTGCCGCCCATGCGTCCGCTGCCGAGCTGAGCCTCGATATCTACAACCCGGGCACCCAGGCGATTTTCCCGGTCAGCTCGGTGCTGGTCAGTGGCGAGAAAGAGGCGATTCTGGTCGACGCGCAATTCGGCAAATCCCAAGCCGAGCAGGTGGTGGAAAAGATCCGCGCCAGCGGCAAGCAATTGACCACCATCTACATCAGCCACGGCGATCCGGATTACTACTTCGGTCTCGACACCCTGACCAAAGCATTTCCACAGGCGAAAGTGCTGGCCTCGCAGCCGACCGTTGATCACATCAAGCACACCGTCGATGGCAAACTGGCCTACTGGGGCCCGAAAATGGGTGCCGATGTGCCAGCGAAAACCATCGTCCCGGACGTGCTCAAGGGCGACAGCCTGACCCTCGAAGGGCAGAAGTTGCAGGTGATCGGCCTCGACGGCAAACAGCCGGATCGCAGCTTCGTGTGGATTCCGTCGCTGAAGGCGGTGGTCGGCGGCGTGGTGGTCGCCGAGAACATTCATGTGTGGATGGCCGACACCCAGACTGCGCAATCCCACGCCGACTGGCTGCACACCTTGCACACCATCGAAAGCCTGAAACCGCAAACCGTGGTGCCTGGCCATTACCTGGGTGATAGCAGCCGCTCGCTGGACAGCGTGAAATTCACCGCTGATTACATCAAGGCCTTCGATGCCGAAACCGCCAAGGCCAAAGATTCTGCTGCGTTGATCGCGGCGATGAAAAAGCGCTACCCGCAACTTGGCGAGGAAAGCTCGCTGGAACTCAGCGCGAAAGTCGCCAAGGGTGAGATGCAGTGGTAAGCCGAACCTGAACACGCAGCCTTTTCAAGCCAACTGGAGAATCTCATGAGCAAGATTGCAATCATCGGCGCCACCGGACGTGCCGGTAGCCAACTGCTGGAAGAAGCCCTGCGTCGCGGTCACAGCGTCACGGCCATTGCCCGCGATACTTCGAAGATCGGTAATCGCGCCGGTGTCGTCAGCAAAAATCTCGACGTGCTGGATGCGGCGGCGCTGCAGGCGGCGGTAGCCGGTCACGACGTGGTGATCAGCGCAGCGCATTTCGCCACCGTGCCGGCCTCGGCGATTGTCGGGCCGGTCAAGCAGGCGGGCGTTAAACGCTTGCTGGTGGTGGGCGGCGCCGGTTCGCTGTTGCTGCCGGATGACACGCGGGTGATCGACAGTGCCGGGTTCCCGGCCGAGTACAAAACCGAGGCGAGTGCGGGGGCGGCGTTTCTTGAAGCGTTGCGTCAGGAACAGGAACTGGACTGGACTTTCCTGTCGCCGTCGGCGGAGTTTGTCGAAGGTGAGCGCAGTGGCACCTTCCGTGTCGGCAAGGATCATCTGTTGGTCAGTGCGCAAGGGCGTAGCTGGATCACGTTTGCCGATTACGCGATTGCGCTGATTGACGAAGTGGAAACGCCGAAGCATTCGCGCCAACGTTATACGGTCGGATATTGAGTCAAGACTTTTCCCCTCACCCCAGCCCTCTCCCGGGGGGAGAGGGACGCGACCGAGTTGTCTTGGATCACGCATTGACCTGAACGACCGTGTCGATTATGGATTCGGCGCGGCTGTGTCAGGTCGATGAATTTCTTGAGCATCCCCCAATCAGTTCCCTCTCCCTGGGGAGAGGGCTATGGTGAGGGGGAGAAGCTTCAGCGCAAATGTGCCTGCTCAACCAGCCAAAGCATCAACTCTTCCAACTGCGGCGAGGGCTTGGCTGCAGCAGGCACCACCGCGTAATACGCCAACCCCGTCTTCACCTTCAACGCAAACGGCATCACCAGCCGCCCGGCGTTCAGATCATCACCAATCAGCGACCAGTCCCCGATCGCCACACCTGTGCCATGGGAGGCCATCGACATCGCCTGATCCAGCGTTTCGAAATGCTGCCCGCTACCCAGGTTACTCAGTTGCAAACCCGCCGCATCGAGCCACACCGACCAGTCCTGAAGGTCGTGGGTCGGGTGCAACAACAGATGCGCCTGCAAATCCTCCGGTGAATTAAGCGCGGGCGAGCCCTTGAGCAATTGCGGCGAGCAGACCGGTGTCAGTTGCTCGTCGAACAGATGCAGCGCGCCTGGCGAATTATCCGGTGGCGGGCCGTAGATCACGGCGGCGTCGAATTGCTCGCGCTGAAAATCCACACCGTGTTGCAGCGAGGCCGTCAGTTTTACCGGCACGTCCGGGCGCTCCTTCTGCCATTGCAGCAGACGCGGCAGCAGCCAGCGCATCACGCAGCTCGGGGCCTTGAGTTGCAAAGTCTGATGTTTGAGTCCGATCTGCTCGGTCGCTTCGCCGATCAGTCCGAAGACCTTTTCCACCTGCGGCAGCCATTCGCGGCCTTCGGCCGTTAACGCCAGACCGCGGGCCAGACGAATGAACAACGGATAACCGAGCTGTTCCTCCAGCCCGGCGATCTGCCGGCTCACCGCGCCCTGAGTGATGTGCAACTGCTCGGCGGCGCGGGTGAAGTTGCAACATTGCGCGGTGATCCAGAACGTATGCAGCGCGGGAAGGGGAGGCAGGCGTTTCATGGCAATCCGAGGTATGACGGGAGGACATGGCTAGTATGACTTTTAATCGATTGTTGCTGCCAGTTGTGCACCGTTCCAATGAACGCATTCCACGGCTTTTCTGTAGGAGTGAGCCTGCTCGCGATAGCGGTGAGTCAGTCACTGCAATGTTGAATTTCATGACGCTATCGCGAGCAGGCTCACTCCTGCACAAGCTGTGTTTCAGCGAACGAGAAAGGGCAATCAACATGGCAACGTGCGGCGAAGTACTGGTCAGGCTGTTGGAGAATTACGGGGTCGAGCAGGTGTTCGGCATTCCCGGTGTGCACACCGTTGAGCTGTACCGGGGCCTCGCCCGTTCGAGCATCAACCACGTCACGCCTCGCCATGAGCAGGGTGCCGGCTTCATGGCCGACGGCTATGCGCGCACCAGCGGCAAACCCGGTGTGTGTTTCATCATCACGGGCCCGGGCATGACCAATATCACCACCGCCATGGGCCAGGCTTACGCCGATTCGATTCCGATGCTGGTGATCTCCAGCGTCCAGTCGCGCCATCAGTTGGGCGGTGGCCGCGGCAAGTTGCATGAGCTGCCGAACCAGAGCGCACTGGTCGGCGGCGTTGCAGCGTTCTCGCACACGCTGATGTCTGCCGCCGAGTTGCCGGTGGTGCTGGCCCGTGCGTTTGCCTTGTTCCAGGCCGGGCGACCGCGTCCGGTGCACATCGAAATTCCCTTGGACGTGTTGGTGGAGGAGGCCGATGAATTGCTCGCCAGCATGCCGGTGAGCATCGACCGTGCCGGCGCCGCACCGGCTGCCGTGAGTCGCATGAGCGAACTGCTCGCCAGCGCGCAACGGCCACTGATTCTCGCCGGCGGCGGTGCCATCGACGCCGCCCCGGAGCTGAGGCGAATCGCCGAGTTGCTCGATGCGCCGGTAGCGCTGACCATCAACGCCAAGGGCATGCTGCCGACGGGCCATGCGCTGTTGATCGGTTCGACGCAAAGCCTGGTCGCCACCCGCGCACTGGTTGCCGAGGCCGATGTGGTGCTGGCGATCGGCACCGAGCTGGCCGAGACCGATTACGACGTCATGTTCGCTGGCGGCTTCGAGATTCCCGGCAGGCTGCTGCGCATCGACATCGATGCCGATCAGACCGTGCGCAACTACCCGCCGCACGTCGCACTGGTCGCTGATTCGCGCAACGCCGCACAGGCATTGCTCAGCACGCTGACGCAAAAACCGCTGGCCGAGCGCCGCGATGATTGGGGTCACGCTCGGGCTGCGCGCTTGCGCGATGAGCTGGCGGCGAGCTGGGATGCGCCGACCTTGGCGCAAACCCGTTTCCTCGAGACCGTACTGCACGAGCTGCCGGACGCGGTGTTCGTCGGCGATTCCACGCAACCCGTGTACACCGGCAATCTCACTTTCAACCCCGAGCGACCACGCCGCTGGTTCAACGCCTCCACCGGTTACGGCACCCTCGGCTATGCGTTGCCTGCGGCGATTGGTGCGTGGCTCGGTAAACAACTCGATAACGGCGCCCGTCCGCCCGTGGTGTGCCTGATCGGCGACGGCGGCTTGCAATTCACCCTGCCGGAACTGGCCAGCGCCGTCGAAGCGCGGGTGCCGGTGATCGTGCTGCTGTGGAATAACCAGGGTTACGAGGAGATCAAAAAGTACATGGTCAACCGCGCCATCGAACCGGTCGGCGTGGACATCTACACCCCGGACTTCGTCGCCGTGGCCAAGGGCCTCGGTTGCGCCGCGCAAGCCATCAGCAGCGTCGACGAACTGCGCGCAGCGCTGCGCAAGGCGACGGACCGGCAAGGCCCGACGCTGATTGAAATCGACCAGAACCAGTGGATGCAGGCGGTGGCCCCATGATCAATTTTCCAACCACACTCGATGGCCTCTACATCAACGGCCAATGGTCGTCGGGCCGTGAACACCTGCGGGTGATCAACCCCGCTACGGAGGCGCTGCTGACCACGGTCAATGGCGGTGACGAACAGACGGTCGATGAAGCGATCAGCGCCGCGTGCGAAGCGTTCAAACACTGGTCGCAGACCACCGGCACCGACCGCGCGGCGATCCTGCGCAACATTGCCAATGGCGTGCGCAAGGGTCGCGAGCATTTGATGAACCTGCAATCGAGCAACAACGGCAAACCGCAGTTCGAAGCGGCCATTGATGTCGATGACGTGATCGCCACGTTTGAGTATTACGCCGAACTCGCCGAAGGCCTCGACGCAAAACAGGACAGCCATGTGCCGCTGCCCAGCGCGGATTTCAGCGCGCGCCTGCGTCGTGAGCCGTGCGGCGTGGTCGGGCTGATCGTGCCGTGGAATTTCCCCATGGTCACCACCGCATGGAAACTCGCTCCAGCGCTGGCCGCCGGTTGCTGCGTGGTGCTCAAACCCTCCGAAGTGACGCCGCTGCCGGAGCTGGAACTGGCGGCGATCATCGCTGAATCCGGTTTGCCCGACGGCGTGTTCAATCTGGTCTGCGGTACTGGTCTGGCGGTGGGTGCGCCGTTGTCGGCGGATCCACGTATTGCCAAAATCTCCTTCACCGGCAGCAACGCGGTTGGCGTGCAGGTGATGCAACGCGCTGCCGAAACCGTGAAGGGAGTCAGCCTGGAGCTCGGTGGCAAATCGTCGTTGCTGGTGCTGGCGGATGCCGATGTTGAGCTGGCGGTGGAACTGGCGTGTGGCGGTGCGTTCTTCAACGCCGGGCAGATGTGTTCGGCCACCAGTCGGGTGCTGGTCGCCGAGCAATTGATGGATGAATTTCTTCAGCGCCTGCAAATACGCGCGCAGGCGATTCGAGTCGCCGATCCGTTCGACCCGGACGTGGAGATGGGCGCGCTGGTCAATCAGGCGCAATACCAGCGGGTACTCGGGCATATTGATCGTGGCCTGAGTGCGGGGGCGCGTTTGCTCTGTGGCGGCAATCGCCCGGCAGATTTGCCGCGGGGCTATTTTCTGCAACCGACGGTGTTCACCGACGTGCCGCTGGACAGCGCGTTATGGCGAGAGGAGATTTTCGGGCCGGTGGTATGTGTGCGCAGTTTCGGCAGCGAGGCCGAAGCAATTGCCTTGGCCAACGACACCCGGTTCGGCCTGGTGGCGAGTGTGGTGACGCGCGATGCCGCCGCAGCAGATCGCGTGGCCAATGGGTTGCAGGCGGGGCTGGTGTGGATCAATGCACCGCAGGTGATCTTCCCGCAGACGGCGTGGGGCGGATACAAGCAGAGCAGTATTGGCCGCGAACTGGGGCCTTGGGGGTTGGCGGCGTTTCAGGAAATCAAGCACGTCGTGCGAGCGGTGTAAAAGCCGACCCTCACCCCAGCCCTCCCGAAACGTCGGACCGCCCGGAGGGAGAGGGAGCCGACCGAGGTGTCTTGCGATGTTCGCCGACCTGAAAAATCGAGTCGATTATGGATTCAAAGGTAATCGTTCAAGTCGGTGAACCTCTTCAATATTCCCCAATCTGTCCCCTCTCCCTCTGGGAGAGGGCTAGGGTGAGGGGCTTTTAACGGTCAGACCGACAGCCGCAGCCGCGCCAGATCCCGCAACGGCGGTGCGCCAAACAGCCGGCTGTACTCGCGGCTGAATTGCGACGGGCTTTCATAGCCCACGCGATACCCCGCCGCTGACGCTTCCAGTCCTTCGGTCAACATCAGTCGCCGCGCCTCTTGCAGGCGCAGCTGCTTCTGATACTGCAACGGACTCATCGCCGTCATCGCCTTGAAGCGGTGATGCAGCGTCGACACGCTGAGGTTCACTTCCCGCGCCAGATCATCGATGCGCAACGGCTGCTCGAAATTGCCGTTGAGCCATTTGATCGCCTGGCTGATGCGATGGCTCTGGCTGTTGGCAATCGCAATCTCATACAAGCGATGACCCTGCGGGCTGCGCAGCAGGCGATAGAGAATCTCCCGGCGAATCAGTGGCGCGAGCATGGCGATGTCTTTCGGCGCGTCGAGCAATCGCGCCAGACGCAACACCGCGTCGAGCATGGCGCTGTCGATTTTTTCCACGTACAGACCACGGCCGGTCGGGCGCGTCGGCACGCCCATCGGGCCGGCGTCGGCGATCAGCGCGGTGATTTCCGTCGGGTCGATGTCGAGGCGCACGGCGAGGATCGGTTCTTCGGGGGAGACGTTGACCACCCGCCCGCTGAGCGGCATCGAAACCGACACCACCAGATAATTCAGCGGGTCGTAATTGAAGAACTCGTCAGCCAGTCGGACCTCTTTTCGCCCCTGCGCCATGATGCACAGCGCCGGCTGTGCGAGCACCGGGGCGAAGTCATGGGACTTGGTGTGGCGCGACATGACCAGCGAGCCGATGGCGGTCTGGTAGCTGCCATCATCGCTGGTGTTGCGGCGGATGATCGCCGCCAGCTCCGCTCGCTGCTTTTCCATGTCGGCGCTGGGTTCGGCTTGAAAACGATCGAATGACGTCATGCACGGCATCCTCGGCAAGTGAGGGGGAATGCAACAGAGCATATGTTTGTGCAAGCAGCGGCGGTAGACACATTCTGCCAAATGCTTGCCTGATTCTGCCCTGAGGTGCGCACATGTCTCCCGCCATACGATCCTGTAGGAGCTGCCGAAGGCTGCGATCCGTTGATCTTCAAGGCAAAATCAAAAGATCGCCGCCTTCGGCAGCTCCTACACAAAACGCGTATGACCCACGTGTTGCGCAGGTTTACAGGTTGTTACAGGTCGTCTGCACAGTCTCGCAGGATTGTGCAACGCGAAGGCAGGAATCGACTAACGGCGCTGCCGGCCCGGCCCTTAATCTTTGCTTCAGTCGCAGCCCGTCCCCCGGCTGCCACGCGATTTCATGGAGGGTTGATCATGTCCAAGCAGATGCCTGTCAGTCATATGGCCTTCGTTCGTGCCCAGGCCGGGCGCTCGGCGGAACTCGGTGTGCGCCTGAGCGCTTTGATCGAGGTCTCGCGCGCTGCGCCCGGTTGCCTGAGTTTCTCGTTGCAACAATCGCAGTGCGACGCCGACCTGTGGCTGGTCAGCGGCTACTGGAGCAGCCAGCAGATGATGACTGCTTACTTCAACAGTCCGTCGATGGAAGTCTTCGCCGAGCTGGTCCAGGACCTGGTGGTCAACAGCCTCGACTTCCACACCTTCAGGGACGTTTCCGCCGCGCAGGCCCTCGGTCAATGTTCGGCGCCGATACACAAACTCGCCGGTTGAGGGTTTAATGTCCGGCTTAATTGATTGAGCCAGGATCCGCGACATGGCACGTAAAGAGTTTGAACGCTTCGAAGCAGTCTCCGCAGTCGTCCCCGTCGAGCTGGGCGGCAACAAGGGTTATTACGCGGCCATCGCGGTCAAGGCCCTGATCGAGGGCGGCGCACCGCGCTTTCACAAATTGCTGAACGAGCAGGTGTTTCCCGGCGCCATCGCAGCCGATGAAGCGGCGATCAACGAGCTGGATAAACTCCAGGGCGTCACTGATGACGCCGAGCTGATCTGGTAGTTATTTCTGCGCCCCCGGGCGCCACATCTTGAACAATGCTTCAGGCCCCAGCTGGAAATAATCCGCCGGCCCGCCGCCACGCAGAATCGGTTGTGCGGCGGCGGTGTCGTAGACGCCATCTTTCAGCAGCCATTTGGCAATGTGCACGGCGACCACTTCGCCGAGAATCAGCCAGCTCGGCACGGTTGCGCCATCGGCGCGTTGCAGCTGAATGATCTGCGTGACCTTGCACTCAAAGGACACCGGGCTTTCGGCGACCCGTGGGACGGAAATCACCTTCGACGCCACGGTCGTCAGCCCCGCCAGTTCAAACTCGTTGACCTCCGGCGCGACCATCGCGCAGCTCTCGTTCATCTGCTCGGCCAACGGGCGGGTGGCGAGGTTCCAGACGAACTCACCGGTCTGCTCGATGTTGTTCAGACTGTCTTTGCGCCCGATGCTGGAAAAACCAATGATCGGCGGAATGTAGTTGAAGGCGTTGAAGAAACTGTACGGCGCCAGATTGAGCCGGCCTTCGGCATCCTGCGAAGAGATCCAGCCGATGGGGCGCGGGCCGACGATGGCGTTGAACGGATCGTGAGGCAAGCCGTGGCCATTGGCAGGTTCGTAGAAGTGGATGTCATCGGGCATGGGGAGCGGATTCCTGAGCTGCATTCGGATGCAGCCATAGTGCAAGGAGCCAGTGCATATTTCCACCCGGATGCAAACCTTGTAGGAGTGAGCCTGCTCGCGATGGCGGTGTGTCAGATATCAGTGATGGCGACTGATACACCGCTATCGCGAGCAGGCTCACTCCTACAGTGGATTTGTGTTGATCAAAAGCCCTATCAGTCAGTCACGATCCGCGAATGCTTCTGGGTGTCTTTCATGGTGATGTACACCAGCAGCGACACGGCAATGCATGCGGTGACGTACCAGTAGTAACCGGTTTCCATGCCGATGCTCTTGAACCACAGCGCGATGTATTCAGCGGTGCCGCCGAAGATCGATACGGTCAGTGCATACGGCAGCCCGACGCCCAGGGCGCGGATTTCGGTCGGGAACAATTCAGCTTTCACCACGGCGTTGATCGAGGTGTAGCCGCTGACGATGATCAGCGCCGCCATGATCAGGAAGAACGCGCCCCACCAGGTCTGGATGGTGTGCAGGGTCATCAGGATCGGCACGGTGAAGATCGTACCGAGCACGCCGAAGGCGATCAGGATCGGGCGCCGGCCGATCTTGTCCGACAGGCCACCGATGATCGGTTGCAGGCACATGAACAGGAACAGTGTTGCGGCAGAAATGGTGGTCGAGTCGGAGATGCTCATGCCGACGGTGTTCACCAGGTATTTCTGCATGTAAGTGGTGTAGGTGTAGAACGCCAGGGTACCGCCCATGGTCAGGCCGACCACGGTCAACAGCTCTTTCGGGTGGCGCATCAAGGTGCGCATGGCGCTTTCCTTGGACTTCTCTTTTTTGGTGAACGACTCGGTTTCTTCCATGCCGCGACGCAGGTACAGCGCCACGACCGCACACAGCGCGCCGATGGCGAACGGGATGCGCCAGCCCCACGCGTACAGCTGTTCGGTAGTCAGCATGTTTTGCAGCACGATCAGCACGCCGAGGGCGATGAGCTGGCCGGAGATCAGCGTTACGTACTGGAAGCTGGAGAAGAAGCCGCGACGTTCCTTGGTCGCCATCTCGGACAGATACGTCGCCGACGTGCCGTACTCGCCACCGACCGACAGGCCTTGCAGCAGGCGGGCGAACACCAGCAGGATCGGCGCGCCGATGCCGATGGTTTCATAGTTCGGGCTCAGGGCAATCAGCAGCGAGCCGAAGCACATCAGGTACACCGAGGCCATCAGCGCTTTCTTGCGTCCGACCTTGTCGGCGTACATGCCCATCAGCCAGCCACCGATCGGGCGCATCAGGAAGCCGACGGCGAAGATCGCTGCGGTGTTCATCAGTTGCGCGGTGGTTGAACCGGCGGGGAAGAAGGTCTTGGCGAAGTACAGGGAGAAGGCGGCATACACGTACCAGTCGTACCATTCGACCATGTTGCCGACAGAGCCGCTGAAGATCGATTTGATCCGGCTGGCGGTGGTTCTCGGTTTGGCCGGCACGGCAGCCGACCCGAGGGGCAGGGCGTTGGAGTTATCCATTGAAGGATCCTTCGTTTAATTGTTTTTGTGGAGCGCGTCGGAACGCAGCCTGCCGGGGCTATAGCAGGAGCTGTGCCAAGGGCCGGAGGGCCGGTTTAGAGGGGGTAGGGGGAATGGGTGAGCGGATTTGTGCCGACTGATTGGTTTGTGTGAGCGGATTTCCGCTTATCGGCGTGAAGATCAAAGCCCCTCACCCTAACCCTCTCCCAGAGGGAGAGGGAACTGACCGAGGTGTTCTCGTGGGTTACATCGACCTGCAATATCGAGTCGAATACAGATTCGGGAAAGCATGGAGATCGGCTCCCTTCCCCCTCGCCCCCCTGGGGGAGAGGGCTGGGGTGAGGGGGAGGGATTTCAGCTACACCACAAATCTCTGCCTCACTCGGCCAAAAACATCTCCCGACTCAACCCATGCCGCTGCATCTTTTCATTGAACGTGCGGCGCGGCAGTTGCAGTTCTTCGAGCACGGCTTTCACATCGCCTTTGTGCCGGGTCAGCGCCGCGCGCAGGCATTGCGCTTCGAAGGCTTCCTGCTGCGCCGCCAGCGATTGCCCCGGATCGATTCCGGCGACTGGTTCATCCAGCCCCAACACCTGACGCTCGGCAACGTTGGCCAGTTCGCGGACGTTGCCCGGCCAGTCGTGGCTGAGCAGGTGACTCAGTTGGGCGCCGGTCAACGGTGGAAAGGTCCGGCCCAGACGCTGGGCGGCGTTCTGGGCAAATGTTTCGAACAGCAACGGAATATCTTCGCGGCGATCGCGCAGCGGCGGCAAGCGCAGTTCGGCGACGTTCAGGCGATAAGCCAGGTCTTCGCGAAAACGTCCGGCGCGGGCCTCATCAAGCAGGTCCGGTTTGGTCGCCGCAACGATGCGCAAATCGACGCGAATGCTCTGATTCGAGCCCAGCCGTTCAAGCTTTTGCTCCTGCAACACCCGCAGCAATTTCACCTGTTGGGCCAGCGGCATGCTTTCGATCTCGTCGAGAAACAGCGTGCCGCCATCGGCGTACTCCAGTTTGCCGATGCGCTTGCCCGAGGCGCCGGTGAACGCGCCGCTCTCATGGCCGAACAGTTCGGCCTCGAACAGTTGTTCCGGGATCGCCGCGCAGTTCAGCGCCACGAACGGTTTGTCGGCGCGCGGGCCGAAATCATGCAGGCAGCGCGCGACCAGTTCCTTGCCGCTGCCGGTTTCGCCACGGATCAGCACGTTGACCGGCAGCGCCGCCAGATCCAGCACCTGCCGACGCAACGTCTGCAAACCCCGAGACACGCCCAGCAACGTCGCATCCAGCTTCGCGCGGTTGTCGGCCAGTTCGTGCAGGGCGCGGTTTTCCAGGACCAGGCGGCGCTTGTCCAGCGCCCTGCGCAGACTGCCGAGCAGGGTTTCCGGGCTGAACGGTTTTTCCAGAAAGTCGTAGGCGCCGTCGCGCATGGCTTCAACCGCCATCGGCACGTCGCCGTGGCCGGTGAGCAGAATCACCGGCAGGTCTGCGTCGCGCTTCTGCGCCTCGGCGAGCAATTGCAAACCGTCCATGCCGGGCATGCGCACATCGCTGAGGATCACCCCGGGAAAATGCTCCGGCAGCGCGGCGAGGCATTCTTCGGCGCGGCTGAACAGCTGCACTTCGAAGCCCGACAGGCTCAGCCATTGTTCGACGGCGTCGCGAATGCTGCTTTCGTCGTCGACCACCATCACCGAATTGAGCATCAGATGTGTGCCTCCAGATCGATTGGCAAAGTAAGACTGAACACCGCGCCGTTGTCGGCATTCTCGGCGCTCAGACGGCCGCCGGATTCATGCACGATGGCGAAGGATACTGCCAGCCCCAGGCCCAGGCCGTCACCCACCGGTTTGGTGGTGAAGAACGGATCGAACACCTGGCCCAGATGCTCCTCGGCAATGCCGCCACCATTGTCGCTGACGCTCAGCCGCCACAATTGCTCGTCGGCCTCCAGACGGATTTGCAGACGCTTGCAGGCTTTGCCTTGCATGGCGTCCAGCGCATTGCGCAACAGGTTGATCAGCACCTGTTCGAGACGAATCGCATCACCGCGCACCCATGCCGGGCGTGTCAGATGCAGCACCAGGCTGACCTGCTCGTCGCGCAGCCGCGCATCGAGCAATTGCAGCGATTGATCGACCACGGTCGCCAGATCCAGACGCTCACGCAAACCGCTCGGACTTTTGCGGGCGAAAGTCTTGAGGTGGCCGGTGAGGGCGGCCATGCGCGTAAGCATGTCATCCACCGGTTTCAGCGCCTTGTACGCGTCATCCACGCGGCCATGTTCGAGCAGCAGGCGCAGGGTCGCCAGTTGCATGCGCTGAGCGGTCAGCGGTTGATTGATTTCATGGGCCAGCGCGGCGGACATCTGCCCCAGCGCGGCAAGCTTGGCCGACTGCACCAGACCTTCCTGAGCAGTGCGCAGGTCGCGGGTACGCTCCTCGACCAGACGCTCGAGTTCTTCGCGATTGCGCTGGCGGACCTTGGCCAGCCGCCAGCGCTGGTTGAGAAACAGCAACAGAAACACCAGCGCCAGCCACACCCCGGCGGCGGCCAGCGCGGCGTTGCGCAAATCCTCGAAGGCCACTTGCGGGCGGCGCAGCAGGTGCAGGGTCCAGCCTTCGGTCGTCAGCGGCAGCGATTCCCACAGATAATCCGCCGTGCCCTGCGGGCCTTCGACCCGGCGCAGATCGCTGTTGTCATCGAAGCGCCGTAGCGGCAAATGGGTCAAAGGGACCAGCGATTGCTTGTCGTACTGGCGGGTGGTTTTGATCTCGGCCAGATCGCTGGCGCTCAACGGCCGCAAGGCGCGATAACGCCAGCCCGGCTGGTTGGCGATGAAGATGATCCCGCGCGCATCACTGACCAGCAGCGTGTCGCTGCCCTGACTCCATTCGCGCTCCAGCTCGGGAAATTCCAGCTTGACCACCATCGCGCCAAGGAACTCGCCGTTGTCCCCGAGCACAGCGCTTGAGAGGAAATAACCGGGAATGCCGCTGGTCACACCCACCGCGTAGAAACGCCCGGTGCCTTGGGTGCGGGTCTGGCTGAAGTAGGGGCGGAAGCCGTAATTGTGACCGACGTAACTGCTCGGCAAGCGCCAGTTACTGGCGGCCACGGCCAGGCCGGTGCGGTCGAGCAGTTCAAGGGTCGAGGACTGCGCCGCGCCATTGATCTTTTCCAGCTTCAGATTCAGTGCGGTCTGCTGCGCCGCATCGACAGGGCCGCCCAGTGCCGAACGCAATTGCGGATCCAGCGCCAGCACGGCGGGCAGCGCGCGGTAGCGGTCGATCAGGGTGTGCAATGAGTTGGCGTAGAGCCCCAGTTGCTGGTTCGCGCGGGTGGCGTCTTCTTCCTGTGCCTGACGCTCGGCGTGGCGCATGGCGAGCGTCGCGGCCACGACAGTGCCGGCGATGATCAGCAGGGAATACAACGACAGACGCAGGGTACGGGAAGTCGGCAGCATGCTGGGCGCAGGAATAAGGACGGGCAGGCACCTTACCATGAGCACTGTTCAGGCCAGGAGCGGCGTCGTCACCTTTTCATACGGCAGTAAAAGTCGACGAATTGGAATGAAGCACGGTCCTCAGGTTTCGCAGCCTTCTTATTCGCTGTCCTGTATCGCGTTCAATGCGTTCAATGCGCTTGGAGGGGTCCGTACGACTTAGGGTCTTGACCGTTTCGATTAAATGTTTCGAGCGATACTGCAGCATATTGATCGTGTCGGTAATGTCGGCATCCAGTGCAGTCACCTCATCCTCGGTAAGATCATTTGCGCTGGTTACTATTTCATTCAAGAGATCGAGGGTGTCCGGAATCACCTTGATGGCCGGCCCGACGTAGGGGATCTTGCCAGCGGCTGCCAGGGCCAGTTCCTTGCCAGCCGCGATGCCGCCTTGTTGGATCTCTTGCCGTCCTTCTGGTGTGAGCGGGTTGTAACTGGCGATAGCTTTAAAGTTGATCACGGGCCCTTGTTCGCCCTGGGTTTGCTTTAACAGCCTGGGTCCTTTCAATCGATCCGTTTGCAAGCTGATGGAGGTGTTCAAACCGGTTTTTTTGCCGATCGCTTTCGTCGTTCTACTCACGGTTTTTCCGACGACGAAACCAAGAGCTCCGCCAATCAGCATTCCCAGAGGGCCGCCAGGGATTCCCATTGCTACCCCGGCTGCGCCCATGCCTATGCCAACCGCGTTGGACGCGCCCTTTTCCGCAAGAAAAAAACCTGTTCGTTTCGCGGTTGATACCCTGCTGTTGGTCTCGGAACGATGATTGAGTATCTGTGTGGTGACATCCCTGACAGCCAGATCGACCGCTGAAAGCAGCTCGTTATGGAAGGCCAGTTTCTTCTGCATACGCTCTGTGGGAGTGTTTCCGGTAATAAACGCCAGAGCGCCTGTGCTTGACGGCTGGGCTTCTTCTGTTTTGTTGCCTGTCGTGTCGAAGTAAGTCATCGGATTGTTGCGCACGAATCCATACAGGTTCAGCCCATCCACATCCCCCGCCGGATCCGCACTGACCCAGCGCTGCAACCATGGCGCGTAATAACGGGCGCCGTAGTAATACAAACCGCTGGTGTCCATCTCCTTGCCCGAATAGCGGATGAACTTGTAGGGGGCCTCGATCTCTGAAGGCGCGGTCATCCACGCCGTGGCGCCGAACGGGTAGTAACCTTCGGCGCTGATCAGTTGCGCCTGCTGACCGAGTTCCATCACGCAGGAGCCGAGGTGATCTTCCAGGCTGTAGCGCAGTTGATCGGTGGCGATGCCTTCGGGTTTTTTCGCTACCCAATGCAGGCAACGGGCGTTGCCGAGGGTGATGACGTGCAGTTCTTCGCCGTTGTCGCGGGTGCGGATTTCCAGCCCCGGCAAGTAGCGCACCTGATGAAAGTGGGCGGCTGCGGAGCTATGGAATTCGTGGCGTTTGAACACGCGCATGCCCTGGCTGTAGCGGTAATGTTCGGCATCATCGGGGCCGTCCGGGCGCTGGATCAGGGTCACGCTTTGCAGCTCGTCGCGGGCATTCCAGGTCAGCGGTTTGCAGGGGTTCATCGCGTTCAGGTTGCCGTGGCGATCGAACAGAACGTCGAACTCCGGTTCCGGATCGTCTGTTTTCCAGCGTACCCCGCGATTACTGTTCGGATCGATGCGCATTTGCCGGGTGTAATGGTTGCCCGCCCGTACATGGCACAGCTCGATCAGGTTGCCACCGTGATCGTACTCATAGGTCTGGGTGTAGTTGCGGCGATCGTTAGGGTCACCCGGTTGCGGCAGACCGGGGATGTCCGGCGGCGGGCCCGCATCGTGGCCGGTGGCGCTGATCAGCCGATAAAGCGAGTCATAGATGAAATCACGGTGGCCGTCGATCCGTTGGTTGGCGAAATATCGCGGCGCAAAAGCGTGGTCTTCGATGCGGGTGATGTTGCCGACGCGGTCGTAGAAGTACTCGAGGTTTTGCAGGACCCCACGGTCTTCGTGGTGGCTGGACTGGGTGTGCAAACGATTATCCGCCGGGTCATACGTCCACGTGCTGTGCACCCGATTCCCGGCCAGTTGTTCGATGATCTGGTCGTTGGCGTTGTACTGCGCGTCGATCAGCACCGGTTGCCAGTCAGACGTGCCGCTGATCTGCAGTTGCGCGTCCTTGAGTTGCCCGGCCAGGCCGTAACATAAGCGTCGCCGGTGGCCGCCGGCGTCGGTCTGCTCCAGCAGTGCGCCGAGGGGGCTGAACACTTGGTGGCTGGTAAATGGCTCACCGTCGTGGAACGTGCGGGTTTCCCTCAGAGACGGGCCGGTCAGGGAAAAACTGTCGGTAAGCAGTGAGCCGGCACGATCCTCTTGTTCCAGCAACTGGCCGCGCTGATTGAGCCCCGCCTCGGCCGAGGCGTCGGCGTAGATGAAAACATCCACGTTGGGCCGGCCATTTTCCTCGACGGCGACCACCCGCAGTTGCGCATCGAAGAGCGTCTGCCAATGGCTGCCGCGCTGGTCCCAGCGGCGCAAAGGCTCACCGGCCAGCCCGGGCAGGGTCAGGCGCCAGCCGGCGTCGACGCTATCGGTTTTCAAGGGCTCGCCGTTCAGTGAATAGACGAGGGCAAGGTTGGGACGGGGGCTTGAGCCAAAAAGACGCGCATCCCATTTTTCAACCACCGCGCCTGTCGCGTTGTAATACTGACGAGCGACAAGCATTTGCACAGCAGGGTCACCGGGTTTGCGCAAACAGGCAATCTGTCTGACAGCCAGGCCTCTGCCATCCCAAGCGACTATGTCTGGTGTGCGAGTCAAGGCGCGAGCGTTCATAAGTGATTCGCTGCACTTTTTTTCTGCTGGTGTGCCGACACTCTCGGCAGCAACTCGGTGACACGGTTCAACTTGCCCAGCACAGCGGTCTCGACCTGTCCCAGGCGATAGCGGGTGCCTTGAGCCGTTGCAATGTGCTCTCGACCGAGACCTTCAAGCTCTGCCAATGCCTGGTCATACAGCTCCTTCCGGGCAGCGAGGTAATCGGCGGTCAATTCGATACTTTGTCCTACCAGGTCCAGATCGCGCTGCCCGAGCGAATTATTGAGTGCCTCCGTCACTTCGACACTGAGACGGAAAAAGGCCAGCCATTTTTCCAGATGAGTGCCTCCTGTGATGTCATCAGCGACTCCAATGGTTCCTGCTATCAGACTTTCCTTGTTACCGTCGGTGGTGCGGGGGTCATATTTTGAGAGAAAGGATTTGATTTTATTTTTCCCGTCCGTGGGTTTGGCTTCTTCAGCCAGACGACCGACATCGTAATCTGCGCTGTCGGGCAACAGTTTGTAGCCGTAAGGATTGTCTGCGCCTAGCTTGTCTATCCCTGCACCTGTCACGTCCGCGGCGATGGCTGCTGTGGCTATGCCGATACCCAACCCGGTGATCGGGTTGAACGTGGCAAATGTTCCGACGAATGTTCCTGCAGTAAGCGCCGTACCCGCAGTGAGGGCAGAGGCCAGAACGTTGAGCAGGGTCAGGGCTGCACGCTTCCCGCTGGAACGGTAGATATCCCTGGTGGAGTTCAAATGGCTGAGTTGATAGATCGATTTGTCCAGTTTGCCTGTAACAACAGCAAGCAGGTTTTCGTAGTCTGTCGCCACGGTCAGTAATTCAGAAGGTGTTCGCTGTTGCCCCTGAGCATCGAAGTACCGCAGCGGATTATTGCCAACGAATCCATACAGGTTCAGGCCATCCACATCCCCCGCCGGATCCGCACTGACCCAGCGCTGCAACCATGGCGCGTAATAACGGGCGCCGTAGTAATACAAACCGCTGGCATCCATCTCCTTGCCCGAATAGCGGATGAACTTGTAGGGGGCCTCGATCTCTGAAGGCGCGGTCATCCACGCCGTGGCGCCGAACGGGTAGTAACCTTCGGCGCTGATCAGTTGCGCCTGCTGACCGAGTTCCATGACGCAGGAGCCAAGGTGATCTTCCAGGCTGTAGCGCAGTTGATCGGTGGCGATGCCCTCGGGTTGTTTCGCTGCCCAATGCAGGCAACGGGCGTTGCCGAGAGTGATGACGTGCAGCTCTTCGCCGTTGTCGCGGGTGCGGATTTCCAGCCCCGGCAAGTAGCGCACCTGATGAAAGTGGGCGGCTGCGGAGCTATGGAATTCGTGGCGTTTGAACACGCGCATGCCCTGGCTGTAGCGGTAATGCTCGGCATCATCGGGGCCGTCCGGGCGCTGGATCAGGGTCACGCTTTGCAGCTCGTCGCGGGCATTCCAGGTCAGCGGTTTGCAGGGGTGCATCGCGTTCAGGTTGCCGTGGAGATCGAACAGAACGTCGAACTCCGGTTCCGGATCGTCTGTTTTCCAGCGTACCCCGCGATTACTGTTCGGATCGATGCGCATTTGCCAGGTGTAATTGTTGCCCGCCCGTACATGGCACAGCTCGATCAGGTTGCCACCGTGATCGTACTGATAGGTCTGGGTGTAGTTGCGGCGATCGTTAGGGTCACCCGGTTGCGGCAGACCGGGGATGTCCGGCGGCGGGCCCGCATCGTGGCCGGTGGCGCTGATCAGCCGATAAAGCGAGTCATAGATGAAATCACGGTGGCCTTCGATCCGTTGGTTGGCGAAATATCGCGGCGCAAAAGCGTGGTCTTCGATGCGGGTGATGTTGCCGACGCGGTCGTAGAAGTACTCGAGGTTTTGCAGGACCCCACGGTCTTCGTGGTGGCTGGACTGGGTGTGCAAACGATTATCCGCCGGGTCATACGTCCACGTGCTGTGCACCCGATTCCCGGCCAGTTGTTCGATGATCTGGTCGTTGGCGTTGTACTGCGCGTCGATCAACACCGGTTGCCAGTCAGACGTGCCGCTGATCAGCAGTTGCGCGTCCTTGAGTTGCCCGGCCAGGCCGTAACATAAGCGTCGCCGGTGGCCGCCGGCGTCGGTCTGCTCCAGCAGTGCGCCGAGGGGGCTGAACACTTGGTGGCTGGTAAACGGCTCACCGTCGTGGAACGTGCGGGTTTCCCTCAGAGACGGGCCGGTCAGGGAAAAACTGTCGGTAAGCAGTGAGCCGGCACGATCCTTTTGTTCCAGCAACTGGCCGCGCTGATTGAGCCCCGCCTCGGCCGAGGCGTCGGCGTAGATGAAAACATCCACGTTGGGCCGACCATTTTCCCCGACGGCGACCACCCGCAGTTGCGCATCGAAGAGCGTCTGCCAATGGCTGCCGCGCTGGTCCCAGCGGCGCAAAGGCTCACCGGCCAGCCCGGGCAGGGTCAGGCGCCAGCCGGCGTCGACGCTGTCGGTTTTCACGGCCGATCCGTCCAGGCGGTAAACCGTGGTCAGGCACGGTGCCGACAGGCGCGGATCCCATTGTTCGACCAGACGCCCGGCGCAGTCGTGCTGCTGCCGGGTTACCAGGGCTTTGGGAGTGTCGTCGGTCACACTGCGCAAGTACCCCACCTGCCGCACTGGCAAGCCGCGCGCATCGCCCACGGCCAGCGCGGGTGTGCGGCGATGCACGCTGGCGGTCACGACCCTGGCGCCTGGGTTGGAGATGATGTCTCGGCAGTGTCGTTGAAATCTTCGCTGGTTTGAAACCAGGGATGGTAGGCCACTCGGGACAGGTGCCCCTTGGCATTGATCAATCGCACCTGCCGGCTCATGACGTCATAGAAAACCTTGTCGTGATGGCCGAGGGTGCGCAGGGACTGATCGTTGACGTAGGTATAGGTATCGGCGAAAAACGCGCGGTACTGACGAACCGGCAAACCCTTGTTGTTGAATTCGACACGCTCGCTGATGCGCCAGCGCGGATTGGCATCGACCACTTTGATCTGACCATTTTCGATAATCAGTGAACCGTCAGCGTCCACGGCATACGCCTCGCCCGGATCGACCAGCTGCTGGGTTTGCAGAGCGCGGCCAAAGCCGTCGACACAGGCTTTGATGATCTGGATCTGCGCCAGCGGATCGTCCGGGTAGCGGTCGGCGCTGAGGATCACGCTGTGGACCGGTTCGCGATGCACGGCGGCGATGGCATCTTGCAGGGCTCGCTCATCGGGCGTCAGGACGTTACCAGGCCGGGCAAGTCGGCGGCGCGCGCTGGCCCTGATGTGGCCGCTGGGCAGCAGATAACCCTGGGCGATCCAGGCCAAGGGGGCGCGGGTATCACTGGCGATCCGACCCATCCAGCTGAACAGGTCCTTGCGCAGGGCACTCGCGGCTTTTTGTACGGCATCGGATGGGTGGGCAATGGCGGCGGCGGGGCTGCGGTCATCCGGAATTCTGTATTCGCTCAGTGGCTTGAACCCCGCCTCCCTGTTGTTCTCGGTGCCATGGAAACTGGTGGCCAGAGGCTGCCTGGCGGGGTCATAAATACCCTGATGAATGTTCAGGTTGGCATCGATGATTTGCAGCGGTTGCAGCGCGTGATAGTCGTACTCGATACGCGTCAGACAGCCGTCCGGTAACTCCACGCAGATGATGGCCAGCGAGTAAGGGTCGTATTCGGCACTGGTATAGCCATGGCTGAGCGTTTCACGGTAACGCCGTACCTTGTAGAAACGCTCGGGGCCGGCATATTCGGCGTAGCCGAAATTCGCCGACCAGAGGTCCTGCTCCCTGCTGCCCATGGGGTGGACCCAGAACAGGAACGGCATCGGTGTGTAACCGATTTTTGCCAATTCGGTCCGCACGTCGAAATTCGATAGAACGCTGTAAGCGTCCAGCGCCGTCTTGTCCAGTTGTGCCACTTCCAACGGGCCGAACAAGGCTTCGAAGCTGGCAGTGCCGTCGTCCAGCAGTTTGCCGTCGGTACTCACGTAACGTTGCACGGACTGTGTGGTCAGCACTCGCTGGGCGTTCCATTGCGGCGAATCCTCATGTTCCATCAGGCAGTCATAAGAGACCTGCCCAGGCATAAGCCCGGTGGGCAGTGTGCCTTTGGGCAAGACCAGCGCATTGCCGCGCTGCTGATAGGGCAAACCGAGCCGCCAATGCTGCGGATCCTTGTCCAGATCGATGAACGCAGAGCGGCTTTCATTCAGGTAGAACGATTGTTGCGCCGGGTCATGGGCGTCTGACCACCACTGCCGTTCATCAGGATCGTCGAACGGCGGCGTATCGTTGTCGGTGAGCCGCCGGGCGTAGCTCACGGTGATTGAGTGCGTCGCCTGGCCGTAAGCGTTGTAGCGCAGGACCAGATCCATGCGGCACATGGGATCGTCGACGAAGCCGTCGTACTGGTAGTTGATTTTTTCCACCACCAGCGGCAGCAGGACGGCGGCGGCGGTCGCGCCTTGTTTGCGCACCTCGCGCACCCGATAACGGATTTCTTCGACGGTAAAAGGCGTGGTGACCCGCGGAACATCCTCGCCTGTATCGGCATAGGTCTCGATGCGCGTGACCGCGCCAACCAGTGCCCGGGAAATCTGGTAGCAAGTGTCTGCGTCAGGAGCATCCAGCTGTTCCTCGCAATCGTCCGCCTCGTGGTAGCGGCTGAACAGCGTATCGCCCAGTGGCACTGCATGTGCGTCGTGAGTGAAATAGTCGTCACGCGAGCGGTTCATCGATTGCCCGGTATGAAACCAGGTGAAGACCCGCATCGGCTCGCTGAAGCCGTCGCCCTGATCGTCGCCGGCGCTCTCGCTGTCGGTTTGCTGCAACAGGCCGAAACCGCGGAACTCGCGCTCACGGCTGTCGTAGAAACCTTCCCGCCAGGTGAAAACCTGCGTCAGACAGTTGCCGGTGATTTCATCCAGTTGCTGCTGTTTTTTGACCACCGTCACCGGGAATGGCAGGTGGCACGCCGGAAAACGTCTGAGGGTGGGCAAATGGCGTTTCTCATCCAGCCATTCCTGCGCCGAGCTGCGGTAGACCACGCTGGCGCTGCAGCCCATGTTGTTGTTACTGCTGGTCAGCAGATACGGCTTGGCCGAAACGAAGTCGTAACGCCAATGCTGCGGCTGCATGTGCGTTACCGTCAGGATCAGGCTGGCGCAGCCCAGGCCTTGCAAGTCGGCGAAACTCACCTGACAGAACCGGTCGTAGCGCACAACGTCGGGCCACGGCACGCTGATCGGTGTTTGCTCCAGGCCATTGCCGCCGCGATTCAAATAGATATCGAAGGCGTCGGAGTTCAGATAAATCAGCGACGGGGCACCGGAGCCGTCGAGGTCGGCAAGGCGTACCCGGGACGAATCGAATTGCTCATAGCTGAAGGGCAACGCGCTGATCTTGCGGCCACGGCCAAACCGACCATGGCCCAGGTTCGGCCAGCAACGGAGTTCATCGTGGCGAATCCGGCACAGCTCAGGCATATCGCTGCCCAGAAAACTGCTCAGCGCCACCAGTTCTTTGCGGGAGTTGCTGAACAACGGCAAGCGGTCGTCGTCGGGTTTGTGAGCGACCTCCTCGGGAGCAGCAAAGCCCTGTTCACGTTCGTTGGCATACAGTCGCACCGAGTTCGGCCCGATCAATGCCAGGCTACTCAAACCATCTCCAGTCAAATCGCCGAGTGTCGAGAGCGTGTTGAAAAATTCCGGTGGGAATTTGCCAAACGGAATGAAGTCGGCAAACGTGCGTTGCTCTGTCAGGGTGCGAAACCCACTGATGCCCGGTCGGGCAGTAACCCAGTCGAGCCGACCGTCACCCGTCAGGTCGGTCAACAGTTGCTGGACCGGCCGGTTGCGATCAGCCACCGGAATCCTGTCCAGCGCGACCCAGGGCCCATAGTCGATTGCATCGGTGCCCTGGGTCGCGCGCCGCGGTTCGCGGTAGTACCAGCTCTGGTCATGGCGGCAGAGAAAACCCGGCACACCTTCGCCAAAAAGATCGACGCACTGATAAAAACCGCCGTCCTCGATACCCGGCTGCGTATCGAACTCTAGAAAGCGAAGCGGGGTTTTATTGAGGTCAAAAGGGGCGTAGTCGAACTCGACCGGTGGCGTATTTTCGACGAAGCCTGTGGCATCGAATGCCTGATAGTGCGCCGCGCTGATCTGGCTATAGGTCCACTTTGCGCCGTCCTGCGGTCGCCGGTATTCCAGTAGCAGGCGGCTCGCCAGTTTCGGTTGGTCAGTCGGCTTTGCGGGGAAATGATGGAACAGCAACGCTTGCTGGCAGAGTCTGCGCGTGCCCAGCTCAAACCCCTGACCATGGGTCAAAAAGCTGTCCGTTCGCAGCGTCCAGGGTTTCAGGGTGTCACCGTCGTACGCTGGGATATCGCTCAGTGACGTGCTGCGTTCGCCGTAATCGAACAGCAGATGAAAATGCCAGTCCAGTTCGGCGGGGTGTTCTGTGGTCCAGCTGTACAGATTGTTGCTGGCGGTGAAATTGCCGTAGCACACGCGGGCCAGATACCGCTGGGCGCGGTATTCATGCAGCGGGTCGGGATCCTGATCGTCGGCCTTGTAGTCGAAACAGATATGTTCGCCGCGCGCGTTCATGCTTTCGCCTATTAACCAGGCAGCGATATGTCCAGGCGCGTCGGGGTCGGCAATTCGGCTGGCTTCGGTCTTGCCGTAGAGGTGCAGCGAACCGTCGGCGCCGTGTATCAGCCAGAATGACGGTGGATAGGCCTCTCGGGTTTGCGCTTGCCAGCGCTCACGCAGGGCGAAATCACTTTCCACTTGCGGCCAGTAGCGCACGACCCTGTGCGGGCCGATGTCGACATCGTTATAGGTGTGTTCTTCCCGGAATTTGATCTCACCGTTTACATCCAGCTCCGGCATCCATACTTCGCCGTCGACACCGATGATCTCGTCGTGATCGGTGTAGCGCGGCACGCCTTTGTTGGTTCTACGGCTGATCTGACCCGCGCCGGCCAAGTGCCAGGAAAGCCCGAACGGACCGTTGCCGCTTTGGCTGCTGTAGTTCAACGAGAACTGCGCATCCCAGCCGCGCCCGGCCGTCGTCGGAATCGGCAGTTCGAACGAAGCCGCTCCGGTCGGCCCCACCGCGCCCCAGCTTTTGCCAATGGTGGCGATCGATGCGCTTTTGGCGATGGAGGGGGTGGTGATGCTCAGCTCTTGTTGTTCAGGCATGGTCGAATCCATTGCGCGCGGGGTGGGCGTGACTGGACTGACGCTAACAAGAATGGCGGGTAAATGAACCTGTCAGATCTGACAGGTGCGCAAGATCATTTTGTATGCTCCGGCAGTTTTTTTATCGCGATCGGTTTGCACATATGAAAACGGCCGAGTCATCCCTGCGGATGAATCGGCCGTTTCACGGAAGCGAAGGGCTTACTGCACTTCTACCGCCAGGCTTTCGCTGATCTTCTGCTGCCAGATCGCCGGGCCAGTGATGTGTACGGACTCACCTTTGCTGTCCACCGCCACGGTGACCGGCATGTCCTTGACCTCGAACTCGTAGATCGCTTCCATGCCCAGTTCGGCAAACGCCAGCACTTTGGACTTCTTGATCGCTTGCGCAACCAGGTAAGCCGCGCCGCCGACGGCCATCAGGTACACAGCCTTGTTGTCCTTGATCGCGTCGATCGCAGTCGGGCCGCGCTCGGATTTGCCGATCATGCCCAACAAACCGGTCTGCTCGAGGATCTGCCGGGTGAACTTGTCCATCCGCGTCGCGGTGGTCGGGCCAGCCGGGCCAACCACTTCGTCACCCACCGGATCAACCGGGCCGACGTAGTAGATGAAGCGACCCTTGAGGTCCACCGGCAGGGTTTCACCCTTGTTGAGCATCTCGACCATGCGCTTGTGCGCGGCGTCGCGACCGGTGAGCATCTTGCCGTTGAGCAGCACGGTTTCGCCCGGCTTCCAGCTCTGCACGTCTTCCGGCGTCAGAGTGTCGAGGTTGACACGGCGGGCCGACGGGCCGGCTTCCCAGACGATTTCCGGGTAGGCGTCCAGCGGTGGCGCTTCCAGCGAGGCCGGGCCGGAACCGTCGAGCACAAAGTGCGCGTGACGGGTGGCAGCGCAGTTGGGGATCATGCACACCGGCAGCGAGGCGGCGTGGGTCGGGTAGTCCATGATCTTCACGTCGAGCACGGTGGTCAGGCCACCGAGGCCCTGGGCGCCGATGCCCAACTGGTTGACCTTCTCGAACAACTCCAGACGCATTTCTTCGATGCGGTTCTGCGGGCCACGGGCCTTGAGTTCGTGAATGTCGATGGATTCCATCAACACTTCCTTGGCCATCACCGCGGCTTTCTCCGCGGTGCCGCCGATGCCGATACCGAGCATGCCTGGCGGGCACCAGCCAGCGCCCATGGTCGGAACAGTCTTGAGCACCCAGTCAACGATCGAATCGGACGGGTTGAGCATGGCCATTTTCGACTTGTTCTCGGAACCGCCGCCCTTGGCCGCCACGTCCACTTCCACGGTATTGCCCGGGACGATGGAGTAGTGGATCACGGCCGGGGTGTTGTCCTTGGTGTTCTTGCGAGCGCCTGCCGGGTCGGCAAGGATCGAGGCACGCAGGACGTTTTCCGGCAGGTTGTAGGCGCGACGCACGCCTTCGTTGATCATGTCGTCCAGGCCCATGGTGGCGCCATCCCAACGCACGTCCATGCCGACACGGACGAACACGGTGACGATACCGGTGTCCTGGCAAATCGGCCGATGGCCGGTGGCGCACATGCGCGAGTTGATCAGGATCTGCGCCATCGAATCACGGGCCGCCGGCGATTCTTCGCGCAGGTAGGCCTCGTGCATCGCCTGGATGAAATCCACGGGGTGGTAATAGGAAATGAACTGCAAAGCGTCGGCAACGCTCTGAATCAGGTCATCTTGCTTGATCACGGTCATGAGTCGCGCTCCTCGAAAAACACGGTGGGGCAGCTACAAGCTTCTAGCTTCAAGCGGCAAGTTAAAGCATTACGCGGACAGCTAGAGCTTGCCGCTTGAGGCTTGCGGCTGTCCCTTTGTGGCGCGACGCTAAAAAGGCGCGGCAGTATACCGCGGCTCTGTTGGGCATACACGCGCCAGTAGTCATTCATTGCAGCAGCTGCAAGCTGCAAGCTTCGAGCGGCAAGTCAAAGCAGTACGCGGACAGCTTGAGCTTGCCGCTTGAAGCTTGCGGCTTGTAGCTGCCCTTCCGGGCCGGGCGGGCCACACTTTTGACGCCATTTTCCCGGCCCGAAAATCGGTGGTCATTTAGCGACCGGGCCTCTAAAGTGGCATCCGGTCTGTAGAGTAGGACACTCGGTCAGCCTCCTATCGCACGGTGAGTCAACGATTGACCCATAACGCCATTCAACGCCTGTTGCTCAAACGCTTCGCCCTCGCTGCGGCCACCTACGGATTGGCTTTGCTGCTGCTGTGGCTGGCGTTTTTTACCGGGCATTACCAGCAATCGCTCAGTGGCGTGGCGATCGGCAGCGCTCTGGTGGTCATCAGTCAGGCGACCCTGTTCGGGCTGTTCTGGAGCGGTCGCAACCAGCGCTTCGCCGACCCCAGCCTGACCGAAGCGCAAGTGTTGATGGGCCTGGGCTGGCAGACCTGGCTGATCGCCCATGTCGACGAGGCGCGCGGGGCGTTTCTGGTGTTTTACGTGCTGATTCTGCTGTTCGGCCTGTTCCATCTCACCCGCCGGGTGTTCATCCGCTGCGCGCTGCTGGTGTTTTTCAGTTTCTCCGCGATTACCCTGTGGGACGCCTACCACTTCCGCCTCGCCGAGCCCGCGCTCGCGGCATTGCAGGTGTGCATTCTGGCGATGGTTTTGGCGTGGCTGGTGCTTTACGCACGTTTTGTCCAGGTTTCCCGACAACGTCAGCGCCAGCGCCGGTTTGCCTTGCAGGCGCATCAGGACACCTTGCGCGGAATGATGCGCCAGCTCGAAGACCTGGTCGCCACCGATGAACTGACCGGCCTGTTCAATCGCCGTCACTTCCTGCGCATCGCCTCGCGCGAGCTCAACGCGCTGGACAGCGACGTGATGCACGGTCTGGCGCTGATCGATCTGGATCACTTCAAACGCATCAACGACCTGCACGGCCACGCCGCCGGCGATCAGGTGCTGCAGGCGTTTGCCGCTGTCGCGCAAGCGTGCCTGCGCGACGGCGACGTGCTGGCGCGCTATGGTGGCGAGGAATTCGTGGTGCTGTTGCCCGACTGCGATGCCGAACGCCTGACCGCGTGTTGCGAGCGTTTGCGCATCGCCTTCAGTGAGGTGGAATTGATGGGCCTGCAAGTGCGCAACCTGAGCCTGTCGGCGGGCATGACCCTGCTGTGCGTTGGCGATGATCTGGATGAGGCGTTGCAGCGCGCCGATCAGGCGCTGTATCGGGCCAAGCGTGACGGGCGCAATCGTTGTGCCGCGGCATGGGAAAACGTCGATGCCTGAACTGCGCGTCGGTGATCGGCAATGGACGGTTGAGGCGGGCAGCAATCTGCTCGATGTCCTCAACCAGAACGGCGTCGTCGTGCCCTACAGCTGTCGCGCCGGCAGTTGCCATGCCTGTCTGGTGCAATGCACCCAAGGCCTGCCTGCCGACAACCGTCCGGACGCCTTGAGTGCCGAGCAACGTCAGGACGGTTGGCGCCTGGCCTGCCAATGCCAGGTGACCGAAGATCTGCAGGTGCACACCTTCGATCCGCTCGCCGACGGTCGCCCGGCCGTGGTCGAGGCGCTGGACTGGCTCAGCGACTGCGTTCTGCGCCTGCGGCTGACTCCGCAGCGGCCCCTGCGCTACAGCGCCGGTCAGCATCTGGTGTTGTGGATTGACCACATCGCTCGGCCTTACTCGCTGGCGAGCCTGCCGCAAGAAGACCGCTTTCTCGAGTTTCACCTCGATTGCCGTCAGCCCGGCGAATTCATCGATGCCGCACGTCACCTGCAGATCGGCGACTCGATCCGCCTCGGTGAACTGCGCGGCGGCGCTTTGCACTACGACCCGGACTGGCACGCCCGGCCGCTGTGGCTGCTCGCCGCCGGCACCGGTCTAGGCCCGTTGTTCGGTGTCCTGCGCGAAGCACTGCGTCAGGATCACCAAGGCGCCATCCGTGTCATTCACCTGGCCCATGACGCACGCGAGCACTATCTGGCCAAACCCCTTGCGGCACTGGCCGCGCAGCGGGAAAACCTCAGCGTCGAGCTGTGGACGGCGGCCGAGTCGGCCGCCGCTTTGGCGCAACTGCGCCTTGTTTCCCGACAGACCCTGGCCTTAGTCTGCGGCTCGACGGCCAGTGTCGACGCCTTCGCCAGGCGCTTGTATCTGGCCGGATTGCCGCGCAATCAACTGCTGGCCGATGTGTTTCTGTCCCGTGGTTGAGCGCTGATTTCCAGACGCGAGACACGCCATGACCGAAGCCATTCTGCTGGAACGCGAGCGCGGTCTGTTGACCCTGCGCCTCAACCGCCCGGACAAGAAAAACGCCCTGACCCGTGCCATGTACGGCCGCCTCGCCGACGCATTGAAGCAGGCCGATGGCGACCCGCAGATCAACGCCGTGCTGATCACCGGCAGCGCCGAGTGTTTCACGGCCGGCAACGACATCGCCGACTTCATCCAGCAACCGCCGAGCGACCTCGACAGCCCGGTGTTTCATTTCATGCTCAATTTGCTCGAGTGCCGCAAACCGGTGATTGCCGCTGTGGCCGGCGCGGCGGTTGGCATCGGCACAACCCTGTTGCTGCATTGCGATCTGGTTTACGTCAGCCGCGATGCACGCCTGCGCATGCCATTCGTCAACCTTGGTCTGTGCCCGGAGTTCGGTTCCAGCCTGATCCTGCCGCGACTGCTTGGGCAGGCCAGAGCGGCAGAATTGTTGTTGCTCGGCGAAAGCTTCAGCGGCGAGCAGGCTGCGCAGTGGGGGATCGCCACCCAAGCGCTGGACAGCGGTGATGCGGTGCTGAGCAAGGCCCGGGAGATGGCGCTGCGGTTTGATGAACTGCCGGCCGAAGCGGTACGCATCAGCAAGCAATTGATGCGAGCGCCGGATCGCGAGTTGCTGCGCAAAGTGATCGAGGAGGAGGGCGCGTTGTTCACCCAGCGGCTGCGTTCCCCGGAAGCGTTGGCGGCGTTGAACGGATTTATCAAACGGCACTGAAATGGCGGCGACTGCACTGGCCCTGTGAGCTAAGGGGCCACGTCAGCGAGCACATTTGTCAGGCCCAATATGCAACGCCCTGCCATTTACCTGGCAGGGCGTTGCATTTGAGGCGGTTGGCGAAACTCAGCCATGGTAGCGCAGCAACGCGATTTTTCTGCCGGGCAGGGTGGCGCAGATCAAAATCCGGCCATCCTCCTGCAGTGTCAAACCGGTAGCCAGTTGCACGCCGTCCTCCAGGCGTTTGCGTAGCCAACCTTGGCCATCGTTGAACTCCGGATCGAAGTCTGCGTCGATGAACCGTGCGATGACAATGTCAGCCTGTCCCCGTACTCCGATCGCCCCGGCGATCACAATCCTGCCGTTTTTCTGAATGGCTGCGCCTGTCCATGACGTAATCGAACCGGATTCCAGCTCCGTATAGAGAGGTTGACCCCGGTTGAACTGAATGTTGGGACTGCCGTCAGGTTCAAGGCTGATCATCACGCCTTCGTTGCCAAGGCTATCGCCGAACCCGAGGATGCGTTGATTGGGTTGCAGCACGGTAGCCTGGATCAGATGGGCGTGCAGTGGGCTGGCAACAGTGACAAATCCATTGTTGCCAAACTGCTCGTCCAGCTCACCGGAAGCGTTGTAGCGTACGAACATGGCCGGGCTGGGGTTGCCGGAGTCGTCGTACACATTGCCGCAACCCAGGTACTTGCCATCCGGTTGCACGATCACATTCCTCAACACCGTGGCATTGAGGGGGTAATCGGGATGAATCACCGGGATATAACCGATCTGGTTGAAGCCCAGATCCAGTGCGCCATTTTTTTCCAGGCGGATAATGAGGCCATGGGACTGCTGTAAATCGAAAAAATAGTTATGGGATGCGAGGATTTTGCCGTCCGGCAGTATTTCGACGCCGTGTGGATGGGTGGCGCTGGCGTCTATTTTTCGAGATCTGTCGCTGGATGCCGACCTGCCGGGTGGCGACAGCTTGATATCCAGTACGGTGTGTCCGTTGGTACCAAACGAGGGATCCAGTTGCCCGTGAGCGTCGTAGCGGGAGAAGGCGGGCACCAACTGGCCTCCAGCGTAGACTTCACTGAAGATGACGATGTTTCCATCGGGTTGAAACGTGAAGGATTTGATTTGCGACAGGGTGCAGTCAGGATAAATGTCCTGGGCAAAACCGGAGGTTGCAAAACTGCGATCGACACTGCCGTCACTGTTGAACCGACCAAGGAAATACCTGGGGTTCGGATCGGCGACATCTTCACCGTTGCCCGCGCAGTAAATCTTGTTGTCCGGGCCGATACGAACGCCGGAGACCCGCGCCAATGGCATGTCGGGGACATTGATCATTACTGTCCCGTCGGTACCGAACTCCAGGTCAGGCTTGCCTGCGCTATCGAGGGTTTGACTCTTCGTTGTCAGCAGACCGCGCGCTACGCAGGACACTCGCCGACCATTGTCCATTACGGTTGCAATGAACAGCGCGCTGTAGTCGGTGAGCAACGATGCAGGCATGAACCCCCTCATGACATCGAACTGCAGCCATCCTGTTCCGGCCCCGAACGTTTTATCCAGTTCGCCCCGGTCAGTGAACTTCGCGATCACGGTGCGACCTGGATCAAACAGGTATCCAAACGCCAGAATACTCCCGTCCGGCTGGGTGGCCGCCGATGACCAACTGGTCGAGCGGCCCTCCAGTCTGGTCAGCAACGGTTCGCCCCGATTGAACTGGATGTTCGCGCTGCCATCGGATTCCCGACTGATCAACAATCCCCGCTCCTTGTCCAAGTGTTGATCCTGGCCAATGCCCAACAGACGTCTGTTGGCCTGGGCAACGAGTTTGCCAATGAAGAAGCGCAGTTCGTCGCTATTGGGCTTGACCACCAAATAGCCCGCTGTGGCGAAGGAAGTGTCCAGGGCCCCAGTGATCTCCAGTTTGCTGAAAAGCGCGTCGCCCGGCCGATGGTTTTTTCCGAGGCAATAACCGCTCAGAGCGTACTTTCCTTCATGGTCGACGACCATATCGGTCAATACGGTATGAGGATAGTCAGGGTGTGCGACGCGGACCATTCCGGTCTGGTTGAAGCTGGTGTCGAGTGCACCATTGGGCATGAAACGAAGCACGACCGACTGCGTTTGTTCATTACCGTCATAAATCCGCGTCAGTACCAGAATCTTGCCATCAGGCAGCACAGGGCCGTGGCTGACCGATTGAGCCAGCGGCGTTGCGCGGGAGTTCTCATCGCGCAGTTTCCGGTCGGCGCTCAGGCTGCCAAGGGGGATCAGCACTTCCCCCTTGTCGCCGAAGTCCGGATCCGGACGGCCATCGGGTAACAGGCGCACGAGCCCGACCCATGCGTCAAAGCTGCCGTCGTGGTGGTCGCCTATCAGCAATATCTTGCCGTCAGGCAGCGGTACGACTTCAAGGATGTCCGAATGGGCACGTCCGCCTTCATCGGGATCGAACTCGCCGGTGACATGTCCACTCTTGCCGAATGTGCTGTCGACGACGCCACTGGCACTCATCCTCATGCACCAGTAGGAAACCCTGTCACTGTGCTCAGCGCCGACGACGTAGATCCGGCCAGTGGAATCGACGCCCAGCCCCCTGGGCTCAATCGTAGCCCCTTCAGTACCCGAAGCGTTCAGGAGCACTAGACCGTGGGTGCCGAAAGCGGGATCGAGTTGCCCTTCATTGTTCGAAGTCGATGGCGGCTTACCTGTGCCGTTGGCGTGGTAACGCAGGATCAGGCCTTGGAAGCCTCCGTCGCCGTGCCGAAAACCGGCCACGACGACCTTCCCGTCCTTCTGCAATGCCAGCCCATAGAAACGGGTGTGACCGTCGACCCGAGTGCTTGTCCAGCCGCGCTGGTGAAATGTCGTGTCCAGCGCGCCGTTGTCCAGCAAGCGCACCACCACGCCGGGCGACGACTCGTCCGCAGGCTTGATGGCTCCGCATAGAACAATTTTGCCATCGGGTTGCATTGCGCCTGCTTCCCATTTGGTAGTGCTGTCGTCGAGCCGGGTGAGCAACGGTGTTGCGCCATTGAACTGAATATTGTATTTGCCATCCGCTTCGAGACTGATCAAAAGGCCTCGCCCATCGCTGGTTGAGCCGATCCCCAGCAGCCGCTTGTTCGGCTGGGCAATGACCGTTTCGAATTCGGCGAATTCGAACAAGGTTTGTGGTGGGGCGAAGAAACCCGCCGTGCCAAAGCCGGGTACAAGTTTGCCGGCGCGCGTATAGCGCGCCATCAACGGCACTCTCAGATTCGGATCAGAAACCAGGCCTCCCGCCACCACAATCGTGCCATCGTGATCCACACATGCACTGCGCAGTTTCACTTGAGCGGGATCTGCTCCGGGATAAATCACCTGGACATAACCTGTGCCGTTGAAATCCGTGTCGTACGAACCATCGCTGTTGAGCAGGAACAGGTACGCACGGGTGTCTGTCACGTGAGTGACGGTATAGGTATTGCCCACGAGGATTTTTCCATCTGCCAGCGGTGTGACGCTGGTCGAAAATTCCTGACTGGCATTCTTCTCTGCTATGCCAGCCAGGTCCTGATCAACGCTGGAGACCGGCCGCCTGAGGATCACGTAGCCGTCGACACCGAAAGAGGTGTCGCGTCTGCCGTCAGCGAAGAATCTGGCCAACGCCGGAGTTGCCGTGTCGTAGATCCATCCGGTCAGCAGGATTTTCCCGTCATCGAGCAGCGTGATGGAGCTGCCCGCTGACTCCGTTCGTTGAATGAAATTGCCACTGGCGATGCCGTTATCGCCAAAGTCGGGATCGAGCGTGCCATCGGCTTTCAGGCAGCCCAACACGTAGGGTCTTTCGGTGACGCCCGTACGTGCCTGCCCCGTGAAATAAATCCGCTCGATGGTAGGGGTGTATTGCGTCTGGACGCCATACAGTATGGATTCGCGTCCGAGAGAGACGCGATCCAGTAAAAAAACACCGTTGTCTGCAAAGGTTTTGTCACGCCCATCGTCGTCCTGGGTCAACCGTATCGAATCGTTCATGCCGCTCTCCTTGAGTGGATGGTTACGACCCGATTAGCTACCCAACAATCGACCCGGTCTACTGTCAGGTCTGACAGTAGACACCCGTGTTGACTTTGTGCGCCGCCAACAAAAAGCCCCGCCATTCACATGGCGGGGCTTTTGCGTTTCAGCTGTCGGTCACTCAGACCTGCGGGTCGCCCACGTGCAGGATCTTCATGCCGTTGGTGCCGCCGGTGGTGTGGTAGCTGTCGCCCTTGGTCAGGATGACCCAGTCGCCTTTTTCCACAACGCCGCGCTTGGTCAGTTCGTCGATGGCTTTCTGGCTGACTTCGTGCGGTTCCAGCGAGGCCGGGTCGAACGGGATGGTGTAGACGCCACGGAACATGGCTGCGCGAGCCTGGGCTTCGCGGTGCGGGGTGAAGGCGTAGATCGGCACCGAGGAGCGGATACGCGACATGATCAGCGGAGTGAAGCCACTTTCGGTCAGGGCGATGATCGCTTTGACGCCCGGGAAGTGGTTGGCGGTGTACATGGTCGCCAGCGCGATGCTTTCGTCGCAGCGGCTGAATTCCTTGCCGATGCGGTGGCTGGAGGTCTTGCCGGTCGGGTGCTTCTCGGCGCCGACGCAGATGCGCGCCATTGCCTGCACGGCTTCCAGCGGGTACAGGCCAGCGGCGGATTCGGCCGAAAGCATTACGGCGTCGGTGTAGTCGAGCACGGCGTTGGCCACGTCGGAAACTTCGGCGCGGGTCGGCATCGGGTTCTGGATCATCGACTCCATCATCTGCGTCGCGACGATCACCGCTTTATTGTGGCGACGTGCGTGCAGGATGATTTTCTTCTGGATGCCCACCAGCTCGGCGTCGCCGATTTCCACACCCAGGTCACCACGGGCAACCATCACTGCGTCGGACGCCTTGATCAGCCCGTCGAGGGTTTCGTCGTCGGCCACGGCTTCGGCGCGCTCGATCTTCGCCACCAGCCAGGCAGTGCCGCCGGCCTCGTCGCGCAGTTGACGGGCGTATTCCATGTCCGCGGCGTCACGCGGGAAGGACACCGCGAGGTAGTCGACTTCCATTTCCGCGGCGAGCTTGATGTCGGCCTTGTCTTTTTCGGTCAGGGCCGGCGCGGTCAGACCGCCACCGCGACGGTTGATGCCTTTGTGATCGGACAGCGGGCCGCCGATGGTCACGACGCAATGCAGTTCGGTGGCGGTGGCGGTTTCAACGCGCATCACCACGCGGCCGTCGTCGAGCAGCAGCTCGTCGCCCACGCCGCAGTCCTTGACCAGATCCGGGTAGTCGATGCCGACCACTTGCTGGTTGCCTTCGGTCAACGGATGGCTGGTGGAGAAGGTGAATTTGTCACCGATCTTCAGCTCGATCTTCTTGTTGGCGAATTTGGCGATACGGATTTTCGGGCCTTGCAGGTCGCCGAGCAGGGCGACGAAGCGGCCGTGCTTGGCAGCGAGGTCACGCACCAGCTTCGCGCGAGCCTTGTGCTCGTCGGGGGTGCCGTGGGAGAAGTTCAGACGGGCAACGTCCAGACCAGCCAGAATCAGCTGTTCGAGAACTTCCGGCGAGTTACTGGCCGGGCCAAGGGTAGCGACGATTTTGGTACGACGGACGGACATGCAAAGACTCCTGAGTTCAAGCGCAGGCAGAGGCTACTATGCTCGAAGGGTGTAGTCATTGTTCGAATGCACTACTTATCGTTTTCTTTATTGAACGCGGCAACTTTGCGATCAGCGCGCCTGAAGATTTCCGACCAGGGGTCGATACAGAGCACAAGACAGGAGAACCCCCATGCGATTGTTGCCCATTGCCGCCCTTGCCCTCAGCGTCCTCGCCGTGACGGGCTGCACCCGTTGGTCGATGAACCATCACTTGAACAACGCCTACAGCGCCTACGAGCGGGGCAATTGCGAGCAGGTCATGCTCGAACTCTCCAAGGTCGAACGCGCCAGCCGTGCGCGGCCGTACGTGTGGCCGGAAGTGTCGATGATGCGCGGTCAGTGCCTGGAACGGCAGAAGCTGTACATCGACGCGGTGCAGACCTACCAGTTCATCATCGCTTCGTACCCCGACAGCGAATACGCCTACCGCGCCCGTGCGCGTCTGGAAACCCTGCAGAGTCTGGGCCATTACCCGACGCGCAGTGCCGCTGCGGTGGTGCGGCCGACACGCTTCTGACGGCACTTGCCGTACAAAATCTGGCCGTCTGTACAAGCTCCGCTATAGTCAAGGAAACCGCCTGAAGCCTTGTCTTCACGGCGGCGCAACACCTGCGACTGGCAGTTGTAAAGGTGACGGCGATGATTGCGACCGTCACACCGGAAGCGGGGAGAGCGGGCCTGCCGAACAGGTTCGTTCCGAAGCACAGGTGCGGCTCCTGAGGGAGCCATGCAGGGCGAACTGCTGATCATGTTTACCGACCGCCGGATCGAACGGCACCAGTTGCCGTACTACCTCAGAGTGTTCAATAGCGTGACCGACAAACCCGTTGGCTTTCTCGGCAACGTGTCGGCAGACGGGCTGATGCTGATCAGTCAATTGCCGATGATGGTCGGGATGGATTTCCAGTTACGCCTCAAAGTCCCCACCCGCGATGGCGGCCAGCAAGTCATCGATTTCAGCGCCTGTTGCGTGTGGTGCCATGAAGACGCCACGCCGCTGCACTACGACGCCGGTTTCATCCTGCGCCGCGCGCCAGTGGAGTTCGGTCAATTGGTGCTGGCGCTGCAGCAGTACTTCAGCTTTCAGCCGTTGCCGGCCTCGGCCTGAACAGCAAAAGATCGCAGCCTTCGGCAGCTCCTACAAGGGAACGCGTTCCAGATGCAGGCGCTGCCGAAGGCTGCGATCTTTTGATCTTGACGTCACGCCGTCGTGATCGCTCGCTCCTGATCCAGCGCCTTCTCCGCCAGCAATAACCCCATCTCGCTCAACTGATAGATCGCCATCGCCAGATGTCGCGGCTTGTCCTCGAGGCTGTCCGCCAGATCGAGCAACAGAATGCTGACCGAAGAAAAGGTCTCATAGGTTTGAATGGCCATCGCTTCAGGGTTGATATCAGGCGCGACCATGAACATCTGCATGCCGCGATCGACGGAATTGCACGACGGCGCAGTTGCGGGTTTTTTCAGGTAGTGGTCGAGGGCTTTTTCAGCGGCCTCGTGGAGTCTGGTGGAATCGGGGGACGCGTAGGGGGAGGTCGAGTCTTCGGTTTCGGGGGGATTGGGTGTTGGTTTGATCATGGTGATAACCCTTGGTTGGGGGCCTTCACCCCTCGCGACTAAACGAATGGGGTGGCGGCTGGACGCAGGTTAGTCGACCGGGGGTATCACCAAAAACCGGCGCGCCGAAGCGCCCTGCGTACAGCCACCATCGAGTGCGGGAATAGGATTACCCGACTTGATGACGCTTATACACCTTGATGACAAACCCCCGGGCGACTAAACCCGACCACTGATTGGCAGCGGCACGGATCACGTTACGGGGCAGCTTCAAAGCGCACAAGCCGGCGGATTCTGAGTGATGTGTAGGCAACGGCGCAAGCCGATGTAGCCGCGTGTTAATGGCTGAAGGACGTCTGCATGTTGCGGTGTGGGAATAGTTACCGCTGGTCGGGACTGTCAGAGTTGACAGGTGGCGGCCGAGGCACCAGCGGGTATTAAACACTCAGGCTCCGGCTCCCGCTTGCACCAGCTCTTAACCCGTCGAGGAAAGCTAGATGGAAGACTTTGACAAGAATGTCGATCCGCAGACCGAAAGCGTGTCCTCCTCGCAAATGAATGAAGGAAAGGCGCAGATACTTCAGATCGATTTCCCTCCTCCAAACGCTTTGCTGGGCAGCAAGGTAATCGTGCGAGGCAGAGCTGTTCCGCAGAATCCTTCTCAAGAGGTGGTGGTGGAGGTTAACCGGACACTTTATCCACCTCGAGACGGTAACGGGTATTGGTATGTAGAAGATGATCTTGAGAGTCTGCCCTATCCGAATCTGAACATAGCGGCAAGAATCCGCGACCCTGTGCAGCGTGTATCGGTAGACATTATCTGGCGGAAGAATTGCGGGACCTCGATTACATCTCCTGCTGCAGGCGCGTTCGTACCGCCGGCTCAGCCTTTTCTACTGAAAGGAGACGCCATAACGGGCTCGACGGTTACGGTAAAGAATGTTGCGACAGGCCAAACCTTGGGTACCTGTGTTGCCGGTACGTATGGTTTCTGGGAAGTGAGCATCATCCCTCCGCCCACTTCTTCGCTGACCATTCAGGCTTCTCATGACGGGTTTGGCGGCTCCCATGCTCCGGTCGAGCGCACGTTTGTCACGATGGGTGCACCTCGCATTACAAAACCGATGGAAGCCACTCCCCAGAATCCCCAATTTACTCTGGAAGGCGACCAGGGTGCGTTCGGGGCAACGGTTTCCATCTATCCGGATCTGGAAACCGGTCCGGTCCTCGGATCGTCGACCATCACAGATATGGCAGGTAGCTGGAAGGTAGAGGTCGATGTCTCCCCCGGCCGTCGCTCGTTGGTCGCCAGGCAGCAATTCACCGGCAGCCCTCCATCATCCGCCAGTGTGGCTCGTTACTTCAGAATTCGCCCGCCGAGGCTGGGGGAAGTCGATGTAGTGGTGGAGGGTACCGTTGTAACGTTGTCGGGCGAGGGTATTGATGACGCTACGGTCGAGTTCAAGGTTGTCAGTCCGCCTGAAGCCACAACTCCGCCGCCTGCAGAGGTCATAGGGGGGAAATTTCAAACACAGGTGAATGGCTGGCCGCTTGGGACTGTCATTCTGGACGTTGTGCAAAAAATTCGTGATGTCCCTGCCGGGTGGATCGAGTCTGAGCCTGCGCGGATAACGATTTCGCTGCAATTGCCGGATCCGGCAGCGATAGAACATGACCAGGATTATCAGCCGACCATTTCCGGGATGGGCTATCCCGGCGCAACGGTGAGGCTGCTTGGCCCTGATGACACGGTCGCGGCTGAACCGGTACTGGTGCCCACTGCGGGGCGGTGGTCTACCCGGACCATTGCTGAGTGGGGACCGGTGCGTGATCGCGAGGTTCGTATCAGGCAGTTCATGGACGAACATGCATCCCCCAGCTGGGTGACGTTAAAAGTCACCATCCGGCCGCGAAAACCTGAAATACATCCGTTCGACCAAGACACGCTTTCACCCGAATTCAGTGGAAGTTGCCACAGCACAGCGACCGTCCTTCTCAAGTTCAGTGATGACGAGCGCTTTTTTGAAGCAGATGTATCTGGAGACACCTGGCGCTTTCAGCGCGACCTCTTTTTCACTGAAGGTATGGCTTACGCCGTCCAGGCGACTCAGACGCTCAACGGGCAGACCTCAGAGCCTGCCTCCACCAGCTTCATGGTCTACAGGGAGCGGCTCAAGCCCGCGATCAGAACGCCGCTGCCCGAACAGGAAACGGACAGTGATCTGACAGTGACCGGTGACTTCGGCATGTCAGGCGCTTCGATGCGGCTGTGGAATTTACAGGACGGAAAGCCCTTGGGCGATCCCGTGGTTCTCGGGCAGGACGGCCCTTGGTCGGTGCGCCTCACCGGACTCGCCATCAAGACATGGTTCATCACCGCGCAGCAAACCCTCAACGACCGGGCCTCACCCGACAGTGAGGTGCGCCAATTCGACGTCGTGGTCATGCCGCCCGAGTTCGTGCGGCCGCTTCCTGGAGGCGATCTGACGCGCACGGCAGTTCTGTCGGGTACAGGTCGGCGAGACGGGTTGGTTACCGTTTGGCGCCGCGGGCTCGATGAGCCGTTGTTGCGCGATGTCCAGATCGGTGTGGACGGTACGTGGGAAGCCAGCGTTGTGTTGGAGGTCGGAGACGAAATCCTTTGGGCAACTCAGACGTTCGAGGGCAAAACTTCAAAACCCAGCCTTGACGTGCCATGTCGGGTCGTACCCGTCGCGGTGATGCCCGAATCACCCACTCCCGAAGAATTCCTCGGCGCTACAGTGACGGTGTCCGGGTTCGGCGTTCCTGGTGACCTGATCACGCTCAAGCGCGGGGAATGCGTATTGGGCACGGCCCCGGTGCTTGACGACGCAAGCTGGTCAATCCCCGCAACGCTGGAGCTACCCGATGGGGCTGTCACATTGAGCGTTATGGCCTCCAAGGGTGAATATCATTCGATCCCCAGCGAATGGGAGTGTCAGGCAAGGCTCTTTCTCCCGCAATTCATATACCCAGGGCCAGGCCTCTGGGTTCCTCCCTTGGTGGCCGTCACTGGCTTGGGCAAACCGGGCATCGGGACTCTCTTGAGCTGGTACAGCGCGGATGTCCTGCTTGCCGGCCCCATTACCGTCACTGACGCTGGCTGGACGGCCTCGCCGACGGAGCCGCTCCACAGTGGCGCCCAGTGGTGCCGTTTCCGGCAAATCTCCGACACAGGGGCGCCAATGTCAGACGATGCAGAAAGTGCGCGTTTTGATGTGCGTGTCGATTCGCCAGACAACGCTTGAAGGTTTTCCGATGAATGGTCGTAAAACCTGTCATTTATGACAGTGGACTATGTCTGTTCCGAAGCGCTGAATGCTCTGTATCAACCGATGCCGGCCAGGTTCCCCGCCAGCGCACATCAACTGTTCAAGGACTGACAGCATGGCCAGTAAAAGTACGGCGAAAAAACCCGCCCTGGAGTTGTTCGAGCAGGTCTTTGGCGAGCAGCAGAGCCTGGAGAAGTTCGCCGGTCTGAGATCCTGGCTGGAGCGTGGTGAGTCGATTTTTCCCTTGGTGGAGAAGGGCGCCGAGGGCCTGGCGAAAGACTTCGACATCAATGTCGAGGACGCCAGAAAGTTGCTGCGTCGGTTGAATGGCCTGGCGGTTTACCTGCGACGGCAGTTCATCGAGCAGTCATTGGCCGGCGAGACGACACCGGCACCGTTCGAGGCGGGTGGGTTCAATACCGGGCCCAGTTTCGAACTCCTGTTCCGCCCGGCATTTGACCAGTTCGCACCGGTTGGCGCGCTCGAAGATGCCACGGGGGTTGTCGCTTATCTGGTAGAGATGTGGAAGTGGGTCGGGGACAATATCGAGGACTATGGTGATTCCGATGCGGTAACCGGCATGATTCCGATCCACACGCGTCGGGCCGATATCAGCGAGCTGCTCATCGACCACAACGCGATGCACCAGACCGTTTCAGCAGTGGAGATCACGCTCAAGGTACTGGAAAGGTTTATCGGCAAAACTGAAGCGGAGCTGGAAGCCGCCATGATCCTGCGGCGCTATCCGAACGGTTTGCCGTACTACAAGCATTGGGCAACCATCAATGCGCTGGTCGCTGATCACGGTCTTTCGGTAGGGCACTTCGCCCGCTGGACAAATATCGAATATCCCAACTTTCTTCTCCCGGATGCCTGGGATGACGACGCCGGTCGTGCGCTGGCGCATGCGTCGCGGCTGGGGCCGTTTCAGCGAGACTTGTTGACCGAGAGGCCCGTTCCCGACGACGCCGACACCAGAAACGCATTCTATCTGAAGAATTACGGCGCCACCGGGGTGGACTGGCAGAACCTCAATCAAGTGAATTTTTTCGCCAAGCGCACCAAACTGGATGCCGATGGCGTGGAAGCATTTCTGTCCATTGGCCGTTACGCACCAACACGATCGGATAACGTGAGTATCTATGCGGCTGCCGAAAAGGAGGAAAGCGAGCGTTCCGGTTCGGTTTTTATCAACGGCGGCGAATCACCCGCCGTCAGTGTCAATTACGAAAGATTTCAGCACCGGTTGAGCGAATCCCCCCTCAACCCGAGGCGATACGACCGGATGAACCGCAAGCGACGCCTGGATTTATGGCTGAGGCTGCCTCCCGAAGAGGTCGATTCGCTGCTGGTGGCCGCTTTCAACGCCGAGTGGGCTGGCATCCCGGACTCCCCTGAAAAACCTGTAAAACCCGCCATCTGGGTTACCGACCATACCGTGCATGCGCTGGGGTTGTTCCAGACCTTGCGTGAAGGCTTCCAGTGCACGGCTGCGGAGTTCGCGGTGTTTATCGACAAATTCTCGATCTATGGCCGCGGGCAGCTAGCGTCACAGTTTGATCAGATATTCAATAATGTCCAGAGACACTACCGCGATCCATTGCTCCTGGATAACGGTGAGTTTCTCTTGCTACCGGCGCAGGGTGTGCCCGAACTCACCATCAGCCGAATCTGCAGCGCACTGGAAATCGACCTGCAGACCTACCAGTATCTGGCGCTGGCGATTGCCCGTGCCCATGGCCGAACCGGGACGCTCGAGCGCAGCCCGGAGATTCTGTCGGCGTTTTACCGACTGGTGAAATTGCCCCGCTTGTTGGGCATGACGCCGGTCGAGGGGCTGTTGATGCTCATGGTGCTTGGCGGGGAGGCATGGGCTGACGGACTGGCGGGCGTTCCGGTAATCACGGGAGAACCCACGGCCGGCGACACTGCCCCCGATGTGTTGAACCTCATTTCGGCACTGGTTGCATGCCGCTACTGGTGTCGAACGCGCGATTTGCCGGTGCTGTGGATGCTGCAACAGGTGGCGGTTCCTCAGGTGTCCAATGTGGCGGCCGAGCCAGAACTGCGCTTGTTCGAGCAGGTCCGCAATTTGCTGGGCGAGGCATTATTGACGCATACCGGATTTGTGACCGCCGGTGTGCCGCCGCTGCAGGTGGGGCATAACTGGAAAGATCTGCTTTCTTCGCTGACTGACCCGCTGGGGCTGGTGAAATCCCGCGAGGGTACGGAAGACCAATACGTTGTTTTCGCCAGAGAGGAACTCGACAAGGCGGTCAGGGAGGGGCTGATTGAAGATGACATCAGTGTGCGTGCGCCCATCGTCGAAATCATGCTCACGGTTCTGCTGCAGGCGCGTGCTGCTCAGCTGTCAGTCGCGCGTGAATGTCTGGCCGTTTATACCGGGCTGGATGCAGAGAGGGCGCTGAAGGTCTTGACCTGGGCGAATTCGAGCGTTTATGAGCTGTTGGTCAGAATCGTCGAGCAAATGGGTGAGGACTGGGAGCTGTCACACACCCTGCGCGAGGAACCTCTTGATCCGCTGTTTTTTCTGCTGGCTGACATACGTCGGCTCAGCGCCGTCGTGGCTGAACTCGACATAAGCCTCGAAACCCTCGATGCCCTGCTCGATTACGGACTCAACGATTGGTGGCAGCAGAACGACCCTGAAGTCTTCAGCGTCGCAACGCTGTACTACCTGACGGTTCTGATTCATGCCTTCGAGATCAGCAAGCAGCCTCATACCGAGTTGCTTGAGTACCTGAGGCAGATCCATGAATGGGGAGATCCGGAGGGTTTGTCCACCGACGCGCTGCGCCTTGCACAGCAGGCATCGGAGGTCTGGCTGGCACGGTTTTTCGACTGGAGCGAGCAGGAAGTGCACGAATGCATCGGGCGAATCGACCCGACATACAGGCTCTTGAAAAATCTCCAGCAACTGGATCTGTTGGTTCGGGTACGCGAACTGGCCACCCATACCCAGATGGATGCGCTGACCATTTTTCTCCTGGGGACGCTGCCTGAAACCGTCGACAAGTCGGTTTACAAAGACGCTGCCGAGCATGCCTCGTTGAGTCTGTGGGAAACGGCCGCAGCGGTTCGCCCATCCGCCGAGCTGCGGGCGCCGCTCATCAACATGCAGATTGTGCCGGATAACTTCGAGGTGATTGCCGGGAGTGAGGGCAAGATCATTTTCACCATCAGGCTGACAGATCAGGACGGCACGGCGCTCAGCGGTGTGTCCATTCGCGGACAGGCCAGTCTTGGCACCCTGGTTATCGGCAACACCCAGCCACAAACCGGTGTCGCCACGGCAACCTACACGCCAGGGAAGGTCATGGGCGCTGAGCGTCCGCTGTTCTGGTTGCCCTTGATCGCGCCGCAGGAGGGGCCGCTCATCCAGGTGACCGACGACGAGCTGCACCTGGATTTCCCCGCGCCTTTCATGTCCAGAGTGCCCACCAACGTTGTGCCAGCGGGGCAAGCGGTCGAGTTATCGGCCGTGCTCATGGATCGCTTCGGCAATCTGGGCAAAAACCGCGGGGTGCGTTGGTCCGCCACAGCTGTTGATGACGCGTCTTTACTGGCGGTTGAGGCGGTGATTCGGCCTCAGCAGGGCCAGACCACTCAGCAAGGCGTTGCCCGAGCGGTTATCTCAAGTCCGACGGGAGGCACATTCATTTGCACCGTGTTCTCGGAGAGCAGCAAAAACACAGTGGACTTTGCACCGATTGAATTCGCGCCTCCCCCCCTTCCGAATGAAGCATGACGTTCGCGCAGCCCCGCCAGAAGGTGAAGATCATGAGCCAAAGCATCATCAACGATTTGCTCGAACAACGTCGTACTGCTCTGACGGAGTATTGCCTGGGCCACTTCGGCGAGAGCGATGGCCGGTTCAGCATCATAAAGAACGCTGACCATCTGAATGAATTGTTGCGTCTGGACTCGCTCGACACGCAAAAAGTGCCCAGTGCACTGGGTGCCGAGGCAATCAGCTGCGCGCAGAAATTCATCAATGCTGCCTACCGCAAGCTTGAGCCGGGGTATTCGAAGACAGAGTTCCCTGAAGAGGATCTGAAACGCTGGGAGCTGTACAGAAACTATTCGGACTGGTCGGCGTTGATGTTGCTCCTCATTTACCCGGAAAACTACATGACGCCGTTCGCGCGGTCTCGCATGACTCGTTTGTTCCTGACGTTGATGACCGATCTGAACCAGACACGGTTAAGCACCGATTCGGTACTGATCGCTTTGCGTGCCTATCTGAAGTCTTTTGAAGAAATCTGCAACCTGGAAGTCATCAGTGCTTTTCTGCATGGCACCACGGCCGTGGATGGGCGCTATTTCCTTGTCGGCCGAGAACGGGTGGCGCCTTACCGATACTTTTGGCGCGAAGCGCAGATTGAACTGACGCCGACCTGTACCAACGTCAATCCGGCGGCGTGGTACGAGTGGGACATGATCGATGTCGGGGTGACCGGAACCGTGCTGGATGTGCGCCCGGTGTTCTGGAACGGCAGGCCGTGTCTGGTCTGGGCCGAGCTTTCAGACAAACTCGGGGAGAAAGACAAGGATGGCTATGTTCCCTACAAGGTGAGCATCAACATAGCCTTCAGATCGCAGAACGGAGAGTGGTCGCCGGCAACAAATCTGCAAAGCATTGGAGATCTCGACACGCCTCCGCCAGCCGATAGCCGCTTGATTGCCACGATCCGTGTTACCGAAAGTCATCCCAATGGCTTTCTCGGCGTTTTGTTTTTCAAAGGTGATGAAGCGCAGACGCCGGTAATGCGCGATGTGTTGTTTCGGCCACTCCCTGCGTATGAGGGCGGCTGGCTGGAAAAACTCGCGCAACGTTTCGACAGTGTGCTCACTGTCCAGCATTCGCTGACTGAACAGATGCGGCCAAAAATGGTTACGACGATCCCGACGTCCGGGACGCTGACTGACTTCTACGAACTGGATGCGTTTGTGCTGACTCACTCCACGGGAGACATCCTGGCCGTCAGGGGCATTTGCAGGCCAAATGGCACCGGGGGCGTGGCAACCGTGGGTTTCGACTTGACGCTGACCAGCGAACCCTCGGGCGGGGATCCGAAGGAAACCAGTGGAACGTATTCGACAGACGGTGGATGGGCCACCGACTGGCTTACCTACACGCGTGGTTCAGGCGGCTTCATCAGCCCCATCACCTTCACTTTCGGCGCGACTACTGCCTCTGCAACCTATGGCCGGAAACAGTTCGTGCTGACAATGACCGGCATCGTGGGTTTCGATCCCGCGGTACTGGAAAAGAATCGGCATGACGCGGCGCAGTTTCTGGCCTTCAACAAGCCTGGAACCCTGGCACGGGTACGCCTTAATTCGCTGTTCGGTCCGCGGCTGGTCGGGCTCGCCAATATTTCTGTAGATGCGGTGTACGCCTGGGAGGCGCAGTTTTTCGATGAGCCGACCTCGGAAGCCGGGCCGGTCAATGAGCCCAACGGTGCCTTCAATAGTGCCAATGGCTTGTACTTCTGGGAGTTGTACTACCATGTGATTCATCTGGTGGGTATCCGCTTCCGCGACGAAAATCGTTATCGCGAGGCTGAAGCCTGGTGGCGCAGGGTGTTCGATCCGCAAGCGACCGCGCAGGTTTCCAATCCCCCGCAGCCAAGCGACAAGCCGGACTACTGGCGCTGCCGGCCCTTGGTGAGTCCCGGCAATGCCGGCTCTGAGTGTCTGGTAGAAGATGATCCGTACGCCATCAGTTATGCGGCGCCACAGCATTTTCAGATCCTGACCTTCATGGAGTTCGTCAAGAATCTGGTCGAGGAGGGGGACTGGTATTACCGCCAGCAGACGCGGGACAGTCTGGTGCTGGCCAAGGAGTGTTATCAGCAGGCGCAGGACTTGATGGGCGACCCGCCTACGGCGCGCTCGGTGGCCGATTGGCAGACGCAGACGCTCGGAGCGCTGATTGACCAGAGCGGCGCGCGTCCAACGCTGGAAGCGTTCGAGAGAACGCATGTGTATTCCCTTGCCGACGTACCGCCCGCGGCTGATTTCGCACCGGCGATGGGGCTGCTGGCGACACCACCGTTCAAACTGCCGACCAATGATCGCTTGTTGGCGCTGATCCAACTGCCTCGGCAGCGCCTCTACAACTTGCGCCATTGGTTGACCATTGATGGCAAACCGCTCGAATTGCCGCTGTATGAACCGCCGGGTGATCCTGCGCAACTGTTACGTGATCTGGCGGCAGGAAACAACGCCGGGCCACGGCGAATGGGGGGGCGGCCAGTCCTGAACGGCTACGGCTGGCGAGTCACCAGCGAATTTGCCCTGCGGTCTGCACAGGAGCTGCAAAACCTCGGCAGTGAACTGCTGCGCTTCATGGAACAGCGCGACACAGCGCAACAGATTGAGTTGCAACAAAGGCATTTGCTGGAACAAGCCGAATGGACGAAAACCATTCAGGAAAAATCCCTCGCTCAGATGGACGTGACGCTGACGGCCTTGCGCCAAAGTCACGCCGCCGTCAAGCAACGCGCCGATGAGTACGCCGCGTGGTTTGACGAAAACGTCACGGCAGAGGAATACAAGGTCATGGATGACCTTCACGCTGCCAAGGAACTCAATCAGGGCTCGGTCGCGGTTCAGTCTGCGGCGGGGGGGATTTCGGTCATTCCCAAAGTTTTTGGTATGGCCAACGGCAATGCCTTTCCAGAAGGTGTTTTGCATGCCATCGCACAGGGCTTGCAGATTGCCTCACTGGGCAAGCAGGCCGACGCGGAAAAAAGAGCGGTGACTGAAGGCTATCGTCTGCGTCGCCGCGAGTGGGGTTTGCAACGCAACCTGGCACTCGCCGAACTGCAGGCGCTGGATGAGCAGATCAATGCGCAGGTGATTGCTGTGGATGCGGCCCAGGCCAGTCTGCAATTGGTCTTGCAAACCAATCTTCAATCCATGGCCGTGTACGACTTTCTGCAAAAACGCACCACCCACAGTCAGCTTTACGATTGGCTGCTGGCACAACTCAAGGCGTTGTACTACCAGGCTTATGACGCAACTTACAGTCTGTGCGTCAGTGCTCAGGCATCGCGCATTGCACAAACCGGTGATTACGATTCACCGTCGATTTTGGCCCAGGCATGGTCCGATAAACATCACGGTTTGTTGGCTGGCCAGCAGTTGGCGGGCTTTCTGATGCGCGAGCAGCGCGATCACCTGCAAAGCTTCGAGCGACGTATCGAGCGGGTCAAGACCGTTTCCTTGCGACAGCTTTTCGCTGATACCGTCGAGCCGCAGCCCGACGCCCCCGACTGGGCGACGGCGCTTGGAAACCTGCAGACTCACGGACGCCTCGCTTTTTGCGTGAGTGAGTTGAACTTCAATCGCGACCATCCCGGTGAATACTGCCGGTTGATCCGCTCGGTTGAATTTGACTGCCCGGCATTGCTCGGACCCTACGAAAACCTCAGGGCCACGCTGACCCAGACTGGCAGTCGTACCGTCGTCCGGCCAGTGCCACAGGCGGTGGAATATCTGCATAACCCCGAGAGCAAGGCAGCACCTGCCGATGTGGTGTTCAACACGCGCTCGGGGCAGCAAATCGGCATTTCCCAAGGCGTTGCCGATGATGGGCGCGTCATGGAAGACCAGGATACGGGGCTGCTTCGCGCCTTTGAGTGCTCGGGGGCCGTTTCCTGTTGGGAAATCCATTTTCCGTGGTGGGGCGAGCCGGCTCAATCTGCCGTGCTTGCATCCATTACCGACCTCATTATCACTATCCGCTATTCGGCCAGGCCCGGTGAGCCGACCTTCGTACTGGCAGTGGAAAACCTGGTGACAGAAGCCAAAGCGGATGCTTTGCAGCGCAATGCCGAACGGAGCCGTCATCATGCGTAACCCAGGGATTCAAGCCGAGCGCAATCTGATCCTCAACGGCGACTTCTCTCAGAGCCTGCGAGAGTGGAAAAGAGGGCCGGTCAACCCGGCTTATGTCGTGACCAAGGCCGAGCAATTGGAAAGTGGTGAGCGCCTGAATATCCTGTCCGCTCTCGACGGGTCTTCCGCGTATCAGGAAATTACCTTATTCAAAAGTGCCAGCAACGACGTCAGGTATGTCATCAGCTTTCTTTGTGAAATGGACCACGATGAGGAGGGGCTGCTGGAGCTCAGTGTGGCCGGGCTGCCCGATACGCAGAAAATTCCCCTGCGCGTGGGCGCACTTCGCGACCGCAATGCCGACCTCCAGCGCCAGCGCGATGGTCTGCCTCGGCTGTTCCGGCCACACACGTACGAAGTGGATGTGACACTGCCGCTGTTGGATACACAGCTTCTGAAAGTCCACGCCATCAGTCCGCTCAACAAAGAGGGCGACTACTTCTCCTCGTTGCGTATCACCCGGATCAACCTGCAGTTGCATTTGCCGGCCGCGCATGTGTTGACGTTGCAACTGGACGCAGAACAATTGCCATTGGCGCGCGTCTTGCCTCTTTGTCTGGGCGCGCTGGGTTCGACTGCGCACCGCTTCAAATGCATCCATGCGCAGGATGATGCCTGGCAGGGTACTCGGGCGTCCTTGAACATCAGGAACAACCCACAGGGCGCAATTGTCGCCGATCCGGACTGGGGCAGGGATAAACCGCTGGATGATAACTGGAGTCTCGTTTGCCCGGAACTTGACGGCGACCCTCCCTATCTTTTCACTCTGCAGTTAGCGAACGAGTTCAACTCCCCCGTGCTGGATATTCCGGTCTCACTGGGTGACCACCGCCTCAAGTTCATTCAACTGAAAGAGGCGGCGCATTACGTGGTAATGGAGTATGGCCAATCCATCAGGGTTGGCGTCTGCGTCGGTTCGTATTACACCGACAAGGCGCTGGAGGGCATGACAGTAACCTGGACGGTAGACGGCACGGACGTAAAAACCACAACGCCGACCGATCGTGAGGGCTGGGCCTGGTTTGAACAACAACCGAGCGCGGCCGGCGATGTGCAGATCCAAGCGTCGGTCGAAAGTCTCTACTACGCCAGCGGCGCAGTGAGTCACGTCTTTGAAGTCAAGGTGCTGGCGACCGACCCGTTGCAAGAGATCCGCACGATCATTGGAGAGGGAGGCGAGCGGCCGTGGGATCAGAAAGGCTATCCCAATCGCGGAACGACCTATCGTTTGCAAATCCGCTTCCCCGAGGAACTGTGGGACACAGACGTGACGTTGCGCTGGAGCGGCGACCCTGCCGAGAAGCTGGGAGTTACTGTCACGCCACCGCTTGAAACAGCCGCTCGTATAGGTTCGGGTGGACTGCTTGAGTATCGATTTGATAACGAGGACAGAGACGATGGCCAGTTTTCTCTGCGGTTGACCTCTGCGCATCTGTTGGAAAGTTCGCCTGCCAAACCCATGTTGCTGGCGCGCAATGTCGTTGAACCTGGTGAGGTGCGAGGGCCTGACAGGATTTGTGTGGTGGATGAAAACGACAGCGCACGAATGTGGGTGCAGGTGCTGCACAAGACGGCATCGGGAACCGGTGGCCCGGTCGAGGGAGCACTGGTGTTCTGGACGGAGCCGGATGGGAGCGTGACGAAGACCCTGACAGGCACCGGTGGCTGGGCCAGTCATAGCCATCAGCCTGGCGCTGCGGGAGACCATCGTGTGACTGCCACCATTAAGGCTCATGAAGATGCCGAGCCGAGCGAGATGGAGTTCGTCGTGAAGGCAATCGCGACCAATGTCTGGAAGGCGCATGTGCAGATCACTCTGGATGACGAAGCAGTGGATCTGCAAACCATCGGCCTGGTGTGCCGGCATGGACAGACCCATGTGCTGAAGGTCACCCCTGTTGAGGGCAGCCCATGGGTCGACAACAAACGCATCAGTCTGGATTGGCGAGAGGGCGATCCGCTGATCGGTCTGAACCCGGCTGACCCGGGCATTTTTTTCCCGCTGGGGGCTGATGGATTGACATGGAACCTGTCCTCCAGCGCCGCCGAAAGCCTGAGCAGACCCTTTGAGTTGCGTCTGCGCGCTGATGCTGTTGCAGATGATCGCGAGTTGTGCGGGCGATTCGTCAATGCAGACCTGACCCGGGAGCTTGGCGTCAGGCTGGACCGCGTAACGGCAGCACTCGATGGGCAGACGCTATATCCCTGCCTCGGTGCGGATCATCAGTTCACCGTCTGGCTCAATGAGCTGAGCCCGCTGGTGGGTCTGTCAACAGCGCTGGAGTGGTCGGGAACGCCTGCCGAAGAATTGAACGCGGGCGTGCGTCCGCCCCTGGCGCAATCTCAACCGCTGGGTGCAGAGGGTGCTTTCTGGCAACTCGACTTCAGCAGCAGCACAAAAGCAGGTGACTTTGCGCTCGCTGTGAACCTGCCTCAATTGGCATTCCTCGCCCCCGTCACACCCATGGATCTGGGACATAACGCCTTGAGTTTCAATTCCATACTGGAATCACCGGTGGATCCGGTAGTGGATCTTGATCGGGCCTGGACGTGGGCTAATGTGGTATCACGATTTACCGGGGAGGCAGTTGCCGATGTGCCGGTCACATGGTACGCAGGCGCAGCCCCCGTAGTGGTCAACACGGACAGCAGTGGTAACTCCGGCTTCGCCGTGCTTCCCGTGAGCGCCGACATGCATACGGTGCAGGCGACTTTGCTCAGTCTCTTCGACAATACCTCAGAGCAGAGAAGCGTCACCTTCAAAACATTGGCAGAAGATCTCTGGCCGCGAGTCAAGGTCAGTTTCGATGGTCAGACCAGTCAGGTCTGGGGTGTGACCACCGGATTCCCGCGTCGCAACGGTCGGCACAGTATCGTGGCGTTTTTCCCGGAAGAATTTAACGGGCAGACCGTACGTATGGGGCATACCGGCACGGCGCCCGCAGTACTGGGCAATAGCTATGAGCCAGAGCTGGGCATGGCGCAGGTCGTCACGAATGGAATGGCAAGGTTCGGGTTGCGCGCGGGAGATTTCACGGACGGCAGTTTTGCCTTGCGGCTCTGCGCCGAACGGCTGGCACGGCTTTCGCCGGCCAATGCGATGTCGCAGGGTTCAGGTTCGCGGGTCGTAGAGTTTGCCGAACATACCGTTGCGGACAGAGTACTTGATTGGGGAGAGACACTTGAGTGGCAAGTCAGATTGCAGTCATCGATCAGCGGCAAAGCGATGCCAGGCATAACGGTAAAATGGCTCGGGGCCGGGATCAATGACTTGATGAGTGTCTCGGACTTTTACGGAAGGGCGAAAATAGGTTTTATCCCTGCCTGCCCTGGATTGAACGAGTTGACTGCGACCGTGGGAGCAGGCGCGAGCGCACGCTCCATTCATTATCGATTCACGCTCAATGCGCCGCTTGAAATCAACGAACTGGTCCTTATCCAGTCCGCTGGCTATCCGGGTGAACCGGTAGAGCTTCAAGCCAGCGTCGTGTCAGCACTCGATGGTCAGCCGCAGAGTGACGTTGAGGTCATGTGGAATTACGCGGATGAATTCTTGCCGTCAACCCGTACCAACGCTCAAGGGCACGCAAAGCTTCGCTTGTCGCTGGGGGTTCCGGGGGAGGGGCATGTGTGGGCGGCGGTGAAGGGGGGCGTGGCGGGATGGGATATGAAATCGCTGCCACTGATTGTCACTGAGCGTCCAGCTGTTGTGGCGTCTGTTGTTGCGACGCCGAATCCTGCCTATGTGGGCGCCTATGTATCGATGACTGCATTGGTCGTGGACAAAACGTCGGCAGCACCCGTGCCTCAAAGAAAAATTCGGGTCCGCGTCAACGGCAAGCCTTTCATTGATTCCATTACAGACAGCAAGGGTGAATTCAAGACTGGCTGGAAAGTGATGGCCGCGTCGGAAATCGTTTCCCTTGAGGTTGAAGTGGAAAATGCCGACGGCACCTCCGAAAGTGGATCGGTGTATGTGCCGATTCTGGAGTGATCAAAGCGCCCCACTACTTTTCCAGCTCAGATACTGCGTCACCAGCTCGGCGCCGAACGCTGCGGGCCGAACATCCATCACGGCAACGCCATGAGCACTCAAGCGCTCATGGCGTTCTGCACGCTCATTCAGGTAGTTCACCGTGCCGCAATAAGCCAACGCCTCTGGCAGCGTTTGCACCGGTGACTGGCGTAACGTATCCAGCGCTTCTTCGCGCAGACTGGCGACCATTACCCGATGATGTGCGCTCAGACGCCTGATCGCGCTCAGCAGCTCCTCATCGTCTTCATCGCGCAGGTTGGTCACCATGACCACCAGTGCCCGGCGCTTCTGGCGCGTCAGCAGTTGGTTGACGGCGGCCTGATAATCAGCCGGACGCTGCGTGCTGTCCAGGTCGTAAACCGCGTTGAGCAGCACGTTCAGTTGCCCGCTGCCTTTGACTGGCACGACATGGCGCGGTCGATCATCGGCAAACGTACTCAATCCCACCGCATCGCCCTGACGCAACGCCACATAACTGAGCAACAGGCAGGCATTGAGCGCGTGGTCGAAGTGCGACAGTTCATCGTCCTGGCTGCGCATGCGTCGGCCGCAATCGAGGAGAAAGATGATTTGCTGGTCGCGCTCGTCCTGATACTCGCGGGCAATCGGCGTGCGCTGGCGCGCGGTGGCTTTCCAGTCGATCTGGCGCAGGCTGTCGCCCTCACGAAATTCGCGCAACTGATGGAACTCCTGACCCTGACCGCGACGTTGCCGCTGGCGTACGCCAAGCTGGCTGAGCCAGTTGTCGACGGCGCGTAACTCTGCGCCGTAGAGCCGGGCGAAATCGGGATAGACGCGGGTCTGATCGGCGACCTCGATCAGGCGTTTTCCCGACCATAATCCGAACGGGCTCGGCAGGTTGACTTCGCACTGTTCAAAGCGGAAATGCCCGCGTCTGGCCGGGCGCAGACGGTAGCGGATCTGGCTCGAATGGCCGGGTTGAAGCTCGACGGCCCATGGCAGATGTTCAAACGCGAGGCCGTCGGGAACGTGGTCGAAAAGATTGACGTTCAGCGCCTCGGCGAAGTCATGCGCAATGTCCAGCTGCACCTCTGCCCAGCGCCCCAATGCCAGGCTGCCGGGCATCTGCCGCTTGATGCGTAGCGAGGGCAGGCGTTTGAGGCGCAGTGCGTCAATAACTGCCAACGCCAACAGAGCCAGGAGCAAACCCCAGTTGATCGCAATCAGGCTCGACGGGAGCTCCCTGCCGAGTGCCTGAAAAACGCCGAGCACAAGGCTGACGACCAGCAGCAGGGCGAGCCAGCTCAGCAGCAGCCGCGAGGGTTTCACAGGCGTGGCGCCGGGACTTGATCGAGCAATTGCGCGAGCACCTGATCGACCTGCAGACCTTCGATATCCAGTTCCGGCGCGATGCGCACGCGATGGCGCAGCACGGCCAGCGCGCAACCCTTGATGTCATCGGGAATCACGAATTCGCCGCCGCGCAACAGCGCCCGGGCGCGGGCGCAACGCACCAGGGCGATCGAGGCGCGCGGCCCGGCACCAAGGGTCAACCCCGGCCAGGTTCGCGTACTGCGCGCCAGGCGCACGGCGTAATCGAGAACCTGATCGTCCAGCGGCAAATCACTGGCAATCCGTTGCAGGGCTTGCACATCCTTGGCCTGCAACACGGTGCGCAGTGGTTGCACGTCGAGCATGTCGGCGCGGGTCGAACGACACACCTGACGGACCATGTTCAGTTCCTGATCGGCATCGGGGTAATCCATGCGCACCTTGAGCATGAACCGGTCGAGTTCGGCTTCCGGCAGCGGATAGGTGCCTTCCTGTTCGATCGGGTTCTGCGTGGCCAGGACCATGAACGGTTGCGCGATGGGCAGGGCGCGACCTTCAAGTGTCACCTGGCGTTCCTGCATGGCTTCGAGCAAGGCCGCCTGGGTTTTCGCCGGAGCGCGATTGATCTCATCGGCCAGCAGCAGGTTGGTGAACAACGGGCCTTTGCGCAGCTTGAACTGCTCGGTCTGCAAGTCATACACGGCATGGCCGGTGACGTCGCTGGGCATCAGGTCGGGGGTGAATTGAATGCGCGCAAACTCGCCGCCGAAGCAACGCGCCAGCGCCCGCACCAGCAAGGTCTTGCCCAGACCGGGGACGCCTTCGAGCAACACGTGGCCGCCGGCAATCAGCGCGGTCAGCACGTCGTCGACCACTGCCTCCTGGCCGATCAGCGCCTTGTTCAATTCATTGCGTACCGCTTGCGCCAACTGGCTGGCACGCTGGCGTTGCTGGGCGGCGTGAGTCGCGCTGCCGGGCTCGATCTGTTCAGTCATAACGCGTTCCTCAAGGTTTGCAGATGAGCGACCTGACGGCTGAATTCGGCGCTGGACAAACGCTGCTTCGGTCGTGGGCTCAGGGCCTGGCTGATGGCGCGGGTGGGTTGCCGGGTCAGGCGCGATAACGCCAGCCATTGTTCGGCCACATTCAATTGATCGAAACCGGGATGGCGGCGACGGGCACGGCGCAGGACGTCTTGCTGCAGCGCTTGCAACAGCGCTTGCTGGCCGTTGTGGCGCAGCAGGAAATCGGCGCTGGCGCGCAGATGCTCCAGCAGTTGCCGGCGACCCGCTGGCGCCGGCATTTGCACCGGCCCGTGGCGCACACTCGCCTGCCACAACCACAGACCGATCAAGGCGAGCAGGGCGACGATAGCCTGCGGGAAGTAGCGCCAGAGCAACGTCCACAGACCATCGTGGGCGGTGCTGTAAATCAGCGTGACGTCGGTGTCCGCGCTCAGGTACCAGAGCAGCCAGGCGTTGTCGTATTGGCCGATGGCCGGGGTTTTCCACAGCTCGGCATCGGTGACCACGGTGACCGTGCCGAGGCCGTATACCCGTTGCATCATGTGCGTGGCTTTGGCGCTGTTGGCCCAGGCCTGGGCTACGTTGTTCGGGTCATCGAGGTGGAAGTCGGTGTCGAAACCGGCGTAGGCCGGCGCGTCTTCGTCTTCCAGATACAGCTTGGTCAGTTTCGGGAAGCGATCCTTTTCCACTTCTGCCGGAGGATCTTTCAAGTCTTTGCTCAGCGATTGGTGCAGTTGCACGCGGTCGAGCAGCAGATCGTTGCTTTGCCGGGTTTGCGCATCCCACAGCGACTCGGCGACAAACACCAGACGCCCGCCGGCGCGAGTCCAGTTCAGCACCTGATCGACTTCACGCGGCGTCATCCGCGCGCGTTCACCGAACAACAGCAAGGTGTGGTTGTGCGGATCGATCTGCGGCAGCACCGCCAGGGTGTCGGCGTGATTGACCGCGAGGCCGCGCTCGCGCAGGAACATTTCTGCGGCCAGATACGGGTTGGCTTGCGCGGTGGGCGAGGGGCCGTGATCGATAACTTCCTGATACGGCCGGGCTTTGAGAAACAGAAAAAGGCTCAAGCCGCCGAGCAGCAAAAGCGCCAGCGCACCGATCGACCAGCCGATGCGCCGGTTCAATGCGCAGCACCTTTGGCAAACAATGCACGCCAGCCGTTGCACAGCTCCGCTTGCAAATGTGCCGGTGGAACCCGGTGCCCGTAGGCCATGTTCTGCCAGTGGCCGGTAAGGTTGCGGCTGTAGGCGAGCAGGTCGGGGCGTTGCAATTGCTCGATGCGTTCGAGGATCTGGCTCTCGGTGTCGGCGGCTTTCAGCGTCAGGTCGAAATCGTGCAGCAGATGGCTGAGCAGCCCGCGATAGAGCAGGCCCAGCGCGGCGCGAGGTTCGCTGAGCCACAATTGTTCGGCGCTGGCGGCGATGTCGTCAGGCAAGGTTTCACGGTTCAGATCGAGGCCGAAAACTTGCGGTGGCGCCGGTGGTTTGCTGCGCGATGGCAGGTTCGGGCGACGACTGACAAAGGTCCGGAAGAATTCGCGATACCGCCAGACCAGCCAGCCCAGCGCGGCGATCAATGCACCCCACAACAGCACTTCAATGACATTGGCCACGGCATTCAGGCGTTGCCCGTCGAGCCAGCCGAGCAGGGTCTTCAGCCACTGCGGCGCCTCACCCGGTTGCGCGTCTTTCGCCGGGCTCGCCGGATCCTCGCCAAAGCGGTAACGGGTGACGCTTTCCTTGTTCTTGAACGGCGGTTGTTCCAGCAATGACTGGATGCTGTCGCGCGAGGCCTGACTGGTCAGCGGTTGATTGAGCAGTCGTGGCGCGTCCGGCGTATCAGCCGCCCACACCGGTTGCAGGTTCGGCAGTAGCAGACACGCGGCCAGCAACACGCCGAGCACGCTGTTGTTCAGGCGCTGGCGCAAGCGACGGAAGACCAGCTCGATATCCCAGGCTTCCAGTTGCGTGCGGCGGTTCAGGTACAGGCTGAAACCGCAGGCAACATAGACGGGTTCCCAGACCACCAGGATCAGCGCATAAAACGCGTTGGTCAGGTGTTCCTGCCAACGCCAGTCCTGATCGGCCGCGAGCAGCAGCGACTGCCAGTCCCAATCGGTTTCGATCTGCTGCGGCAGCAACATGTAGAACAGCAGCATCACGCCGATCCACAGTGCGGTTTCCAGATGCACGCCGATGATCGTCAACCATTGCGCGGCGCCGCCGTTGCGTTGCAGCAGCACCTGCAGGCGTTGTTGTCTGGCCTCGCCGTCGAGGCCTTCGAGTTGCGTCACCGGCAGCACAAAGCTGCGACTCAGGCTCAGCCGGCGCCAGGTCAGACTGGCCAGCAGTTGCGGCTTGAGCAGGCGCGGCCATTCACGCAAGGCCTGTTTGAGCGTCGGCGTCTCGCCGAACAGCGCTTTGGAGAGGATGTACAGCGGCAGGCGTTCATATGCCGGTTTCAGCCACCAGAACACAAACACCGCCAGCGATGGCGAATCCCACAGCAGCACGCTGAGCAGGGCGAACAGCGGCAGGGTGACGAGAGCCCAACTGGTCATCAACAACCGCCGATGCTGCTGGCTCAGCAACACGCCCAGGTCCATGGCTTCCCAGGTCGTGCGCGGGCGGATCACCACACTGGCGTCACTCAGGCGCATGGCGGGTCCTTCCGGCCAACAGCAGATAAACCGCAACGGCCAGCCACAGCGCGGCGCCAACGGCGTATTTGGTCAGCGGTGCGACACTGGTCTTCGACGACCAGTAAGCCTCGATGAAGGCTGCAATCAGCAAGAACAGCATGACCCCGCACACCAGCAGCACGCTTTTTTGCGCGGCCAGGCGCAGTGCCTCACCGCGGGTCAGGCGTCCCGGTGCGATCAGCGCCCAGCCCAGCTTCAGGCCCGCGGCACCGGCGAGGGCAATGGCGGTCAGTTCGAATGCGCCGTGGCCGATCACGAAGGACCAGAAGGTCTGGCCGAAGCCGATTTCGCTGAGATGTCCGGCCACCGCACCGATGATCATGCCGTTGTAGAGCAGGAAAAAACCGCTGCCCACGCCCATCAGCAAACCGCTGGCGAAGGTCTGGAAGGCGATGCCGATGTTGTGCATCACGTAATAGCCGAACATCACCCAGTCTTCACTCGCTGCGCGTTCCGCCGAGCGTCCGAGGTGGCCGGCGACGGGGTCGTACATGCCTTGCATCTCGCGCACCTGTTCGGCGGGGATCAGGTTGTAGATCAGCTGCGGAAACAGATAAACCAGCACTGCGAAACCGATCAGACTGCCAAAGAACAGCAGGCTGGCAACCGCAACGAAGCGCCACTCTTCGCGCACCAGTCGCGGAAAGTCGGCGAGGATGAAACTGATGATTTGCGCGCCGAGGCGACTGCGATGCCGATACAGCTGTTGATGGCCGCGCAACACCTGCTGCTGCAATGAATCGATCAGAAAACTGCTGTAGCCGCGCTCCTGGGCCAGAGCCAGATGCTGGCAGAGACGTCGATAGGCTTTGGGAAAAGCGCTCACCTGCGCGGTGTCCTTGCCATGTTCGAGGCGTTCCAGCGCCAGGGCGAAGCGCTCCCATTCGGCTTTGTGGCGGGTTTCGAACAGGCTCTGCTTCATGGGGTCGGCCCCAGCAGTCCGCGTGCGATGCCATTGAGTTCGGACACGGCCTTGGGCGCGGAGATATGCAGCGGCTGCGCCAGCAATGCCGCCAGCTCATTGACTCGAGCCGGCGACAGCTCGGCCTGACGCTCGGCGAAACCGAGTACCGCGCGTTGCTCGCTGAGCGTGAGAGCGACGGGGCAGCGGCGAGGTTCGGCCTCAGGCAATTGCGGGCGACTGAGCGGGCGTTCGCTGTAGACCACCAGTGTGCCGGCGGCAATGTCGCCGAGGCGTTTGAAGGTCGGGTGTTGCAGGCAACTGATCGCACCGAGGCAATAGCCGAAGGGCAGCAGGTCGACAACACGCAGCAGGTTGCGCAGCAGTGAGGCCGACCAGCCGATCGGCGTGCCGTCGTCATGGACGACGCGCAAACCCAGCCATTGCTTGCCCGGCGAGCGGCCTTGGCGCAGCACCTCGAACAGCACCATGTACCACCAGCTGATGGCAAACAGCAGCAGTGAACCGAGGCCCATGCCGAGCTTGCCGAGAAATGCCAGTGCGATAAACAGCACGCCCAGAATCAAGCCGCGAATGCCCAGATCGATGGCAAACGCCACGGCGCGCACCATCAGCCCGGCGGGGCGTAACGGCAGGTCGATGCCTTCCGGCGTTTCGACCTGATGCCGCGTATCCAGCGGTGCTTTCCTTGGCGGTGCTGTGGGTTCGAGCATGGGCTACCTGATGTTCGCCTGTTCGGGATGCAAGTGCGGCTGATGCTAGCAGCCTCTCGGGTGTGGGAGCGAGCCTGCTCGCGAATGCGGTGGATCAGTCAGCCCATGTGCAACTGACAGAAAGCTTTCGCGAACAGGCTCGCTCCCACAAGGGAAATGCAATTCAGCTGTAGGAATCTGGAGAAATTGCTGTTCAAGGGCTCCGAGGCTGGCCGTGGTAACCCTGGAGCGCCTAGACTTCGCCGATCTTCTGTTCAGGATTCGCCCGTGACTTCAATCTTCTGGTACGACTACGAAACCACTGGCATCAATCCGCGCAACGACCGTCCGCTGCAGGTGGCCGGGATTCGCACCGACCATGCGCTCAACGAAATCGATGAGCCGGTGAATCTGTATTGCCAGCCCAGCGAAGACATCCTGCCGCATCCGGCGGCGTGCGCAATCACCGGAATCACGCCCGCTCAGCTTGCCGAGAAGGGTTTGAGCGAAGCCGATTTCATGACCCGTGTGCATGCGCAACTGGCCGCACCGGGTACCTGTGGCGCCGGCTACAACACCTTGCGTTTCGACGACGAGATGACGCGCTACAGCCTGTATCGCAATTTCTTCGACCCCTATGCCCGGGAATGGCAGGGCGGCAACAGTCGCTGGGATCTGATCGACGTGGTGCGCGCCGCTTACGCATTGCGTCCTGACGGTCTGGTCTGGCCGACGGATGACCAGGGCCGCGTGACCCTCAAGCTCGAGCGCCTCACGGCGGCCAATAATATCGATCACGGCCATGCCCACGAGGCGCTGTCGGACGTGCGCGCCACCATCGCACTGGCGCGGCTGATTCGCGAGAAACAACCCAGACTCTACGACTGGCTGTTCCAGTTGCGCAGCAAACAGAAAGTCATGGATCAGATCCGCCTGTTGCAGCCAATGGTGCATGTGTCCGGACGTTTCTCGGCGGTGCGCAGTTATGTCGGCGTGGTCCTGCCGCTGGCCTGGCACCCGAAGAACCGTAACGCCTTGATCGTCTGTGACTTGCATCTCGATCCGCAGGGGCTGCTGGACCTGGACGCGCACGCCCTGCGCCAGCGTCTTTATACCCGCCGCGATGAGTTGGCCGAAGGTGAGTTGCCGGTGCCGCTCAAGCTGATTCACATCAATCGTTGTCCGGTTGTAGCGCCGCTGGCGGTATTGCGTGCAGAAGATCAGCAACGCCTTGGGCTGGATATGGCGCTTTATCAGGAGCGGGCACTGCGACTAACTGACGCACAACAAGTCTGGAAAGATAAAATCGCGGCGATTTATGCCAGCGAAGATTTCACCCCCAACGAAGATCCCGAGCAGCAGTTGTACGACGGATTTATCGGCGATCGTGACCGCCGCCTATGTGAGCAAGTTCGAATGGCGGACCCTGCGCAACTAGCGCAAGAGCCGTGGCCTTTCGATGATGAACGTTTGCCCGAATTACTTTTTCGATATCGAGCACGCAACTTTCCGCAGACCCTGGATGTTGCCGAGCAGGAACGCTGGAGATTATTTTGTCAGCAGCGTCTGACGCAACCCGAGGCAGGCGCACCGAATACCGTGCAGTCATTTATCGAGAGTGCCGAGCAATGGTCGCTTAGTGCGACGCCAATGCAGCGAGAGGTGCTCAATGACTGGCAGAACTATGTCCAGGCATTACGCAAACGTTTGAATCTGTGAAATCGAACATGCCCGGTAATAATTTACCGGCATAAAAAAACGCCAGCGCAAGCTGGCGTTTTTTTGTTCGCGGATCGCTCGGCGAAGGTGTCGCGGCTTAGCCCAGCAGGGTAGCCCAGCCTTCAACCACGTCGCCGCCCCACTTGGCTTTCCACTCTTTCAGAGTCTTGTGGTTGCCACCTTTGGTTTCGATGACTTCACCGTTGTGCGGGTTTTTGTATTGTTTAACTTTGCGTGCACGCTTGGTGCCGGTAGTTTTCACTGCGCCGCCACGTGGAGCCTTGGATTTGGCTTCCGGGTCCAGCAGCGCGATGATGTCACGCAGCGATTTGGAGTATTCACCCATCAGCGTGCGCAATTTGCCTTCGAATTCCAGTTCGGCTTGCAGTTTGTCGTCTTCGGACAGGTTTTTCAGACGGGCTTGCAGCTCTTTGATGGCTTCTTCGGTGGCGCGATATTCGTTGATCAAGGACATGAGTACTACCTTTTGTAGAATGCTGAATGACAGGGGACAGTGCCGCAATAATAGTCAGGCTGTTTCATCAAGTAAACATTTAGATGGGCTTTTTATTTAAATGAGTTACAGGAATTAGCCGTCAATTGAATGTTCCGTTAAATAATGTGATGCAGTCAGCACAGATATTTACAGTTGTCTGACAAACGCCTCGCTAAAGCGTCACGGTCTTGACGAAGACCTGCGTCAGAAAGCCGTTTCGCCGGGCTTCGTTTCGCCCGGCACGCATGCGTACTGCAGTTTTCCTGCACAGTCGCTAGAATGGCGGCCTTTGTGAAGTTCTGGAGTTTCCCCCTCATGCGCACTTTTCGGCTGGTGATATCTTGCCCGGACCGCGTTGGCATCGTTGCCAAAGTCAGTAATTTTCTGGCCTCTCATAACGGCTGGATCACCGAAGCGAGCCACCACTCTGACAATCAAGTGGGCTGGTTCTTCATGCGTCACGAAATTCGTGCCGATTCGCTGCCGTTCGGTATCGAAGAATTGCGCGAGAAGTTCGCGCCGATCGCCGAAGAGTTCTCGATGGACTGGCGCATCACCGACACCGAGCAGAAAAAACGCGTGGTGCTGATGGCCAGCCGCGAATCCCACTGCCTCGCCGACCTGCTGCACCGTTGGCACAGCGATGAGCTGGACTGCGAAATTTCCTGCGTGATTTCCAACCACGACGACCTGCGCAGCATGGTCGAGTGGCACGGCATTCCTTACTACCACGTACCGGTCAATCCGCAGGACAAGCAGCCAGCGTTCGACGAAGTGTCGCGCCTGGTCAAACAGCACGACGCCGAAGTGGTGGTGCTGGCGCGCTACATGCAGATCCTGCCGCCGGACATGTGCCGCGAATATGCGCACAAGGTCATCAACATTCACCACAGCTTCCTGCCTTCGTTTGTCGGCGCCAAGCCGTACCACCAGGCGTCCCTGCGCGGCGTCAAGCTGATCGGCGCGACCTGCCACTACGTGACCGAAGAGCTGGACGCCGGCCCGATCATCGAGCAGGACGTGGTGCGTGTCAGCCACAGCGACAGCATCGAAGACATGGTGCGTTTCGGCCGTGACGTCGAGAAGATGGTGCTGGCCCGCGGCCTGCGTTATCACCTCGAAGACCGTGTGCTGGTGCACGGCAACAAGACGGTCGTGTTCTGATAGCACACGACCTGCTTGAAAAACCAAGGGCCTGGGCGTTGAATCGCTCAGGCCCTTGTCATTTGAGCCCGAGGAAAAGCCATGAGCGATCCACTGGACAAAGCCACCTCCAAAGCACCTGCCACCCTTGGTGAAGGTTGCCTCAGTCGCTACGACCCCGACGACATGAGCCCCGAGGACGGCACCGAATTCCCCGGCGCCGCCGAGTTATGGGAGCAGCTGCAGCAAGAGCACGACGAACCTAAGAAGCCTGCCTGACGTTCATCAGCTTCTTCAGCAACGGCTTGCCCAGCATCAACACGAACACCGGGCCGCCGACCAGCAGATAGAAGTAATACGTCACTACGCGCCAGATCAGGATCGCCGCCGCTGCGGTGGATTTGCCCACCATCGGCGCGAGCAGCGCGGCCGAGGTCAATTCCGCTGCCCCTGCGCCGCCGGGTAACAGACTGAACTGGCCGGCGCCCAGCGAGAGCATCTGTACCAGAAAACTCCATGCCCACTGCAAGTCGGCACCGAGGCCGCGCAAGGCCAGATACAGCACGCTGTAGCGCAGCAGCCAGTGCACGCAGGTCAGGGCGAACACCTGAACCAGCGTCTGCCAGGGCAACTTCAAGGTATCGGTAAAGGCCGCGAGAAAGTGCAGCAACTTGCGCGCCCAGCGGCGGCGAGTGCGCGCCGTAACGTTCATCCCCGCCAACAGCCGGCCGCTCAGGCGAATCAACGCCCGGTGATAGCGCGCAATCAATACGCAACTGCACAAGCCGCCGAACAGCGACACGGCGCTGACCGTCAGCAGCCATTCGAGGCGATCGCTCAGGTGCTGGAACAGCGCGTAAATCAGAATTCCGCTCAGCGCGCAGAGAAAGAACAACAGATCGCTGAGCTGGTCCATGGCAAACACCGCGCTGCCCCGCGCCGGACGCACGCCGCACCGGGCCAGCAAGGCCATGATGGTCAGCGGCCCGCCGCTGCCCCCGGGCGTAGCGCAGTAGGCGAACTCGGCCGCCATCACCACGCCAAGACTTTTCAACGGCGCGACCTTTTCGCGCTGATCGCCCAGCAACAACCGCAGGCGCAGGGTGTTGATGCCCCAGCACAGCAGGATCATGCCGAACATGATCAACAGCCAGTTCAGCGGAAAACTGCGCAGGCGTGCCCAGGTTTCGCCGCCGCCAAGCAGCACCGGTATCAGCACCGCGGCGAGCAGGCCGATCAGCAACAACAGGCTGCGCTTCATGCTGCGCGTTCCAGTTGACCGTGCTGTCGGACGAGCCAGTCGATCTTGGTCAGCGGCACGCGTCCGTCTGCCAGCAGGCGTTCCAGTGTGCGTAACCAATAATCTCGAGAGAAACGATGGCGCATGTCGACCGGATGCAGGCCGAGGCGAATCACCGGCGCGTCGCGCCAGCGCTGTTCACGTTGGTCGCTGACGATTTTCGACACGCCGCGCCGCCAGGCGCTGCGTGCGCTCCAGACCAATCCGGGTGCATCAATGGCGGTGAAATCGGGCAAGCGATAAAGATGTTGCGGATCGCTGGTGTAGCTGAGCGGTAATTCGCGCAAGGCCTGACGGGTGCCGTCGCTCATCAGCCACGCCGGGGCGACGAAACCGTGCACCGGCCAGTCGTAGCGCTGAAACATCTCCAGACCTGCGTGCAGGCGGTCAAGGGCTGCTTCGCGGGACAGCCGATAGAACTCGCCTTCATGGGTGTAGACCCGACGCATGAACCAGTCGCGCGGGGTGTTCGGCACGGGCTCCTGATCGTCGTGGTAGTAACCGTGCAGCGCCAGTTCATCGCCTCGGGCAACCCTGGCATCGAGCACTTGCCGAAACGCCGGGTTGGCATCAAGGGCATCGTGGCGATGGAAATCCGGGACCACCAGCCACGTCATCGGTACATTACCCAACGCATCGACGGCCTCGACAAAGGGCTGGTAATCCGCCCAGGTCGAGGGCGCCACATCATGCAACACCAGACAAACCGTTTTCATTTGCTCAGCCATTGGCCACCCGTGGCAGCGTATGGCCAAGCACCGCGTGGTAGTGGCTGAGCAGGCTGTCGACCACGGTATCCCAAGCGTAGTGCCGCTCGACATGTTGGCGTGCCTGGCGGCCGAGTCGATCACAGCCACGACTGAACAGTTCGCGCACAGCATTGGCCATGGCTTGCGGATTGTTCGGCGCGCAGAGCAGGCCGCAGGAATCGTTGACGATTTCTTCAAACGCTCCGGCGGCGACGGCCACCACGGGAATGCCGCAAGCCATGGCTTCAAGGATGACCAGCCCGAAGGTTTCCTGATCACCGGCATGCAGCAGCGCATCGGCGCTGGCCATCAGCCGCGCGACTTTTGGCGCCGGGCAGAACTCGTCGATGACGCTGACGTTGTCCGGCACCGCAGCGGGCATCGACGAGCCGACCAGCAGCAGGTGATAGCGCGGGCCTAGGCGTTGCATGCACTTGAGCAGCACCGGCAGGTTTTTTTCCTTGGAACCGCGCCCGGCGAAGATCAGCAGGCGGGTGTCTTCGGCAATGCCCAGTTCGGCACGCAGGCCGGGGTCGCGGGCGTCAGGATGGAAGGTGTGCAGATCCACGCCGAGCGGCTGCACATGAACATTGCGCACGCCAAGCCCGGTGAGCTTGTCGGCCATGACCTGGCTCGGCGCAAGCACGCGGTCGAAATTGCCATAGAGACGGGTGACGTAGGCCTCGACATTCGGCGTGACCCAATGGCCCATGCGATTGCCCGCCAGCAGCGGCAGATCCGAGTGATAAAAGCCGATCACCGGCACATCCAGCTGCCGCCGGGCATCCAGCGCCGCCCACGCGGTGAGGTAGGGATCGCCGACTTCGATCAGGTCCGGCTGCAAATCCTGCAAGACATTGCGCCACGGCGCCAGGCGCAGCGGGAAGCGATAGCCTTTGCCGAAGGGCAGGGCGGGCGCAGGAACCGTATAAATGCCGTCATGTTCACCCAGTCGCGCGCCGGGGATCAGCAGGCTGTGACGAATGGCGTTGCGGTCGCCGAGGCGACGGTGTTTGGCATCCAGGTAAGTACGCACGCCTCCGCTGGCCGGGGCGTAGAACATGGTGATGTCGGCGATATGCACGGTGAGCAACCCTCCGCTGTGTTGTTCTCCCTTGGTTGACCGTTATCCAGAATAGATGTTCGGTCGGGATTGCTCGCCCCTCACCCTAACCTCTCCCGGAGGGAGAGGGGATTGATCGGGGTGTTTGGGATTGTTGCGATGTCCTGCGATATCCAGTCGAACACAGGCATTGAAAAGCTTGAAGATCTGCTCCCTTTCCCCCTCGCCCCCTTGGGGGCGGTCCGAGTTTCGGGAGGGCTGGGGTGAGGGGGTTAGGCTTTTGATCTTAAATGCGGAAGCTGCCCACCAGTTGCTTGAGACGCGAAGCCTGCTGCTCCAGATCCGAGCACGCGCGCAAGGTCGCCTGCAGGTTTTCCACGCCTTCCTGGTTCAGTGTATTGATCTCGGTAATGTCGACGTTGATAGACTCGACCACCGCAGTCTGCTCTTCAGTCGCGGTCGCCACCGACTGGTTCATCCCGTCGATCTCACCAATGCGCAAGGTCACGCTGTTCAGGCGTTCGCCGGCGAGATTGGCGATCTCCACGCTGTCCTGGCTGTGGCGCTGACTGTCGCTCATGGTGCTCACCGATTCCCGGGCGCCGACCTGCAGCTCCTCGATCATGGTCTGCACCTGTTGCGCCGATTCCTGAGTGCGGTGCGCGAGGTTGCGCACTTCGTCGGCCACCACCGCAAAGCCGCGACCTGCCTCACCCGCACGTGCCGCCTCGATGGCAGCGTTGAGCGCGAGCAGGTTGGTCTGCTGGGAAATGCTGGTGATCACTTCGAGAATCTGACCGATGTTGACGGTCTTGCTGTTCAGCGACTCGATGTTGGTGCTCGACGCGCTGAGCATGCTCGACAATTGATTCATCGCCTTGATGCTGCGCTCGACCACTTGCTGGCCATCCTCGGCCAGACCCCGTGCGTCACTGGCCTGATTCGAAGCTTGCGCGGCATTGCGGGCAATTTCCTGCGCGGCGGCGCCGAGCTGATTGATCGCGGCAGCGACGCTGCTGGTGCGCGAAGCTTGCTGGTCGGAGTTGTACATCGACGAGTTCGACGCAGCAACGACGCGCAGGGCGACCTCATTGACCTGGCCGGTGGCCGAGGACACTTCGCGGATCGAGCCGTGAATACGCTCGACGAAACGGTTGAACGCGGTGCCGAGGATGCCGAATTCATCGTTATTGACGATGTTCAGACGTTTGGTCAGGTCACCTTCACCGTCGGCGATGTCTTCCATGGCGCGGGTCATCACGTGCAGCGGCTGGATCAGCAGACGGATGAGCATGCCGAGCAGGGCAATGATGATCGCCACGGCAATAATGGTCGCGATCACCGCCGAGGTGCGGAATTGGCTGAGCATCGCGTAGGCCTGATCCTTGTCGATCGACAAACCGATGTACCAGTTCACCGACGGCAGGCCTTTGATCGGAGCGAAAGTGACAATGCGGGTTTTGCCATCCACCGTCACTTCACTGAAGTCGCTGCTGATGCGCGGGGTGTCCTGCGGGTAGGCTTCCTTGAGCGATTTCATCACCAGAGCCTTGTCCGGGTGGACGAGGATCTTGCCGTCGGCGCTGACCAGGAACACATAGCCCATCCCGTCGAAATCCCGCGCGGCGAGGGTATCGACCAGCGATTGCAGGCTGAGATCGCCGCCGACCACGCCGACGCTCTGCCCGGCCTTTTTCGACGCGGTGGCGATGGAGATGATCAACTGGCCGGTGGCGGCATCGATGTAGGGTTCGGTCAGGGTCGACGTGCTGCTGCTTTCGGCACCTTTATACCAAGGGCGTACGCGCGGATCGAAACCGTCCGGCATCTTCACGTCCGGGCGGATGGTGAAATGCCCGGTGGCATCGCCCAGGTAGGTGGCCATGAACGTCGAGGTCAGGCTTTTCTGCTCCAGCAGGCTGGCGACCGTGGCAGGTTCCGGGTTGATGGCGATGTTCTGCGCGGCGTTCTCGATCAGCAAGATGCGCCCGCTGAGCCAGGTCTGGATATTGCCGGCGGTGACCTCGCCCATTTCATTGAGGTAGTTATTGAGATCATCGCGGATCGCATTGCGCTGCAGCCAATCGTTGTACAACGTGAACGAGGCGAAAGCGGCAATGACGATGAGGGCGGCGGCAAGCAAAATCTTATGGCTGAAGCGCAGGTTTTTGTTCATGGCTTGGGGTTCCGCTAAGGTCTTAATGTCCTGGGCGTGCTTTGATAGGGGCGCGCACTATGGGCAAGGTTGAAAAACTGAAATTTCCGGCTCTCCTTAGGGAAATGTCCGACCCGAATTTCTGACGGGTCTGTCCAATTTATGTATCGGCCATGTGTCATCAAAGATTAACCATTGGGTGAGAAAATGCCTGACTCCTTGCAACTCGTTATCGGCGCTGATCCGGCCGCGCAACCCATTGCTCAGGCCATGCGCCTGGCCAACCGCCACGGACTGATCGCCGGCGCCACCGGCACCGGTAAAACCGTGACGTTGCAGCGTCTGGCCGAAGCGTTCAGCGATGCTGGCGTGGCGGTGTTCGCCGCCGACATCAAGGGCGACCTGTGCGGCCTCGGCGCCGCTGGCAACCCGCAGGGCAAAGTGGCCGAGCGCATTGCCGGCATGCCGTGGCTCGGTCACACGCCCCAGGCTTATCCCGTCACGCTGTGGGACATCCACGGCGAATCCGGTCATCCGCTGCGCACCACCCTGAGCGAAATGGGCCCGTTGCTGATCGGCAGCCTGCTCGAGCTGACCGACAGTCAGCAGTCGGCGCTTTACGCGGCCTTCAAAGTGGCGGATCGCGAAGGGCTGTTGCTGCTGGATCTCAAGGATCTGAAAGCGCTGCTCAATCACCTCAAGGACAACCCGCAGTTGCTCGGCGAAGACGCGGCGCTGATGACCACCGGTTCCAGCCAGGCACTGTTACGCCGCTTGGCGACGCTGGAACAGCAGGGCGCCGAAGCGCTGTTCGGTGAGCCGGCGCTGCAACTCGAGGACATTCTGCAACCGGGGGCGGATGGCCGTGGCCGCATCCATCTGCTCGACGCCAGCCGGCTGGTGCACGAGGCGCCGAAGGTTTACGCAACGTTCCTGCTGTGGCTGCTGGCCGAGTTGTTCGAGCAACTGCCCGAACGCGGCGACGCCGAAAAGCCGCTGCTGGCGCTGTTTTTCGACGAGGCGCATTTGCTCTTCGGCGACACGCCCAAGGCTTTGCAGGAGCGTCTGGAGCAAGTGGTGCGTTTGATCCGATCCAAAGGTGTGGGGGTTTACTTTGTCACCCAATCGCCGGCGGATCTGCCGGACGATGTGCTGGCGCAGTTGGGCTTGCGCATTCAGCATGGTCTGCGTGCGTTCACCGCAAAAGAGCAGAAATCCCTGCGCGCCGTGGCGGACGGTTTCCGGCCGAATCCGGCGTTCGACAGCCTGTCGGTGCTGACCGAACTGGGGATTGGCGAGGCGCTGGTCGGGACGTTGACCGACAAGGGCACGCCGGAAATGGTCCAGCGCGTGCTGGTGGCGCCGCCGCAATCGCGGATCGGGCCGTTGACCGAAACCGAACGCACCATGCTGATCGCCGGCTCGCCGTTCAGGGGTCGCTATGACAAGCCGATCGATCGTGAGTCGGCCTATGAAATTCTGATGGGCCGCAAAGGGCTGGCGCCTGAGGCCGAAACGCCGGCAGGTAAACAGGCTGAAGAGCCAAGCCTCGCTGATCGCGCGGGCGAATTCCTCGGCACGGCGGCAGGGCAGGCGCTGAAATCGGCGATGCGCCAGGCGGCCAATAACCTCGGCAAGCAGTTGGTGCGCGGGTTGATGGGGTCGCTGCTCGGCGGCAGCAAGCGCCGCTAAAAGCAAAGATCGCAGCCTTCGGCAGCTCCTACAGTTGAAATGCATTCATTCTGTAGGAGCTGCAGAAGGCTGCGATCTTTTGATTTTGCTTCAGGCTTTACCCTTGGCATGCGCCGCCAACCGCTCCAGCGCCGCGCGCAATCCCGGATCGCTGATCCCGTCGGCCGTCGACTGAATCGTCTCCGCCGCGCTGCTCGACAAATCCATCGTGTGCCCAGTCGCCCGATGCTGGACGATCGGCGGGCGCACGCTGAATTTGATCCGCGTCAGGCTGGCGAACTCTTCGAACAATTGCAGCTGCCGTTGCAGGCGTTTTTGCTGGTAGCGCAGGCGCGTGGCCCAGTGACCGTCAGTGACCACCAGCGACAGTTCGCCCTCGCGCCACTTGGCCACCCGGCAATGCTCGCGGGCGGCCGGTTGCAGCTGGCTTTCGAGCAGGCGCTGCAAATGCTCAAGGCGCTGGGCATGGCCGAGGATGGCTTTGAGCGGCCTGGCTTCGCGTAACAGGACGGCGGGTGCTCTGGCCGTGAGAGGGCGAAACGCCATGATCGAACACCTGAAGTAACAGAGGCGCCATGTTAGCAGAAAGCTGTGGAACCACTGGCCCATTGCTTTTGTCCCTGCTTTGCTCATTAAATCAACGCCTGACTTCTTTCCCCGACGGGTTGAAGTTGAGCAAAACGCCCCTATTTTAAGTGAGCCCCGTCAAAGCGCAGTGCCAGCATCGTGGAACATCGCCACTTTCCTCACCACCGTTTCCGGGTAGAATGCTCGTTCGCATGCGGCCATGAGGGCTGCACGGGCGACTCACGGGGCCGCCCTCCATCCCTTTAGTGTGGAAGATCCTGCCGATATGTTTGCGCCTTTGTTAAAGAAACTTTTTGGAAGCAAGAACGAGCGTGAAGTCAAACGCATGCTCAAGACGGTGCAGCTCGTCAATGCCTTCGAAGAGCAAATGGTGGCCCTTTCGGACGATCAATTGCGTGCCAAGACCGCCGAGTTCAAGGCCCGTATCGCCAAAGGGGAAACCCTCGACAAGCTGTTGCCGGAAGCCTTTGCCGTAGCCCGCGAGGCCGGCAAGCGCGTGATGGGCATGCGCCACTTCGACGTGCAACTCGTCGGCGGCATGACCTTGCACGAAGGCAAGATCGCCGAAATGCGCACCGGTGAGGGCAAGACCCTCGTGGCCACTTTGGGTGTTTACCTCAACGCATTGTCCGGCAAGGGCGTGCACGTTGTGACCGTGAACGACTACCTGGCCCGCCGTGACGCCAACTGGATGCGCCCGCTGTATGAATTCCTCGGCCTGACCGTCGGCGTCGTGACGCCGTTCCAGCCGCCGGAAGAGAAGCGTGCCGCCTACGCCGCCGACATCACCTACGGCACCAACAACGAATTCGGTTTCGACTACCTGCGCGACAACATGGCGTTCAGCATGGATGAAAAATTCCAGCGCGAACTCAACTTTGCCGTGATTGACGAAGTCGACTCCATCCTCATCGACGAAGCGCGTACCCCGCTGATCATTTCCGGTCAGGCCGAGGACAGCTCCAAGCTGTACATGGAGATCAACAAACTGATCCCGCAGCTGGAACTGCACGTCGAGGAAGTCGAAGGTCAGGTCACCAAGGCCGGACACTACACCGTTGACGAAAAGACCCGTCAGGTCGAGCTCAACGAAGCCGGTCACCAGTTCATCGAAGACATGCTCACCCGCGTCGGCCTGCTGGCCGAAGGCGAGAGCCTGTACTCGGCGCACAACCTCGGTCTGCTGACCCACGTCTATGCCGGTCTGCGTGCGCACAAACTGTTCAACCGCAATATCGAATACATCGTGCAGGACGGCCAGGTCGTACTGGTCGACGAGCACACCGGCCGGACCATGCCGGGTCGTCGTCTGTCCGAAGGCCTGCACCAGGCGATCGAAGCGAAGGAAGGCCTGAACATTCAGGCCGAGAGCCAGACCCTGGCCTCTACGACTTTCCAGAACTACTTCCGTCTGTACACCAAGCTGTCCGGCATGACCGGTACCGCCGACACCGAAGCGTTCGAATTCCACCAGATCTATGGTCTGGAAGTCATGGTCATCCCGCCGAACAAACCGTTGGCGCGTAAAGACTACAACGACCTGGTGTTCCTCACCGCCGAAGAGAAATACGCGGCAATCGTGGCGGACATCAAGGAAAGCATGGCCGCCGGTCGTCCGGTGCTCGTGGGTACCGCGACCATCGAGACTTCCGAGCACATGTCTGCATTGCTCGTCAAAGAAGGCATCGAACACAAGGTTCTCAACGCCAAGTTCCACGAGAAAGAAGCCGAAATCATCGCTCAGGCCGGTCGTCCGGGTGCGCTGACCATCGCCACCAACATGGCCGGTCGTGGTACCGACATCCTGTTGGGCGGCAACTGGGAAGTGGAAGTCGCTTCGCTGGAAAACCCGACCCCTGAGCAGATCGCCCAGATCAAGGCCGACTGGCAGAAGCGTCACCAACAAGTGCTGGAATCCGGCGGCTTGCAGGTAATCGCTTCCGAGCGTCACGAATCGCGCCGTATCGACAACCAGCTGCGTGGCCGTGCCGGCCGTCAGGGCGATGCCGGTTCGAGCCGCTTCTACCTGTCGCTGGAAGACAGCCTGATGCGCATCTTCGCCTCTGACCGGGTGAAGAACTTCATGAAAGCCCTGGGCATGCAGCCGGGCGAAGCGATCGAGCACCGCATGGTGACCAACGCGATCGAGAAGGCGCAGCGCAAGGTTGAAGGCCGCAACTTCGACATCCGCAAGCAATTGCTCGAGTTCGACGACGTCAACAACGAACAGCGTAAAGTGATCTATCACATGCGTAACACGTTGCTGGCCGCTGACAACATCGGTGAAACCATCGCCGACTTCCGTCAGGACGTGCTCAACGCTACCGTCAGCGCGCACATTCCGCCGCAATCGCTGCCAGAGCAGTGGGAAGTGGCCGGTCTGGAAGCGTCCATCGAAAGCGATTTCGGCGTGAAGCTGCCGATCCAGCAATGGCTCGACGAAGACGATCACCTGTACGAAGAAACCCTGCGCGAGAAGCTCATGACCGAGCTGATGGCGGCGTACAACGAGAAAGAAGACCAGGCCGGTGCCGAGGCGCTGCGCTCGTTCGAGAAGCAGATCGTCCTGCGCGTACTCGACGACCTGTGGAAAGACCACCTGTCGACCATGGATCACCTGCGTCACGGCATTCACTTGCGTGGTTATGCGCAGAAGAACCCGAAGCAGGAATACAAGCGCGAGTCGTTCACCCTGTTCTCCGAGCTGCTCGATTCGATCAAGCGCGACTCGATCCGCGTGCTCTCGCACGTTCAGGTCCGCCGCGAAGATCCGGAAGCCGAAGAGCAGCGCCTGCGTCAGGAAGCCGAAGCACTGGCGGCGCGCATGCAGTTCGAACACGCCGAAGCCCCTGGGCTGGATCAGCCGGAAGCGTTGGGTGAAGAGGTCGATGTGGCGCTGGCCACCGCCGCTGCCCCGGTTCGCAACGAGCAGAAGCTGGGCCGCAACGAACTGTGTTTCTGCGGTTCGGGCAAGAAATACAAGCATTGCCACGGGCAGATCCAGTAAAACCCGTTTCAATCGCTGAACACCCCGCGCCGCGACCGGCTCCTGCCGTCGCGGCGTTTTGCCATTTATCCCACCGTCCTTTCCCGTGGCGGTGCTGACATCATTGAGTAAGGAGCGCATTCATGGCTGTTGGTCTTGGTCCTTTGCCAACGTTGCACCCGGTTGCCGGTTTTGAACTCGGTATCGCCTCGGCCGGCATCAAGCGCCCGGGGCGCAAGGATGTGGTGGTGATGCGCTGCGCTGAAGGTTCGACCGTGGCTGGCGTGTTCACCCTGAACGCGTTCTGCGCCGCGCCGGTGATCCTGGCGAAAAAACGCGTGAACAACGCTGTGCGTTACTTGCTGACCAACACCGGCAACGCCAACGCCGGCACCGGCGAACCAGGCCTGGCCGCCGCCGAGCGCACCACTGCCAGACTGGCTGAGCTGACCGGCGTCGACGCCAGCCAGATCCTGCCTTACTCCACGGGTGTGATCGGCGAGCCGCTGCCGGTCGAGAAAATCGAAGGCGCACTGCAAGCCGCGCTGGACGATCTGTCGGAAAACAACTGGGAAGCTGCTGCCACCGGCATCATGACCACCGATACTTTGCCGAAGGGCGCCAGCCGCCAGTTCGAGCATGACGGCGTGACCATCACCGTCACCGGCATCAGCAAAGGCGCAGGGATGATTCGTCCGAACATGGCGACCATGCTCGGTTACATTGCCACCGATGCCAAAGTCTCCCGCGACGTGCTGCACAACCTGATGCTCGACGGTGCCAACAAGTCGTTCAACCGCATCACCATCGACGGCGACACCTCGACCAACGACTGCTGCATGCTGATCGCCACTGGCAAAGCCGCGCTGCCGGAAATCACCCGCGCAGAAGGCGAGCTGTTCGCCAAGCTCAAACAAGCCGTGTTCGAAGTGTGCATGGACGTGGCGCAGGCCATCGTGCGTGACGGCGAAGGTGCGACCAAGTTTGTCACTGTTGAAGTGAATGGCGGCGGCAACCACCAGGAATGCCTGGACGTCGGCTATACCGTGGCGCACTCGCCGCTGATCAAGACCGCGCTGTTCGCCTCCGACCCGAACTGGGGGCGCATCCTCGCCGCCGTGGGCCGCGCCGGTGTGCCGGACCTGGACGTGAGCAAGATTGACGTATTCCTCGGCGACGTGTGCATCGCCAGCCGTGGCGCCCGTGCGGCCACCTACACTGAAGCTCAGGGCTCGGCAGTGATGCAGCAGGAAGAAATCACCATCCGCATTGAACTGGGTCGCGGCGATTGCAGCGAAACCATCTGGACCACCGACCTGTCGCATGAATACGTGAAGATCAACGCTGAATACCGCACCTGATCCAGCCTGGGACCGAGTCGCCTGCATCGCCAGCAGGCTGGCTCCCACAGAGATATGTGTCGTTTCACACATCCACTGTAGGAGTGAGCCTGCTCGCGATAGCGCCAGTCCGGACACTACAAAATTAGAGTTTTCCCTCTGACGAAAAGGCGCCACACCATGTCCCTGCACCTGATCATCGGCGACAAACTGCTTTCCTCCTGGTCCCTGCGTGCGGCACTGGCGCTGGAGCTGACCGGCGCACCCTACAGCGAAGAGCTGATCAAACTCGGCAAGCCCGACACCCGCGAACGCCTGCTCAAGCATTCGCCGACCGGCAAGGTGCCGCTGCTGCAGACCACCCGCGGCACCATCGCCGATTCGCTGGCCATCGCTGAATACCTCGCGGAGCAGTTTCCGTCCGAGCAGCTCTGGCCGAGCGATACTTTCGCCCGCGCCCAGGCCCGCTCGGCCTGCGCACAAATGCACAGCGGCTTCTTCGCCATGCGCAACCACATGCCGTTCAACCTCAGTCAGGATGCGCCGCTGAACCCGGTGCCGCCAGAAGTGAAGGTCGATATCGAACGCATGCTCGCGCTCTGGGCCGAATGCCGTGCGGCGGCAACGGAAGAGGGGCCATACCTGTTCGGGCGGGTCAGCCTCGCCGATGCCTTTTTCGCGCCGATCGCCGTGCGCCTGCGCACCTATCAGGTGAAGCTGCCTGCGATCGACGAAGCTTATGTTGAAACCGTCTACCAATGGCCCGCCTTCAAGGCGTGGCAAAAGGCTGGACTGGAGGAATTGAACCCGTGAAACGCGTCCACGTCGCCGCTGCCGTCATTCGTGACGGTGCCGGCAAAATCCTTATCGCCCGTCGCGCCGACACTCAGCATCAGGGCGGCTTGTGGGAATTTCCCGGTGGCAAGGTCGAGGCTGACGAATCAGTCGAATCGGCACTGGCTCGGGAGCTGCACGAAGAGCTGGGCATCGTCGTTGATGCTGCCCGTCCGTTGATCAAGGTTCGCCACGACTACCCGGACAAACAGGTGTTGCTGGATGTCTGGGAAGTCTCGGCATTCAGCGGCGAACCCCACGGTGCTGAAGGCCAGCCACTGGCCTGGGTCAGCGCCAGAGAGCTGGTCAACTATGAATTCCCGGCGGCTAACCAGCCAATCGTCGCGGCGGCGCGTTTGCCCGCCGAATACCTGATCACCCCGGAAGATCTCGAAGGCCCGGCGTTGTTGCGCGGCATCCAGAAGGCGATTGCTGGCGGCATCAAGTTGATCCAGCTGCGCGCACCGAATGGCTACGACCCGAAATACCGCGATCTGGCGGTGGACGCGGTTGGCCTGTGCGCGGGCAAGGCGCAGTTGATGATCAAGGGGCCGTTCGAGTGGCTCGGCGATTTCCCGTCGGCGGGCTGGCACATCACCGCCGCCCAGCTGCGGAAATACGCGGCGGCAGGGCGTCCGTTGCCGGCGGAGCGCTGGCTCGCGGCGTCGTGCCATAACGCTGAGGAATTGGCGCTGGCGGAGCAGATGGGCGTCGACTTCGTCACCCTGTCGCCGGTGCAGCCGACGCTGACGCACCCGGATGCACAGCCGTTGGGCTGGGAGCAGGCTGCGGCGTTGATTGACGGTTTTAGCAAACCGGTGTTCCTGCTCGGTGGGGTAGGGCCGGCGGAGCGTGAGAAGGCTTGGGATGTCGGGGCGCAGGGTGTGGCGGGGATTCGGGCGTTCTGGCCTGATCCTGTATAGCGGCTACTGACCCTATCGCGAGCAGGCTCACTCCTACAATGACCGCGTTTCAACTGAAGAAATACGGTCACTGTAGGAGTGAGCCTGCTCGCGATAGCTTATTTTCAAACACTACAAATCTTCAGGTTTTGCCGCCGGCTGCCACAAAATCTCCGCCACTCCCTGCCGCCGCGCAATCAATCGCGCCGCGACAAACAACAAATCCGACAGCCGATTGATATACGCCAGGCCAACCCCGGCCAACGGTTCGATCGCGTTCAAATGCTGACACCGGCGCTCGGCGCTGCGGGCCAGACTGCGGCAGACATGCGCTTGCGCAATCAACATCGAGCCGCCGGGCAGGATGAAGTTTTCCAGCGGCCCCAGCTCTTCATTCCAGACATCGATCGCCGCTTCCAGCCGCTGGATTTCAGCCTCGTTCAGCGCCTGATACGCCGGCATCGCCAGTTCGCCGCCAAGGTCAAACAAGCGGTGCTGACACGGCGCCAACACCTCAATGATCTCGTTGAGCCCCGGATGCACTTCACGCTCGGCGAGCAGACCCGCCAGCAGCACGCCGACCTGACTGTTCAGCGTATCGACCTCGCCAATCGCCTCGATGCGCGGGTGATCCTTGGGGACGCGACGGCCGTCACCGAGGCCGGTCTCGCCTTTGTCGCCGGTGCGGGTGTAGATCTTCGACAAGCGAAAGCCCATGGGTTACCTCGGTAGTGAATTGGTTTCGGCGGTCAACGGCGCCGGTTGTACCAGCGGCAGACGCAGGGTGAAGCAAGTGCCCTGGCCGGGCGCCGACTGCACTTCCATCTGGCCTTTGTGGTTGTTGGTGATGATGAAGTACGACACCGACAAGCCAAGGCCGGTGCCCTGGCCGATTTCCTTGGTGGTAAAGAACGGCTCGAAGGTACGCTTGCGCACGTTCTCGCTCATGCCGATGCCGTTGTCCTCGACCTGAATCTCGGCCCACGGCGGATTGAGTCTGGTGCGCAAAATGATCCGTCCCGGTTCGCTGTCGTCTTCGCGCTGATGAATCGCCTGGGCGGCGTTTTTCAGCAGATTGAGCAGCACCTGTTCCAGCTCGTTGGCGGTGCCCGGCACCGGCCCCAATGCCGGATCGAACTGGCGGATGATCGCTTGACCCTTGAAGTCGAAACCAATCGCCAGATCGAAGTCGTTGCCGGCGATTTCCACCGCCTGATCGATCAGCGCCGGCAGATCGCACGGCGCCATCTGCCGGGTGCTGCGACGGCTGAAGCTGAGCATGTGCGTGACGATCTTCGCCGCGCGGGCGCCCGCCTGTTGAATGCCATCGAGCAATTGCGGGACTTCGCGGCCCTGCAGGTACCGGTTGACGGCATCCAGTTCGATGCCCAGTTGTTCGGCGGTTTCGATGTTCTTCGGCAGATCCGCCGACAGCCGCCGACGGATGTTCTGCACGTTGTGCAGGATCGCGCCGAGCGGGTTGTTGATTTCATGGGCCATGCCAGCCGCAAGGCCACCGACCGAGAGCATCTTCTCCGACTGCACCATCATTTCTTCCAGCGACAGGCGCTGGGTGATGTCGTCGATACGGATCACCACGCCACGCCCGGCACCGCCCATCAGCGGATAAAACGTCAGCGCGTAATGTTTCGGTTCATCGTCCTTGAACCAGGTCACCCGATCGACTTTCGCCACGGTGTGCTGCTCGACGGTAGCCTTGAGCTGCGGCAGAAACGGCTTGAGCGGTTCGAAGGCGAGGAAGATCGGCTGGTTCAGTGCCTCGTCCAGGCGCGTGCCGGAGAGCGCGCTGGCCTCCTGGTTCCACTGGGTGACGTAAAGCTGCTCGTCGAGGGCGATCAGCGCTGAAGGCATCGAGTCGATAATGCTGTTGAGGTAATTCTGGAAGCCGGTGAGTTTCTTCTCGATCTTGCTGCGCACCTGGACTTCCAGCTCCAGTTTGCGATTGGTGTGGCGGGTTTCCTCGGCCAGCCCCTGCGCCTGATCGTAGGCGGCTTGCGAGTCATCACGGGCGCGTTTGAGCTGCTGCTCGCGGGCTTCGATGCGCGAGAGCATGGTGTTGAACGCCTCGGCCAGACTGCCGATTTCATCGTGATTGCCCCGTGCAGCGCGCAGCGCGTAGTTCTCTTCGCGGGTGACCTGGCGGGACAGCTCCTCGAGCTGATGAATGGGGCGGGTGATCAGACGTTTGATCTGCCGGGCAATCACCAGCCACAACAAGACGCTGAAGATCAGGATGCCGAGGCTGGCGGTCAGGGTGCCGGTGTAGAACGCCATCGGCAGTTCGCTGCTGGCGACCAGCAACAGATGCCCCGGCGCGGCACCGGGGCGGGGCAGGGTGATCAGTTGATTGCTGCGAAATTCGGTGAGTTGCCAGGCTTCGACATGGCGATAGCGCTCGGGCAGGCTGAGCTTTTCACCGCGCTGCACCTGCGCCAGACGTTCACCCTTGCCGTCGTACAGGGCAGCGGCGCGCAACGGTGAATAACTGTCGAGTTCCTTGAGCAGGCGCTCGGCGCTGCGCGGCGATTCCAGCGCGTCGCTGACCAGACTCGGATTGGCGATCAGCCGGCCGATGGTCTGCAGGGCCTGTGGCGCCATGCTTTCCTGGGAAATGTAGTAGGCGGCGCTGATAAAAGTCAGGTTGGCGACCAGCAGAACCGTGGTCAACAACACCAGCAGGGCGGCCAGCAGTTTCTGGCCGACCGGCAGGTTTTCGAGGCGCTGGCGCAATGGCATCGGGTTTATCGCAGCAGGGGAACAAGCCGTCAGCCTAGCGGCTGCTCAGTCGCTGGGCAATCCACGGTTGCGCAGATGAGCGACCAGACGTTGCTGCAACTGGTGCAGGTGCGGCAGGTTCAACTGATGGCGCTCAGCGACTTTGCAGGCGTGGCCCAATAGATAGCTGATTTCGGTGCGGCGCTGGTTGGCGACGTCCTGATACATCGAAGAGTAATTGGCGGCGGTGGCGTGGATCACCCGTTCGACCTCCGCTTGCAGATTGTCTGCCGCTGTCGGCTGACCACAGCGTTCGAGCAGTTCAGTCAGTTCGGCGCAGAGCGTAGCGACCTCGCAGTGATGCGCTGTCAGGCCGCCGTTACGGCAGTCGTGGAGCACGGTCAGCGGGTTGATCGCGCAGTTCAGCGCCAGTTTGCGCCACAGCCGAGTGAGGATGTCGGCGCTCCATTCATGGGGAATATTTGCCGCTTGCAGATCGTCGAGCCAGACCGGTGCCAGCGGATTGCCGATATCGCCCAGCCAGTTGAAACCGTGGCCGGCGAACACCACCCGCCAATCGCCATCGCGAAACGCGCCCTCGGTGCTGGATGCGCTGATGCAGCGCGCTTGCGGCACCCGCGCGGCAACGGCGTCCTGACTGCCCAAACCGTTTTGCAGGAGGATCAATTCGGCATCCGGAGCGAGGCGTGAAGCGAGGCGGGCGACGGCCTCTTCGGCGTCATAGGCCTTGCACGCGACCAGCAGACGGCGAATCGGCTCGGGGCTGTCCGGGGTTTCGCCGGGAACTGCATAGGTATGAGCTTGTCCGTTTTCTACCAGGGTTAATCCGCCACCAGCTGCATAGCTGCGCAAGCGTGACGGGTCGCGCAGGATCAGTCGCACGGCCAATCCGGCGCGGGCCAGCCGTGTCGCCCAGAGTGTGCCGAGACTGCCGGCGCCCAAGACATGCCAGATGGTCGACATCAGTTTTTTGCTCGATTGCTTGCAGGCATGTGCGGCTCGCCGTATCGGTAGGAAAAGACCCGTTATAATGAGCCCGATTTTAACCGCAAGCCAAGCGCGCTCCATCCACATCGAGCGCGCCTTTTTATTGGAGAGATTACATGCCGTCGTTCGACGTGGTATCCGAACTGGACAAACACGAACTTACCAACGCGGTCGAGAACGCCGTGAAGGAACTCGATCGTCGTTATGACCTGAAAGGCAAAGGCAGCTTCGAGTTCAAGGAAAAAGACCTGACCGTCAGCCTCACCGCCGAAGCCGCTTTCCAGCTCGAAGCGATGATCGAAATCCTCAAGCTGGCGCTGACCAAGCGCAAGATCGACGTGCAGTGCCTCGAGGTCAAGGAGGCTTACGCTTCCGGCAAACTGATGAAGCAGGACGCCATCCTCAAGGAAGGCATCGACAAAGAACTTGCGAAGAAAATCGTCGGCCACATCAAAGAGGCCAAACTGAAAGTGCAGGCCGCCATTCAGGGCGAGCAGGTGCGTGTCACCGGCAAGAAGCGCGACGACCTCCAGGAAGCCATCGCGGCCCTGCGTGCCAAGGAATTCGGCATGCCGCTGCAGTTCAACAACTTCCGCGACTAAGCCTGGTCTGAATGCTGTGTGGGAGCGAGCCTGCTCGCGAATGCGGTGTTTCATTCAGCGATGAGTTGACTGACACACCGCTTTCGCGAGCAGGCTCGCTCCCACAGTTGTTTTTAATACACCCCGGGAAGCCGGAAATCAGGAGATAGAACATGGATTTGAATGCTGAAGTGGACCACCTGGTCAAGGCGTCCCAGGCGTGGATCCCGATGATCATGGAATACGGCAGTCGCGTGCTGCTGGCAGTGATTACCCTGGCCATCGGCTGGTGGCTGATCAACAAGGTCACGCAAAAACTCGGCGGTCTGCTGGCCCTGCGCAATGCCGACCTGGCGCTGCAAGGCTTTATCAGCAGCCTGGCCAACATCATTCTCAAGGTGCTGCTGATTGTCAGCGTCGCGTCGATGATTGGCGTCGAAACCACCTCGTTCGTCGCGGCTATTGGTGCTGCCGGTCTGGCGATCGGCCTGGCCCTGCAGGGCAGCCTGGCAAACTTCGCTGGCGGCGTGCTGATTCTGCTGTTCCGCCCGTTCCGCATCGGTGACTGGATCGAAGCCCAAGGCGTGGCGGGTACCGTCGACAGCATCCAGATCTTCCATACCGTGCTGCGCACCGGCGACAACAAGACCATCATCGTGCCCAACGGCAATCTGTCGAACGGCATCATCACCAACACCAACCGCCAGCCAACCCGCAAAGTCGTGTTCGACGTGGGCGTGGATTACGAAGCGGATCTGCAAAAGGCCCGTCAGGTGCTGCTGGATCTGGCCAAGGATGCGCGCGTCATGCAGGATCCAGAGCCACAGGCGGTAATTTCGACACTGGGCGACAGTTCGATCACGGTGTCCCTGCGCGTATGGGTTAAAACTGCAGACTATTGGGATGTGATGTTCATGTTTAATGAACAGGCGCGTGATCGTTTGAAGGCTGCCGGTATTGATATTCCATTTCCGCAGCGAGTTATACGCGTTGTTCAGGAGTCGGCGACACAATGATAGGTTGCTAGCTAAGTAATTGCTCTCGTAGCCAGACTCTTAATCAGTGCCAGGCAAATAAAAAAGGCCCATCGGAAGATGGGCCTTTTTTTATGCTTTGAAACTAACCACTGACGATTACAAGATGTTCAGCGGGTACTCGGTGATCAGGCGGAACTCTTTGACATCGCCTTCACCTTCGTCAGCGTTGGCAACGTGCCAGGCTTGACGAATGCGGAAGGAAAGATCTTTGGCCGGGCCGCTTTGAACAACGTACTTGGCTTCAAAGTTGGTTTCGTGGTGTTTGCCATCATCACCATACAGACCGGCGTAAGCGCTGCCCGCTGGAGTGTTGGTACCGTCGATATCCCAACCTTTGACGTAACGAACCATGAAGCTCAGGCCAGGAACGCCGTACTCGGCCATTTTCAGGTCGTAACGGGCCTGGACGGATTTCTCGCCTGCGCCGTTGAAGTCAGAGTACTGGATGGAGTTGGCGAGGAAGATCGAGTCGCCACCACGGTTGTTCTTGCCCACGCCGATGTAGTCGAACGGGGTGTCGCCGTTGACCTTCTGGAAGGCGAGGGTAAAGGTGTGCGCTTTGAGGAACGACAAAGCGGTTGCCAGGGAGAACGTGGTGTTGCTGATGTCACCCGCTTCGGCACTACCGGTGTCGGTGGTGCGGTAGATGTTGAAGTCGGTGTTCAGCGAAGTGTCACCACCGAACGGAGTGGTGAGGTTCACGTTGGCGTAGTACTGGTTCCAGATGTCTTCCAGTTTTGCGCCGTACAGCGATGCACTGAGGTTGTCAGTGATCGAGTATTTGCCGCCGAAGTAGTCGATGTTGTTCGCTTCAACACCAGCGTAGGTAGCGTAGAGGCCACCATCGCGGGCGTTCTTGTCCTGGCTGGAGCCGGAGTAGAAGTGACCGGCTTCGAGGTCAAGGTCTTTCACTTCGCTGCTCTGCAACTGGAAGCCAGTGGCAGTTTGCGGAAGGATGCGGGAACCGCCGACAGCGAACACCGGAGAAGTGCTTGGCTGCATGTCGCCGAATTTCAGTTCGGTCTTGGAGACGCGGAACTTGATGGAAGCGCCTGCCTTGCCCTGACTGTCATTGACGTCGCGGCCATAGCCGTTGGCCTTCACGGTATCGCTACGGCTCATGTTGCCAGTACCGGAAGTACCGTCACCGCCATCCAGTTTCAAGGCCAGATAACCGTATGCATCAATACCTACACCCACGGTGCCCTGGGTATAACCGGAGGTGAAGTTGCCGAGGAAGCCCTGGGTCCAGTCTTTCTGGTCGCGGCCACCGTTCTTGTTGTCGCGGTTGAAGTAGTAGTTCTTCAACGTCTCGGTGAGTTTCGCGTCTTCAACGAAACCTTTGGCTTCAGCCTGGTCACTGACAAACGGGGCGGCCGTAGCCAACTGCGAACTGGCTGCTGCTGCAACGGCCAGTGCGATCATGCTCCACTTCATCACGCGCATCGTGATTTGCTCCTTTGGTTTTAGAAGAGTACTGCCGTCCCACCTGTTTTATTATCTGGGCGGCTCTTTCTTTTTGTGTCGGCGCAAACTTATATCACGCCGACAATGTTGGCGATACTTGCGAAACCAACCTTTCAGCTTCTTTACGGCGTTGTCGCGAAAGGAGCGCTGGATGTCGCAAATTCACAGTACCAATGCAGCCTGACTGACAACTTCAATCGCTGTATCCGGGCCTTTTTGCATCGATAAAAAGAGTCCCTGGCAAAACACTTGAATCTCCATCGGGCAACCCTGCCACTGTTTTTATTGGCTTCAGCCGACCACTTCCAGTGGTGCGCTTTTAGTCCATACGGTTACGAATGCAACAAGCGTGCACAAACCGCAAAATCGGTGCGGTTATTTTTTCGTGTGCCGCCCGCATATGTGAAAACCTTGTGAAAACGGGGCCTCGGGCCTGTTTTGTCGCGGGCTTGACGAGATTCTCCCAATCGTGTTGCAACGCACCAAAGATGCGCAGGACAACCAAAAACGTTACCGGTTCACCCCGCCGTGAGTATTTGGCGGATGCCTGACCCAGTGAGCGTAGACCCGTTGTGCAGTTTTGGTGCAAAAAAAACACGATCAAGCCTGGAGCGATCGAGCGAGGACTGACTCGAGACTCGGCAGATCAAGGATTTTCATGCGTCTCTTCACGTTCAGGCTCATGTCAGGGGCGGTGTTGGTGCGCGGATGGGATAAATGTCTCATGTCGGAGCGCCTGGCGATTTAGCGCCGGAGGCAGCGTGAAGCCCGCTGCATTCGCAGGTATGCTGCCGCTCTGTCGCTTGGCGCGCCGGTTTTCGGAACCGGCCGCTAAGCTGAGTCATATGATCAGCCGGGAGTACGTACAGTGTTTGCTTTGGATTCACGACTTCAACAGGACACCCTGGTCATCGGCGACTTTCCGTTGTGCCGGCTGTTGCTGTCCAACGACAGTAATTACCCGTGGTTCATCCTGGTGCCTCGCCGCGAGGATATAAGCGAGTTGTTTCAGTTGGATGTCGCCGATCAGCAGCAACTCTGGCGGGAAACCACCACCCTTGCGGAATTGCTCAAGGATTCGTTCGATGCCGACAAGCTGAACGTGGCGACCCTGGGGAACGTTGTCAGTCAATTGCACATGCATGTGATCGTGCGAAAACGCGACGATGCCGCCTGGCCTGCGCCGGTCTGGGGCAAGCATCCGGCCAAGCCGTACAACGGGGACCAGGTGGCAGCCATTCGCGAGCGCTTGCGACTGGTACTGACTGAAGAATTCACTTTTGTGGAGGGCTGAGTCATGAGCCTCGAAGAACGCGTTACCGACCTGGAAAGCCGTCTGGCCTTTCAGGATGACACCATTCAGGCATTGAACGATGTGCTGGTGGCCCAGCAGAGGGTTATCGAGCGCCTGCAATTGCAGATGGAAGCGCTGATCAAGCGTCACGAGGAAATGGTCGGGCAGTTTGGTGCTTTTGAAGAAGATGCACCGCCGCCGCATTATTGAGCCATTCGGCAGGCACAAAAAAACCGCGAACAGTCAGGCTGCTCGCGGTTTTTTTTGCTTTGGATCAGCGACGCGGCAGGGCGGCGATCACGTCCTCGGCTTGCAGGCCTTTGTCGCGGTTCATCACCGAGAACTCGACGCGCTGGCCTTCGACCAGGACGCGATGGCCTTCGCCACGAATGGCGCGAAAGTGCACGAAAATATCATCGCCGGAGTCCCGGGAGATAAAACCGAAACCCTTGGAAGTGTTGAACCACTTCACGGTGCCGGTATCGCGATTGCTCATGTCATAGGTAGTCGGCGCGGCGGCCGGTGACGATTTGTAGAAGCTGACGGCCAGGTGCAGCAGCACGGCAACCAGCGCAATCGCCAGGCTGAACAGCACGGCCGGCTGGCCAGCGATGACCGGCATCGGTGCGATCAGGGTCAGGGTTTGCAGGACGACGGTCAGCACCAGCAGCGCGCTGACCAGATTTTGCAGATGCTGGCGCGGGCCTTTGTTCCAGTAGGGAATTACTGGAGCGATGACCAGGTTCAGCAGGCCGAAAAAGGCCAGGTAAAGTGCATCGGGCTGTTGCAGGTAAGGAACGGCTTCGGCTTTCAGGCTGGGTATGAACGACAGCAGCAAGGCTGCTGCGCCCATTAGCAGGTGGACGATTTTCAACATTTTGATTGGCTCACGTTATGACGGCTCACAAGGAAGAGCTGAAGGCGCACGGTTCGCTTCAGGACAAAATAAGAGGCGGTGGACACGTACACTGATCAGCCTATGCGCAACACCCCGGAAAATGGGGGGTGGCGACACACTCCCTATTTAACAGCAAAGCCTGCGGCTACTCAAATCAGCCCGGCCAGCGGCACGGAAACGGTCGATTTGTCGCAGTCTGATCACCGATTCATAGCTGCGAGCCAGCGCTTGCCTTGCTAAAGTGGGGCTGAACCTGCTGGATGAATTCAATCACTGTTAGGGGGTAAGCATGGCAATTGATATCGGTATCAGTGAAGAAGACCGCAAATCCATCGTCGAAGGTCTGTCGCGACTGCTGTCGGACACCTACGTGCTGTATCTGAAAACCCATAACTTCCACTGGAACGTCACTGGCCCGATGTTCCGCACGCTGCATCTGATGTTCGAAGAGCAGTACAACGAGCTGGCGCTGGCCGTCGATTCGATCGCCGAGCGTATTCGTGCGTTGGGCTTTCCGGCGCCGGGTGCTTATGCGACCTACGCGCGGCTGTCCTCTATTAAAGAAGAGGTCGGTGTGCCGAGCGCCGAGGACATGATCAAGCAATTGGTCGAGGGCCAGGAAGCGGTGACCCGCACCGCGCGGGGTATTTTCCCGCTGCTGGACAAGGTCAGCGACGAGCCGACAGCCGACCTGCTGACCCAGCGTATGCAGGTGCACGAGAAAACCGCCTGGATGCTGCGCGCGCTGCTCGAGGAGTAAGTCGGCCGGTGCGGGCGCCGTCAAGCCGTCCGCACCCTGTCCAGGCTCTTACCATTGTCGTTGGCTTATCCTACGAGGCTGGTCAACAAGTCGTATGGCGATAACTTTGTCACTGGGTTTTTATGAAGGCGCAGGATGTTGCCTTATAAATCAGCAGTCATGGCAAAGGAGTGTCAACGCTATGGTAGAAGGAGACAGGCGAAGCGACAGGATGTCGGCTTCGCGGCACGTAATAAAGGTCGATCCGTTTGTCAGCGAGTTCGACATGAACCTGATCCGGCCCTTGTCCCGATCAATCCGGCTCAACGGTTTCGCGACCTGCCTGCGACTCGAGCAGGTCTACTGGAACATCCTCGGCGGCATGGCCGAGGACAATCATTGTACGATCAGCACATTGTTATCCCACGTCGATCGTGAGGTGCATCTGCGGCACGGCGGGGTGAAGAACTTCAGTGCGCTGATTCGGGTAGTGTGCGTCATGAACGGGATCAAGGATCTCGCACCCGGCGTTTCGCGCTGAAACGGCAGGTACAACGAGGTTGCGGCCTGTGCAGTGTTACGGCTGCACAGGGCGCATTTAATCGATATAATCCCGCGCTTTCGCCGCAAAGCCCTGCGCGCGGCAGCAATCCGATCGCCGAGACACCCTCATGCCAATGTACGATTACCAATGTGCTTCCTGTGGTCATCAGTTGGAAGCCATTCAGAAGATCAGCGACGCACCGCTGGTCGACTGCCCTGCCTGCCAGGCGCCAGATCTGAAGAAGCAGCTGTCCATGCCGGGTTTTCGCCTCAGCGGCAACGGTTGGTACGAGACCGATTTCAAGACCGGAGCCAAGAAGAATCTGGCCGGTGGCGACAAAGCTGACTAGGGTTCAAACCCTGAACGAACGACACGCGTGAGTGGCCGCATTGCTTGAAGCGACGGTTACTCCACCGAATTTCGAATTACGAGAAGCGAACGACACCATGATGCGCAGCCACTATTGCGGCCAACTGAACGAAAGCCTGGAAGGCCAGGAAATTACCCTTTGCGGATGGGTCCACCGTCGCCGCGACCACGGCGGGGTGATTTTCCTCGATATCCGTGATCGTGACGGTCTGGCCCAGGTGGTGTTCGATCCGGATCGCGCCGAGAGCTTCGCCGCCGCCGATCGCGTGCGCAGCGAATACGTCGTGAAGATCACCGGCAAGGTGCGTCTGCGTCCGGCCGGTGCGACCAACGCCAACATGGCGTCGGGCATGATCGAAGTGCTGGGTTATGAACTGGAAGTGCTGAACGAGTCGGAAACCCCGCCGTTCCCGCTCAACGAGTTCTCCGACGTTGGCGAAGAAACCCGCCTGCGCTATCGCTTCCTCGACCTGCGTCGTCCGGAAATGGCCGAGAAGCTGCGTCTGCGTTCGCGCATGACCACCAGCATCCGCCGCTTCCTCGACGAGAACGGCTTCCTCGACGTCGAAACGCCGATCCTGACCCGTGCCACCCCGGAAGGTGCGCGTGACTATCTGGTGCCGAGCCGCACCCACGCCGGTTCGTTCTTCGCCCTGCCGCAATCGCCGCAGCTGTTCAAGCAGCTGCTGATGGTGGCCGGCTTCGACCGTTACTACCAGATCGCCAAATGCTTCCGTGACGAAGACCTGCGTGCCGACCGTCAGCCGGAATTCACCCAGATCGATATCGAGACCAGCTTCCTCGATGAAAAAGAGATCATGGGCCTGACCGAGCAGATGATCCGCAACCTGTTCAAGGAAGTGCTGGATCTGGAATTCGGCGAATTCCCGCACATGACCTTCGAAGAGGCCATGCGCCGCTATGGTTCGGACAAGCCGGACCTGCGTATTCCGCTGGAACTGGTCGACGTTGCCGACCAGCTCAAAGAAGTCGACTTCAAGGTATTCAGCGGCCCGGCCAATGATCCGAAGTGCCGTATCGCCGCACTGCGCGTTCCAGGCGGGGCGAGCATGCCGCGCAAGCAGATTGACGATTACACCAAGTTTGTCGGCATCTACGGTGCCAAGGGCCTGGCGTACATCAAGGTCAACGAGCGCGCAGCCGGTGTTGAAGGTCTGCAATCGCCAATCGTGAAGAACATTCCTGAAGACAAGCTCAACGTGATCCTCGATCGCGTCGGCGCAGTCGACGGCGACATCGTGTTCTTCGGTGCCGACAAGGCCAAGATCGTCAGCGAAGCCCTGGGCGCGCTGCGTATCAAGCTCGGTCACGACCTCAAGCTGCTGACCTGCGAGTGGGCGCCAATGTGGGTCGTCGACTTCCCGATGTTCGAAGAGAACGACGACGGCAGCTTCTCCGCGCTGCACCACCCGTTCACCGCACCGAAGTGCACCCCGCAGGAACTCGAAGCCAACCCGGCCGGCGCGCTGTCCCGTGCGTACGACATGGTGCTGAACGGCACCGAGTTGGGCGGCGGTTCGATCCGTATCCACCGCAAGGAAATGCAGCAAGCGGTATTCCGTCTGCTGGGCATCAACGAAGCGGAACAGGAAGAGAAATTCGGCTTCCTGCTCGACGCGCTGAAGTACGGTGCACCGCCGCACGGTGGTCTGGCCTTCGGTCTGGACCGTCTGGTGATGCTGATGACCGGCGCCCAGTCGATCCGTGAAGTGATCGCCTTCCCGAAAACCCAGAGTGCTGCCGACGTGATGACGCAGGCTCCGGGCGTGGTCGACGCGAAGGCATTGCGCGAGCTGCACATTCGCCTGCGCGAAACGCCAAAGGCTGAGTAAGACGGGCCTGAAGGCGCATCTTCGGATGCGCCTTTTTTCTTTCTCAGGTCGAATTTTTCAATTGCCGGCCGCTGCCTCGGCAGGGCGGGCAAGGTTTCAAAGAGCATTCGGAGCAAGTTATGGCAGGTCATTCCAAGTGGGCAAACATCAAGCACCGCAAAGAACGTCAGGATGCCAAGAGGGGCAAGATCTTCACCAAGTGGATCCGTGAACTGACCGTTGCCGCCCGTCAGGGCGGCGGTGATCCGGGTTCCAACCCGCGTTTGCGTCTGGCGCTGGACAAGGCGTTGAGCGCCAACATGAGCCGCGACATCATCGACCGCGCCGTCGCGCGCGGTGCCGGTGCCACTGAAGCGGACAACGTTGAAGAACTGACCTACGAAGGCTACGGCCCGGGCGGCGTGGCGGTGATGGTCGAGTGCATGACCGACAACCGCAACCGCACCGCCGCAGCTGTGCGTCACGCGTTCAGCAAGTGTGGAGGCAACCTCGGCACCGACGGTTCGGTGGCGTATCTGTTCGAACGCAAGGGCCAGATCAGCTTCGCCCCGGGCGTCGATGAAGACGCGCTGACCGAAGCGGCGCTGGAAGCCGACGCCGATGACGTGGTCACCCACGAAGACGGTTCGATCGACGTGTTCACCTCGTTCACCGGTTTCTATGCGGTGCGCAACGCGCTGGAAGCGGCCGGGTTCAAGGGCGACGACGCGGAAATCGTGATGCAGCCAACCACCAGCGCCGAACTGGATCTGGAAGGCGCGGAAAAAGTGCTCAAGCTGATCGACATGCTCGAGGACCTGGATGACGTGCAGAACGTCTATTCCAACGCGGATATCCCGGAAGACGTCGCTGCTCAGTTGGGTTGATTAGCGACTAGTCTTCCCTGTGGGAGCGAGCCTGCTCGCGAAAGCGGTGTGTCATTCAGCACCTGTGTTGCTGATATACCGCGTTCGCGAGCAGGCTCGCTCCCACATTTGCTATTGGGTGTCAGGTAAATCGTTTTTATGAATCTGCAGGCGTTATGACTCTAATTCTTGGTATCGACCCCGGTTCGCGCATCACCGGTTACGGGATCGTTCGCGATACCGGGCGGGGCGGCTGCATCTATGTGGCTTCGGGCTGCATTCGCACCGGTTCCGGCGAGCTGCATGAGCGTCTGCAGATCGTCTATCGCGGCGTTCGCGAGATCATCAAGACCTACGGCCCGGTGACCATGGGCATCGAAAAGGTGTTCATGGCGAAAAACGCCGACTCGGCGCTGAAGCTCGGTCAGGCGCGCGGCGCTGCGATTGTTGCTGGCGCTGAAGAATGCCTGGAAATTGCCGAGTACACCGCCACGCAAGTCAAACAGGCCGTGGTCGGCACGGGCGCGGCCAATAAAGAGCAGGTGCAGATGATGGTCATGCACATGCTCAAATTGATCAGCAAGCCGCAAATCGACGCCTCCGACGCCCTGGCGATCGCCATCTGCCATGCGCATACACGCTCGAGCCTGCTCCCCCACGGTCTGGGAACCGCACGCAGTCGTGGCGGGCGCCTGCGTCTCTGATAGCATCAGCATCAATTTTCCTGAAAGTGGCTTTTCGGTGCCTGTGTTGCCGGCGCGCAAGCCCCCTTCAATCGTCGCCAGCCCACGGCTGGCCAGCGCTCAAGGATTTCAAACGTGATTGGACGCTTGCGCGGCACCCTGGCTGAGAAACAGCCGCCGCACCTGATTCTCGATGTAAACGGCCTCGGCTATGAGGTGGAAGTGCCGATGACCACCCTTTATCGCCTGCCGTCGGTCGGTGAACCGCTGACCCTGCACACCCACTTGGTCGTACGCGAAGATGCGCAATTGCTCTATGGTTTTGCCGGCAAGCGTGAGCGAGACTTCTTCCGCGAGCTGATCCGTCTCAACGGGGTCGGGCCGAAACTGGCGCTGGCGCTGATGTCGAGCCTGGAAGTCGATGAGCTGGTGCGTTGCGTGCAGTCTCAGGACACCTCGGCGCTGACCAAGGTGCCTGGGGTTGGCAAGAAGACTGCCGAGCGTTTGCTGGTCGAATTGAAAGACCGTTTCAAAGCCTGGGAAACTTCGCCGGCGATGTTCGCGCTGGTGCCGAATCAGCCGGACGGCCCGGCGCCGGTCAACAGCGCCGAGACCGATGCCGTCAGTGCGTTGATATCCCTGGGCTACAAGCCGCAGGAAGCGAGCAAGGCGATTTCCGCGATCAAAGACAAGAACCTGAGCAGCGAAGACCTGATCCGCCGCGCTCTGAAGGGAATGATTTAAGTGATTGAAGCTGACCGTCTGATCGCCGCCGCGCACAGCCCGCGCGAGCGCGAAGAAGTCCAGGACCGGGCGATTCGTCCCGTCAGCCTGGCCGATTACATTGGCCAGCCGACCGTGCGCGAGCAGATGGAACTGTTCATCCAGGCCGCCCGTGGCCGTAGCGAATCCCTCGATCACACCTTGATCTTCGGTCCGCCGGGTCTGGGCAAGACCACGCTGGCGAACATCATTGCCCAGGAAATGGGCGTGTCGATCAAGAGCACCTCGGGCCCAGTGCTCGAGCGTCCCGGTGATCTGGCCGCATTGCTCACCAATCTCGAGCCGCACGACGTGCTGTTCATCGACGAAATCCATCGACTGTCGCCGATCGTTGAAGAAGTGCTGTATCCGGCGATGGAAGATTTCCAGCTCGACATCATGATCGGCGAAGGGCCGGCGGCGCGCTCGATCAAGCTGGATCTGCCGCCGTTCACTCTGGTCGGTGCGACTACCCGCGCGGGCATGCTGACCAATCCGCTGCGTGACCGCTTCGGTATCGTCCAGCGCCTGGAGTTCTACAGCACCGCCGACCTGGCAACGATCGTCAGCCGTTCGGCGGCGATTCTGGGTCTGCCGCTGGATCCGGAAGGTTCGTTCGAGATCGCCCGTCGTGCTCGTGGCACGCCACGAATTGCCAACCGGCTGCTGCGCCGAGTACGCGACTTCGCCGAGGTCCGCGCCAAGGGCCACATCACCAAAGCGGTCGCAGATCTGGCGCTGAACCTGCTGGATGTCGACGAACACGGTTTCGATCACCAGGACCGGCGACTGCTGCTGACCATGATCGAGAAGTTCGACGGCGGCCCGGTCGGGATCGACAGTCTGGCGGCGGCAATCAGTGAAGAACGCCACACCATTGAAGACGTGCTCGAGCCCTATCTGATCCAGCAGGGCTATATCATGCGCACACCCCGGGGCAGGGTGGTGACGCGCCATGCCTACCTGCATTTCGGTTTGAACGTTCCATCGCGTATGGGTGAGATGCCCGTGGCAGACGAGTTTCTCGACGCCGTGGACGATTGATACACATTTGTTGGTGATTTATTCAGGGTTTGTACGGTCATAGGACGGTACTTTTGCGTTATAGCTTTGAAACCACGAAAAACAGTTGTCTGCCGGATTGGCAACCTGAGGAGTAAGCACTAGAGTATGCGCGCGCAAAACGGGCTTGGGCCGTTCGCACATCGTTGTCGCGTTTATTACGAGGACACCGATGCGGGCGGCATCGTGTATTACGTTAATTACCTCAAGTTTATGGAACGGGCTCGAACCGAACGGCTACGGGAACTGGGCTTTGCCCAATCGCAGCTGGCCGGAGAGGACCTGTTGTTCGTCGTGCATTCCAGCGAAGCGCGCTACCACGCGCCGGCGCGACTGGATGACGAACTGCTGGTAAGCGCTGATGTAACCGAATTGAACCGTGCCAGCCTGCGCTTCAGACAGCAGGTCAGGCGGGCCACGGATAATGTGCTGCTCTGCGAAGGGCAGTTTTTGGTGGCCTGCGTGCGCACCGACAGTTTGAAACCCCGGGCCCTTCCCGAAGACCTGCGTGCGGCCTTTGCCGACGCGGTCGGCCCGGGTACACACTCAGAGCAGGAGATAAAGCGTGGAAGCTAACGTCGTCGACCATTCCTCCATGTGGAGCCTGGTCAGCAATGCCAGCATCGTGGTGCAGTTGGTAATGTTGACCCTGGTGGCCGCATCGGTGACCTCATGGATCATGATCTTTCAGCGCAGCAACTTGCTGCGTGCCGGTCGACGCGCCCTGGAGAGCTTCGAAGAGCGCTTCTGGTCGGGTATCGATCTGTCCAAACTATACCGTCAGGCCGGCAGCAATCCCGATCCGGATTCGGGCGTCGAGCAGATCTTCCGTGCCGGTTTCAAGGAGTTCTCCCGTCTGCGTCAGCAGCCAGGTGTCGATCCTGAAGCCGTGATGGAAGGTGTCGCTCGTGCCATGCGCGTGGCCATCTCCCGTGAAGAAGAGAAGCTGGAGCAGAGCCTGCCGTTTCTCGCCACCGTCGGTTCGGTCAGCCCGTACATCGGTCTGTTCGGTACCGTCTGGGGGATCATGAACTCCTTCCGCGGTCTGGCCAGCGCCCAGCAGGCGACCCTTGCCACCGTTGCCCCGGGTATCGCCGAAGCCCTGATCGCCACGGCGATCGGCCTGTTCGCTGCGATCCCGGCGGTCATCGCTTACAACCGTTTTGCTGCACGCAGCGAAACCTTGCTGGGCCGCTACTACACCTTCGCCGATGAATTCCAGGCGATCCTGCACCGCAAAGTGCACACCAGCGAAGAATAAGCAGGTATTTCCCGATGGCTTTAATCGCTCGAGCTCGCAAAAAGCGCAAGCCGGTCGCCGAGATGAACGTGGTGCCCTACATCGACGTGATGTTGGTGCTGCTGGTCATCTTCATGGTGACCGCGCCGATGCTCAATCAGGGCGTGAAAGTTGATCTGCCCAAGGTTTCCAGCGAAGCCTTGCCGCAGGACAACAACACCCAGGTCCTGACCATTTCGATCAAGGCTGACAAGACCTACTACTGGAACCTTGGCAGCGAAGTCGACACCGAGAAGCAACAGGACAGGGCCATGACCCTGCCGCAGATGACTGACGCAGTGACCAAGATCATTCGTGTCGGCACCGAAGGCGGCAAACGCACCCAGGTGTTCATTCGTGGCGACAAGACTGTCGACTATGGCGCCGTCATGGGTGCCATGGGCGGGTTGCAGAAAGCCGGGGTCGGTAACGTTGGTCTGATTACCGAGGCCCCCTGATGCAGCAACAGCGAGAGCCGTCCGCCTCGGAAAGCTACTTCTGGCCTAGTGTTCTGGCAATTGTCCTGCACGTGCTGGTATTCGGCATGCTGTTCGTCAGTTTTGCCTTCACGCCCGAACTGCCGCCGGCCAAGCCGATCGTCCAGGCGACTCTGTACCAGCTGAAATCGAAAAGTCCGGCGACTACCCAGACCAATCAGAAGATTGCGGGTGAGGCGAAGAAAACTGCCGCGCGCCAGACTGAAGTCGAACAGCTCGAACAGAAAAAGATCGAGCAGGAAGCGGTGAAAGCGGCGGAACAAAAGAAAGAGGAAGCGGCTCAAAAGGCCGAGGAAGCGAAGAAGGCCGACGAGGCGAAAAAAGCGGACGAAGCGAAAAAGGCTGATGAAGCCAAAAAAGCCGATGACGCGAAGAAAGCCGAAGCCAAAAAAGCCGAAGAGAAACAATTGGCTGATATAGCCAAGAAGAAGGCCGAAGACGAAGCGAAAAAAGCTGCTGAGGAAGAGGCCAAGAAAGCCGCTGCCGAAGAAGCCAAGAAGAAGATCGTCGAAGACGCGAAGAAGAAAGCCGCCGAAGACGCCAAGAAGAAAGCTGAAGCTGAAGAGGCGAAGAAGAAAGTCGCCGAAGACGCGAAGAAAAAGGCTGCTGCTGACGCTGCCAAGAAAAAGGCCCAGGATGCAGCTCGCAAGTCGGCTGAAGACAAAAAGGCTCAGGCGTTGGCTGAGTTGCTTTCGGACAAGACGGATCGGGCAGCGACCAAGGCGGACGAGCTCGGCGACAGCGTAGCGGGTGATTTCGATGACCTGATCAGGCTCCGTGTTTCGGAGGGTTGGAATCTTCCACCTTCGGCGCGTAAAGGCATGAAAGTGGAGCTTCGGATCAGTATGTTGCCGGACGGTACCGTAACGGGTGCTACGGTCACAAAGTCCAGCGGCGATGCTCCATTTGACGCTTCTGCGGTAGCCGCGGTTAAGAATATCGGGCGATTGACGGAAATGCAGGGCTTGAGCCCCGCTGATTTTGCTCCGTATCGCTCATTCAAGATGACATTCAATCCTGAGGATTTAGGCTTGTGAGAACTATTCTTCGATCAATGCTGGTCGTTATCTGCTGCCTTGCAGGGATAGCGGTAGCAGACGAAAAGAACATCCTGATCAGCAGTGGCACTGACCGGGCTACGCCGATCGCCGTCGTTCCATTCGGCATGCAGGGCGGTGCCGTGCTGCCGGATGACATGGCAGAAATTATCGGTAACGATTTGCGCAACTCTGGCTATTACGCGCCGATCCCCAAGCAGAACATGATCAGCCAGCCGAGCCAGCCGAGCGAAATCATCTTCCGTGACTGGAAGGCATTGGGTGCTCAATACGTGATGGTCGGCAGCATTGCTCCAGCGGGCGGTCGTCTGCAGGTGCAGTGGGCACTGTTCAACGTTGCCACCGAACAGAAAGTGGCTGACGGCAGTGTTTCCGGGACTACCGACCAGATCCGTGACATGGCGCACTTCATTTCCGATCAGTCGTTCCAGAAGCTGACCGGCATCGACGGCGCGTTCTCGACGCGTCTGCTGTACGTAACCGCCGAGCGCTTCTCCGAGAAGAACACGCGTTACACCCTGCAACGTTCCGACTATGACGGCGCTCGTGCAGTGACGCTGCTGCAATCCCGTGAGCCGATCCTGTCGCCACGTTTCGCACCGGACGGCAAACGTATCGCCTATGTGTCGTTCGAGCAGAAGCGTCCGCGCATCTTCATGCAGAACATCGACACCGGTCGCCGTGAGCAGATCACCAACTTCGAAGGCCTCAATGGCGCGCCAGCCTGGTCGCCGGATGGCAATCGCCTGGCGTTCGTTCTGTCGAAAGACGGTAACCCGGACATCTACGTGATGAACCTCGGTTCGCGCCAGATCAGCCGTGTAACCAATGGTCAGGGCATCAATACCGAACCGTTCTGGGGCAAGGATGGCTCGACCATCTACTTCACCTCCGACCGTGGCGGCAAGCCGCAAATCTATAAAACCAGCGTCGGTGGCGGTGGTGCCGAGCGTGTGACGTTCGTGGGCAACTACAACGCCAACCCGAAACTTTCGGCTGATGAAAAGACTTTGGTGATGATCCATCGTCAGGATGGCTTCACCAATTTCAAGGTGGCAGCTCAGGATCTGCAGCGGGGTAGTGTAAAGATCCTCACTGATAGCACTCTGGACGAGTCACCTACTGTTGCGCCCAACGGCACCATGGTAATCTACGCCACCCGCCAACAGGGCCGGGGAGTCTTGATGCTCGTGTCCATTAATGGACGCGTGAGGCTCCCGCTTCCTACCGCTCAAGGCGAAGTCAGAGAACCGTCCTGGTCCCCTTACCTGAAGTGAGCGGGCGCTACACGTTTTACTTAACACACTGGGGTTCATTAGGAGTTTCACGATGGAAATGCTGAAGTTTGGTAAATTTGCTGCGCTGGCTCTGGCCATGGCTGTAGCTGTAGGTTGCTCGTCCAAAGGCGGCGACAACGCCGGCGAAGGCGCTGTTGATCCAAACGCTGGTTACGGCGCAAACACCGGTGCCGTTGACGGCTCCCTGAGCGAAGAAGCTGCTCTGCGCGCAATCACCACCTTCTACTTCGAATACGACAGCTCGGACCTGAAGCCAGAAGCCATGCGCGCTCTGGACGTTCACGCCAAAGACCTGAAAGCAAACGGCGCTCGCGTTGTTCTGGAAGGCAACACCGACGAACGTGGTACTCGTGAGTACAACATGGCACTGGGCGAGCGTCGTGCGAAAGCCGTTCAGCGCTACCTGGTACTGCAAGGTGTTTCCCCAGCTCAGCTGGAACTGGTTTCCTACGGCGAAGAGCGTCCAGTTGCTACCGGCAACGACGAGCAGTCCTGGGCCCAGAACCGTCGCGTCGAACTGCGTAAGTAATTCGATATGCGAACGTGCCGTCGTGCTGTAACTGTTCTGGCTCTCAGCCTCGCGCCGCTTGCGGCGTGGGCTGCGGTTCCTGTGGTCGATGACAACTCCGGTTATAACAATAGCGGGAGCAGTTATCCGCCTGCGGGTTACGGTACGAACGGCGCCTATGCCGGGGGAGCGGCTTCGGCCCCTGCCTCGGCACAAGGCATGCTGTTCAACCAATTGCAACAGATGCAGGATCAGATCTCGCGCCAACAGGGCGTGATCGAAGAACTGCAGAATCAGGTTGCGCGCATGAAGCAGGAATCCCTGGAGCGATACCAGGATCTTGATCGGCGCATAGGATCCGGCGTTGCACCAGCCGCGACTCCCGAGAATTCTTCTACCGGCGGCGATGCAAGTGCTGCTGCCGGTGCTGCCGCAGGCGCGGGTGCTGCTGCGGCCGCCCAAGCCCCTGCTGCGGGTAGCGAACCGGCTGATCCGGCCAAGGAAAAGCTGTATTACGATGCCGCTTTCGACCTGATCAAAGCCAAGGATTTCGACAAGGCCAGCCAGGCCTTCGCGGCTTTCCTGCGCAAATATCCGAACAGCCAGTACGCGGGCAACGCTCAGTACTGGTTGGGCGAAGTGAACCTGGCCAAGGGTGATCTGCAAGGTGCAGGTCAGGCCTTTGCCAAGGTTTCGCAGCTGTATCCCAAGCACAACAAAGTGCCGGACTCGCTGTACAAACTGGCTGACGTAGAACGCCGCCTCGGTCATACCGACAAGGTCAAAGGCATTCTGCAGCAGGTGGTGTCCCAATATCCGGGCACGTCCGCCGCGCAATTGGCCCAGCGTGATCTGCAGCGCATGTAAGCCTGTTTATCCGTGTTTTGAAGAAACCCGCGCTTGTCGCGGGTTTTTTCGTTAGAATTCACGCCCTTTTTCTGAAACACGCTTCTTGCGGTCTACGCGTTGGCGGGATTGCCTGAAGTGCCTGACGGAGGCGGACAGCCTGTTTAGCTGTTACGCCCGTGGCGACTATGCAAGACACATTGAGAATCACCGAAGTTTTCTACTCGTTGCAGGGGGAAACTCGGACTGCCGGGCTGCCCACGGTTTTCGTGCGCCTGACCGGTTGCCCGTTGCGTTGCCAATACTGCGACAGCGCTTATGCGTTCAGTGGCGGCACCGTCCGCACCCTCGACGACATCCTTGAGCAAGTGGCCGGGCTTCGCCCGCGCTACGTCTGTGTCACCGGCGGTGAGCCGTTGGCTCAGCCAAACGCTATTCCTTTGCTTGAACGGTTGTGTGATGCCGGCTACGAGGTTTCGCTGGAAACCAGCGGCGCCCTCGACGTCTCGGCGGTGGATTCACGCGTCAGTCGCGTGGTTGACCTGAAGACCCCAGGCTCGAAAGAAGCGCATCGCAACCGCTACGAGAACATCGAACTGCTGACCCGCAACGATCAGGTGAAGTTTGTCATCTGCTCGCGGGAGGACTATGACTGGGCGGTCTCCAAGCTGATCCAGTACGGTCTCGACCAGCGTGCCGGCGAAGTGCTGTTTTCTCCAAGCCACCATGACCTCAATGCTCGCGAGCTGGCAGACTGGGTGGTGGCGGACAATCTGCCGGTACGCCTGCAATTGCAGCTGCATAAATATCTTTGGAACGACGAACCGGGGCGCTGAGATGACTGAGCAACTGAACACTACCGAAAAACGTGCGGTCATCCTGCTGTCAGGCGGCCTCGACTCGGCCACCGTCGTTGCGATGGCCCGCGCCGAAGGCTACGCCTGCTACACCATGAGTTTCGATTACGGTCAGCGCTCGCATGCCGAATTGCATGCCGCCGCCCGCGTTGCTCGTGATCTGGGCGTGGTCGAGCACAAGGTCATTGGCCTGAATCTCAATGGCATGGGCGGTTCGGCCCTGACCGACACCAGTATCGACATCCCGGAGGAGCTGGGCGAAGGCATTCCGGTGACTTACGTGCCGGCACGCAATACCGTGTTCCTGTCGTTGGCATTGGGTTGGGCGGAAGTGCTCGGCGCCCGCGACATCTTCATTGGCGTCAACGCGGTGGATTATTCCGGCTACCCGGATTGCCGTCCCGAGTTCATCGAGTCGTTCGAGCGCATGGCCAATCTGGCGACCAAGGCGGGCGTGGAGGGCAACGGCTTCCGCATTCAGGCACCTTTGCAGAACCTGAGCAAGGCGCAGATCGTCCAGGCCGGCGTGAAGCTGGGCGTGGATTATGGCCTGACGGTTTCCTGCTACCAGGCAGACGATGACGGGCGCGCGTGCGGCAAATGCGACAGCTGCCGCCTGCGTGCAGAAGGCTTCGCGGCAGCTGGTGTGGACGATCCAACCCCTTATTTTTGATTATTTTCAAAAAGGTGTTGAATAGTCCTTAAAAATCAGTATTATACGCGCCACCACACAGCGGGTCGTTAGCTCAGTTGGTAGAGCAGTTGGCTTTTAACCAATTGGTCGTAGGTTCGAATCCCACACGACCCACCATATTTGGCGGTTTAGAAAATCCGGAAGGCCCACGAAAGTGAGGATTTCCGGGTTTTTTTTTGCCTGCGATTCGGCTGCTTTGTGTTTCAGCGCCGCGGTGCCTGACACAGGTCAGAATCATCTTTTGTATCAACGGGATATTCTGTAGCCTTGCGCAGCTTCAACGCTGTCCGTGCCTGATGATACTCACTCTCCCGGCGGTACCTCTAGCGGTCCGGAGCCGGGTGTATACTCGACTTTCGCGCGAATGCGCCTGCAGGTCTTGCGAACATGACGCAGATTTCCGAACGCCTTCTGGTTCAAGCCCACCTCGACGCCAAACAGCCCAAACCGCTGACGGCAGAGGAAGAGGCCTACTACCGTTCCGCCATCGCCGCCGAGCTCAAGGCTCAGGACGCGGTGCTAGTGGCCCACTTCTATTGCGATCCGGTGATTCAGGCCCTGGCCGAAGAAACCGGCGGCTGTGTTTCCGATTCCCTGGAAATGGCCCGCTTCGGCAACGCCCACCCGGCCAAGACCGTGGTGGTCGCCGGCGTGAAGTTCATGGGCGAGACGGCAAAAATTCTCAACCCGGAAAAACGCGTGCTGATGCCGACCCTGGAGGCGACCTGCTCGCTGGACCTGGGTTGCCCGGTCGACGAGTTCTCGGCGTTCTGCGATCAGCATCCGGAGCGCACCGTGGTGGTTTACGCAAACACCTCCGCCGCCGTGAAGGCTCGGGCTGACTGGGTGGTGACGTCGAGCTGCGCACTGGAAATCGTCGAAAGCCTGATGGACAACGGCGAAACGATCATCTGGGGCCCGGACAAGCACCTGGGCACTTACATTCAGCGCAAGACCGGCGCCGACATGCTGCTTTGGGACGGTGCCTGCATCGTTCACGAAGAGTTCAAGTCCAAGCAGCTCGAAGACATGAAGGCGTTGTACCCGGACGCGGCGATTCTGGTTCACCCGGAGTCGCCGACATCGGTGATCGAGCTGGCCGACGCCGTCGGTTCCACCAGTCAGTTGATCGCAGCCGCACAGAGCCTGCCGAACAAGACCTTCATCGTGGCGACCGACCGCGGCATCTTCTACAAGATGCAGCAGCTGTGCCCGGACAAGGTCTTCATCGAGGCGCCTACCGCCGGCAACGGCGCGGCGTGCCGCAGTTGCGCGCATTGCCCCTGGATGGCCATGAACACCCTTGAGCGCACGCTCAAGAGCCTGAAGGAAGGCACGAACGAGATCTTCGTTGATCCGGCGCTGATCCCGCAGGCGATCCGCCCGTTGAAGCGCATGCTGGACTTCACCCAGGCAGCGCGGATGAAATTGGCCGGTAACGCATAAAACCTTTCAGATACAACACAAAACCTGTAGGAGTGAGCCTGCTCGCGATAGCGGTGTGTCAGTCAGCGATACGTTGACTGACACACCGCTATCGCGAGCAGGCTCGCTCCTACATTGGTATTCGGTGTCTGGAAGTTATATGGCCTTTTTCGGGATTCGCACGAGGCGGGTATCCGAATAAATGTCATGCCACGTGCGCTTCTGCTTGTCGAACAGCGACCAGAAGAATCCCAGCCCGATACACAGCCACGACGCAATCGACACCATAAAGCGCAACAGCGCCTGCCACAGGCTGATCGCTGTGCCGTCGGCGTTCTGCACGCGAATGCCCCAGACCTGCATGCCGAGGGTCTGCCCGCCATGGGTCCAGAACTTGGCGAAGAAGCCGAACAACACCAACAGCAGCACTGTGGAGTAGAGCGGATCACCGTCGAGCTGGCCAGCATCGGTCATTGCCCGCAGGCGTTCTTCGCCGATGATCGCGCCCTGGATCAACTTGTAGATGAAGCCGGTGACGATCAGCAGAGCGGTGCACAGCAGGAAGTCGTAGAACATCGCCGCCAGACGACGACCAAGCGCGACAGGAGGGAAGTCCCCTTGGGGCGTGAGCAGGTTTTTCGACATGGCAGCCTCGGGACGCGAATGGAAGCGCCATTTTACGGATTAGCGCGCACAAAAAAGCCCCTGATATCAATATCAGGGGCTTTTTCGTATCAGAAGATCAGGCTTCTGCTTGTACTTCGTCAGCCTGCATGCCTTTCTGGCCTTGCACAGCAACGAAAGTCACTTTCTGGCCTTCTTTCAGGCTTTTGAAGCCGTTGCCCTGAATGGCGCGGAAATGTACGAACAGATCCGGACCGCTTTCTGGAGTGATAAAACCAAAACCTTTCTCGTCGTTAAACCACTTGACGGTACCGCTCTGACGTGTGGACATTTCTTATTTCCTTTGACGCATAAATTGATGACAGCCCCTTTCACATGAAAGAGTACTGGAGCTGGTTGCAAGGAGTAAGAAGACGTCGAGCGGGATGTAGCTAACTTGTAGGCTACTGCCCAGGTCACGATTCCAAGCTGACCCATGCAAACACAGTGGACAAACTCTACGCCAACTACGGGAGAAAAAACAAGCCCCGCGAAGGCCCCGGTTTTACTGCTCTGAACGGCTGTTAGTCAGCTCACTAGTCCGGGCTTAGACGATTGTCTGGTTATGGTTTTTATAAACGTTATAAGCAACGATCATATTTCACTCGGATGTTAAAAAACGCACTGTTTTATGGCGATTGCGTTACACATTAGTGCACGCATAACGCAATCGCGTTACTTATAGAAACAGTCGATCAGCCACGATAGTAGCGTTGTGGAACAAATGGCATTTTGCTTACAAGCATCTGCACCTTTTTCCCACGGACAATGGCCCACACGGGCGTGTCGAGCGCTACGTAAGCATTGTCGAGGTAACCCATTGCCAACGGCCCGCCCAGGGTCGGACCGAAGCCGCCGCTGCAGACACTGCCGATGATCTCGCCAGCCTCGTTGACGATTTCTGCACCTTCACGCACCGGGGTGCGTTCCTGTGGCAGCAGGCCCACGCGTTTGCGTGCGACGCCATTCTGTTGCTGAGCGAAAATCTGCTGCGCGCCGGGGAAACCGCCGGCCCGTGCGCCATCGGCACGGCGTGGCTTGGACATCGCCCAGAGCAGGCTGGCTTCGATTGGTGTGGTTTCGGTGTTCATATCGTGGCCGTACAGGCACAGCCCGGCTTCGAGGCGCAGCGAATCGCGCGCGCCGAGGCCGATGGCCTGGACTTCAGGTTCGGCGAGCAGGGCGCGGGCGAGTTTTTCCGCTTCGGCAGCCGGTACCGAGATTTCGAAACCGTCTTCACCGGTGTAGCCCGAACGGCTGACAAAGCAGTCGATGCCGAGCAACGACACACGCTTGAACTGCATGAAGGTCATCTTCGCCACGTCCGGCGCAAGACGCGCCAGCACTGTTACGGCTGCCGGACCTTGCAAGGCGAGCAGGGCGCGCTCCTCGAACAGCGCCGTAATGGTGCACTGATCGCCGATGTATTTGTGCAGATGCGCGAGATCCTGATCCTTGCACGCGGCGTTGACCACCAGGAACAGCTCGTCATTGCCGAGGTTGGCGACCATCAGGTCATCGAGGATGCCGCCGCCTTCGTTGGTGAACATCGCATAACGCTGCATGCCCACCGGCAAGTCGATGATGTCGACCGGTACCAGGGTTTCCAGGGCTTTGGCAGCGCTGGCACCGGTCAGGCGAATCTGGCCCATGTGCGAGACGTCGAACAACCCGGCCTGATCGCGGGTGTGTTGGTGTTCTTTCATCACGCCGAGCGGGTATTGCACGGGCATGTCGTAGCCGGCGAACGGCACCATGCGCGCGCCGAGTTCGAGGTGCAGCGCGTGCAGCGGGGTTTTCGACAGGGTTTCGGTGGACATGCGTAGCTCCTTGGAAATTAGAGTTTGGGGGTGAGAAGCAAGATCAAGATCAAAAGCCCCTCACCCCAGCCCTCTCCCAGAGGGAGAGGGGGCTAATTACGTTTCTCTCCCTAGGGGAGAGGTGGTCAATTTCGTTTGGCTTGGTTCGTGATCAGCATTCGATAATGTTGACTGCCAAACCGCCGCGGGCGGTTTCCTTGTATTTGCTTTTCATGTCGGCGCCGGTCTGGCGCATGGTGCGGATGACTTTGTCGAGGGAGACGAAATGCTGACCGTCGCCACGCATGGCCATGCGCACCGCGTTGATGGCTTTCACCGAGCCCATCGCGTTGCGCTCGATGCACGGCACCTGCACCAGGCCGCCGATCGGGTCGCAGGTCAGGCCGAGGTTGTGTTCCATGCCGATTTCCGCGGCGTTCTCGACTTGCTGCACGCTGCCGCCGAGCACTTCGCACAGGGCGCCGGCTGCCATCGAACAGGCCACACCGACTTCACCCTGGCAGCCGACTTCGGCGCCGGAGATCGAGGCGTTTTCCTTGTAGAGAATGCCGATAGCGGCAGCGGTCAGCAGAAAACGCACGACGCCGTCGTCATTCGCCCCGGGGATAAAACGCATGTAGTAATGCAGCACCGCCGGAATGATTCCCGCCGCGCCATTGGTGGGCGCGGTAACCACGCGTCCGCCGTTGGCGTTTTCTTCGTTGACCGCCAATGCATAAAGGTTGACCCAGTCAAGCACCGACAGCGGATCACGCAGGGCCGACTCCGGGTTCTTGCACAATTGCCGATGCAGCGCGGCGGCCCGGCGCTTGACCTTCAGACCGCCGGGCAAAATGCCTTCGTTTCTGCAGCCCGCAGCCACGCAGTCCTGCATCACTTGCCAGATGTTCAGCAGGCCGGCGCGAGTCTCGGCTTCCGGGCGCCAGGCGCTTTCGTTGGTCAGCATCACCTGACTGATCGACAGCCCGTAGGTGCTGCAATGGCCCAGCAAGTCCTTGGCGCTTTTGAACGGGAAAGTCAGCGGCGTGGCGTCTTCGACGATGCGATCGGCACCGGCGGCATCTTCATCGACAACGAAACCACCGCCGACCGAATAGTACTCGCGGCTGCGAATCTGAATTGCGGCCGCATCGAAGGCGCGAAAGATCATGCCGTTGGGGTGGTAGGCCAACGGCTTGCGGATCATTGCCAGATGTTCTTTCTCGTTGAACGCAATGCTGTGCTCGCCGAGCAGATTCAGCCGGCCGTTGCCGCGAATCTCCTGCAGGCGCGCGGCAACGGTTTCGGTGTCGACCGTGTCCGGGTGCTCGCCTTCGAGGCCGAGCAATACGGCTTTGTCGCTGCCGTGACCTTTGCCGGTAGCGCCCAGCGAACCGTACAGCTCGACGCGAACGCTGGCGGTGGCCGACAGCAGGTTTTCACGGCGCAGACCTTCGGCGAACCGCGCCGCCGCGCGCATCGGGCCGACGGTGTGGGAACTGGAGGGACCGATGCCAATCTTGAACAGGTCGAACACGCTTAACGACATGAGTGGTTCTCCGGTTTCTTGTTATGGGGATTGGCAGGTTCGTGCGGCTGACCACATTCCCCTGTAGGAGTGAGCCTGCTCGCGATAACGGTATGTCAGATAACAATTGAGTCGGCTGATCCACCGCTATCGCGAGCAGGCTCACTCCTACAGGGGGCTGCGGCGTGTGGGGGATCGGTGCAACTGATCCCCCTATACGGTTAAGCGTAGCTTTCGATCGATGGGCAGGCGCACACCAGGTTGCGATCACCGAAGACGTTGTCGACCCGGCCGACCGGCGGCCAGTATTTGCCTTCGATCAGCGAGGCGACCGGGTACACCGCTTGCTCGCGGCTGTACGGGTGAGTCCACTCGCCGACCAGTTCCGCTGCGGTGTGCGGGGCGTTTTTCAGTGGGTTGTCTTCCTTGTCCAGGGTGCCGTTTTCCACTGCGCGGATTTCTTCGCGGATGCGGATCATGGCGTCGCAGAAGCGATCCAGTTCTTCCTTGGATTCGCTTTCGGTCGGCTCGATCATCAGCGTGCCAGCGACCGGGAACGACATGGTCGGCGCGTGGAAGCCGAAGTCGATCAGGCGCTTGGCGACGTCATCGACGCTGATGCCGCTGCTGTCTTTCAACGGACGCAGATCGAGGATGCATTCGTGCGCCACCAGACCATTGCTGCCGGTGTACAGCACTGGGTAGTGCTCTTCCAGGCGACGGGAAATGTAGTTGGCATTGAGGATCGCCAGTTGCGAAGCGCGCTTCAGACCGGCGCCACCCATCATGCGGATGTACATCCAGGTGATCGGCAGAATGCTTGCGCTGCCGAACGGTGCCGCGCAGACCGCGCCTTCCTTGCGTGCCATCTGGCCGTGGCCCGGCAGGAACGGGGTCAAGTGCGATTTGACGCCAATCGGGCCGACGCCCGGGCCGCCACCGCCGTGGGGGATGCAGAAGGTTTTGTGCAGGTTCAGGTGGGATACGTCGCCGCCGAACTTGCCCGGGGCGCAGAGGCCGACCATGGCGTTCATGTTGGCGCCGTCGATGTACACCTGGCCGCCGTTGTCGTGAATGATCGCGCAGATTTCGCGGATGCCTTCTTCGAACACGCCGTGGGTCGACGGGTAAGTGATCATCAATGCAGCGAGGTGTTCACGGTGCTCGATGGCTTTGGCGCGCAGGTCTTCGATGTCGACGTTGCCACGGGCATCGCACGCGGTGACGACCACGCGCATGCCAGCCATTTGCGCGGTAGCCGGGTTGGTGCCGTGGGCCGACGACGGGATCAGGCAGATGTCGCGGCGCTCATCGCCACGGCTCTGGTGATAGGCGCGGATTGCCAGGAGACCTGCGTATTCACCTTGCGAACCAGCGTTCGGTTGCAGCGAGATCGAGTCGTAACCGGTGGCGGCACAGAGCATCGCTTCCAGTTCATCGGTCAGTTGCTGGTAACCGGCGCTTTGCGCGGCCGGGGCGAACGGGTGCAGCGCACCGAATTCGGCCCAGGTCACCGGAATCATTTCGCTGGCGGCGTTGAGTTTCATAGTGCACGAGCCCAGCGGGATCATGGTGCGATCCAGCGCCAGGTCTTTGTCCGCCAGTTTGCGCAGGTAGCGCATCAGCTCGGTTTCCGAGTGATAGCGGTTGAACACCGGGTGGCTGAGGATCGGCGACTGACGTACCAGCGCAGCAGGGATGGTGCTCTGCACCGAAGCAGCCAGTGCAGCGAAGTCCGGCAGGGTCTTGCCGTCGGCGAACAGGCCCCACAGGGTTTCGATATCAGCCTGGGTGGTGGTCTCATCGACCGACAGGCCCAGACGTTCAGCGTCGACCACGCGCAGGTTGATCTGCGCAGCGTGCGCCTTGTCGTGCAGCGCGGCGGTGTGTGCGCCGGTGGCTACGGTCAGGGTGTCGAAGAAACTAGCTTGTTCGACGTTAGCGCCCAGTGCGCTCAGGCCCTTGGCCAGAATCGCGGTCAGGTGGTGCACGCGGTTGGCGATCTGGGTCAGGCCTTTCGGGCCGTGGTAGACGGCGTACATGCTGGCGATGTTGGCCAGCAGCACCTGCGCGGTGCAGATGTTCGACGTGGCCTTTTCGCGGCGGATGTGTTGCTCGCGGGTCTGCATCGCCAGACGCAGGGCCGGCTTGCCGAAGCGGTCAACCGAGACACCGACCAGACGGCCGGGCATGTCACGCTTGAACGCATCTTTGGTGGAGAAGTAAGCGGCGTGCGGGCCACCGAAGCCCAGCGGCACGCCAAAACGTTGCGCCGAACCGATCGCCACATCGGCACCGAATTCGCCCGGTGCGGTGAGCAGGGTCAGGGCCAGCAGATCAGCGGCCACGGCGACCAAAGCGTTGGCGGCGTGGAAGCGTTCGGTCAGTTCGCGGTAGTCGAACAGATCACCGTTGCTTGCCGGGTATTGCAGCAGCGCGCCGAAGAACGGCGTCACGTCAGTCAGTTCACGCTCATCGCCCACTACAACTTCAATGCCCAGCGGCTCGGCACGGGTGCGCAGCACGTCGAGGGTTTGCGGGTGGCTGTGGATCGAGGCGAAGAATTGGTGGCTGCCCTTGTTCTTGCTCAGGCGCTTGCAGAAGGTCATGGCTTCGGCAGCGGCGGTGGCTTCGTCGAGCAGGGAGGCGTTGGCGATCGGCAGGCCGGTGAGGTCGCTGATCAGGGTCTGGAAGTTCAGCAGCGCTTCGAGACGGCCCTGGGAAATTTCTGGCTGATACGGGGTGTAAGCGGTGTACCAGGCCGGGTTTTCCAGCAGGTTGCGCAGGATCGGCGACGGCGTGTGGCAGTTGTAGTAGCCCTGGCCGATGTAGGTTTTGAACAGCTGATTCTTGCCGGCGATGGATTTGATCATCGCCAGGGCGTCGGCCTCGCTGAGGCCGTCGTCCATGCCGAGCACGCTGGTGCCCTTGATGCTTTCCGGGATGACGCTGGCGCTCAGGGCCTCGAGGGAATCGAAGCCGAGGCTGTTGAGCATGGCTTGCTCGTCACCGGCGCGCGGGCCGATGTGACGGGCGATGAATTCGTTGGCGGTGCCGAGATTGATCTGGCTCATGGCGTAATTCCTCAGGCTTCGGCTTGGGCTTTGATCAGGCGGTCATAGGCGTCCTGATCGAGCAGTTTGCCGACAGCGGCGGCGTCGCTTGGCTGGAAGCGGAAGAACCAGCCTTCGCCCAGCGGATCTTCGTTGACCAGCTCAGGAGCGTTTTCCAGCGCCGGGTTGACGGCCAGTACTTCGCCGTCGAGCGGCATGTACACGCCGCTGGCGGCTTTCACCGATTCCACGGTGGCGGCTTCGGCGCCTTTTTCGTAAGCCTGCAGCTCAGGCAGTTGCACGAACACCACGTCGCCCAGGGCGTTCTGCGCAAACGCGGTGATGCCGACAGTGACACTGCCGTCGGCTTCGGTGCGCAGCCATTCGTGATCTTCAGTAAAACGCAACTCGCTCATGGAAACTCCTCAGGGGCCAGACGCGTCTGGTGGACGCGGTGGAAAGCTTGGGGCGGGGAGCCCTAATAGATGAGGAGACAGGTAGCAAGAATGCGGCCAAGGTTAATTTATCTATATAAATCAATAGTTTGGCTGTTTGTCGCATTTCTCGGGATGTCGCTGTTGTAGCGAAATCGCTACAGCTTGGGGCGATGAGAAAAGCTGAACGGGATCAAAGCGTTGCGCAGCGCAGGTGATAGGCGGGTGTAGCGATATCGTTCCGCTGTAGCGCTTTCGGTACAGGTGAAGGTCGCTTTTGAACAGATTTCAAATCCGCCACAAATCATTGTAGGAGTGAGCCTGCTCGCGATAGCGGTGTGGCAGACGACAAATTAATTGACTGATAAACCGCTATCGCGAGCAGGCTCACTCCTACAAGGGGGAGCGGCAATGAGTCAGGGTTTATTGGGAATGCCGTACTTGCGCAATCGATGGGCGATGGCGGTATGCGAAGTTTGCAAGCGGCTCGCCAGTTGCCGGGTCGAGGGGTAGCTGACGTAGAGCTTTTCCAGCAGCTCTCTCTCGAAAGACTCGACGGCTTGTTCAAGACTGTCGACGTCGGTGTCGGCCTGGCGCGCCACTGAGGTGCCGGCAATGTCGAGGTCGCCGATATCGACCAGGCTGCTCTCGCAAATCGCTGCCGCGCGGAAAATCACGTTCTGCAGTTGCCGCACGTTGCCCGGCCAGCGATTGCCGAGCAGCGCCGGATAAGTCCCTGGCGCCAGGCGGCAGACCGGGCGCTGGATCTGCGCACAGGCTTGCTGCATGAAATACCGCGCCAACAGCAGAATGTCCTGGCCGCGTTCACGCAGCGGCGGCACTTCGACGTTGAGCACGTTGAGGCGATAGAACAGGTCTTCGCGGAACAGGCCTTCGCTGACCATTTTTTCCAGATCGCGGTGGGTCGCGCTGAGGATGCGCACGTTGACCTTTACTTCACGATCACCGCCCACCCGACGAAAGCTGCCGTCGTTCAGGAAACGCAGGAGCTTGGCCTGCAAGTACGGTGACATCTCGCCGATCTCATCGAGAAACACCGTGCCCTGGTTGGCCAGTTCCATCAGCCCCGGTTTACCGCCACGCGCGGCGCCGGTGAAAGCGCCGGGGGCGTAGCCGAACAGCTCGCTCTCGGCGAGGTTTTCCGGCAACGCTGCGCAGTTCAACGCCAGAAAAGGAGCGCTGTGGCGAGTGCTGATCGCGTGGCAGGCGCGGGCGACCAGTTCTTTGCCGGTACCGGTTTCGCCTTGAATCAATAAAGGTGCGTCGAGCGCCGCGACCCTTTGCGCGCGGGCCTTGAGGGTGCGGATCGCCGGGGATTCGCCGAGCAGCGCGTCGAAGCCTTCGGCGTGGTCGTGGTGCAGCGCCGAGAGCTGTTCGCCGATGCGGTTCGGTTGATAGAGGGTCAGCAGGGCGCCGGCGTCGGTGATCGGCGTGGCATCCAGCAACAGGGTCTGGCCGTTGACGGTGATCTCGCGCAGCGGCAGGCGGAAGCCGTTTTCGAGCAGGGTGCCGAGCAGGCCGGGATCATTGAACAGCGCCGACACGCTTTCGCCAGCGGGTTCGCGACCGTACAACGCGATCAACGCCGGGTTGGCCAGCAGCACCTTGCCGGCGCTGTCGAGGGCCAACACCGGATCGGTCATCGCCGCGAGCAGGGCGTCGAGCTGCAAATGCCGACGCTGGCCGGGCAGGATATCGACCACGGTTACCGCTACCACGCCGAGCACCCGAAACAGCGCATCTTTCAGCTCTTCGAGCACTTGCGGGCTGAGGGTCGGCGCGTCGATGTAGACGTTCGGCGGGATCATCTCCACCGCATCCAGATTGAGATTGCGCCCACCGAGGATAGCCAGGACTTCCTGGGTGATGCCGACGCGGTCGATGAAGCTGACGTGGATACGCATGGGGGCGGTTCAGTGATCTGCAGAGCGGAGGGCGCAAGTATGCCTTGGGCTTGAAGAGAGGTGAAAGCAAAAGCACCCTCACCCCAGCCCTCTCCCGGAGGGAGAGGGAGCCGACCGAGGTGTCTGAGGTTATGCATCGACCTGAAAGTACCGGGCGATTATGGATTCAGTGATGCAGGATCAGGTCGACGCAATGCTGCAGCATCCCCCAATCGGTCCCCTCTCCCTCTGGGAGAGGGTTAGGGTGAGGGGCTTTAGATTTTTATTCGAAATGCTCGAGATTGACCGGATCCCCTGACTGCATATTCAACTTCTGCCGAATGTCTTCGAACATCAGGTCGTAATGCTTGTGCACCGAGCCGATCTGGCTGTGGGTCTTGGGGATTCCGTACTTCTCGGCGATCCGGGTCACGTCACGGGCGAAGTTGTAGGCCTCCTCCTTGGGCAGGAAAAACGTTTCCTTCATGTCCTTGCCCTGCATGCTGCCATGCAGGGTGAACTGAATCCCTTTGCCTTTCTGCGGATCGGTGAACACTTCATAGTCCAGATGCACGTTGTAATTGACGTCATCGTCGGTCAACGCGTGCCGCTCGATATGCAGATGACCGGGTTCGAATTGGGCCATTGAGCTACTCCTTTCAAGGCATGGGAGCGGAGCAGGTCTTGTGCCTGCTCCGGCGTTTATTGTTATCGGTAGCTGATCCCCGGCTTCGCCGTGCTGACCCGCGTACCGGCGGTGCCCTGGACGATGGCTTCGATATCGGCCAGCGAACCGATCACCGCGACCTTGCCAGTATGGCGTGCGAACTCGCAAGCTGCCTGCACCTTCGGCCCCATGGAACCGGCGGCGAAACCGAGGCGTTCGAGTTCGTCCGGGTGGGCTTCGGCGATGGCTTTCTGGGTGGGTTTGCCGTAGTCGATGAACGCCGCGTTGACGTCGGTGGCAATCACCAGCAGGTCGGCTTCCAGTTGCTCGGCGAGCAGCGACGAGCACAGGTCCTTGTCGATTACCGCCTCGATGCCTTTGAGATTGCGCTGTTCGTCGTACATGGTCGGAATGCCGCCGCCACCGGCGCAGATCACAATGCTGCCCTTGTCCAGCAGCCACTTGATCGGGCGGATTTCGAAGATGCGTTTCGGCCGTGGACTGGCGACGACACGGCGGAATTTGTCGCCATCGGCAGCAATTGCCCAGCCTTTTTCGGCGGCGAGTTTTTCCGCTTCGGCTTTTTCGTACACCGGGCCGATCGGCTTGGTCGGGTTCTTGAAGGCCGGGTCGTTGGCGTCGACTTCGACCTGGGTGAGCAGGGTGGCGAACGGCACTTCGAAGTCGAGCAGATTGCCCAGTTCCTGTTCGATGATGTAGCCGATCATGCCCTCGGTTTCGGCGCCGAGCACGTCCAGCGGGTACGGAGTGACAGACGTATAGGCCGCCGCTTGCAGCGACAGCAGGCCGACTTGCGGGCCATTGCCGTGGGCGATGACCAGTTGGTTGCCGGGATGGATCTTGGCGATTTGCTCGGTGGCGATGCGGATGTTGGCGCGCTGATTGTCAGCGGTCATCGGCTCACCACGGCGGAGCAGGGCGTTACCGCCCAAGGCTACGACGATACGCATGGTGCAATCCTTCTAAGCAGAGGAGTGGCAAACGACTCGATCAATTGTAGGAGTGAGCCTGCTCGCGATGACGGAGCATCAGTCGACATTAATGTTGAATGTCAGACCGCTATCGCGAGCAGGCTCACTCCTACATGGAGCGGTGCCGCTCTTAGAGATCAGCCAGGGTCGAGACCAGGATCGCCTTGATCGTGTGCATGCGGTTTTCCGCTTGCTCGAAGGCGATGCAGGCCGGCGATTCGAACACGTCGTCGGTCACTTCGATGCCGTTTTTCAGATGCGGATATTGTTCGGCGATCTGTTTGCCGACCTTGGTGTCACTGTTGTGGAACGCTGGCAGGCAGTGCATGAACTTGGTGCGCGGGTTGCCGGTGGCTTTCATCAGCTCGGCGTTGACCTGATACGGCAGCAGCTGCTGGATGCGCTCGGCCCAGGCTTCCACCGGTTCGCCCATCGATACCCAGACGTCGGTGTGAATGAAGTCGACGCCTTTGACCGCTTCCTTCGGATCTTCGGTGAGGGTGATGCGTGCGCCACTTTCCTCACCGTATTTTTTGCAGCGCGCTACCAGATCGTCCAGTGGCCACAGGGCTTTTGGCGCGCAGATGCGCACGTCCATACCGAGTTTGGCGCCGATCAGCAACAGCGAGTTGCCCATGTTGTTGCGCGCATCGCCGAGGTAGGCGTAGCTGATTTCGTGGATCGGCTTGTCGGCGTGCTCACGCATGGTCAGCACGTCGGCGATCATCTGGGTCGGGTGATATTCATCGGTCAGGCCGTTGAACACCGGCACGCCGGCGAACTTGGCGAGCTCCTCGACGATTTCCTGTTTGAAGCCACGGTACTCGATGGCGTCGTACATGCGCCCGAGCACGCGGGCGGTGTCCTTCATGCTTTCCTTGTGGCCGATCTGCGAGGAGTTCGGGTCGATGTAGGTGACGTTGGCGCCCTGGTCATAGGCCGCCACTTCGAAGGCGCAACGGGTGCGGGTCGAGGTTTTCTCGAAGATCAGGGCGATGTTGTTGCCCTTCAGGTGTTGCTGCTCGGTGCCGGTGTATTTCGCGCGTTTGAGGTCGCGGGACAGGTCGAGCAGGTAACGCAACTCGCGAGGGGTGTGGTGTTCCAGGCTGAGCAGGTTACGGTTGTGGATGTTAAACGCCATGATGATTCTCCTTGGATTCGGTAATCGGCCCGGCCGCTACGGGATAAGTGCGGCCGGGGGGACGGTCGTTTAGTAGTCGATCGGGTCGCGGATGATCGGGCAGGTCATGCAGTGGCCGCCGCCACGGCCGCGACCGAGTTCGCCGGCGCTGATGGTGATGACTTCCACGCCAGCCTTGCGCAGCAGGGTATTGGTGTAGGTGTTGCGGTCGTAGCCGATGACCACGCCGGGCTCCATCGCCACCACGTTGTTGCCGTCGTCCCATTGCTCGCGTTCGGCGGCGAAGCTGTTGCCGCCGGTTTCCACCACGCGCAGTTTCGGCAGGTTGAGCGCAGCGGCGACGGTGTCGAGGAAGCTGCCTTCTTCGCGGCGAATGTCGATGCCGCCCTGTTTGCTTTCGTCAGGGCGCAGGGTGAAGGCGACGATCTGGTTGACCACTTCCGGGAAGATCGTCACCAGGTCGCGGTCGCAGAAGCTGAACACCGTGTCCAGGTGCATCGCCGCGCGGGATTTCGGCAGGCCGGCGACGATGACTTTTTCCACCGCCTTGTTGTTGAACAGGTTCAGCGCCAGTTGGCCGATGGCCTGACGCGATGAACGCTCGCCCATGCCGATCAGCACCACGCCGTTGCCGATCGGCATGACGTCGCCGCCCTCGAGGGTGGAGTTGCCGTGATCCTTGTCCGGGTCGCCGTACCAGATCTCGAATTCGGCATTGGTGAATTGCGGATGGAATTTGTAGATGGCGGTGGTCAGCAGGGTTTCCTGACGGCGCGCCGGCCAGTACATCGGGTTCAGCGTCACGCCGCCGTAGATCCAGCAGGTGGTGTCGCGGGTGAACTGGGTGTTCGGCAGCGGCGGCAGGATGAAGCTGGAGTGGCCGAGGAAGTCGCGGAACATCTGGATGGTCTTGCCACCGAAGCTGTCCGGCAGATCATCGGCCGAGACGCCGCCAATCAGGAATTCGGCGATGTGCCGTGGCTCAAGGCTTTTCAGCCAGGATTTCACCTCACTGATCAGGCCCAGGCCCACCGAGTCGGCGGTGACCTTGCGCTCAAGAATCCAGTCCAGCGCCTCGGGGATGGCGACGATGTCGGTCAGCAGGTTGTGCATTTCCAGCACGTCGATGCCGCGTTCGCGCATCTTGGTGACGAAGTCGAAGTGGTCGCGCTTGGCCTGTGCCACCCACAGCACGTCGTCGAACAGCAGTTCATCGCAGTTGTTCGGGGTCAGCCGCTGATGGGCCAGACCTGGGGAGCAAACCATGACTTTACGCAGTTTCCCGGCTTCGGAGTGGACGCCGTACTTCACTTTTTCCGTGGTCATTTCTGTGTTCCTCCAGATGACAGATCAATCAGGGGTTACAGCGTCAGGAAGCCATCGTAGAGACCGTAGGCCGCCACCACGGCGCCCACGACCACTGCGGCGAAAATCAGCTTCTCGACGTTGGTGAAAACCGGTTGTTTGAGTTCCAGCTTGGCCTTGGCGAACAGGATTGCGCCGGGCGCATAAAGCAGGGCCGACAGCAGCAGGTACTTGACCCCGCCGGCGTACAACAACCACACCGCATAGATCAGGGCGATACCGCCGATGATCAGATCCTTGCGCCGCTCGGCGGCAAACCCTTCGTAGCTCTCGCCGCGCACCGCCAGCAGCAGGGCATAGGCCGCCGACCACAGGTAGGGCACCAGAATCATCGAGGTGGCGAGGTAGATCAGCGACAGGTACGTGCTGGCCGAGAACAGCGTGATGATGAGGAAAATCTGCACCATGGCATTGGTCAGCCACAGCGCGTTGACCGGCACGTGGTTGGCGTTTTCCTTGCGCAGGAACTCCGGCATGGTGTGGTCTTTGGCGGCGGCGAACATGATCTCCGCACATAGCAGCACCCACGACAGCAGCGCCCCCAGCAGCGAAATGATCAGACCGACGCTGATCAGCACCGCGCCCCAGTGCCCGACCACGTGTTCAAGCACGGCGGCCATCGACGGGTTCTGCAGTTTCGCCAGTTCCGGCTGGGTCATGATGCCCAGCGACAGCACGTTCACCAGCACCAGAAACAGCAGCACGGTGATGAAACCGATCACGGTGGCCTTGCCGACGTCCGAACGTTTCTCGGCGCGGGCGGAGAAGATGCTCGCGCCTTCGATGCCGATGAACACCCAGACGGTGACCAGCATCATGTTGCGCACCTGGTTCATCACGCTGCCCAGATCCGGATTTTTTACGCCCCAGATGTCGGCGGTGAAGATGTCCAGTTTGAACGCGAAGATGGCGATCAGCACGAACAGCAGCAGCGGCACGACCTTGGCGACCGTGGTCACCAGGTTGATGAACGCCGCTTCCTTGATCCCGCGCAGCACCAGGAAGTGCACGCCCCACAGCAGCAAGGACGCGCCGATCACCGCCGCCGGCGTGTTGCCTTCGCCGAAGATCGGAAAGAAGTAGCCGAGGGTGCTGAACAGCAGAACGAAGTAGCCGACGTTGCCCAGCCAGGCGCTGATCCAGTAGCCCCAGGCAGACGAGAAGCCCATGTAGTCGCCGAATCCGGCTTTGGCGTAGGCGTAGACCCCGCCGTCCAGGTCAGGCTTGCGATTGGCGAGGGTCTGAAAGACGAAAGCGAGGGTGAGCATGCCGACGGCGGTGATGGCCCAGCCGATCAGCACGGCACCGACGTCGGCGCTGGCGGCCATGTTTTGTGGCAACGAAAATATCCCGCCACCGATCATTGAACCGACTACCAGTGCAACCAGTGCACCGAGTCTTAGTTTTCCGGGCGCTTCAGACATTTGCATGACTCCATTGCAGGAAAGGAGAGCTCACAGCCTAGTACCGTTGTCTGTTCGAATAGCTGACTTGGATCAGTGCATGGCTACATTCCATTGTTAATGAATGACTTATCCACCCGTTGCGGGCATAACGCTGTGCTCTGAAAGGCCCGTGACAGAGCCTTTTCGCTAATGCAATTGGGAATAGCTATTAATGCTTTCGAACTATGACGCTAGTTGCTTTTGCGGGTTTGGCAAATGTCCGTCATCTGTTTTCAGTACAGAATCGAATTATCAGGATCAGCGCACAAAACTGACTTAACGTGCTACGCGTTATCGTCATCCGCTATATATAAATGTGTTCGCCTATGCATTACCTGATAAACGTCATCTACTCTTAGGCTTTTAGTCAGCTGTTGTTACAAATAAATAACAGCGGCTTGTTCAAGGAGATCTGCATGTCGCAACCGACGCAAAAGCTGCGCCTTGGTGCGTTGATCGCTCTGGTGGTGGGCTCGATGATCGGCGGGGGGATTTTCTCGTTGCCGCAGAACATGGCGGCGCGCGCCGATGCCGGGGCGATCCTGATCGGCTGGGGCATCACCGCGATCGGCATGCTGACCCTGGCGTTCGTCTTTCAGACCCTGGCCAATCGCAAACCGGAGCTGGACTCGGGCGTCTATGCCTATGCCAAGGCCGGGTTTGGCGATTACATGGGCTTTTCGTCGGCCTGGGGTTACTGGATCAGCGCCTGGCTGGGCAACGTCGGTTATTTCGTCTTGCTGTTCAGCACCCTCGGCTACTTCTTTCCGGTGTTCGGCCAGGGCAATACGCCGATCGCCATCGGCTGCGCCTCGGTGCTGTTGTGGGCGGTGCATTTCCTGGTGATGCGCGGAATCAAGGAGGCGGCGCTGATCAACCAGTTGACCACCGTGGCCAAGGTCGTACCGCTGATCATGTTCATCGTCATCGCTGCCGTGGCGTTCAAGGCGGACGTCTTTACCCGCGACATCTGGGGCCGCAGCAACCCGAACTTCGGCGGGGTGATGGACCAGGTGCGCAACATGATGCTGGTCACCGTGTTCGTGTTCATCGGCATCGAAGGCGCCAGCGTCTACTCCGCCCGTGCCGAAAAACGCAGCGATGTCGGTCGCGCCACGGTGATCGGTTTCATCGGCGTGCTGGCGCTGCTGGTGCTGGTCAATGTGCTGTCGCTGGGGATCATGAGCCAGCCGGAGCTGGCCAGTCTGCAGAACCCTTCACTGGCGGCGGTGCTCGAACACATCGTCGGGCCGTGGGGCGCGTTGCTGATCAGCGTCGGGCTGGCGATTTCCCTGTTGGGCGCGTTGCTGTCGTGGGCCCTGCTGTGCGCAGAAATCCTCTTCGCCACGGCCAAGGACAAGACCATGCCGGCGTTCCTGAAGAAGGAAAACAACAATCACGTACCGGTCAACGCGTTGTGGCTGACTAACGCGATGATCCAGATTTTCCTGCTGATCACGCTGTTCTCGGCGGGTACTTACACCAGTCTGATCTATCTGGCGTCGTCGATGATTCTGGTGCCGTATCTGTGGTCGGCGGCGTACGCGGTGCTACTCAGCGGGCGCGGTGAAACCTACGAACACGCCTCCGCCGAACGCACCAAGGATCTGCTGATTGGCGGCATCGCACTGGTTTACGCGGTGTGGCTGTTGTACGCCGGCGGGGTGAAGTATCTGCTGCTGTCGGCGCTGTTGTATGCCCCCGGGGTGATTCTGTTTGCCAAGGCCAAGCATGAACAGGGCCAGCCGGTTTTTACCACGGTAGAGAAAGGGATTTTTGCCTGCGTGGTGATTGGCGCGGGGCTGGCGGCGTATGGGTTGTATAGCGGGGTGTTGGCGTTGTGATCTGAAAAGCAGCCCCTCACCCCAGCCCTCTCCCGGAGGTAGAGGGGGCCGACCGGGGGATATTGGCGAATTACGCCGACGTGAAAGACCTTTTCCGAATCCATAATCGACTGGTTTTTTCAGGTCGACGTATAGCGCAAGACACCTCGGTCGGCCCCCTCTCCCTCCGGGAGAGGGCTGGGGTGAGGGGCATCTTCTAGAGCCACTGCGCAGGATACGAGCCCAACTCCATCGCCGGCAAATCCCACCGCACTGCCACCCCGCTGATCTGCACCGGCACGCGCAACCTCCGCGCCGGGCCCCACGCTGTGTGCTCAAGCGCCGAATCCTGATCCTGCACATCTTCGCCACGCAATGCTTCATCCGATCCCTGGCCATGCTCGACCAACAGCTTCGCCGTGCGCGCCAGCGACAGCCGCGCCGAACCCCCGCGACCTTTGGCCAGGCGTTCAGTCAGCAGCCTGATCGCACTCGCCGCCATCAGATACCCGGTCGCATGATCCAGCGCCTGCACTGGCAACGGCGTCGGTTTATCGCTGTGCTTCCAGCGCTGTCCGGCCTCGGCGATGCCGCTGCTCATCTGCACCAGGCTGTCGAAGCCCCTGCGGTTCTGCCACGGGCCGCTCCAGCCGTAGGCGTTGAGGCAGACATCGATCAGACCGGGCGCCAGTTGTCGACGGCGCTCAACACCAAAGCCAAGGTGTTCCAGAGCGTCGGCACGATAGCCGTGCAGCAGGATGTCGGCGTCTTGCAACAAACCTTCGAACACTGCGCGATCCGCTGGAGTCTGCAGGTCCAGCCGCGCGCAATGTTTGCCGACGGTCATTTCCGGAACCACGCCGGGTTCGTTCCAGCTCGGCGGATCGATGCGCAGCACATTGGCGCCCAATCCGGCGAGCAAGCGGCTGGCGGTGGGGCCGGCGAGCACGCGGGTCAGATCGAGCACCTTGATCCCGGCCAGTGGTCGCGCGATCGAACCTTGCCATTCGGCGCGGTGCTCGTCTGTCTGCGCAATGAAATGCACCAACGGCTCAGCATTCACTGCCAGCCCTTGCGGGTGCTGCTGCCACTGCGCCCAACTGCGCATTTCAGCGGCGCAACCCTGGGCGTCGACCACCGCTTGTTCCAGATCCGTACTTGCCCATTGCGCAACTTTCGCCGCCATTGCTGCACGGTCGGCGCAGGCGCCAAGCACCCGTTCAGCGGCGGCGCGGTGATGCGGGGCGTTGGTGTGCAGGCGGATCCAGCCGTCCCGGGTGGCATAGTCGCCGGCGACCGGATCCCACAGCGGCGGCACTTGCCAGCCGATCGGGCGCAGCGAGGTGGAGAACCAGAACGAGGCCAGACGTCGATCGACCGCAACGGCGGGCATGTCACCGGTCTGCTGGTGGAGCAATTCGCTGACCGCTTGCCCGGCAACGGCGATGCTGGCGCAGGCCAGCTCGGTGACCGCGAACGCCGAGGGCAGCGCGCCGTCACCGTTGCAGGGGATTGGCGTGCGCGGCAGGTCGAGTGCGGTCTGGATGGACGTAAGCAGATCAGTCATCGAAGCCCTCCTGAGCGAGAGGGGGATGATAGTGCAAAAAAATCGCGGTTTAGATGAAACCAGGATGTGAACCCGTTCCCTGTGGGAGCGAGCCTGCTCGCGAAGGCGTCGTGTCAGTCAACACTGATGTTGGATATGACGACCTCTTCGCGAGCAGGCTCGCTCCCACAGGGATTTATGCTGGATTGTTACACGCGGAACTGATCCATCAATTTCATCTGCTGGCTCGCCAGGCTGTTGAGCTGGCTGCTGATCGCCGCTGATTCCGTGGCCTGTTCGGTCAGGGTTTCGGTCACGGTGCGAATCGCCGAGACGTTGCGGTTGACCTCTTCGGCCACTGCGCTCTGCTCTTCGGCAGCACTGGCGATCTGCAGGTTCATGTCGCTGATCACCGTCACCGCATCGCTGATCTTGCCCAGTGCATCGACCGCCTGACGAATCTGCCCGGCGTTGTTGTGCGCCTGGGTCTGGCTCGAGTGCATGGTCGCGACCACGCCACGGGTGCCGGTCTGGATGCGCTCGATGACTACGCGGATTTCTTCCACCGAATCCTGCGTGCGCTTGGCCAGGTTGCGCACCTCGTCAGCAACCACGGCAAAACCGCGACCGCTTTCACCGGCGCGGGCGGCTTCGATAGCAGCGTTGAGGGCCAGCAGGTTGGTCTGTTCGGCGATGCTGCGGATCACTTCCAGCACCGAGCCGATCTGCTCGCTGTTGACCGCCAGCGCTTCGACTTCGGTCACCGCTTTGCTGACTTCATCGGCCAGTTGATTGATGTCGCGGGTGCTACGCTCGATGATCGCCATGCCGTCCTTGGCCGATTGGTCGGCACCTTTGGCCGCATTGGCGGCGTTCGAGGCACTGTTGGCGACATCGTGGGCGGTGGCGCTCATTTCGTTGGACGCGGTGGCGACCTGATCGATTTCGCGGAACTGCACCTGCATGCCTTCGCTGGTCTGCCGGGCAATTTCCGAAGACTGGTCAGCCGTGCCACGGGCTTCGGTGATGCTCTGTTTGATCTGCGCGATGGTCGGCTGCAGCTTGTCGAGAAAGCGGTTGAACCAGTTCACCAGCTCGCCCAGTTCGTCTTTCTTGCTGTAGTTCAGGCGCTGGGTCAGATCGCCTTCGCCGCTGGCAATGTTCTTCAGCATTTCGGCGACACTGTTGATCGGACGGGTGACCCCGGAGGCGGTGAGCCAGATCAGCAGCAGGCCGACCAGACCGGCCACCACGGCGACCAGCAGGGCAGTGATCACGCCGGTTTCCTGCGCATCATCCAGCACCGCTTGCAGCTTCACAGAGTCAGCCAGCAGCACTTGTTTGGGCAGGTCGATGACCACGCCCCACGCCCGCGAATTGCCGATCGGATCAACCGGGTAAACCGCGCGAATCAAATCGCCCTGTTCGAGGATTTTCGCGGTGCCGCTGCCGACCAATTGCAATACGTCCTTGCCGTCCGCGCCGAGGGTGTCACTGATCTTTTTGCCGACCCGCGTCGCGTCAGCACTGTCGGCCGCCAGCACGCCGCTGCCGGAGACGATCAACATGTGGCCGGCGTTGTTGAACAGGCTGCGTTGCGAGTCGACGGCGGCGGCTTGCAGCGCGTCGAGGGCGATGTCGACACCAACCACGCCGATCGCTTTGCCGTCGACCATCACTGGCACGGAAATGGTCGTCATGAGCATTTCCTTGCCACCGACGGTGTCGGCATACGGGTCGAGCAGGCAGGTGCGCTTGTTGTCGCGAGGGCAGGTGTACCAACTGTTGTACGGCGTGCCGCTGACGCTGAGGGTGGTCTTGGTCAGGTCATCTTCGACCATGATCGTATTCAGCGCGGCGCCGGCGGCACGGCTCCAGTAGGAGGCGAAGCGCCCGGCCTCGTTGGATTGCCGCGCGGCGTCGTTGGCGAACTCGCTGTCCTTGCCGTCGAGGCCGTTGGGTTCGAAGGCCAGCCAGATACCGAGGACTTTATCGTTGCGCTCGAACGCGGTTTTCAGGCTCTGGTTCAACTCTTCACGAACCGCGCCTGGTTCGAGTGAACGCTTGGCCGCCATCGTCCGCAGATCCTTGATCTGATCGGCGAGGGCGGTGACCACCAGCAGGCTTTCACCAAAGGTTTTCTGCACCCGCACTGCCTGTTCGGCGGCCTTGGCCTGCAGCAGGTTCTGCACGCTGGCGGTGAGCAACTGGTTGCTGGATTGACTGACCAGTTCGTCGTTCTGGTTGGTCTGGTAGATGTTCATGCTGACAATCAGCGCCACCACTCCGAGCAGGCACAGGCCGGAGAGCAGGACGATTTTCAGGCGAATGGACAGAGCGTCGAACATGGGGCGGTCTCGCGAATGGAAAGAAACAGGTGGCTGGGCCTGAGGCCCGGTTTGCCAAATCCATTCAGCGCCATGCAATGCTCATCGGCGTCGATCGAGACGGCATGAGGCGCGCGCCGACGGACGGTCGCCGCTAAACGTTTGCGCAGGGGGAAGTGCTGAAAAATCTTTAATTACAGGGATGTTTCGCGACAGCAGCGGGCGTTTCCGGGCGCGACCAGATCCAAAGATTGCCCAGGCCCATGCCGACCATTGCCAGATAAATCGGCCAGCCGTGATCGAGCAGCACCAGCATCAATGTTGCGCACAGCAGCATGCTCACGGTGGCACTGACCTTGGCCTTGCGCGCGATGATCTTGCCGTTGCGCCAGTTACTGAGGATCGGTCCGAACAGACGATGGTTTTCCAGCCAGGCACTCAAGCGTGGCGAACTGCGGGTCGCGGCCCACGCGGCAAGGAGGATGAACTCGGTGGTCGGCAGACCGGGCACGACGATGGCGATCAGGCCAATGCCGAGGCTGACATAGGCCAGCAGGGCGAACAGCAGACGTGCGAGTTTCGAAGAGGCGGGTGCGGGCATGGGCTCGAGGTGGCTTCTGGAGCGGAACGGGGATCTTACAGACTTACGCAGCCCCCTGTAGGAGTGAGCCTGCTCGCGATAGCAATGTATCAGTCGACATCGATGTTGAATGAAAGGACGCTATCGCGAGCAGGCTCACTCCTACAGAGGGAAATGGCGGTGTGTCAGGCAGGTTCGGCTTCTGTCGCATAAGCCCGTTCCAGCAGCACGGTGAAGCGGTTGAAAGCATCCAGCGCGCCTTGCTCCACTTCGGCCTCTTCCTCTGCCGTGAACGGCAACGCGTCGAGGGTGCGCACAAAGCTTTTCCAGCCCTCGGCGCGGCCACCTTGCGGTTCAGCCAAATGCCGGGCGCCAAAGGTTTCGCTCAGCTCGAGCGCCACGGCGCGCTTGATCAGGAACGCCGCGCCGAGCTTGGAACCCTCCGACACGAAGATCCAGCCCAGCGCCCGTGCCTTGCTCGGGTTTTTCAGCGCGCCAGCCACTGGGGCCGGGACGTCGGTATCGAGGTCGGCGAGGTCAGCCTTGGCCGCTTCGGCGCGGCAACGGGCCGGCAGGTCAGGGACGATCGCAGTCAGTTCGGCGTCGTTGTACAGCTCGACCAGTTCCGCCTGGAACAGGTATTGCGCAACAACGAAACGGGCGAAGCTGGCGCGGGTTTCGAAGGGCGCGTGGGCTTTGACCAGCGCATCGAGTTTGCTGTGCGGCTCATGGGTGATCTGGTTCAGGCGTTGCGAACGCAGGGCTTTTTCCGAGGCAGTCATGATATGTCCTTGATAAATGAGGCGCTTGATAACAAGACGTACGGGCGGGCGCCGGACAGTAAAAAAACTCACTGCGCCGTTAAGCGCAGTGAGGCCGGGCCGATCAGATGTCCCAGATCAGATTGATCGCGAAGTTGCGTCCCGGTTGGGTCAGGCGATCGAGGTTGGCCGGTTGCGTCACCGAGGCTTCGCCGACGCTGTCGTAACCGCGCACGTCGTCCCACAGCCAGTATTTTTTGTCGGTGAGGTTGTAGATGCCGCCGCTGACGGTGACGTCGTCGCTAACCTTGTAATAGCCGGCCAGATCGAGAATGCCGAAGCCCGGGGTCTTGAACTGACTGCTGACGCCGTCCGGCGATTTGAAGTTGCTGTCGTCGACACGGTCCTTTTTCTTCACCACGGTCCAGCTCAGCAGGCCGCCGTAATGATCCTGGTCGTAACCGAGGCCGAAGACGCCGGTGAGTGGGTTGACGCTGTTGATCGGTTCGCCGTTGTCGTTGTTGCGGCCGTAGGCGTAAGCGATCGAGCCCTGGGTATACAGGCCCTGCGGCGCACCGAATGCATCCAGGTTCAAACGACCTTTGACTTCCGCGCCCTTGATGGTGGCGCGCTTGATGTTGTTGCTCTGGAAGGTCAACTGATCGTCGCCCGGCTTGACTGCGTCTTCGTTGATGAAGTCGCGGTACTTGTTATAGAACACCGCGACGTCGAACGAACCCTGCTCGAAATTCCCGCGCAGGCCGGTTTCGAAGCCTTTGCTCTTTTCCGGCTCAAGGTCGGAGTTGGGCGCGACGGTGTAGCCGCTGGTGTTGTTCTCGAAACGCCCGTACAGCGCTTTCGCCGTCGGCGTGCGGAAGCCTTCGGCGTACTGGCCGTACCAGGTGTAGTGTTCCGTCAGCGCATAGGTCAGGCCGAATTTCGGCGAGACTTTGTGCCAGGTCTTGTTCTTGTCGCTGACCGTGCCCTGGCCGTCGGCGTTTACGGTGTTGAGGAACTCCTCAGTGATGTGCGGCTTGAGCTGGGTGTAGTCGTAGCGCAGACCCGGCAGGAAGGTCCAGTCGTTCCAACTGATCTGATCCTGGGCAAACAGGCTGTAGGTGTTGATGGTCGGATCGGGGAAGTCGCTGGCCTTGGCCAGCACGTCCGCCGCGCTGGTCGCGCCAATCGCCGTGCAGCCGCGACCGACTGCCAGGCACGTGCCGTCGCCGCTGCGCGAGCCGGTGACTTTCTGCTGCTTGATCGTGGTGCCGTAAGTCAGCAGATGATCGGTATCACCGATGGCGAAAGCCTTGTCCAGTTGCGCGTCGAACACCCACTGTTTTTCCTGGTAGATGGTGTCGCGGGTACGCAGCACCCTGCGGGTCATCGGGAAGTAATCCTCTTCGGTGCTCTGGTCGGTCTTGGCGATCTGGTGATTGAGGCTCCACTTCACGTTATCTGCCAGCAGGCTGTCGAGGGCGAACGAATGTTCGATGCCGAAACGCTCGCGGGTGATGGTGTCGTTGCCAGTGCGCCACTGGTACATGCCGCCAGGCAGTACGCTGTCGGGGATGGTCGGGGCGCCGTTGAAGTACGGGCCGCCGTAGGCACTTTTCTGATCGGTGTCGCGGTCGTCCTTGTACTTTTCGTAGGTCAGGCCCAGGCGGGAATCGTCGTTGTAGTTCCAGCCGAGCTTGGCCAGCACGTTGGTCGCACGGACGTCTTCCGGGTTCGCCGCGGTGCGCGCAAGACCAGTGCCGTTGTGGCTGCCGAAGGATTCGGTTTCGTGGCCGTCGCGCTGACTGTAATGCAGCAGACCGTCGAACTCACCGCTGCGCCCGGCGACGGTGGCGGATTTCAGCCAGCTGTCGTCGGCGGAGCTGTAGCCGCTTTTCAAACGCGCGCCGACATCCTTGCCCGGTTTGATGATGTCGTCGGCGTCCAGCGTGTAATAGCTGACCGCGCCGCCGATGGCGTTGCTGCCGTACAGCACCGAGGCCGGGCCGCGGAGGATCTCCACGCGCTTGACGATTTCCGGGTCGACGTAATTGCGCTGGCTCTTGGCGTACGGACCGTTGAAGAACCCGTTGGGGATTTCCACGCCGTCGACCTGGGTCAGGATGCGGTCGCCGTCGATACCACGAATGTTATAGCCGCTGATGCCGCCACGCTGACCGGCACCGGCAACGGAAACGCCCGGCTCGTAGCGCACCAGATCCTTGATGGTGTTGACGTTGTTGCGGTCGAGCTCTTGGCGATCCTGCACGCTGACTGTCGAAGGCACGCTGTTGACCGACTGTTCCTGACGCGTCGCGCTGATCGTCACCTGATCGAGATTCAGCGTTCCGCTGCTGCCGCGTTTTTCCAGCACGACGTTGTTGCTGCTCAGCTTGCGGAAGCTCAGGTTGGTCCCCACCAACAGGCGCTCGAGGGCTTTCTCTGGTGGGAGCGAACCGCGCACGCCGGGCGACGAAACGTTCTGACCCAGCTCTGCCGGCAAGCCGACCTGCCAACCGGTCACGGCGGTAAAGGCATTCAGCGCTGAAACCAGCGGTTGCTGGCCGATGGCGAACGCGTAGTCGCCCATGTTGCGCGCTGGTTGCTCGGTGGCTGCGAGCAGCGGCGCGGTGCCGGCCATGAGAATCGCCGCAGTCAGCAGCGACAGTACGCGGGAAGGGGAGGAAGTCTGGCGGGTAAGGCGTGAGGACATCGATAGCGCTCCGTGTCGCACGAATCTTTATAGGTGCTGATCGGCATGGTTAGATGCGAATCAATTGCATTGGCTATAACGAGACGTACTGCCGTTGGCTATCGAGTAAAAATAATTCTCATTCAGTTCAAGATGACCAGCGCGGGGAATTCCTGCAGGCGCGCCGAGGTGATGTGGGCGAGGGAGCGCACCACGTCGAGCGGCTGGTCGAGACGGTAATTGCCGGTGACGGCGACGTCGGCCAGTTGCTCGTTGTTGTTGATGATCCAGCCCGGGTAGTAGCGGCGCAGCTCGGCCAGCACCTGATTGAGCGGACAGTTCTCGAACACCAGACGGCCTTCAATCCACGCCAGATCCGCATTGGCGTCGAGCTTGGCCGGACGATCAAATCCGTTGGGACCGATCCGAATGCTTTCCCCGGCACGCAAGCGCACGCGGGCATCGTTGTGGGTGGCGCGCAGATCGACATCGCCACGCTGCACATTCACCTGCGCGACCCCGTCGAGGTAGCGCACGGCGAATGCGGTGTCGTGCACACTGGCCGTTACCGGCCCCGCATCGATCTCCAGCGGCTGATTGCGCCCGCTGGCGATCTCGAAAAACGCCTCGCCCTGAAACAGCCGGGCCACGCGTTGCTGGTCATTGATGGTGCTGGAGAATGCCGAATTGGTGTTGAGCAGCACTTTCGAGCCGTCTTCCAATTGCAGGCGCTGGCGCTCGCCGACCACGGTCAGGTGATCGGCCTGCAGGCGCATCGGCAGGTTGCTGAAACTGAACAGACCGAGGATCAACACCGCAGCGCTGGCCAGCGGTTTCCAGTGCGGACGCAGACGTTGCAGGACAGTGACTTTCGCCGGTTTCGCTGCCAGGGCCTGGGCGCACAGCACCACTTGCGGGCCATCCCAGATCGCCTGGGCCTTGGCGAAAACTTCGGCATTCAACGGATCCGCCGCCAGCCAGGCATGAAATTGCCGGGTCTGTTCCGCGTCCGGGCTGCCGAGCACGATGAGCCAGTCCAGCGCCTGGTCCATTGCTGCTGCAGCGTCCCGCGCCGAATCGGGCGAAGGCGGGCGGTGGGTGTCCGTCACGGTGGTTCCTCAAGGCTTCTGGCGAAGCAGTTTCCAGCTTCAAGCTGCAAGCTGCAAGCCGGAGTGCGTTACTGCTTTTTGTTTTTACTTGTAGCTTGCTGCTCAAAGCTTGCCGCTGCTGTCATGTCGTTCGGCAACGCCGATGCAAATCGACATGATCAGTTTCAGCTCCTTCTGCACAGTGCTCAGCGACACCTTCAGTTCATCGGCGATTTCCTGATAGCTGTGCCCGTGCAGGCGGCTGAGGATGAAGATCTGCTGCTGGCGCGGGCTGAGTTGACTGAGGCTCACGTTCAAACGCTCCAGCAGTTGTTCGGCATGGGCGGCGTCTTCGGCGCTGCTGGCCGGTGCGGCTATGCTCTGCACCACGTCCTGCGGCACGTCATCGACCATGGTTCGCGCATGGATCTTGCGCGCACGCAAATGGTCCAGTGCCAGGTTACGCGCGGTCTGGAAGACGAAGGGTTCAAGGTGATCGATGGCCCGCTCGCTCAACGCGCGGGTCACGCGCAGGTAAGTCTCCTGCAACAGGTCCTCAGCGGTGCTGTGATTGTTGACCATCCGTTCCAGCGTGCGCAGCAGGGAAGTGCGCTGGGCGAGGAAGACGTGGTTGAAGCGCGATTGACTCACGGGAGGACCTGATCCATTTCGAGCGAATGATAATGCTTATCATCTGGCTGAATGGTCAAGTGCTGATTTCATCGATTTCAATGCATATCCCTGTGGGAGCGAGCCTGCTCGCGAAGGCGTCGTGTCAGTCAATTCCATATCGACTGGCAGAAAGCTTTCGCGAGCAGGCTCGCTCCCACAGGTTTGGGGATACCCGCAATTATTCCGCGTTACACAACGCCAGGCAGTTATCCAGCATGCGGTTGGAGAAGCCCCATTCGTTGTCGTACCAGGCCAGCACCTTGAGCAACTTGCCGCTGACTTTGGTGTGGTTGGCGTCGAAGATCGACGACAGCGGGTTGTGGTTGAAGTCGCTGGAAACCAGCGGCAAGGTGTTGTAACCGAGGATTTTCGAATGCTGGCTGGCCGCTTTCAGCAGGGCGTTGACTTCGTCGGCACTGGCCTCTTTCTTCAGTTGCACGGTGAGGTCGACCAGCGACACGTTGATCACCGGTACGCGCACGGCCATGCCAGTCAGTTTGCCGGCCAGTTCCGGCAGCACCAGACCCACCGCTTCGGCAGCGCCGGTCTTGCTCGGGATCATGTTCTGCGTCGCCGAACGGGCGCGGTACGGGTCGCTGTGATAGACGTCGGTAAGGTTCTGGTCGTTGGTGTAGGCGTGGATGGTGGTCATCAGACCGCTCTCGATGCCCAGCTCGCGATGCAGCACCTGCGCCACTGGCGCGAGGCAGTTGGTGGTGCACGAAGCGTTGGAGATGATCTGGTGCGACTGGCGCAGAATGTCGTGGTTGACGCCGTACACGACAGTGGCGTCGGCGCCTTTGGCCGGAGCCGAGATGATCACTTTGCGGGCGCCGGCGCTGATGTGCGCGGCGGCTTTGGCACGGTCGGTGAACAGACCGGTGCATTCGAAGACCACGTCGATCTTTTCCGCGGCCCATGGCAGGTCGGCCGGGTTGCGAATGGCGCTGACCGCGATGCGGTCGCCATTGACCGTCAGGCTTTCGTTATCGTGGGCCACTTCGGCGTCGAACGTGCCGTGGACGGTGTCATATTTGAGCAGATGGGCATTGATCGAACTGTCACCCAGATCGTTGATCGCGACGATCTGCAGGTCTTGACGATAGCCTTGGGTATACAGTGCGCGCAGGACATTACGGCCGATGCGGCCAAAACCATTGATTGCGATTCGAAGAGTCATGGAACAGCGCCGCCGTCGTTTTGTTGTTGGAATTACAAGATTATTCGCATAAAAATAGAAAACAAGCCTTTTTAGTGGCAATATTTTGTTTTATCTACAACGAGTGACCTGAATCAACTGGTCCGAATGGTCAAAAAAGCCGTCTGTCATTCCAACAACAACGGCGTTTGACCAGCATAGACAATCAGGTCGCCACATCCGTTAGCCTGGAGTTCTACACATGCATCCCCGCGTTCTTGAGGTCACCGAACGGCTTATCGCCCGCAGCCGCGCCACGCGTCAGGCTTACCTTGCACTGATTCGCGGCGCTGCCACCGACGGCCCGATGCGCGGCAAGCTGCAATGCGCCAACTTCGCCCACGGCGTGGCCGGGTGCGGCACGGAAGACAAGCACAGCCTGCGGATGATGAACTCGGCGAACATCGCCATTGTGTCTTCGTATAACGACATGCTTTCGGCGCATCAGCCATACGAAGTTTTCCCACAACAGATCAAGAACGCCCTGCGCGAGATCGGCTCGGTCGGCCAGTTCGCCGGCGGCACTCCGGCGATGTGTGACGGCGTGACCCAGGGCGAGCCGGGCATGGAACTGAGCCTGCCAAGTCGCGAAGTGATCGCCATGTCGACCGCCGTGGCGCTGTCGCACAACATGTTCGATGGTGCGCTGATGCTCGGCATCTGCGACAAGATTGTTCCGGGCCTGATGATGGGCTCGCTGCGCTTCGGTCATTTGCCAACGATCTTTGTCCCGGGCGGGCCGATGGTTTCGGGGATTTCCAACAAGGAAAAAGCCGACGTCCGCCAGAAGTACGCCGAAGGCAAGGCCACCCGTGAAGAGCTGCTGGAATCGGAGATGAAGTCCTACCACAGCCCGGGCACCTGCACGTTTTACGGCACCGCCAACACCAATCAGTTGCTGATGGAAGTCATGGGCCTGCACTTGCCGGGCGCGTCCTTCGTCAACCCGAATACACCGCTGCGCGACGCGCTGACCCGCGAAGCCGCGCATCAGGTCACTCGGCTGACCAAGCAGAACGGCAACTTCATGCCGATCGGCGAAATCGTCGACGAGAAGGCGCTGGTCAACTCCATCGTTGCCCTGCACGCCACTGGCGGCTCGACCAACCACACCCTGCACATGCCGGCCATCGCCATGGCCGCGGGCATTCAACTGACCTGGCAAGACATGGCCGACCTCTCCGAAGTCGTGCCGACCTTGAGCCACGTCTACCCGAACGGCAAAGCTGACATCAATCACTTCCAGGCCGCCGGCGGCATGTCGTTCCTGATTCGCGAACTGCTCGGCGCCGGTCTGCTGCACGAAGACGTCAACACCGTGCTCGGTCATGGCCTGAGCCAGTACACCAAGGAACCGTTCCTCGATAACGGTGAGCTGGTCTGGCGCGAAGGCCCGACTGACAGCCTCGACGAAAACATCCTCCGTCCGGTGTCCCGTGCGTTCTCGCAAGAAGGCGGGCTGCGGGTGATGGAAGGCAATCTCGGTCGCGGCGTGATGAAAGTGTCTGCCGTCGCGCTGGAAAACCAGATCGTCGAAGCACCGGCGATGGTCTTCCAGGATCAGCAGGATCTGGCCGATGCGTTCAAGGCCGGTCTGCTGGAGAAGGATTTTGTCGCGGTGATGCGCTTCCAGGGCCCGCGTTCCAACGGCATGCCGGAGTTGCACAAGATGACGCCGTTCCTCGGCGTGCTGCAGGATCGCGGCTTCAAAGTAGCGCTGGTGACCGATGGGCGCATGTCCGGCGCGTCGGGGAAAATCCCGGCGGCGATTCACGTCAGCCCCGAAGCTTATGTCGGTGGTGCTTTGGCGCGGGTGCAAGAGGGCGATATCATCCGCGTCGATGGCGTCAAAGGCACCTTGGAACTGAAGGTCGACGCCGCCGAATTTGCAGTGCGCGAACCTGCCAAGGGCCTGTTGGGCAACAACATTGGCAGCGGCCGCGAGCTGTTTGGCTTCATGCGCATGGCCTTCAGCTCGGCGGAGCAGGGCGCCAGCGCCTTCACTTCTGCCCTGGAGACGCTTAATTGAAACTGGCTTTGGTCGGTGACATCGGAGGCACCAACGCGCGTTTCGCGTTGTGGCAAAACCAGCAACTGCAATCGGTTCAGGTGCTGGCCACGGCCGACTTCGCCACGCCGGAAGAGGCGATCGGCCTGTACCTGAGCGGGCTTGGCCTGGCGCCGGGTTCAATCGGTTCGGTATGCCTGTCGGTGGCCGGTCCGGTGAGCGGCGATGAATTCAAATTCACCAACAATCACTGGCGACTCAGTCGCAGCGCGTTCTGCAAGACCTTGCAGGTCGACCAATTGTTGCTGACCAACGACTTCTCGGCGATGGCACTGGGCATGACCCGTTTGCAGCCGGGCGAATTCCGCGTGGTCTGCGAAGGCACGCCGGAGCCGTTGCGCCCGGCGGTGGTGATCGGCCCAGGCACAGGCCTGGGTGTCGGCACCTTGCTCGATCTCGGCGAAGGTCGCTTTGCCGCGCTGCCGGGCGAGGGCGGCCACGTCGACCTGCCACTGAGCAGCCCGCGGGAAACGCAATTGTGGCAGCACATCCACAACGAGATCGGCCATGTCAGCGCGGAAACCGCATTGAGCGGCGGCGGCCTGCCGCGGCTGTACCGGGCGATCTGTGCGGTGGATGGCCATGAGCCGACGCTCGAGACGCCGGAAGCCATCACTGCCGCCGGCCTTGCCGGTGACCCGATTGCTCTGGAAGTGCTCGAGCAGTTCTGCTGCTGGCTCGGTCGCGTCGCTGGTAACAACGTGCTCACCACCGGCGCGCGCGGCGGCGTGTTTATCGTCGGTGGGGTGATTCCACGCTTCGCCGATTTCTTCCTCGAAAGCGGCTTCGCTCGCTGCTTCGCCGACAAGGGCTGCATGAGCGACTACTTCAAAGGCATCCCGGTGTGGCTGGTGACGGCACCGTACTCCGGCCTGGTGGGCGCCGGCGTCGCGCTGGATCAAGCAACTCGACCCTGATATACGGTCAACTGTAGGAGTGAGCCTGCTCGCGATAGCGGTACATCAGTCAACGAATCCGTTGTATGTGAAACCGCTATCGCGAGCAGGCTCGCTCCCACAGTGGTTTTGTGGTGTTTGTAAAATCAGCGCTTAAGGCATAATCCGCCCCAACTCCAACAACAAGGATGCCTTCGAAGTGAGCTCAGTCAACAAGTCGATATTGTTGGTCGATGACGACCAGGAAATACGCGAGTTGCTGGAAACCTACCTGACCCGCGCCGGGTTTCAGGTGCGGGCCACCGCCGATGGCGCCGGTTTTCGTCAGGCGCTCAACGAGGCGCCGAGCGATCTGGTGATCCTCGATGTCATGCTGCCCGACGAAGACGGCTTCAGCCTGTGCCGTTGGGTGCGTCAGCATCCGCGTCAGGCGCAGGTGCCGATCATCATGCTGACCGCCAGTTCCGACGAAGCCGACCGCGTGATCGGTCTCGAACTCGGCGCCGATGACTACCTCGGCAAACCGTTCAGCCCGCGCGAACTGCAAGCGCGAATCAAGGCTTTGCTGCGCCGCGCGCAATTCGCCCACGAACGCAGCGGCAGCGAAGTGCTGGCCTTTGACGACTGGCGCCTGGACACGGTCAGCCATCGGCTGTTCCACACTGACGGTGAAGAGGTGATTCTCTCCGGCGCCGATTTCGCCCTGCTGAAACTGTTCCTCGACCACCCGCAGCAAATCCTCGACCGCGACACCATCGGCAACGCCACCCGTGGCCGCGATCTGATGCCGCTCGATCGCATCGTCGACATGGCCGTCAGCCGTTTGCGCCAACGCCTGCGCGACACCGAAAAACCGCCACGACTGATTCGCACCGTGCGTGGCAGCGGTTATCAGTTGGCAGCCAATGTGGTTGCCGGCAATGCTCACTGAGTCACTGCGCAAGTTCGCCAACCGCATGCCGGTGCCGCGTTCGCTGCTCGGGCGGATGTTGCTGCTGACCCTGCTGGCGGTGCTGTTCGCACAGACGCTGTCGAGTGTGATCTGGGTTTCGCAGTTGCGCGCCACCCAGCTCGAAGGCCTGGTCACCAGCGCCCGCAGCCTGGCCCATTCGATGACCGCCAGCGTCAGTTATTTCCGTTCCTTGCCGGTGGCCTATCGACCGCTGGTGCTCGATCAATTGCGCAGCATGGGCGGCACCCGGTTTGTCGTGACCCTCAACGACAAGCCCTTGGGCATGGACGTGCTGCCAGTGACGCCGCGCAAGGCCGCGGTGATGCAAGCGGTGGATGAAGTACTGCGCCAGTCGCTTGGCCATGACACGGATATTTCGGTGACCTTCGTCAGTCCCGAAGACCTGCGCATTTTCAACGCCGGACTGAAACTCGATGAATTGCCGCGTTCCTGGGCGCACTACGCGTTGACGCTTGAACCGGTGAATCCGCCGGTGCTGGTCACTCAAATTCAGATGGCCCCGGGCGAGTGGCTGTACATCGCCTCGTTGCTGCCCGAGCCCTACACCAGTCTCGAAGAGCAAGGCCTGCCGGCGCAGCAGGTGTGGTTCATCGTCCTGACCAGCGGCTTTCTGTTGTTGTTCATCGGCCTGCTGGTGCACTGGCAGAGCCGGCCGCTCAAGCGTCTGGCACGGGCGGCGCGGGATCTGTCGCTGGGCGCCGACGTCGAGCCAGTGGCGGAGGGCGGCGGCAGTGAAGTGGTGGAGGTCGGGCGCGCGTTCAACACCATGCGCGAACGCATCAGCCGCTACCTGACCGAGCGCAGCCAGTTGTTCAGCGCGATTTCCCACGACTTGCGCACGCCGATCACCCGCTTGCGCTTGCGCGTCGAGCTGCTCGAGGACGAACAGCTGCAAGCCAAGTTCGGCCGCGATCTGGATGAGCTGGAGCTGCTGGTCAAAGGCGCGTTGCAATGCGTGAAAGACACCGACATCCACGAGAACATCGAGCCGGTGGATCTCAACCATGTCCTCGATTGTCTGGTCGAGCCGTACCTGGCGCCGAATGGCAACGGTCGCGTAACCCAGCATGGGCGCGCGCTGTCGGCGTATCCGGGCAAGCCGCTGGCGCTCAAGCGCTGCATCGGCAACCTGATCGACAACGCCTTGAAGTATGGACAGAACGCGCACCTGCACATTGATGACGATGACAGTGCGTTTGTTTTGCACGTCGACGATGAAGGGCCGGGCGTGCCGCAGCAGCGGTTGGAGCAGGTGTTCGAACCGCACTTCAGGTTGGCGGGGCAGCAGCAGGGTTATGGGTTGGGTCTTGGCATTGCGCGCAATATTGCCCATAGCCATGGCGGGGAAGTGACGTTGCAGAATCTGCGTGAGGGTGGGTTGCGGGTGACGTTGCAGTTGCCTCGGTCTGTGGATTAACCCCGAAGAGCCCCTCACCCTGGCCCTCTCCCGGAGGGAGAGGGGACCGATTGGGGGATATTTGAGGGATACGCCGACCTGAGCGTGCGATGTCGAATCCAGAGTCTATCCGGTGCATTGCCCAATCCATAATCGACTCGATGGTTCAGGTCGACGGAGAGCGCAAGACGCCTCGGTCGGCCCCCTCTTCCTCCGGGAGAGGGCTGGGGTGAGGGTGCTTTTGCTCTTCTCTTTTGTCACGAGTCAGTGACAAACCCCGTCCCCTTCGTTACAAGCCCGCCCCGGCCCGTTGTTTAGACTGCCCGCAGTCCTAACAACAAAAAAGGGTCACTCCATGGACACCTTTCACCCAGACTTCAGCAGTTGGCTGAATGCCCCTGCCCACCAGCAATGGCTTGCCGCCGAAGGCCTGCGTCTGCTGGATTTTGCCAAGGCCTCGAAGCTGCCGGAAGGTTTCGGCAATCTCGACGAGCGCGGCCGTCTGCCGGCGCACGCGCAAGCCGAAACCATGAACACCGCGCGCATGACCCACAGCTTCGCCATGGCCCACATTCAGGGGCTGCCGGGGTTCGCCGAGCTGATCGATCACGGCATCGCCGCCCTGCGCGGGCCGCTGCGTGATGCGTTGCACGGCGGCTGGTTTGCAGTCGCCGGGCACCGCGATGACAACACCGGCAAGAACGCCTACCTGCACGCTTTTGTCGCCCTCGCCGCCAGTTCTGCCGTGGTTGCACAACGGCCCGGCGCCCAGGCCTTGCTCGATGATGCGATCGATATCATCGACACCTATTTCTGGAGCGAAGAAGAGGGCGCCATGCGCGAATTCTTCAATCGCGACTGGAGCGAAGAAGAAGCCTATCGCGGCGCCAACAGCAACATGCACGCCACCGAAGCATTCCTCGCGCTGGCCGATGTCACCGAAGATCCGCGCTGGCTGGTGCGCGCTCAGCGCATCGTTGAGCGGGTGATCCACGGTCACGCAGCGGCCAATGATTACATGGTCATCGAACACTTCGACCGTGACTGGCAGCCGCTGCGCGAATACAACCACGACAATCCTGCTGACGGTTTCCGTCCGTATGGCACCACGCCGGGCCACGGTTTCGAGTGGGCACGATTGCTTCTGCACCTCGAAGCCGCGCGGGGGCAGGCGGGTATGCTCACGCCGGGCTGGCTGGCCCTTGATGCGCAAAAGCTGTTTGAAAACAATTGCCGCCACGGCTGGGATGTCGATGGTGCGCCGGGCATCGTCTACACCCTCGACTGGGATAACCAGGCCGTCGTTCGCCATCGCCTGCACTGGACGCATGCCGAAGCCAGCGCCGCTGCCAGTGCCTTGCTCAAACGCACCGGCGACGCGCAATACGAAACCTGGTACCGACTGTTCTGGGAATTCTGTGAGACGAATTTCATCGACCGCTGCAACGGCAGCTGGCACCACGAACTCAATCCACAGAATGTGCCCAGTGCCGATATCTGGCCGGGCAAGCCCGATCTGTATCACGCCTGGCAGGCTGTGCTGATTCCGCGGTTGCCGCTGGCGCCGAGCATGGCCACGGCTTTGGCACGGTTATCTCGGCCTGTTCCTGTGTAACCATGTCGTGACATTTGCGCGTCCCTTCGTTACCTGCGAAGCGAAACGCTCTGTTTAAACTCCGTGCAGCGCAAGCACCAGACTTGCAATGCATAACAACAAGAAAGGTACATCTCGAATGAATGCGATTTCTCGCCTCGCTACTGTCATTTCTGTCGCCTCCCTGTTCCCGCTCGCAATCCTGCCGCTCAGTGTCTCCGCTGCCGACTCCAAAGGTTCGGTCGAAGTCGTGCACTGGTGGACCTCCGGTGGCGAAAAAGCCGCTGTCGATGTGCTCAAGGCCCAAGTCGAAAAAGACGGTTTCACCTGGAAGGACGGCGCTGTCGCCGGTGGTGGCGGTGCGACTGCCATGACCGTGCTCAAGAGCCGCGCCGTCGCCGGCAATCCGCCTGGCGTCGCCCAGATCAAAGGCCCGGACATCCAGGAATGGGCGTCGACCGGTCTGCTCGACACTGACGTTTTGAAAGACGTCGCCAAGTCGGAAAAGTGGGACAGCCTGCTCGACAAGAAGGTCTCCGATACCGTGAAGTACGACGGTGATTACGTGGCCGTGCCGGTGAACATTCACCGTGTGAACTGGCTGTGGATCAACCCGGAAGTCTTCAAGAAAGCCGGCATCACCAAGAATCCAACCACCCTCGAAGAGTTCTACGCCGCCGGCGACAAGCTGAAAGCCGCGGGCTTCATTCCGCTGGCCCACGGCGGTCAGCCTTGGCAGGACAGCACCGTGTTCGAAGCCGTGGTGCTCTCGGTCATGGGCGTGGATGGCTACAAGAAAGCCCTGGTCGATCTCGACAACAAGGCGCTGACCGGCCCGGAAATGGTCAAGGCGCTCACCGAGCTGAAGAAAGTCGCGACCTACATGGACGCTGACGGCAAAGGCCAGGACTGGAACCTCGAAGCGGCCAAGGTCATCAACGGCAAGGCCGGCATGCAGATCATGGGTGACTGGGCCAAGTCCGAATGGACCGCCGCCAAGAAAGTCGCCGGCAAGGACTACGAGTGCGTAGCGTTCCCGGGCACCGACAAGGCGTTCACCTACAACATCGACTCGCTGGCCGTGTTCAAGCAGAAGGACGCAGGCACTGCGGCCGGTCAGCAGGACATCGCCAAAGTCGTGCTGGGTGAGAACTTCCAGAAAGTCTTCAGCATCAACAAAGGCTCGATTCCGGTGCGCAATGACATGTTGAACAACATGGACAAGCTCGGCTTCGATTCCTGCGCACAGACCGCTGCCAAGGACTTCCTCGCGGACGCCAAGTCCGGCGGCCTGCAACCAAGCATGGCGCACAACATGGCAACCACGCTGGCGGTGCAGGGCGCGTTCTTTGACGTAGTCACCAACTACATCAACGACCCGAAAGCCGACCCGGCCGATGCCGCGAAGAAATTGGGCGCGGCAGTTCAGTCGGCCAAGTAATGCTTGGCCCCTGTAGGAGTGAGCCTGCTCGCGATAGCAATCTGTCAGCCACCGTCTGAGTGACTGACACACCGCAATCGCGAGCAGGCTCACTCCTACAAGGGGAATGCTTTCGTAAACCCTTATTGTGGATTTCCCCATGAGTTCTGTTGCTGTGTTCAGCAAGGCCTCGCCGTTCGATGCATTGCAGCGCTGGCTACCGAAACTGGTGCTGGCGCCGAGCATGTTCATCGTGCTGGTGGGCTTCTATGGCTACATCCTGTGGACGTTCATTCTGTCGTTCACCACGTCGACCTTCCTGCCCAACTACAAGTGGGCCGGCCTGGCGCAATACGCGCGGTTGTTCGACAACGATCGCTGGTGGGTGGCGAGCAAGAACCTCGCCGTGTTCGGCGGCATGTTCATCGGCATCACCCTGGTGATCGGCGTGTTGCTGGCGGTGTTCCTCGACCAGCGGATTCGTCGCGAAGGCTTTATCCGCACCATTTACCTGTACCCGATGGCGCTCTCGATGATCGTCACCGGTACCGCGTGGAAATGGCTGCTCAACCCGGGCATGGGCCTGGACAAATTGTTGCGTGACTGGGGCTGGGAAGGCTTCCGTCTGGACTGGCTGATCGACCCCGATCGCGTGGTTTATTGCCTGGTGATCGCCGCTGTGTGGCAAGCCTCGGGCTTCATCATGGCGATGTTCCTTGCCGGCCTGCGTGGCGTCGATCAATCGATCATCCGTGCCGCGCAGATCGACGGCGCGAGCATGCCGCGCATCTACTGGAAAGTCGTGCTGCCAAGCCTGCGTCCGGTGTTCTTCAGTGCGGTAATGATCCTTGCGCACATCGCGATCAAGAGCTTCGACCTCGTTGCGGCAATGACCGCCGGTGGCCCGGGTTATTCCTCCGACCTGCCAGCGATGTTCATGTATTCCTTCACCTTCAGTCGCGGCCAGATGGGCATGGGCTCGGCCAGTGCGATTCTGATGCTCGGTGCGATCCTCGCGATCATCGTGCCTTACCTGTACTCCGAGCTGAGGACCAAGCGTAATGACTAGTCTTGCTGCCAAACCCGCTATCAGCTTGAGCCGTATCGCGATCTACGCGGTGCTGATCTTCGCGGTGTTTCTCTATCTGGTGCCGCTGGTGGTCATGTTGCTGACCAGCTTCAAGACCCCGGAAGACATCAGCACCGGCAACCTGCTGAGCTGGCCGACCGTGGTCAGCGGCATCGGTTGGGTCAAGGCCTGGGCCACGGTTGATGGCTACTTCTGGAACTCGATCAAGATCACCGTACCGGCCGTAATCATCTCCACGGCCATCGGTGCGTTGAACGGTTACGTGCTGTCGATGTGGCGCTTCCGGGGTTCGCAACTGTTTTTCGGTCTGTTGCTGTTCGGCTGCTTCCTGCCATTCCAGACCGTGCTGCTGCCGGCCTCGTTCACCCTCGGCAAGATGGGCCTGGCGAGCACCACCACCGGCCTGGTGTTTGTCCATGTGGTTTACGGTCTGGCGTTCACCACGCTGTTCTTCCGCAACTACTACGTGAGCATTCCCGATGCGCTGGTCAAGGCTGCGCGCCTGGATGGCGCTGGGTTCTTCACGATTTTCCGCCGCATCATCCTGCCGATGTCGACGCCGATCATCATGGTCTGCCTGATCTGGCAGTTCACCCAGATCTGGAACGACTTCCTGTTCGGGGTGGTGTTCTCCAGCGGTGATTCGCAACCGATCACCGTGGCGCTGAACAACCTGGTCAACACCAGCACCGGCGCCAAGGAATACAACGTGGATATGGCAGCGGCGATGATCGCCGGCCTGCCGACCCTGCTGGTCTATGTGGTCGCAGGCAAGTATTTCGTGCGCGGGCTGACGGCCGGCGCGGTCAAGGGGTAATCATGGCTACGCTTGAACTTCGCAACGTAAACAAGACCTACGGGGCCGGCCTGCCGGACACCCTGAAGAACATCGAACTGTCGATCAAGGACGGTGAATTCCTGATCCTCGTCGGCCCGTCGGGCTGCGGTAAATCGACCTTGATGAACTGCATCGCCGGCCTCGAAACCATCACTGGCGGCGCGATCATGATCGGTGATCAGGACGTCAGCGGCATGAGCCCCAAGGATCGCGACATCGCCATGGTGTTCCAGTCCTACGCGCTGTACCCGACCATGAGCGTGCGCGAGAACATCGAGTTCGGCCTGAAAATTCGCAAGATGCCGCAGGCCGCGATCGACGAAGAAGTCGCCCGCGTGGCCAAGCTGCTGCAGATCGAACACCTGCTCAATCGCAAGCCGGGCCAGCTCTCCGGTGGTCAGCAACAGCGCGTGGCGATGGGTCGTGCGCTGGCGCGGCGGCCGAAGATCTACCTGTTCGACGAACCGCTGTCCAACCTCGACGCCAAGCTGCGCGTCGAGATGCGTACCGAAATGAAACTGATGCACCAGCGCCTGAAAACCACCACGGTCTACGTGACCCACGACCAGATCGAAGCGATGACCCTGGGCGACAAAGTCGCGGTGATGAAGGACGGCATCATTCAGCAGTTCGGCACGCCGAAAGACATCTATAACGACCCGGCGAACCTGTTCGTCGCCAGCTTCATCGGTTCGCCGCCGATGAACTTCATCCCCCTGCGTCTGCAGCGCAAGGACGGTCGTCTGCTGGCGCTGCTCGACAGCGGTCAGGCGCGTTGTGAATTGCCGATGAGCATGCAGGACGCCGGGCTTGAAGACCGCGAAGTGATCCTCGGCCTGCGCCCGGAGCAGATTGTGCTGGCGAACGGCGAGGGCAATGGCCTGCCAAGCATCCGCGCGGAAGTGCAGGTCACGGAACCGACCGGGCCGGACACCCTGGTGTTCGTCAACCTGAATGACACCAAGGTCTGCTGCCGACTGGCACCGGACGTGGCTCCGCAGGTGGGCGAAAGCCTGACGCTGCAATTCGATCCATCAAAAGTGTTGTTGTTCGACGCCAATACCGGCGAGCGTCTGGGCACTGCCGGTCAACCACAGACCGATGCGCGGTCTGCGAACGTCGCCCAATTCAAAGGGCGCTGAAAAACAATGTAGGAGTGAGCCTGCTCGCGATGACGGTGTATCAGTCGACAGAGATGTTGAGTGTCAAACCGTTATCGCGAGCAGGCTCACTCCTACAAGGAGCACGCGGTGCCCGGCCTGTCGAGCACTGCAATTTATGTAAACCGCGTTAGATAAAAACAGTTAATAACAATAAAGACGAGGATGTAGGGATGAAAAAGAAACACGTCAATGCCCGGTTGATCTGCCAGGTTTCAGCGGCAGCTGCACTGGTGCTGGCCGGTAATGCAATGGCGGCGGATGCGTTCAGCTCCGACTCCAAATGGATGACCGGCGACTGGGGCGGTGAGCGCACCAAGCTGATCGAGCAGGGTATCGACATCAAGGCCGACTACGTTGGCGAGATGGGCGCCAACCTGCACGGCGGTTATGACGACGACAAGACCGGCCGCTACAGCGACCAGTTCGGCCTCGGCGTGGCCCTCGACCTGCAGAAACTGTGGGGCTGGGACAACACGCAAGCGAAGATCCAGCTGACCAACCGTAACGGCTACAACATCTCCAACGACCGCGTTGGCGATCCGCGTGCCGGCACCCTCAGCTCCTCGCAGGAAGTCTACGGCCGTGGCCACATGGTGCGTCTGACCCAACTGTGGATTCAGCACCAGTTCTTCGACAACAAGCTCGACGTCAAGGCCGGTTACTTCGGCGAAGGCGAAGACTTCAACACCTTCCCGTGCGACTTCCAGAACCTCGCATTCTGCGGTTCGCAAGTGGGTAACTGGGCGACCAACATCTGGTACAACTGGCCAGTCAGCCAGGCCGCGATCCGTGTGAAGTACAACATCAACGACGAGCTCTACGCGCAAATCGGTGCGTACAACCAGAACCCGTCGCAGCTGGAACACGGCAACGGCTTCAAGCTCAGCGGCAGCGGCACCAAGGGTACCGTGCTGCCGGTTGAATTGGTCTGGTCGCCGAAGGTCAACAGCCTGCCGGGCGAATACCGCGTCGGTTACTACAAGAGCACGGCCGATGCCGATGACGTTCGCGAAGACGTCAACGGTTTCGACGCGGCAACCACTGGTGACGAGTACAAGTCGCACAGCAGCAAACACGGCTACTGGTTCGTCGCGCAACAACAACTCACCAGCCACAACGGTGACGCGACTCGCGGTCTGAACATCGCTGCCAACGCGACCTTCCATGACAAGGACACCAACTTCATCGACAACTACCAGTCGGTGATGTTTGTCTACAAAGGCCCGTTCGATGCGCGTCCGAAGGATGACATCGGTATCGGCGCGGCGCGTATCCACGTCAACAAGGACGTCAAGCGCAACGCTGAACTGCTGAACGCCTCCAACGGTGTGTCCGACTACGACAACGCCGCGTTCTCGCCGATTCGTGAGACCGAATACAACTACGAGCTGAACTACGGTTTCCACGTCACCAACTGGCTGACCGTGCGTCCCAACCTGCAATACATCACCCATCCGGGCGGTGTGGATGAAGTCGATAACGCTTTGGTCGCTGGCCTGAAAATTCAGTCAACGTTCTGACGCGTCTGCGATAAGCTCCTCTCTATGTGCGCATTTTGCGGACAGCCCAGGCTGTCCGCTTTTTTTTGGAGGGTTCGCGCCGCCCATGAAAGTTGAATTCGGAACCGTAGCCAATGCCTGAGCATCCGCTGCAACGCTTCTTCAAATCCCTGCGCGAGCGACCGGTGTTCGCCTGGGAGCGCTATCAGATGCGCGACGTGTTGGTGATCGATCATCCGCTGTGTCAGGCGGTGTTCAGTCGTCAGGGCGCGCAGTTGCTGCACTTTCAGCCGCGTGGACAGAAGCCGTGGTTGTGGTGTGCGGCGAAGTGGCCGCATGTCGGCGCGATTCGCGGTGGCGTGCCGGTGTGCTGGCCCTGGTATGGCCGTCATCCGAGCGAAAACGCCTGGCCATCGCATGGTTGGGCGCGACTGCTCGACTGGAAACTGCTCGACAGCAGCAGCGCCGAGGATGGCGTGCGCCTGCACTGGCAATTGCAGCTGTGCGATTGGCAGGTCGACCTGCACGCGCATCTGGGTGAGCGCATGGAATTACGCCTGAGCACCGAGCATCAGGACGACATGCCGTGCCAGTTGAGCCAGGCTTTGCACGCTTACTGGCGTATTGGCGATGTCGGTGAGATAGCGCTGTCTGGCCTCGAAGGCGCACAGGGTTATGACCAGTTGAGCCGCCAGTCTTGCCAACAGGAAGGCGAGTTGCGGGTGGATGGCGGGTGTCAGCGGGTGTTCCAGCATGACGGCGAATTGCAGCTGAAAGATCACGCCTGGCAGCGTGAGTTGTGCATTGATACCGGTGACAGCGCGGACACGGTGGTCTGGCATCCCGGGGCACGGCCGTTGTTGGGCGTGACGTGGGATGAGATTTCCGAGTTTGTCTGTGTGGAAGCGGCGGCGGGCGGGACGGACAGTCTGCATCTGGCGCCGGGGGAGAAGGCGCATTTGAGTTTGCAGGCGTGGGCGGCGGCTTGAGTACGTCAGTTGGAGCGCGGGCCCTCACCCTAGCCCTCTCCCAGAGGGAGAGGGGACCGAATGGGGGATATTCAGGAGATCCACCGACCTGAACGAAGGTCGGTGAATCCATAATCGACTCGGTCATTCAGGTCGATGTATAGCGCAAGACACCTCGATCGGCCCCCTCTCCCTCCGGGAGAGGGCTGGGGTGAGGGGCTTTTGATCTTTAGTTGAATTCATCCCCAACCGGATACCGGCTTGCATTCAAGCTCTCTTTGATCTTGCGCAGATGCGGCTGGAAATCCACCCCGCGACGCAAGGTCATCCCGGTCGCCAACACATCCAGCACGGTCAACTGAATGATCCGCGAGGTCATCGGCATATAGATGTCGGTGTCTTCCGGCAGCGGAATGTTCAGGCTCAGCGTACTCGCCTTGGCCAGCGGCGAATTCTCCGCCGTCAGGCCCAGCACGGACGCGCCGTTCTCCCGGGCGATCCGCGCCACTTCCACCAGCTCGCGCGTCCGCCCGGTGTAGGAAATGATCACGAACAGCTCACCGGTGTGCGCCACCGAGGCGATCATCCGCTGCATCAGCACGTCGGCATGCGCAGTCACCGCAAGGTTGAAGCGGAAGAACTTGTGCTGCGCATCCAGCGCCACCGGTGCCGAAGCACCGAGGCCGAAAAAGTGGATCTGCCGGGCCTGGATCAACAGGTCGACGGCGCGGCTGATCAGGTTCGGGTCCAGCGCCTGACAAGCGCTGTCCAGCGAGGCGATGGCGCTGCCGAAAATCTTCTGTGTGTAGGCTTCGGGATTGTCGTCAGCCTCGACCGCGCGGCTGACATACGCCGCGCCACTGGCCAGGCTCTGGGCCAATTGCAGCTTGAGTTCGGGATAACCGCTGACGCCGAACGAACGGCAGAAACGGTTGACCGTCGGTTCGCTCACCGAGGCGGCCTGGGCGAGGGCGGCGATGCTGAAGCGGGTGGCCTGCTGCGGATTGAGCAGGATCACCTCGGCGACCTTGCGTTCAGCCTTGTTCAGCTCTTCAAGGCGACTCTGGATCTGTTCCAGTAAATTTCGCACGCGGTCCATATGGAATTCCTGATTCACCAACGCAGAGTTGCGTCGGGCTATGCAAATTGGGCCTTTGATATGGCCCGGGACGGTGGCCTATCCTACTGATGCGTCCGGGCGACCACCACTCGGATTGTGCATTGTGGGAAAATGTTGTGGTTATTACTACATTTTCCCTTGAGTGATGCCTTGAAAAAAGGTATTTGTAGCTTAACTTGATAAAAGAACAAACATCATGCCTTCCATTACGGTTGAACCGTGCACCTTTGCCTTGTTCGGCGCGCTGGGCGATCTGGCCCTGCGCAAGCTGTTTCCTGCCCTTTATCACCTTGACGGTGCCGACCTGCTGCACGAGGACACGCGCATCATCGCGCTGGCCCGTGAGCCCGGCAGCGAGCAGCAGCACATGGCGTTCATCGCCGCCGAATTGCGCCGTTACGTCGGCAAAGAGCTGAACGAAACCGTGGCCGAGCGCTTCCTCGCGCGCCTGACCTACCTGCACGTCGACTTCCTCAAGGCCGAAGACTACGTGGCACTGGCCGAACTGGCCGGCAACAGTCAGCGCATGATCGCCTACTTCGCCACGCCGGCGGCGGTGTACGGCGCGATCTGCGAGAACCTGGAAAAAGTCGGTCTGGCCGAGAACACCCGCGTGGTCCTGGAAAAGCCGATCGGCTCTGACCTGGAATCGTCGCGCAGGGTCAACGACGCGGTGGCGCAGTTCTTCCCGGAAGACCGCACGTACCGCATCGACCACTATCTGGGCAAGGAAACCGTTCAAAACCTGATCGCCCTGCGGTTCGCCAACAGCCTGTTCGAAACCCAGTGGAACCAGAATTACATCTCCCACGTGGAAATCACCGTGGCCGAGAAGGTCGGCATCGAAGGCCGCTGGGGCTATTTCGACAAGGCCGGCCAGCTGCGCGACATGATCCAGAATCACCTGCTGCAGTTGCTCTGCCTGATTGCCATGGATCCGCCGGCCGACCTGTCCGCCGACAGCATCCGTGACGAGAAAGTAAAGGTGCTGAAGGCGCTGGCGCCGATCAGCCCGGAAGGCCTGACTACACAAGTGGTGCGCGGCCAGTACATCGCTGGCCACAGCGAGGGGAAATCCGTTCCGGGTTACCTCGAAGAACCGAATTCCAACACCCAGAGCGACACTGAAACCTTCGTCGCTCTGCGTGCCGACATCCGCAACTGGCGCTGGGCCGGCGTGCCGTTCTATTTGCGCACCGGCAAGCGCATGCCGCAAAAGCTGTCGCAGATCGTCATCCATTTCAAGGAGCCGTCGCACTACATCTTCGCCCCGGAGCAGCGCCTGCAGATCAGCAACAAACTGATCATCCGCCTGCAACCGGACGAAGGCATTTCCTTGCGGGTGATGACCAAAGAGCAGGGCCTGGACAAGGGCATGCAACTGCGCAGCGGGCCGCTGCAACTGAATTTCTCCGACACTTGGCGTAGCGCGCGAATCCCCGATGCCTACGAGCGGTTGTTGCTGGAAGTGATGAACGGCAATCAGAACCTGTTTGTCCGTAAAGATGAAATCGAAGCCGCGTGGAAGTGGTGTGACCAGTTGATCGCTGGGTGGAAAAAATCCGGTGACGCGCCCAAGCCGTATGCGGCCGGGTCGTGGGGGCCGATGAGTTCCATTGCATTGATCACGCGGGACGGGAGGTCGTGGTATGGCGATATCTGATGTGCAACTGCCGACGGGCGTGACTGCCCGCGAATTCAACAGCCCGGTGTTGCTGGCCGAAGGCCTGGCACTGAACGTTGCCCAGCAATTGAGCGAGGCCATTGCGGCTCGCGGCAACGCGGTGCTGGTGGTGTCCGGCGGGCGCAGCCCGGTGGCGTTTTTCCAGCATCTGGCCAAACAGGAACTGGACTGGTCGAAAGTCGTTGTGACCCTGGCCGACGAACGTTGGGTGCCGGTCGAACACGCCGACAGCAATGCCGGTCTGCTCAAGCAGTACTTGCTCAAAGGCCCGGCAGCCAAGGCGCAGTTCCTCAGCCTCTACAGCGCTGCGGCGAATGTCGAGCAGGCTGCGGAACAGGCCGACCGTCTGCTCGCCGAGTTGCCGCCGATCGACGTGTTGGTGCTCGGCATGGGCGATGACGGTCACACCGCGTCGCTGTTCCCCGACAGCCCGAACCTCGTCGAAGCCCTGCAAGCCGATGGCACGCGCCGTTGCTGGCCGATGCTGGCGCCAAGCGTGCCGCGTCAGCGCCTGACCATGAGCCGTGCGCTGCTGGCTTCGGCCAAACGCAAGATTCTGTCGATTTCCGGTCAATCGAAACTGACCACCCTGAATGCCGCGCTGGCATCCGATGACGTCGCGGCCATGCCGGTGCGCGCGTTTCTGCAACCTACGTTAGAGATTTACTGGTGCCCATGAGCCAAGGAACAGCCGCTATGACAACCCCATCCCCGACCGTTTCCATGGCGGACAAAGTTGCCCTGATCGACAGTCTCTGCGCCAAGGCGCGGATCCTGCCGGTGATCACCATCGCCCGCGAACAGGACGTGCTGCCGCTGGCCGACGCCCTCGCCGCCGGTGGCCTGACCGCGCTGGAAGTGACCCTGCGTTCGCAGTTCGGCCTCAAAGCGATCCAGATCCTGCGCGAACAGCGCCCGGAACTGATGACCGGTGCTGGCACCGTGCTCGACCGCAACATGCTCGCGGCGGCGGAAGCGGCAGGCTCGCAATTCATCGTCACCCCGGGCATCACCCGCGACCTGCTCGAAGCCAGTGTCGACAGCCCGATCCCGCTGTTGCCGGGCATCAGCAACGCCTCGGGGATCATGGAAGGCTACGGCCTGGGGTATCGCCGCTTCAAGCTGTTCCCGGCGGAAGTCAGCGGTGGCGTAGCGGCAATCAAGGCCCTTGGCGGTCCGTTTGGCGAAGTGAAATTCTGCCCGACTGGCGGCGTCGGCCCGGCCAATATCAAGAGCTACATGGCGCTGAAAAACGTCATGTGCGTGGGCGGTAGCTGGATGCTTGATCCGGAGTGGATCAAGAACGGCGACTGGGCCCGCATTCAGGAATGCACCGCCGAAGCTCTGGCGCTGCTGGACTGATCGTTACCCGACACTTCGTTGTGTGCTTTACGGCTTTATGGTGCGCTTGGTCGGCGCACCTTTTTTTTTGCGCTGAAACAACCGCCGGTACATGCCGCGATACATAGTTACCGCACGCTGGCTGTTTCACGGGGTTAACCTGCGTTCATCTTATGGAAGAGAGAACGCCTCATGGACGACCTTCAGTCTCTGACCCTTACGCCACAATCCCTTTATCAACCGAAGCTGGCCACCCATGGCCGCCCCGATGGCCGAGCAGCCGAACCCCAGGTGCGCAATATCAGCAAGGGGGTCGAAGGCCTGCCGCTGATCCTGCGTCTGTTGCTGGTCGATGTGATGACCGGCGAGCCGGTTACCGGCGCGCTGGTGCGCATTCGGCAGCGTGTCGATAGCCACACCAGCCTCTGCGGCAGCCAATTGACCGACAGCCAGGGCATCGTCCGTTTCACCAGCATCTACCCGGATCGCCCGGCGCTTGGCACATCTTGCCTTTCCCTGAACGTATACATCCCCAGCGACGACAAAAGCGCCCAGGCTCACCACGAAGCCTGGGCCGGCACCTTGCACCTGCCCGGCTGCTGCGACTGTGAAGTGCCCGCCGAGGAAGCCTTGCGGTTGGTGTTGCAGCCGATCGCCGGCACGGATCTCGACGACGGTGCCTTCGCCTGCCAGACGCTCGGCATCGACACCTTCGCCGTATCGTCGCAGCTTGGCCTTGAAGGCTACGAAAAAAATTCCGCTGTGCCGTTCTAGCGCAGCTGGTTCAGCGCCCCTACCAGTTGCTCCATTTCGCCAGCCGTGGTGGTCAGCCCCGGTGTAACGCGGATGCACGGCCCGCATGCGGCGCCGGTGCGCACCACGGTGAACAGGTTGAACTCGTTGAGCAGGCGCTCAACCATGACCTGTTGATCGGCATGACGAGTGAAGCGCAGCGAGGTGATCCCGCAATACAGTTGCGGATCATCCGGCGTCAGCACCTCAATGCCCGGCAGGTCCCGCACTGCGCTGACCCAGAGATTGCGCAGGTAATTCAGGCGTGCGCTTTTGGCTGCGGCACCGCCGAGGGCGTTGTGCTCTTCGAACACCAGCGGCAGGGTCATCAGCGCCGGGATGTTTGGCGTGCTGTACGAGGTGCGCGCGCGAATGTCGGTGACCGGATAATGCATCTCGCCCATGTCCGGATCGATGTCGGCCAGACGCTGCGGGGCAACATAAATGAAGCCGAGGGTCAGCGGCGCGCCGATCCACTTGTGCAGGTTGTAGCCGGCGAAAGCGATGCCCAATGCTTGCAGATCGAATTCGATCTGGCCGAGGGCGTGGGCACCGTCGAGGATAATGTCGACCCCATGCTCTTTGGCCAGCGCGGCGATAGCCTGCACCGGCATGACCAGACCAGTGCGGTGGGTGACGTGAGTAAGGGCCATCAGTTTGAGTTTCGGATGGCGGATGAACGCCTCGCGGTAGCTTTCCAGCAGGCTTTCGAAGCTGGCCGGATGGCGGTGGGCAATTTCGATGACCTCGACCCCGCGGTGTTTCGCCAGCCAGCGCATGGCGCCTTTGACCGTGTCGTAGTCGAGGTCGCAGATCAGTACCTGATCGCCCGGCTGCAGGCGATTGTAATTGCGGATCAGCGATTGCAGGCCTTCGGTGGCGTTACGCGTCAGGGCCACGCTTTGCGCGCGTACGCCAATCAGTTCGGCCAGTTGCGCGCGGATCTCGAGGTTGTCGTGCTGTTCAAAGCGCTGGCGCACGTAAACCGAGTTGCTGGTGTTGATCAGCTCGATGTTGCGCTGGTATTCCTCGATCACCGTACGCGACAGGCGCCCGAAGTAACCGTTCTCCAGATTGACCGGGCCGGGCTGCACATCGTATCGGTCGGCAAAGGTTTGCCAGAAAGCTTCGTCACGGGCTCGGCGGGTGTTGTCAGGCATGGTCGGCACGGCTCAAGAGAGGAGGGCGCTTCAGTGGCGCGGGGCGGGTTTGCCATGTTTGGCGCGTAGCGGCTCAAGCAGGTCGGACAGGCCGTTGTGGTCGATCTCCTGCATTAGCGCGAGCAGACCACCGAGTTCGCCGTGGGGAAAGCCTTCACGGGCGAACCAGTTCAGGTAGGGGCCGGGCAGGTCGGCAATGATTCGGCCCTTGTACTTGCCGAAAGGCATCTCGCGGGTGATCAGCAGTTCGAGTTTTTCCGGATTCATCAGCGCGCTTCATCGGTTTTCAGGTCAGTCTGGAAAATACAGGCATTCTGCATGCAGGCCAAATGACAGATCATGCAAAAAACCAGCATACAGATGGTTCAATCTTTTATAAGTCACTGAAAAACAAGGTTTTATTCTCAATAAGCAAACTGGCACGCACACTGCAATATCCCTTGCATCTTCAACCAACCGCAAGGAATTGGAAAATGACTGACGTAAACAAAGAATCCATCTCGGTACTCAATGACCTGATCGAAACCTCCAAGGACGGTCAGGAAGGTTTCAAGACTTGCGCCGAAGACATCAAGCACCCAGAGCTGAAAAGCCTGTTTGTGACTCGCGCAGCTGATTGCGCCGCTGCCGCAGCTGAGCTGCAAGCGGCCGTTCGTTCGCTGGGCGGCGATCCGGAAACTTCCACCAGCGTCAGCGGTGACCTGCACCGTCGCTGGGTCGACGTGAAAGCCATGTTCACCGGCAAAGACGAAGAGGCTGTGCTGAACGAAGCCGAGCGCGGTGAAGACCATGCCCTGAAGGCTTACAAGGAAGCGCTGGAAAAAATCACCAAGCACAATCTGGTGGGTATTCGTGACCTGGTTGAGCGTCAGTACCACGGCGTACAACGCAACCACGACCAGGTGAAAGCCCTGCGTAACCAGGCTCGTGCCAACTCGTAAGAGTTAGTCGGCTACAAAAAACGCCAGCTAGTCTGGCGTTTTTTTGTGCCCGCAGGAAAAGCCCCTCACCCTAGCCCTCTCCCGGAGGGAGAGGGGACTGACCGAGGTGTCTTTCGCTAAACATCGACCGAATGATCGAGTCGATTGAGGATTTGAAAAACACTCAAACCTGCTCCCTTTCCCCCTCGCCCCCTTGGGGGCGGTCCGACGTTTCGGGAGGGCTGGGGTGAGGGGGAAAGGCTCTACCTGACACCCTACAATCCATCAGCCAATACTGATCGCCGGCAATGTCGGCAAAGTCACCGTCTGCTGCTTGCGCGGCGCGAGAATCTCCGCCTCGCCATCCACCACAAGCTCATCACGCTGATTGAATACGCGAGTGGCAATGCGCACGCGAAATTTCGGCAGTTTCTCGAGAATCTCCAGACGCACCGTCAGCGTGTCGCCGATCTTTACCGGTTTCTGAAAGCTCATCTGCTGACCGATATAAATAGTGCCCGGCCCAGGCAGTTCGCAAGCGACCGCGGCGCTGATCAGCGCACCGCTGAACATACCGTGGGCAATGCGTTCCTTAAACATGCTCGCGGCGGCAAACTCGGCGTCCAGGTGCACCGGGTTGTGGTCGCCCGACATCGCGGCGAACAGCTGGATGTCGCGCTCTTCGACAGTCTTGCTGTAGCTGGCGGTCTGGCCGACTTCGAGGGCTTCGTAAGGGATGTTGGTAACCTGGGTCATCGGTTTCGATTCCTGTGACGGATTCAGTGAATCCACAAAAAATTATTCGCTGCGCTGCGGGCGCGGATGGCTCAGGGCCTGATCGATCCAGGCGAGCACATCGGCGGTCACTTCGTCGCGATTGCTTTCATTGAACAATTCGTGCCGGGCCTGCGGGTAGATCTTCAGTTGCAGGTGCTGGCTGCCGGCCCTGCGCAAGGCGTTGGCCAGATCAGTCAGACGCTTGCCTTCGCTCACCGGATCACATTCGCCGCCAATCACCAGCAGCGGCAGGCCCGGATCGATTTGCGCGAGATTGGACGCTTTGCTGATTTGCTGCAAGCCGCCGAGCAGGTCGATCCAGAACTGATTGGTACAGCGAAAGCCACACAACGGGTCGGCGGCGTATTTGTCGACCTCGGCCGGATCGCGGCTCAGCCAGTCGAAACGGGTGCGCAGCGGTTTGAATTTATTGTTGAACGAGCCGAACGACAGCCACTCGATCAACGCGCTGCGGCCCTTGCCGCCCTGACGCAGTTTTTCCAGCCGGGCAATCTGCCGGGCGACGCGATACAGGGCCACTGGCTGGAAATTCGATCCGCTGAGAATCGCCCCGTGCAGACTGGCGCTGTGGTGTAGCAGATAGGCCTGGGCCAGGTAACTGCCCATGCTGTGCCCGAGCAGAATGATCGGCACGCCGGGGTGTTGCTGGCCGATGTGCTGGTTGAGGCTGGCCAGATCGCCAACGACCTTGCACCAGCCATCGTCATCGGCGAAATGGCCGAGGGTGCCGTTGTCGGCGGTGCGGCCATGGCCGCGCAGATCCGGTGCGTAGACGCCATAGTCTTTGTCGCAAAACGTGTCGGCGAGGCGGGCGTAGCGAGCGCTGTGCTCGGCCATGCCATGGGCGACGAGAATCACCGCTTTCAAGGGCGTGGCCGGCAGCCAGCGGTTGACGTACAGGCGGCTGCGGTCACTCGCGTCCAGCCAGAAGGTGTCGTGGGTCATGGCGATTCCTTTGCTCAGCATCGCCACAGTGTATAGCGCGTCTGATCAGCCCACGCCACGGCAGGAAGATTCACGGGATCAATGAGGGCTTGCGTCATATTTGCCTCAATGGCCATAGCTGCTAGTGTCCGTGAAGCTCCGCTTTGTGCTTTTCGCCTTCCATGGACGAAGCAGAAACGACAGAAAGCGGCTCCCGGATCGGCTCAGGTAAAGAGGACAAGAACAATGCAACCTGATTTCTGGAATGACAAACGCCCGGCCGGCGTACCGCTGGACATCGACATGGGCGAGTTCAAGTCGGTCATCGAAGTGTTTGAGCGTTCCTGCAAGAAGTTCGCTGACCGCCCCGCGTTCAGCAGCATGGGCATCACCCTGACCTACGCCGAGCTCGAGCGCCAGAGCTCGGCGTTTGCCGGTTATCTGCAGGCCCATACCGATCTGGTGCCGGGAGACCGCATCGCGGTGCAGATGCCCAACGTCCTGCATTATCCGATTGCCGTGTTCGGCGCGCTGCGCGCCGGGCTGATCGTGGTCAACACCAACCCGCTCTACACGCCGCGCGAGATGCGCCATCAATTCAAGGATTCCGGTGCGCGTGCGCTGGTCTACCTGAATCTGTTCGGGCAGAAAGTCCAGGAAGTGCTGCCCGACACCGATATCCAATACCTGATCGAAGCGAAGATGGGCGACCTGATGCCCGCCGCCAAGGGCTGGCTGGTCAATACCGTGGTCAGCAAGGTGAAAAAACTGGTTCCCGAGTATTCGCTGCCGCAGGCGATCTCCTTCAAAAGCGCGCTGCGCATGGGTCGTGGCCTGGGTATCAAACCGCTGAGCGTCGGCCTCGAGGACATCGCCGTGCTGCAATACACCGGCGGCACCACCGGCCTGGCGAAAGGCGCGATGCTCACCCACGGCAATCTCGTGGCGAACATGCAGCAAGTGCGCGCCTGTCTGGCCCAGCTCGGCCCGGACGGTCAGCCGCTGTTGCGCGAGGGCCAGGAGGTGATGATCGCGCCGCTGCCGCTGTACCACATCTATGCCTTCACGGCGAATTGCATGTGCATGATGGTGTCGGGCAACCACAACGTGCTGATCTCCAATCCGCGCGACATCGCCGGCTTCATCAAGGAGTTGAAGAACTGGCGCTTCTCTGCGCTATTGGGTTTGAACACCTTGTTCGTCGCGCTGATGGATCACCCTGACTTCAAGACCCTGGATTTCTCCAGTCTGAAGCTGACCAACTCCGGCGGCACCGCGCTGGTCAAAGCCACCGCCGAGCGCTGGGAGCAGATGACCGGTTGCCGTATCACCGAAGGCTACGGCCTGACCGAAACCTCGCCGGTGGCCTGCACTAACCCTTACGGCGACCAATCGCGCTTGGGCACGGTGGGCCTGCCGGTGCCGGGTACGCTGGTGAAAATCATCAACGATGACGGCGTTGAGCAGCCGCTGGGCGAGCGCGGTGAGCTGTGCATCAAAGGCCCGCAGATCATGAAGGGCTACTGGAACAAACCCGAGGCCACCGCCGAAGTGCTCGATGCCGAAGGCTGGTTCAAGTCCGGCGACATCGCCGTGATCGACCCGGACGGTTTCGTGCGTATCGTTGATCGCAAGAAGGACATGATCATCGTCTCCGGCTTCAACGTGTATCCGAACGAAATCGAAGACGTGGTCATGGCCCACCCGAAAGTCGCCAACTGCGCGGTGATCGGCGTGCCGGACGAGCGTTCGGGGGAGGCGGTGAAGCTGTTTGTCGTGGCGCGGGAAACCGGTGTCAGTCTTGAAGAGCTGAAGGCCTACTGCAAAGAGAATTTCACCGCCTACAAAGTGCCGAAACACATCGTGCTGCGTGAGTCGTTGCCGATGACGCCTGTAGGGAAAATTCTGCGGCGCGAGTTGCGGGATATCGCATAAAGGTCACAAGCGAAAAGATCGCAGCCTTCGGCAGCTCCTACATTTGGAATGCGTTCCCTTTGTAGGAGCTGCCGAAGGCTGCGATCTTTTGCTTTTACACCCCCTGACTATGGGGCTTTTACGGTTTAATAGGATTTTTGCTCTAAAATGACCGCTGACAAGTCTTGAGTCGTCAATGTGACTGTAGGGCCCACGTTTGGCTCTGGTCGGCCCTCGGCAAAGCTGCTACTCTCGGCGCGCTTTGTGACTTCTCGGCCTGTAAAACGCCGGATTCACCAATACAAAACACACACCAATAATAATCGCATCAAATGCGGTGAAGAATTCGCGTTGCTGAGGAGTGGGCTTCCATGATCGAAGACTTTTGGAAGGATAAGTATCCGGCGGGAATCGCAGCCGAGATTAATCCAGACGAGTATCCGAACATTCAGGCAGTGTTGAAGCAATCCTGCCAACGCTTCGCCAACAAACCGGCTTTCAGCAACCTGGGCAAGACAATCACCTACGGTGAACTGTATGAACTGTCCGGTGCCTTTGCCGCGTATCTGCAACAGCATACCGACTTGCAGCCCGGTGATCGAATCGCCGTGCAACTGCCCAACGTCCTGCAATACCCGGTCGCGGTCTTCGGTGCCATTCGCGCCGGGTTGATCGTGGTCAACACCAATCCGCTGTACACCGCGCGGGAAATGGAACACCAATTCAACGACTCCGGTGCCAAAGCGCTGGTGTGCCTGGCGAACATGGCGCACCTGGCCGAAGCCGTGGTGCCGAAGACCGGCGTCAAGCACATCATCGTCACCGAAGTCGCCGACCTGCTGCCGCCGATCAAGCGCCTGCTGATCAACAGCGTCATCAAGTACGTGAAGAAAATGGTCCCGGCCTATCACCTGCCCAAAGCCATCAGGTTCAACGACGTGCTGAGCAAGGGCCACGGTCAGCCAGTGGCCGAAGCCAACCCGGACAGCGGCGATGTCGCGGTGCTGCAATACACCGGCGGCACCACCGGCGTGGCCAAGGGCGCGATGCTCACCCACCGCAACCTGGTCGCCAACATGCTGCAATGCAAGGCGCTGATGGGCTCCAACCTCAACGAAGGCTGCGAGATCCTGATCACGCCGCTGCCGCTGTACCACATCTATGCGTTCACTTTTCACTGCATGGCGATGATGCTGATCGGCAACCACAACATCCTGATCAGCAACCCGCGCGACCTGCCGGCGATGGTCAAGGAGCTGTCGAAGTGGAAGTTCAGCGGTTTCGTCGGTCTGAACACGCTGTTCGTGGCGCTGTGCAATAACGAAGGTTTCCGCAAGCTGGATTTCTCCGCGCTGAAAGTCACCCTGTCCGGCGGCATGGCCCTGCAATTGGCCGCGGCCGAGCGCTGGAAAGCCGTGACCGGTTGCGCCATCTGCGAAGGCTACGGCATGACCGAAACCAGCCCGGTGGCCACGGTCAACCCGATCCAGCACATCCAGATCGGCACGATCGGCATTCCGGTGCCGTCGACCCTGTGCAAGGTCATCGACGATGCCGGTGTCGAGCAGCCGCTGGGCGAAATCGGCGAGCTGTGCGTCAAGGGCCCGCAAGTGATGAAGGGCTACTGGCAGCGTCAGGAAGCCACCGATGAAATGCTCGACAGCGATGGCTGGCTGAAAACCGGTGACATCGCGCTGATCCAGCCGGACGGCTACATGCGCATTGTCGATCGCAAGAAAGACATGATTCTGGTGTCCGGTTTCAACGTTTATCCGAACGAACTGGAAGACGTGCTGGCGACTTTGCCGGGCGTCCTGCAATGCGCGGCGATTGGCGTACCGGACGAGAAATCGGGTGAGGCGATCAAGATTTTCATTGTCGCCAAACCGGGTGTGACCCTGACCAAAGAACAGGTCATGGACCACATGCGCGCCAACGTCACCGGCTACAAAGTGCCGCGTTCGGTGGAATTCCGCGATGCGTTGCCGACCACCAACGTCGGCAAGATCCTGCGCCGCGAGTTGCGTGATGAAGAGCTGAAGAAGCTCAAGGCCACGTCTGCCGCGTAAATAAAAAGCCCCGCAGATGCGGGGCTTTTTGTTGGTGCAGAGCAGGGCTTTGATCATGCGGTGAAGCGGCCCCTCACCCCAGCCCTCTCCCGAGGGAGAGGGAGCCGATCGAGATGTCTGGCGTTGAGCATCAACCTGAAAAACCGAGTCGATTATGGATTCAGTAAGCTCGATCAGGTCGGCGTATCTCTTGAATATCCCCCATTCGGTCCCCTCTCCCTCTGGGAGAGGGCTAGGGTGAGGGGAAGGGCTGACGCCACAAATCCTACTGACGAAACGGCGCAAAATTCACGTTGGTCCCCGCCGGACGCATGTCCTGCAGATACGAATCCTTGTCGGCACTCAGCTCCAGGCTCAGCGCCGCCTTGCGCTTGCCTTCATTGCGGATCACCAGACCTTCGAGCTTTTCGCGCAGGAACACCGTCGGCACTTTCAGGTGCAGCAACTCATCGGTGGCCGGGGTGTGCAGCAACAAGTGAATCCACTCGTACTGACCGATCGCCAGACGCGACACCGGCAGGTCGAACCACCAGATGTTGCGGTTGCGGTTCAGTTCGGCGAAGTGGCAGTTGTTGGTGCCGAGCACGGCGCCGCCCAGTTGCTGGTTGCGACGGGCGATGGCCTGGGTTTTATTGAGCTTCATGACATTCCTGCGAATCGGTGTGCGGGGCGCAACGCCCATAGGCTGAGCATTCTCGGGGCAACGCCGGCAAACATAAAGCGCAACCTGCGCATCGCGACGAAATCCCCGCAAAAATAAATGAAACTCGGCGCAAAGCGCACCGGTCAATCGTTACGTAATGACTTTTCTTCCCTATATGCATCACGGAGAAACACCATGAGTAGCACAGGCGATAAAGTAAAAGGCATGGCCAACGAAGCTGTCGGTAACGTCAAACAGGGCGTCGGCAAGGCCACTGACAACGACAAACTGCGCGCGGAAGGCAAAGTTCAAGAGAAAAAAGGCGAAGCCCAGCAAGCGGTCGGCAACGCTAAGGACGCTGTGAAAAAAGGCGTCGACAAGGCGTAAGCGAGCCTTGAACGAATCACACGAGCGGCCATCCAAAGATGGCCGTTTTTGTATCAGAACCCTGCGGTCATCCGCCGAAGGATCGCCAAACAGGCTACCTTGAGGTAAAAAACGGCCCCTGAGTCGCCACGACTTCAACCTTTTGCGGCGCAAGGAGACGCGAATGATATTTCCGGACATGAAAGGTCTGCCCCTGCACCGGGTGATGGTGCGCACGGTCACTGAGTTCGTCGATGACGAAATGTCGACCTACGCCTCGGCACTGGCCTACCAGATGCTGTTCTCGCTGTTTCCGTTCATTCTCTTCCTGATTGCCCTGATCGGTTTCCTCCATCTGCCGGACTTCTTCTCCTGGCTGCGCCTGCAATCCGAACTGGTCCTGCCGCCGCAGGCGCTGGAGCAGGTCAACCCGGTGATCGACCAGTTGCAGCAATCCAAGGGTGGCCTGCTTTCAATCGGTATCGTGATCGCCCTGTACACCGCGTCCGCCGGCGTGCGCCTGATGATGAGCGCGATGAATGCCGCTTACGACGTGGTCGAAGGCCGACCGGTCTGGAAGCGTTTTCCCCTGTCGATCGTCTACACCGTCGGCATTGCCGGCATGCTGTTGATCGCCGCGGCGCTGATGGTGCTCGGGCCGCAGGTGATGGGCTGGATCGCCGCACAAGTGGGGCTGGAAGACTTCATCGTCACGGTGTGGACCATCGCGCGCTGGCCGGTGATCGTGATTCTGATGATGGTCGCGGTGGCACTGATCTACTACGTGATGCCCGACGTCAAACAGGACTTCCGCTTCATCACACCCGGTTCGGCGCTGGCGGTGGTGGTGTGGATCCTCGCCTCGCTGGGTTTTGCCTTCTACGTGAAAACCTTCGCCAACTACAACGCGATGTATGGCAGCATCGGGGCGATCATCGTGCTCTTGCTGTATTTCTATATTTCCGCGGCGGTGTTGTTGCTCGGCGCGGAAATGAATGCGGTGATCGAGCACATGTCCGCCGAAGGCAAGGACAAGGGCGAGAAAGCCCCTGGCGAGCCCGACGAATCCAGCAAACAACACGTCTCGGGCCTGGGCCGCGATCATTCGCTCAAGCCGGACACTGATGAAGCGCGACCATGATCCGTGAAATTCTGAAAATGGGCGACGAGCGCCTGCTGCGCATCGCCCCGCCGGTACCGCCGGAGATGTTCAACAGCGCCGAGCTGTGGCAATTGATCGACGACATGTTCCAGACCATGGAAAGCGTCGGTGGCGTGGGTCTGGCGGCACCGCAGATCGGCGTCGATCTGCAACTGGTGATCTTCGGCTTCGAGCATAGCGAGCGTTACCCGGACGCCGAGGCTGTGCCGCAGACGATCCTGATCAATCCGCTGATCACGCCTTTGAATCCGCTGATGGAAGAGGGTTTCGAAGGCTGCTTGTCGGTACCTGGCCTGCGCGGCGCGGTGGATCGCTATCAGCAGATTCGCTACGAGGGCTTCGATCCCAAGGGCGAGCCGATCGTGCGCGTGGCCTCGGGTTTTCATGCGCGAGTGGTGCAGCATGAATGCGATCACCTGATCGGTCGGCTGTACCCGTCGCGGATTACCGATTTCAGCAAATTCGGCTTTACCGAAGTGCTGTTCCCGGATCTTGATCCCATGGCCGACGACTGATCCAGACTCACCACAATTCCCTGTAGGAGTGAGCCTGCTCGCGATAGCGGTCTGTCATTGACGAATCCGGTGACTGATAGATCGCTATCGCGAGCAGGCTCACTCCTACAAGGGAACTGCGTCAGTCTGGAGGGCTGAGCCCCATCGCAATCATCGGCTTGCTCCGCGCATACCGGCTCAACCGTTCGGCCATTGCCTGCGGCAGCGCCGGATCAACGCTGAACCCGCGCCGCTCATAAAACCCGCGCAGATCCGGATGACAGAACAGCCACACCGGCCCGTCCACCTGAGCAACCGCCGCCGCAATCAACTGCCCGGCAATTCCCTGTTCCCGACACCCCGGATCGACAAACAACCCCGTCAGCCAGTGGCCGCCCGATACCGGTCGCAGGCACAGCGCCGCCACGATCTCGCCGCGCCGCGCGACCCACAGTTGCGCCTCGCGCACGGCTTTCATCGAGGACTGGTGGCTGCGGTAGAACTTGTTCATCAGCGGCCACACCGGTTCGTCGAGCTGGCTGTAGTGGATGTCGGGCATGGTTCGGACTGTCGGTTCGAAAAGCGCCGATTATAAAAGAACGCGCGGCGCGGGATAGGTGTATACCTGATCTCACATCCCTGTGAGTGGAGTACCGATCATGTCCAAAGGTATGGATTCAAAGAAAGCCGCGAAGAAGAAGCCGGCCAAGACCGCGATTGAAAAACGCGCAGAAAAGAAAGCCAAGAAAGTCGACATCTTCGGCCATTGAGCAAACCCTTTGGAAGCCCGTCTCTCGGGCTTCCACGCCATCTGAAAAATAATCTGCAAGATTGCACCGCCTCGTTGCACAGAAGGGGACGATTCCCGTTCCGAGCAACACCATGGCTTTTTATTTCGACGCCCGACATCGCCAGCAAATCGAAACCCTGCGCCAACGCTTTACCGCCCGCAGCGAATGGCCGACCTGGCTGTTGCTGATCGGTGTGTACGCCGGCTGGTTCGCCATCCTCCTCAACAGCGCCTGGCTGGGACGCGGCTTGAGTACGTTGCTGCTGATCCCGCTGCTGGTGTTGTGGTTGTCGCTGCAGCATGAATTGCTTCACGGCCATCCGACCCGCTGGACCTTCATCAATAAAATCCTCGGCTACGCGCCGTTTGCCGTGTGGTATCCGTACACGCTGTATCGCGACAGCCATTTGCGTCATCACCGCGAGGAAGACTTGACGGTGCCGGGCGTCGATCCGGAAAGTCGTTATCTGACCTCGGCGAGCTGGCGGGACGGCTCGGTGTTCGAGCGCAGCGTGCATTGGCTGAACAAAACGGTGCTCGGACGCTTCTTGATTGGCGCGCCGCTGGCGTTGACGGCGTTAGCGCGCGAAGAGCAGCAGCGCTTGCGAAACGCTGATCCGCAAGCCTGGCTGATGTGGCTGAGCCACGGCGTGGTTACTCTATTGATGCTGGGTTTCATTGCCCGCTACAGCATTTTGCCGGTGTGGCATTACCTGTTGCTGATCAGCATACCGGCGCTGTCGATCGCGATGATCCGTTCGTTTCACGAGCATCGACCGCATGCCCAGGCCGAGCAACGCACCGTGCTCAACGAGGCTGGCTGGCCGTGGCGCTGGCTGTTTCTCAACCTGAATTTTCATCTGGTGCATCACGACCTGCCGGGGCTGGCGTGGTACGACTTGCCCAAGGTCTACCGGCTGCACCGCGAGCAGTGGATTGCGCGCAGTGGCGGGTTTGTCGTCCGGGGGTATGGGGAGTTGTGGCGACAACATGGCTTCAAACCGATTGATAGCCCGGAGCATCCGTTTCACTGATCCAGAAACACCACAATCCCCTGTAGGAGTGAGCCTGCTCGCGATAGCGTCGTACCAGTCACTGAGTTTGTCACTGACACACCGCTATCGCGAGCAGGCTCACTCCTACAGGGGAAATTTGTTGTCGGGGAGAAATTTGCATGACCCAACACCACGCCGAACTGCTGATGTACCCGGCCCCGGAGCCCGTCCGCGTGGCCAATGAACAATGGCTGGCGCGCATCCTCGAACACCTCGGCCACAGCCGACTCGACGCGACAAAGCTGACGCTGCCCGAACTGTGGCTATCGCCGCATCTGCTGCTCACCCAGACCTGCGGCTATCCGCTGATGACAGCGCTGCGTGGCCGGGTCCGTCTCATTGGCCGGCCGCGCTATGAATTGCCTGAGGCCAGCGGCGGCCAGCATTGCAGCCTGATCCTTGGCCGCGCTGTTGATCCGCGCTACTCGCTTGGCGACTTTCGCCACAGCCGGGGCGTGATCAACAGCGGAGATTCCAACAGCGGGATGAACCTGCTGCGCCAGCGTCTGGCGCCGCTGCAGCTGAACGGCCGGTTTTTCGCCAGTGTCGGCATCAGTGGCGGCCACCGCGAGAGCCTGCGCTGGCTGCGGGAAAACCTCGCCGACCTGGCCGCGATCGACAGCGTCACGTTCGCTTATATCGCCCGGCACGCGCCCGAAGAAGTCAGCGGATTACGTGTGGTTGCGCTCAGTGCGTTGAGCCCGACGCTGCCATTCATCACGGCTGCCGGTGCCAGCGACGCGCAGGTCGAACGGCTGCTGCAAGTGATGAATCAGACGTTGCATGAATTGCCTGAGGTAGTGCAGACCTTGGGTTTGCCTGAAGTTCTGCCGGCAACTGAAAGCGACTATGAGGTGCTGCTCGACTATCAGCGAGACGCTGAAGCTCAGGGCTATGGGCAACTGCGCTAGTTCGCGCTAATTCCCAAAGTGAATATAAAAATAATATTTAAATATTATTAACGCATAAGGCGCCTTGCTACGATCGCGCCACCGGAACACCGGACATTCAGCGACCCTTGCCCAGGAGCCCCTATGTCCGGCGCCGATCAATTCCATCGCGACACCGTGGAACGCCTGTTCCGCGCGCATTATCGCTGGCTCTGTGATTACCTGCGTCGACACTCGCGCGACGTGGCCGGCGCGGAAGACATTGCCGGCGAAACCTTCGCCCAACTGCTCGAAGCCCCAGCGCTGACGGCGATTCGCGAACCTCGCGCCTTGCTGACGACGATCGCGCAACGTCTGCTTTATCAGCACTGGCGCCGTGCGGATCTGCAACGCCGGCATCGTCAGCAATCCGAACTCGATGTCGCGGCTTCGCCTGAAGACCTTGCACAGTTCTCGCAAACCCTCGATCGCCTTGATCGCAGCCTGCATCGCTTGCCGGCCAAGGTCCGTTCGACCTTTCTGCTCGCGCGTATCGATGGCCTGACCTACCCGCAAATCGCTGCCGAACTGGGCATCTCACAGCGTTCGGTGAGCGTTTACATGGCTCGTTCCCAAGCGCTGTGCGACCGCCACTGCGCCAACCAATACCTGGAAGAAAAGAGGTCTGCATGACATCGATCAAAACCCTGCTCGGCCGCACGCTGCTGGCGCTGAGCCTGAGCGTCGGGGCTGTTTGCGCAGCCGAAAAAAGCGCACCGATTCACTTCGGCGACATCACGTGGGAGAGCGGCAGTTTCATCACCGAAGTGCTGCGCTTGATCGTCGAAAAAGGCTACGGCTATCCGACCGACACGTTGCCGGGCAGCACGGTCAGCCTGGAGGCGGCATTGGCGAAAAACGACATTCAGGTAATCGGCGAAGAGTGGGCCGGGCGCAGTCCGGCGTGGGTCAAGGCTGCCGCCGAGGGCAAGGTATTCGGCCTCGGCGACACGGTCAAAGGTGCCACCGAAGGCTGGTGGGTACCGGAATATGTGATCAAGGGCGACCCGGAACGCGGAATCAAGGCGCTGGCGCCGGAACTGAAATCGGTCGCTGACCTGCCGCGCTACAAAGATGTGTTCCGGGACCCCGAAGACCCGGGCCGCGGGCGCTTTCTCAACAGCCCGACCGGCTGGACCTCGGAAATCGTCAACAGCCAGAAGCTCAAGGCGTATGGTCTGAGCGACAGCTTCGTCAACTTCCGCACCGGCTCCGGCGCGGCATTGGATGCCGAGGTGGCGTCGTCGATCAAGCGCGGCAAACCGGTGCTGTTCTATTACTGGTCGCCAACGCCGTTGCTCGGGCGTTTCAAACTGGTGAAGCTGGAAGAGCCACCGTTCGATGCCGAGGCATGGAAAACCCTGGCCGATGCCAACAACCCGAATCCGCAGGGCACGCGCTCGATGCCGGCGAGCCTGGCGATTGGCGTGTCGGCGCCGTTCAAGGCGCAGTACCCGGAGCTGGTCGCGTTCTTTGAGAAAGTCGATCTGCCGATTGATCTGCTCAACCAGACATTGGCCGGCATGAGTGAAAAACGCCTGCAACCGCGGGCGGTGGCCGAGGCGTTTTTGCGTGATCAGCCGCAGGTCTGGACAGCTTGGGTGCCGGGGGAGGTGGCGGCCAAGGTCAGGGGAAGTTTGTAGTGTTTTCTGATGTTTTTGTGGTGCTGCAACTAACGCTATCGCGAGCAGGCTCACTCCTACAGGGGGGATCGATTCCCATGTGGGAGCGAGCTTGCTCGCGAAAGCGTCCGCTTAGGCAACATTTTTCCCCGCGCTGAACCGTTTCTTGTACAAAAAATGCCAGATACTGGCCGACTAGTGGCCTTGCGCCCGGCGTCAGGCTGGCTATCCTTGCAGGTAACTAACCATGTCGACCGTCATGCCATCCATGACAGCGGCACAGGGTTGGTCCGTGATTCATGCTGCCAGAGTGCGCGATCCAAGGCACCGACACTGAACCAACAAGGAGCGTCACCTACATGGAAGTTCTTCTACGCGTTAGGGCTGGCCCGCATGCGGGCTATCAAGAAAAGGATGTCTTGATCAGAGCGTCGCTGCACGACCCCTCCGATTGATCATCATTTATCACCTGACAACTTCCTCCCTTGGAGGAAGGCGTGTGCCTGTTCTGTGGAACGTAGTGGTGGATCTTGAAGGACCTGGACTTTCATCAAATCAAAGAACGCGCGGAAGGTGATACAACCATGTTCAACCTACATCGCAAGGCTGACCTGCGGGAAATCGAGCGCTTCAGCTGTGCGCTGACCGAGGCCAACGCGAAAATCGAAGCGATCAGCCGCTCGATGGCCATGATCGAGTTCACGCCCGAAGGCATCGTCCTCGACGCCAACGAAAACTTCTGCAAGACCATGGGTTACAGCGCCGATGAAGTGCGCGGCAAACACCATCGGGTCTTCTGCGAAGAAAGCTTTTATCGCAGCGAGGACTACGCAAAGTTGTGGCGTGACCTGGCCCGTGGTGAACCCCTCAGTGGGACTTTTCTGCGTTTGAACAAAAGCGGGCGGGAGATCTGGCTCGAGGCCAGTTACATGCCGGTGTTCGGTCCCGACAAACAGGTCAGAAGTGTCATCAAGGTTGCGGCGGACATCACCGCACGCATTAACAAAGAGCATGAAGAAGAAGCCATGCTGGCGGCGATCGGCCGTTCCATGGCGGTGATCGAGTTCACCCCTGAAGGCCATGTCATCAGCGCCAACGACAACTTCCTGCAAACCATGCAGTACACGCACAACGAAATTGTCGGCCAGCACCACAGCCTGTTCTGTCACCGCGCCGAAGCCGAATCCGCACAGTACAAGGCATTCTGGGCTTCGCTCAATCGCGGCGAATATCACTCGCACCGTTTCGAGCGCAAGAACAAGTCCGGGCAGATGGTTTATCTGGAGGCCTCGTATAACCCGCTGTTCGACGCCAAGGGCCGCTTGTACAAAGTGGTCAAGTTCGCCAGCGACATCACCCGGCAGATGACCACGTTGCAAAATGCTGCGGAATCGGCCCACAGCACTTCGGTACAAAACGACGCCTGCGCGCAAAAAGGCTCACAGGTGGTGCAGCAGACCGTGCAGATCATTCAGGACATTTCCCGCGACCTGAATGAAGCCGCGGTGAGTATCGATGCAGTGAGCAAGCAGTCGGACATCATCGGCACCATCGTCCAGACCATTCGCGGGATTGCCGATCAGACAAACCTGCTGGCGCTCAATGCTGCCATCGAAGCGGCGCGTGCCGGGGAACATGGACGCGGTTTTGCAGTAGTGGCCGATGAGGTACGCAGCCTAGCCGCGCGAACCAGTCAGGCGACGCTGGAAATTGTCGACGTGGTGCGCAAGAACCATGACCTGTCGCTGAGTGCGGTGTCGAGCATGCAGTCGAGCCTGAGCCGCACCGGGCTGGGCGTGGAACTGGCCAACGAAGCGGGCGAGGTGATTCTGGAAATTCAGCAGGGCTCGCGGCATGTGGTGGATGCGATCAGTCAGTTCAATGAAACCCTGCAATTGAACTGACAGACCCTGCAACTGCCCCGACTGCAGGGTGGGGCAGTTTCACGCGGCTTGCTCGAGGCTTTTATTTATTGTCTCAAATTAAAGTTGCCGCGGACCTTCGCAGTTTTTGTCCCGTCTGGTGATTCCGCGGTGTACTCAAAACTGCCTTTTACAGTTTGGTTAACGACGTCGACCTCATCGATGGTGATCTTTCCGCCAGCGGACTGTGCAGTCCATGAACTTTTCTCCCATACCTTGGGAATGTAGTTACCACCACTTTGCCGTGATTCGAAAAGATAAGTAGTACCGGCCACGATGGCGGCATTGATATAAATATCCGCTCCGTGGGAGATGATGTCGTCCTTTACATTTCCAGCGATATATAGGCCTTTGGAGTCCAACCACAATACACGTCGTGTGATGGATAGACTTTCCTCTCCTTGGGCTTGCTCATCGGCATATATAGCGATGTGCCCGATGGCGTTCTTGGCTTTGTTCTTCAGTTCTTCAGACATAATTCCCTTCCTTGATGGTGACTGACAGAGAGCCAGCCATGCTGGTGCATGGCCCGTTCCATGGTTCTTCAGACAAGGCTCAGCGTCTACTGTCAGAAATTACAGGTGCGGTACCCTTTCAGACGGACGGTCTGGGGCCGATTGGCCCTGATGCTGTTCAGCAGAGGCTTATCGCTAACGGCGTTAGCGATGCGTAATTCCCCCACGCCAGCTAGTAGTGCGACGTACCGTTATGCTGTTGCTGAATCCGGCAGCGCCGACGCCGGCAAACCGAAGATCCGGTCAAACAGCCAGTTGAACACGAACGTGTAGCACGGGATGAAAATGATCAGCGCCAGATCCAGCACAAAGGCCTGCACCAGACTGATGTTCATCCACCAGGCAATCAGCGGAATCAGAAACACGATCAGCGTCAGTTGAAAACCGACGGCATGGGCGATGCGCCGTTTGACCGTGCGGGTGCGCGAGACCTGGCGGCTTTCCCAGCGCTCGAACAACGAGGTGTAAATGAAATTCCAGGTCACGGCGATGCTGGTGATGATCACCGCCAGTGGCCCGGTGCTGCCCGGCGATGTGCCCGACAGTAACGCCAGACCGAGGGCGGAGAAGGTCATGCCGATCACTTCGTAGAGCGATACGTAGACCAGTTTGCGTTTCACGCCTTGCATGCAGATTTGCCTCTTTCTTGCCAATTGGGGCCAGCAGGGCTGGCGAAGGCGGCGAAAGATAGCTTCAATAGACCTGACAGAAAAAGTCGGTAGCTTTCAGTTTTATTGATAGGTGGGCAGGTTGAATTTCAATAGCGACAGTATCGAATTGTTTCTCGCGGTGATCGAGCGCGGCTCGTTTTCCGCCGCCGCGCGGCAATTGGGTAAGGTGCCTTCGGCGGTGAGCATGGGCATTGCCAACCTTGAAGCCGAACTCGGCTACCCGTTGTTCGATCGCAGTCACCGTGAGCCGCAACCCACGGCGATCGCACAATCGCTGGTGCCGCACGCGCGACTGATCGCCGAGCAGCTCAAGCAACTGCAAGTGCACGCGGTGGAGTTATCGCTGGGGCTGGAAAGCCGGTTGTCGATCGGCGTAGTCGCCGACCTTGATCGACGTCGCTTGCTGGCGGCGATCAAGGTGATTGCCGAGCGTCATCCGCTGCTCGATGTCGAAGTGCTGACCGCGCCGCAGGATGATGTGCTGGCGATGTTGCACAGTGGCCGGGTCAGCGTGTGCCTGGCCTTCGCCGGGTTGAGCGTAAATGCGCTGGAGCGGTTTCAGTTCGTCGGCAGCGAACGCATGATCGCCACGCTGGCGGCGGACAGTCCGTTGCTGCAGGGGCGGGATGTGTTTCTCGAAGATCTGGTGCAGGTGCGGCAGATCATCGTCGCCAGTCGCGACTTGCCGATCAGCGAGACGCGGCCGTTGGTGGCGGAATCCTACTGGCGCACGGATAACCTCGAAACGGCGATGGAGATGGTCGAGGCGGGATTGGGCTGGGGCAACTTTCCGCTGTCGGTGGTGCAGCCGTGGCTGGAGTCCGGACGCTTGAAACGACTGAATTTTCGCAACATCGAAAATGGTCTGGTGCTGCCGGTGCATGCGGTGTGGCTCAAGAGCCAGCCATTGCAGAAGGGCGCGCAGGCGTTGGTCGACCTGCTCAGCCATTGAGCCCAACACAAAACCCCTGTAGGAGCTGCCGAAGGCTGCGATCTTTTGATCTTGTTCTTGAAAGCAAAATCAAAAGATCGCAGCCTTCGGCAGCTCCTACAGGGGATCGCGTGAGTTTCAGGTACTCTCGCGCACCTTCAGCTCAAACCCCATATCCTCCACCGGCCGCGCTACTTTGTTGCCCGCCATCAACGTCAGCATCTGCTCCGCCGCGCGCCGGCCGATGGCTTCACGCGGGGTGTTGATGCTGCTCAGGCGCGGGACCATGTGCTCGGACATTGGCAGGTCGTTGAAGCCCAGAATCGCCACTTGCTCGGGAATTTTGATGCCATTGCGCAAGGCTTCCAGCAGCGCACCCTGGGCCAGGTCATCGTTGCCAAAGAAAATCGCATCGACATCCGGATGCGCCGCCAGCAGTTGCAGAAACAGCTCACCACCCAAGCCCACCGACGAAGCGCGCGGCGTCAGCACTTCCAGATCCGGGTCGTAGCGGCCAGCCTTCTGCAGTGCCTTGCGGAAACCCTCACCACGCAACAACGTGCGCTGATCCAGCTGCGCGCCGATATACGCCAAGCGCTTGCGCCCGCGAGACAGCAAATGCTCCGCCGCCGTTTCACCGGCGCTCAACTGCGAAAAACCCACGCAATTGACCCCGGCGGCGCTGTCCAGCTCCATCATGTACACGCAGGGAATGTTGCTGAGCTCGATCATCCGCCGCGAACTCTCGGTGCGATCGAAACCGGTCAGCAGAAACCCGCGCGGCTGATAGGCCATGTAATTGCGCAGCAGGTTTTCTTCTTCATCGCGCGAGTAGTGGAAGTTGCCGATCAGCACTTCGAAGCCCTTGGGCGTCAGCACTCGATGAATGGCTTCCAGTGTGTCGATGAACAGCAGGTTGGACAGCGACGGCACCAGCACCACCACCGAATGGCTCTGCGCCGAGGCCAGCGCGCGGGCGGCGGGGTTGACTACATAGTTGAGTTCGAGCGCGGCTTTCTGCACTTTTTCCACCAGTTCGGTGGCCACCGTGCTGACCCCGCGCAGAGCGCGCGAGGCGGTAATCGGGCTGACGCCGGCCAGGCGGGCTACTTCGTTAAGGGTCGGACGGCCGGTGGTGCGGGTATTTTTATCGTTCTTGGGGGAGGTCATCGGGCGGCTTGCCAAACAAAAATCAAGGCACTAAGGTAGCGCTGTCCTGATGCAGCTGCAAATGCGTGAGCGCGGTCCTGCCTGATCTGCGCGCTTTGGCATCGGGAACAAACCTGCTGCAACCCAAAAAAACGACAAGAAGGCGTCGGCAACTTCTGCCTGTGCACTAGAGTCATAGCTAGCAAAGGTAGCGCTGTCTGCGCGCTGAGGTGTTATATGAGTCATCCCATCACCGCCCTGGTCATCATGGGCGTTGCCGGTTGCGGCAAGACGTGCGTCAGCCAGGCCCTGTGCCATTTGAGCGGCGCCACTGCCATTGAAGGCGATACTTTCCATCCGGCCGCGAACATCGAAAAGATGAGCGCGGGGATCCCCCTGAACGACGAAGACCGTGCCGGCTGGCTCGACAGCCTGTGCGATGAACTGCGTCGCGTCGATGCCGAAGGCCAGCGCCCGGTGTTGACCTGCTCGGCCCTTAAACACAGTTATCGCGAACGTCTGCGCAGCGCCTTGCCGGGCCTGGGCTTCGTGTTTCTTGAATTGACCCCGGAAGTCGCCGCCGAGCGTGTATCGCACCGCCCGGGCCACTTCATGCCGGCGACGTTGATCGAAAGCCAGTTCGCCACCCTCGAATCGCCAGTAGGCGAGCCGCTGACCCTGGCCCTGAATGCTTCGGTCCACAGCGTTGAACAACTGGCGTCCCAGGCTCACGTCTGGTGGCAGGCCAACGGCCTGAAACAGGCGGTATGAGTATGTTGAAAAAGACAGCGCTGTCCTCCCGACTTCTGTTCAACCCGCTTTAATAACAACAACAATCCAGGAGACACCCCCCATGTTTGGCATGTCCCACGAGACGTTCCTGCTGCTCGATGCGGTGGTCACGGTAATCGGCCTGATTATCCTGATCACCAAGTTCAAGATTCACCCCTTTATCGCCCTGACCATCGCCGCCGCGTTCCTCGGCCTGACTTCCGGCATGCCGATCAACACCATCATCAAGGCGTTCCAGGATGGCTTCGGTGGCGTACTCGGTTTCGTCGGCATCATCCTCGCCCTGGGCACCATGCTCGGCAAGATGATGGCCGAATCCGGCGGCGCCGATCAGATCGCCCAGACCCTGATCCGCGCCTTCGGCAAGGACAAGGTGCAGTGGGCAATGATGTTCGCCGCGTTCCTGGTGGGCATCCCGCTGTTTTTCGAAATCGGCTTCGTGCTGCTGATTCCGCTGGTGTTCATCGTTGCCCGCCGCACTGGCGTATCGATCATCAAGATCGGTATCCCGCTGCTCGCCGGCCTGTCCGCTGTGCACGGTCTGGTGCCACCGCATCCGGGCCCACTGTTGGCCATCGGCGTGTTCGGCGCTGACATCGGCAAGACCATTCTCTATGGCCTGATCGTCGCGCTGCCGACCGCCATCATTGCCGGTCCGATCTTCGGTACGTTCATCGCCAAGCACATTCCCGGTCACCCGAATCAGGAACTGGTCGATCAACTGGCCCGCGAAAACGATTCGGCCATCCTGCCGAGCTTCAGCATCACCCTGGTCACCGTGCTCCTGCCGGTGTTCCTGATGCTGCTGAAAACCTTCGCTGACGTGGCGCTGCCGGACGGCAATTTCTTCCGCATCTGGATGGACATGATCGGCCACCCGATCTCCGCACTGCTGCTGGCGTTGCTGCTGTCGCTGTACACCTTCGGCTACAAGCAGGGCATCGGTTCCAATCAGATGCTCAAATGGCTGGACGCGAGCCTGGCGCCAACGGCCGCAATCATCCTGATCATTGGTGCCGGCGGTGGCTTCAAGCAGATGCTGGTGACCAGCGGCGTGGGTGACGTGATTGGCCACATGGCAGTGAGCGCGCAGATCTCGCCGATCCTGCTGGCGTGGCTGGTGGCGGCGGTGATTCGTATCGCCACCGGTTCGGCGACCGTGGCGACCATCACTGGCGCCGGTATTGTTGTGCCGGTCGTCGGCATGATTCCGGGCGTCAATCGTGAACTGCTGGTGCTGGCCACCGGCGCCGGTTCGCTGATCCTGTCCCACGTCAACGATGCCGGTTTCTGGCTGGTCAAGCAGTACTTCAACATGACCGTGGCCGAAACCTTCAAGACCTGGACCGCGATGGAAACCATTCTGTCGGTGGTGGCCCTGGGCTTTATCCTGCTGTTGTCGCTGTTCGTTTAAGCTGTTCTTTGTTTAAAGAAAGCGCAGGCACAAAAAACCGCAGCGATGCGGTTTTTTTGCGGGTAAAAAATCTGTGGTAACACGGATGTTGTGGCGAGGGAGATTGCTCCCGCTCGGCTGCGCAGCAGTCGTAAAAACCTCTGCACCCAGTGAATCAGACAGACCGCGATTGCAGGATTTGGGCCTGCTGCGCAGTCCAGCGGGAGCAAGCTCCCTCGCCACATAAGTGTTGTTCTGCCGGTACTGTGTTAGCCGCCAGTTTTTGCGACTAAGCCATCCGCGCGGAACATCCCGCGGATCCCGCGCACGGCCTGACGAATGCGGTCCTGGTTTTCGATCAGGGCGAAGCGCACGTGGTCGTCACCGTACTCGCCGAAACGGTTCGGCGACCGTGGCAACCGTCACCGGTGCTGGCATTGTTGTGCCGTTCGTCGGCATGATTCCGGGCGTCAATCGTGAACTGCTGGTGCTGGCCACCGGCGCCGGTTCGCTGATCCTGTCCCACGTCAACGATGCCGGTTTCTGGCTGGTCAAGCAGTACTTCAACATGACCGTGGCCGAAACCTTCAAGACCTGGACCGCGATGGAAACCATTCTGTCCATCGTCGCGTTGGGCTTTATCCTATTGTTGTCGCTGTTCGTTTAAGCGGCCGTTTGCAGGCACAAAAAAACCGCAGCGATGCGGTTTTTTTGTGGGTAAAAAATCTGTGGTAACACGGATGTTGTGGCGAGGGAGATTGCTCCCGCTCGGCTGCGCAGCAGTCGTAAAAACCTCTGCACCCAGTGAATCAGACAGACCGCGATTGCAGGATTTGGGCCTGCTGCGCAGTCCAGCGGGAGCAAGCTCCCTCGCCACATAAGTGTTGTTCTGCCGGTACTGTGTTAGCCGCCAGTTTTTGCGACTAAGCCATCCGCGCGGAACATTCCGCGGATCCCGCGCACGGCCTGACGAATGCGGTCCTGGTTTTCGATCAGGGCGAAGCGTACGTGGTCGTCGCCGTACTCGCCGAAACCCACCCCCGGCGACACGCAGACCTTGGCCTCGGCCAGCAGTTTCTTGGCAAATTCCAATGAGCCCAGATGTGCATACGCGTCGGGAATCTTCGCCCACACATACATGGAAGCCTTTGGATTCTCGACCATCCAGCCCAATTCATGCAGGCCCTTGACCAGCACGTTACGCCGCTGGCGATACTGCTCGGCGATGTCGCGCACGCATTGCTGATCGCCTTCGAGCGCAGCAATCGCCGCCACTTGCAGCGGAGTAAAGGTGCCGTAGTCGTGGTAGCTCTTGATCCGCGCCAGAGCGTTGACCAGTTCCGGGTTACCGACCATGAACCCGATGCGCCAGCCGGCCATGTTGTAGCTCTTGGACAGGGTGAAAAATTCCACCGCGATGTCCTTGGCGCCCGGCACTTGCATGATCGACGGCGCTTTCCAGCCGTCGTAGACGATGTCGGCGTAAGCCAGATCGTGAATCACCAGCACGTCGTACTGCTTGGCGAGGGCGATCACCCGTTCGAAGAAATCCAGCTCCACGCACTGCGCGGTCGGGTTCGACGGGAAGCCGAGGATCATCATTTTCGGCTTGGGGATCGAGCCGCGAATCGCCCGCTCCAGCTCATCGAAGAAGTCCACCCCCGGCACCAGCGGCACCGACCGCACCTGAGCGCCGGCAATCACCGCGCCGTAAATGTGAATCGGGTAGCTCGGGTTCGGCACCAGTACGGTGTCGCCCTGATCCAGAGTCGCCAGCATCAAGTGCGCCAGGCCTTCCTTGGAACCGATGGTGACGATGGCTTCGCTTTCCGGGTCGATATCGACTTCGTAGCGCTGCTTGTACCAGTTGGAAATCGCCCGGCGCAGGCGCGGAATGCCCTTGGACGTCGAGTAACCGTGGGTGTCTTCACGTTGGGCGACCTGCACGAGTTTTTCGACAATGTGCGGCGGCGTGGCGCCGTCGGGATTGCCCATGCTCAGGTCGATGATGTCTTCACCACGGCGGCGAGCGGCCATCTTCAGCTCGGCGGTGATGTTGAAAACGTAAGGGGGGAGTCGATCTATGCGCGCAAAGCGGCGCGGCGAACCTTGTTCGGCCATTGTTGCCTCGGATAACGTAAGCGCCCGGAACCGTCCGAGCGACGCTGGTCACTGCGGTGACCTGTGGCGGAAGATAAGGGCAGTGATGGCATACTGTCCAGCGCGGTTGTAAACATTTTTTTCAAGGAAAATCGGTCAATGGAATTCACCAGCGGCTTCCTGCTGAGCCTTTCGCTGTGCCTGGATATCGGCGTGGCCAACATCGCGATGATCACCCTGGCCATGCAGCGCGGCTACTTTCAGGGCTTCGCCCTCGGCCTGGGCACCTGCGTCGGCGACTTGATTTATGCGGTGCTGGCACTGGCCGGCATGACCGTTTTGCTGCAATACGAAACCGTACGCTGGGTGCTGTGGATCGGCGGTTCGGCGCTGCTGATCTATTTCGCGGCGAAGATGATTTATTCGGCGATCCACCACGAAGCGCTGCTGGCGGATACGGCCGAGGTGGGGCAGAACTCCCATCGCAAGGAGTTCTTTCGCGGCATCTTTCTCGCCATGTCGTCGCCAAGCGCGATTCTCTGGTTCGCTGCCGTTGGCGGCACCTTGATCGCCCGCTCGGGTGGCGGCGGGCCTTTGAGCTCGGCGTTGTTCCTCGGTGGTTTTCTCTGCGCCGGGCTGCTGTGGTCGGCCGGTTTGTGCTTCGCCGCCAGCCACGGCGGCAAGTTGCTGGGCGACAAGCTTTTGCGCTACTCCTATCTGGCATCCGCGGCGATCTTCTGCTATTTCGCGGTGTACGTGATCGTTTCCGGCTACAACGAGTTTGTCGGATCGGGCGCCGTCGAGCAGTTGCATGCGCTGTAAACGTGCGAAACGGGTCGGCCTTTCTATACTCCCAGCCGAACCCACTTTTCCGTTCTGAGGAGCCGCGTCATGGATGAACACACACGCGTCGAAATAGCCGAACCTCGCTTCGAGCACGGGCAATTTCTGCTGATCGCCGGTTTCGGCGGGCGATTCACTCAGGAAACCACTGGAGACATTCCAAGGCTGTGGGAAAAGCTTATCCCGCACCTGGGAAAAATCCCTGCGCAGGTCAACGAAGTGACCTACGGCGTTTGCTGCAACGCGGACGGCGAGGGAGGTTTCGAGTACATCGCCGGCGTGCAGATCGACAAGCTCGATGACCTGCCGGAGCAGTACCGCTGGGTTGAAATCCAGCCGCAGGAATATGCGGTGTTCGAGCACAAAGGACCCCTGACGCAACTCCCCGACACCTTCCAGCACATCTGGAAAACCTGGCTGCCGCAGTCCGGTTACGAAGCGGCGGATGCGCCGGAATTCGAGCGCTACAGCGACGATTACAACCCGAAGCTCAACACCGGCACCCTGGAAATCTGGCTGCCGATCAAGGCCTGACCGGCGTTCGAATCGAGGCGGAGCATGTCCGCCCCGGTGGTTGTGCTTTATGCTGGCGGGCCTTGTGTCCACAGATTTTCGAGTTGCCATGAACACCGTGATCCGCAACGTCAGCGCCGCCGACCTCGAGCGCTGCTACGCCATCGAAACCGTCGCCTACGAAGGCGACGAAGCCGCCACCCGCGAGAAGATCGCCACGCGCATTGCCACTTGGCCGGACGGCTTCATCGTCGCCGAAGTAGACGGAGTGGTTGCCGGTTTCATCAATTCCGGCGCGGCGTTCGACGTGCAGATGTCCGACGAGGCCTTCAAGGAACTGATCGGCCACGACCCGAAAGGCCCGAACGTGGTGATCATGTCGGTGGTAGTGCACCCGGATTACCAGGGGCAGGGCCTGGCCAAGCGCCTGCTGGCAGAGTTCATCGAGCGCATGCGCGGAATGGACAAAGCGACGATTCATCTGATGTGCAAAGAGCAGCACATTGCACTGTATGCCGGGTTTGGTTTTGCCTACATCAAACCCTCCGAGTCTGACCATGGCGGCATGGCGTGGCACGAAATGATCCTGACCCTCTGAAGCCAACACCTATCACAACTGTAGGAGCTGCCGAAGGCTGCGATCTTTTGATCTTGATCTTCAAAAGCCAGATCAAAAGATCGCAGCCTTCGGCAGCTCCTACAGAGGATCGTGGCGTGTCAGCAGAGAGTTTCTGGATATTCAGAAAACCAGCCCCATCCGCCGCTCGTACCCAATCCGTCCCTTGTACGCTTCGCCGCTGTCGACGTAGCCATGCCTGGCATACAGCGCAATCGCCGCTTCGTTATCGGCGTCCACCGACAATTCCAGCCCCTTGATCTCCGGCCATGCTTCACGCGCGACGGCGGGCAGTGCTTGCAGACAAGCCTTGCCGTAGCCCTTGCCTTGGGCGCGGCGATCGACCTGCAAGGCATGCAACGTGGCGCTGTGTTCGTCGGCCCAGTCGGGCAATACCGGCGGGCGCTTGAGCAGCAAAAATGCCACCGGCACGTCGTCAGCCAGCAGGGCAAAACCCTTTACCCCGGGGCCGGGTTTCGAGAGAAGAGTGTGCAACGCACCGTGGATGTCGCCGGAGAATCTGATCTGCTCGGGGTGGATTTCAATGGCCTCGACTTGCTGACGCTGCAAAGGGCTGAGGCTGTCGTACGGCACGAGTTGGGCTGACACGGGAATTTCCTTTTTCCTACAAAGAATGAGCCTCGGATTCTAGCGACATTGTCGTCGGCGAATTTTTTTTGTTTGCCTTGTCGATCTGCGCAAAGGGCAAACGACTAAAGGTGTCTTCACAACAAAAACCACGGAGAACACCATGAGCGCACAGACCGAAATCCAGACCCTGATCAACACCTATCGCGAAGCGGTGATGGCCAAGGACGTCGAAAAAGTCATGGCCCTGTATGCCGATGACATTGTCTCGTTCGATGCGATCAAGGCCCTGCAATTCAAGGGCAAAGCGGCCTACCGTGCGCACTGGGTCGAGTGCATGGAAATGTGCCCCGGCCCGCACATCTTCGAGTTCCACGAAATCGCCATCGAAAGCGCCGACAACATCGCCTTCGCCCACTGGGTGGCTAACTGCGGCGGCACCAATGACAAGGGCGAAACCCAGAGCTGCTGGATGCGTGTCACTGCCTGTTACCGGCAGGTTGGGGGGACGTGGAAGATTGCTCACGAGCACTGGTCGGCACCGTTCGATCCGATGAGCGGCGCGACGCTGTTCGATGTGACTCCCTGATCTTCAGCCATAGTTGATCCGTTCGAATCAGGAGATCGCCATGAAATATCTATGCCTGGTCTACAGCGATGAACGCCTGTTGCACTCCTCGCCGGACAGCCCGGAGGACGCCGAATGCTGGGCCTACGCCGAGTCGGTGCAGGGCAGCGGGCGGATGATCGCCGCCGAAGCGTTGGAGTCGGTAGAGACCGCAACCACGGTACGGATGCGCAACGGCAAGTTGTCGATCACCGATGGGCCTTTCGCTGAAACCAAGGAGCAACTGGCCGGTTTCTACCTGATCGACGCCAAGGATCTCAACGAAGCGATTCAGCTCGCCGGCAACATTCCCGCAGCCCGGGTCGGCAGCGTTGAAGTGCGTCCGGTGCGGCAGTTGAATGTCTGACGTCAGGGCGCGGGTCGAGCAGGTCTACCGCGAGGATTCGCGGCGGATCCTGGCAACGCTGATCCGCCTGCTCGGTGATTTCGACCTCGCCGAAGAAGCCTTGCACGAGGCGTTCTTCGTCGCGGTCGAGCGCTGGCAACGCGACGGCGTTCCGGACAATCCGCGCACCTGGCTGGTCTCTACCGGACGTTTCAAAGCCATCGATGTGCTGCGCCGGCGCGCGCGGTTCAAGGCTTCGCAACCGCTGCTGCTGGCGCAACTCGATGAGCTGGAACAGGCTGACTGGAGTGGCGAAGACGTGGAAGACGATCGCTTGCGGCTGATCTTCACCTGCTGCCACCCGGCACTCGCGGCGGATGCGCAAGTGCCGCTGACCTTGCGCGAAGTCTGCGACCTCACCACCGAAGAAATCGCCCGTGCTTTTCTCTCGGCACCGGCGGCGATTGCCCAGCGCATCGTGCGCGCGAAAGCCAAGATCCGTGACGCAAAAATTCCTTATCAAGTGCCGACGCTGCATGAACTGCCCGAGCGCCTCGACAGTGTGTTGCGGGTGATCTATCTGGTGTTCAACGAAGGCTATTCGGCCTCGGTCGGCGCCGAGCTGACCCGCGAGGATCTGACGCGCGAAGCCATTCGCCTGGGGCGCCTGCTCATGGAGTTGCTGCCGGAACCGGAAGTCATGGGCCTGCTGGCGCTGATGCTGCTGCACGAATCACGCCGGCCGGCACGCACCTCGCCGAGCGGTGAGCTGGTGCTGCTCGACGATCAGGATCGCGCGTTGTGGGACGCCGGGTTGATGGCAGAAGGTTGCGCGCTGGTCGAGCGCGCGCTGAGTACACGACGCTTCGGGCCGTATTGCCTGCAGGCGGCGATTGCAGCGGTGCATGCGGAAGCGCCGTCGGCGGCGGAAACCGACTGGCGGCAGATTGTCGGGCTGTACGATGTCTTGCTGCGCGCGGTGCCCTCGCCGGTGATCGAGCTGAACCGGGCAGTGGCGGTGGCCAAGCGTGATGGAGCGTTGGCCGGGTTGTCATTGATAGAAGGGATTTTGGCCCGAGGCGAGTTGCAGGATTACCACTTGGCGCATTCGGCGCGGGCGGAGTTTTGCCGGCAGTTGGGGCGGGTCGAGGAGGCGCGTAGCGCTTATCTTCGCGCGCTGGAGTTGACGCGGCAGGAGCCGGAGCGGCGGTTTATTCGAGGACGGATCAAGGCGCTGGGACTGCCCTGAGTTTGGCGCTCTCGCGACGGTGGGCAGCCTGTGGATTGCCCTCACCCTAACCCTCTCCCAGAGGGAGAGGGGACTGATTGGGGGATATTGGAGAGATTCACCGACTTGAACGAATTGTCTTGAATCCATAATCGATAAGGTTTTTCAGGTCGATGCATAACGCCAGACACCTCGGTCGGCCCCCTCTCCCTCCGGGAGAGGGCTGGGGTGAGGGGCTTTTGATCTTGGCAGCTTTATTCGAGCATCTTGCTCAACAACCAGCTCCCCGCCGGCCCCGGCGGATATAGCCGCGACCACAAGGCATCGACAAACACCGGTTTCGGCCAGCCGCGCACGTCCAGTTCAACCAGCAAATCATTGGCATAGCGCTGCACCAGCCACCTCGGCAATGGCGCCCAGCCAAATCCCTTTTCCGCCATTTCCAGCAGCATCAGATAACTCGGCGCCGACCACACCCGGCCTTTGCCGCGACTGTCATATGGATTGACGATGGTCGCCAGGCGCAACTCGCGATGTTGCTCGAGGATCTGCTGATCGACATGCTCAAGCTTCGCCAACGGATGCTCGCGGCTGACGAACAGGGCGATCTCCGTGCGCTCGGCGACGGTCGAGGTGACCAGATCCGGCGGGTAGTTATCCTGCATTTCCGCGAAGGCCAGATGCGCGCGGCCGCGCTGGACCAGTTCGATCAGGTCATCGCATTCGGCAATCAGACATTCCAGCTCCAGCTCTGGATATCGCTGCTCGAAACTCACCAGTGCCGCCTCAAAACGATACGACTGATAGGTATCGGAAATCGCCACGGTCAGCTTCGGCTCGATGCCTTGCGCCAATTGCCGTGCGCTCATCTCCAGGCGACTGGTGGCGGCCAGAATCGCTTCGGCTTTCTGCAACATGACGTGGCCGGCGGGGGTGAGCGTGGGTTTGCGGCTGCTGCGGTCAAACAGTTGCAAATCCAGATCGATTTCCAGACTGGCAACCGCTGCGCTGATGGTCGACTGACTGCGCCCCAACTTACGTGCAGCGGCGGAAAACGAGCCTTGCGTCGCCGCCTGCACAAACGCCAACAGCACTTCTTGCGAAGCCATGAACTATCGCCTTGATCGATGGTTATTGGTTATGAAGTATCGGGAATCGGTTGGATCATGGCAACCATCGTCAAACAAGGAGTCAGGCCATGACTGTCCACAAGTCCATCACCGAACGCGTTTTCCAGGCTGTCGGGTTCGAATTTCTCGCCATCCTCATCTGCACACCGCTGCTGGCGTGGATCATGCAAAAACCTCTGCTCGACATGGGGGCCGTGACCGTACTCATTGCGATGTTGGCGCTGGCATGGAACGTGGTGTTCAACCGTTTTTTCGACCGTGCTCTGGCGCGGATGAATCAGTCGCACAACGCCTGGGTGCGGGTGGTGCATGCATTGTTGTTCGAAGGTGGACTGATCGTGATGGGCGTGCCGCTGATTGCCTGGTGGCTGTCGGTCAGCCTGTGGCAGGCGTTGTTGCTCGACATCGGTGTGCTGCTGTTTTTCCTGCCGTACACCTACGTTTATCACTGGGGCTATGACGTCCTGCGCGAGCGCTTCATGGCGCGCCGCGCCTATGAAAGCTAACGCCGATCCCTGTAGGAGCTGCGGAACGCTGCGATCTTTTGATCTTGTTTTTAAAAATCAAAGTCAAAAGATCGCAGCGTTCCGCAGCTCCTACAGATTCGGTGTTTGCAGTTAGAGAAACATGCCGCCGGATGCCTCGACCCGCTGACCGTTGATCCACTGTCCACCCGGTGACAGCAGCAGCGCCAATGCTCCGCCAATATCGTCTGGTTGGCCGACGCGACCCAGCGCGGTGTTGCTCGAGACCATCGCGTTGACAGCGCTGTTGTCGCGCACCGTACCGCCACCAAAATCGGTTTCAATCGCACCCGGCGCCAGAATGTTCACGCCAATCTGCCGCGCGCCAAGCTCCTTCGCCTGATAACGGGTCAGCACTTCCATCGCGCCTTTCATCGCCGCGTAGGCGCCGTAACCCGGCAGGCTGAAGCGGGTCAGGCCGCTGGAAATATTGACGATGCGCCCACCGTCGTTGATCTGCGGCAGCAGTTGCTGAGTCAGAAAGAACGGCCCTTTCAGTTGCACGTTCATCAGCAGATCGAACTGCTCCGGGGTGGTTTCGCTGAACAGCGCATGCACGCCGATCCCGGCATTGTTGATGAGGAAATCAAAGCGCTGCCGCTCAAAGGTCTGCTCCAGTACTTGTGCAACCTGCGCGGCGAACGCGGCAAAGTGTTCGCTGTGGCCGACGTCCAGTTGCAGCATTGCCGCTTTCGCGCCGAGTGCCTGTAGCTCTATGACCAGATTCTGCGCCTCGTCGGCGCGGCTGTTGTAGGTGCCGATGATGTCGATGCCTTGCGCGGCGAGATGCAGGGCGGCGCTGCGGCCCAGGCCGCGACTGGCGCCGGTGATCAGTGCGATTTTGCGATTCATGCGGACTTCCTCGATTGCGTTGAGTGGGGATGGAAGAAGTTTATTTATCCGCCCTGAGGTGATAAACACGGCAAAAGCGGAATCACTGATCGGCTCAGCCGAACAATCACCGAGGCCTGTGATGAACAAACTGGAACTGCTGCGTACCTTCGTCCGGGTCAGCGAACTGTCGAGTTTCACCCTCGCCGGTGAAAGCCTCGGCCTGCCGCGCTCCACGGTGTCCGACCAAGTGCAGGCACTCGAAGCCTTGCTCGGCACGCGCCTGTTGCAGCGCACCACGCGCAAGGTGCAGGCCACCCAGGACGGCCTGGTGTTGTATGAACGCAGCAAGGATCTGCTCTCGCACATGGATGAGATCGAAGGGCTGTTTCGTCAGGACGAGGCTTCGCTGACCGGGCGCATCCGGGTCGATATGCCGAATATTCTCGCGCGACGGTTGATCATGCCGCGCCTGCCAGAATTCATGGATCGCCACCCGAATCTGCAGATGGAAATCAGCAGCACCGATCGCCGTGTCGATCTGCTGAGCGAGGGTTTCGACTGCGTGTTGCGCATCGGCGCGCAGCCGGATCAGTCGGTGGTCGCCCGGCACTTGGGCGACTTCCCGATGGTCAACTGCGCCAGCCCGGATTATCTGCAACGTTACGGCGTGCCGCAGACCCTGGAAGATCTGGCACAGCATCGGCTGGTGCATTACGTCGGCGTGCTGGGCTCGCGTTCGGAAGGGTTTGTCTATGAGGAGGACGGTGAGGTGCGGCGCGTGGCGATGGCCGGCAGTGTCACGGTCAACAGCACCGATGCCTACGAAGCGGCGTGCCTGGGCGGTTTCGGCCTGACCCAGGTACCGCGCACCGGCATGCAACCGCATCTGGAAAATGGCGAACTGGTGACCGTGCTCGCGCAACACACCGCACCGCCGATGGCGATTTCCTTGTTGTATGCGCGACAACGGCATTTGCCGCTGCGGGTGCGGGTGTTCATGGATTGGCTCGGCGACGTGGTCCGCTCAACGCTCTGACTGATCACGCAGACCCTTGTAGGAGTGAGCCTGCTCGCGATAGCGGTGGGTCAGATAAATCAATGTTGACTGACACACCGCTATCGCGAGCAGGCTCACTCCTACAGGGGGAACTGTTTGGGTCAGAAGATTTGGGTGAACAGCCAGTAAAGGCTGCCCGACAGCAGGATGGCCGCTGGCAGGGTCAACACCCAGGCCATCAGCAAGTTGCGGATCGTGCGCATCTGCAACCCGGCGCCGTTGGCAACCATGGTCCCGGCCACGCCCGAGGACAACACATGGGTTGTCGATACCGGCAAACCGAACATGTCCGCCGCGCCGATGGTCAGCATCGCCACGGTTTCCGCCGAGGCGCCCTGGGCGTAGGTCAGGTGAGTCTTGCCGATCTTCTAGCCGACGGTCACGACAATGCGCTTCCAGCCGACCATGGTGCCGAGTCCTAGGGCAATCGCCACGGCGATCTTCACCCACAGCGGAATGAACCGCGTGGCGTTGTCGATCTGTTGTTTGAACAGTTGCAGCTTGCTACTGGTGTCGGCATCGAAGTTGCCGACCTTGTTCTTGTCCATCAGGCGAATGCTTTCGCTCGCCAGGTACATGTCGTTGCGCACGTTGCCCATGGCTTCGGCCGGGACCTTTGCCAGCGAACCGTAGCCTTTGACTTCCTCGCCGATATGCCCGGTCAGGGCGGCGAGGGCGGGGATCAGTTGCGGCGTGGGTTCCTTGCTGCGCACGTAATCCGAAAGGACCGGGCGCGGATCGGCAGGTGCTGGCAGCGGCGCACTTTTCACCAGCGCTTGTTGAGTGACTTGGGCGACGGCGGCGAATTGCAGCGCTTGTTCTTCCGGCATGGTCCGGTTCAATGCGTAGGCCATTGGCAGCGTGCCGACCAGAATCAGCATGATCAGGCCCATGCCTTTCTGACCGTCGTTGGAGCCGTGGGCGAACGACACGCCGGTGCAGGTGGCGATGAGCAAACCGCGAATCCACAGTGGCGGTGGAGTATTGCCTTCGGGCGCCTTGTACAGCGCACGGTTCTTGACGAACGCGCGCAATGCCAGCAGCAACAGCGCCGCACAACCGAAACCCACCAGCGGCGACAGCAGCAGCGCATAGCCGATCTTGGTCGCCTGCGCCCAGTCGACACCGCTGGTGCCGTCGCGACCGTGCATCAAGGCATTCGCCACGCCGACGCCGATGATCGAGCCGATCAAGGTGTGCGAAGACGACGCCGGCAAGCCCAGCCACCAGGTGCCGAGGTTCCACAGAATCGCCGCGATCAACAGGGCGAAGATCATCGCAAACCCGGCGGACGAGCCGACCTGCAGAATCAGCTCCACCGGCAACAGCGCAATGATGCCGAACGCCACCGCACCGCTCGACAGCAGCACCCCGAGGAAATTGAAGAACCCCGACCAGACTACCGCGACATTCGGCGGCAGCGAGTGGGTATAGATCACCGTCGCCACGGCGTTGGCGGTGTCGTGGAAACCGTTGACGAACTCAAAGCCCAGCGCAATCAACAACGCCACGCCGAGCAGTAGGAACGGCGTCCAGGTGGTGACCACCGTGCCAAGTTCGTGCATGTCGTGCATCAGGCTGTAGGCGGTAAACAGCATGCCCATGGCGAGCACGGCGAAAAAGATGACGTAAGTGAACGGACCGGTTTTCTTGTCGAGCGCCGGTCTGCCACTGGCGGCGGATGCAGGGCTGGCGGTCAGTGAGGGCGTGGCCATGGCGGACAATCCTGAGCGAGGGAAGGAATGTCGCCCATGATCGTTGCAGAATGTTACAGAGAGACTGCGTCAGGTCAGTGTTTGGGTGTTCAAGCCCGCCGCTGATCCGAAGGCTGAAGAAGAAACCTGTGGGAGCGAGCCTGCTCGCGAAAGCGCCCTGTCATTCAACATTGATTTATCTGACACACCGACTTCGCGAGCAGGCTCGCTCCCACAGGGACGACTGTCTTGTGTGTGGGATTTGCGCTCAATAATCCCCACGCTTGCGAAACGCCCAGCGCCCGGCGATCACCGTGAACGTCGCCACCAGCGCAACCAGCACCCAAAACCCGTGCGGGTCCTGCGACAGCGGCACACCGCCGACATTCATGCCGAAAAAACCGGCAATGATGTTGATGGGCAGGGCCAGCACCGTCACCACGGTCAGGGTGAACAGCGTGCGGTTGCTCTGTTCGTTGAGGTTGGCGGCGATTTCCTCCTGCAGCAATTTGATCCGCTCGCCGAGGGCGGTGAGGTCGTTGATGATCAGCGCAAACTCCTCGGTGGATTTGCGCAACTCCTTGACGTCCTCCTTCTGCAACCACGGCGGCGGGCGGTTGAGCAGGCGCAGCAGCGAACCCGGCTCCAGTGCCAGCAGCCGTTGCAGGCGCACCAGCACGCGGCGATTTGCGCCAAGCTCGGCGCGGTTGGTCGACAGGCGCGAGGAAAGCAATTGGTCCTCGACCAGATCGACGCTCAGGCTGGTCTTGCGCACGATCTGCGTCAGCACTTCGCCCTGATCGCGCAGCAGGTGCACGAGCAATTCCGAGGGCGAACGAAAGCACTCGCCGGCCTTCACCGACGAGCGCAATTTATCCACCGAGTGCAGCGGTTGCAGGCGTGCGCTGACGATCAATTTGCTGCGCACGCAGACCCACAGCGTCGACACGTCCGAGGAGACCATGCTGCTGAGGTTGAACACCACATCGTTGACCACCGCCAGCAGCGCCGAGTCGACATGCTCGATGCGCGTCGAACGCGAACCCTCGTGCAAAGCCTCGAAAAATTCGTCGGGCAATTGCAGATGACTTTTCATCCAGCGCTCGCACGCAGCATGGGCCAGGTTCAGGTGCAGCCAGAGGAATTGGTCACTGTCGCTGTCGTCCTGCAAACAGCGCAACGCCGTCGCCGAATCGATCTCCCGACCGCGCTCACCGGGCAGGAAGCGAAAGCCGTAGAGCAGGCCAAACAGATCCGAATCGCGATGGCTGATATCGAGGCTATGGTTCATGGCGGCTCGCTGGGAGGAGGGTGTCTGGTAGAGGATTTTCAGGTTCACCTGAGCGGCATCATCGCAAGCTCACATGACCGTTTTGTGACAGTGAAATGACGTCAAATCAATGCGTTACCGACTGTCGGAAGATTCTCAAGAAGCGCTCTGGCGCGCCGATCCCAAGTGAGTTAGCTTGCGCGCCATTGGCTTCTGGCCATGGTGCGACGACAGGGAAGTCCGGCCATTTTTCACGTCCGCTCGGGCGTGCCTCATCCCTGCTTCGAGTACCTTGCAATGCTGCAAAAATCCCTGAGAGCGCAAATTCTCGCCCTGCTGAGCGGCAGTCTGCTGGCGATGCTGTTGATCGCGCTGGCCTGCTTTCACTTCCTCTCCAACGGCGTGCAAAGCTACAGCCAGTTGATCGCCGGCCCGTTGCACACTTCGCAACTGATCGATGAAGCCAACCTGCAGTTCAAGGTGCAGGTGCAAGAGTGGAAAAACGTCCTGTTGCGCGGCAAGCAACCGGCGGATCTGGCGAAATACTGGAGCCAGTTCGAAGAGCGTCAGCGCGACGTGCAGAACATTCTCGGCGAACTGGCCGGCCAGAAAGGCATCGAGACAAATCTGAAATCACGCATCGAACGTTTGCGCGAAGAGCATCGCCAGTTGGGTGCTGCCTACCAGAAGGGCCGCGATGCCTACGTGGCAGCCGGTGGTGAGCCGAGCGCCGGCGACGCAGCGGTCAAAGGCGTCGACCGCGCCACCAGTGAGCAAATGAGTGCGCTGGTCGCCGAGTTGCGCCAGCAGGGCACCGAGCAATCGGCGCTGATCAGTGCCAGCGCTGAGCGCACCGTGTGGCTGGGGCTTCTGGTGATGCTCGGGTCAGGCTTGCTGATCGGGTTGCTGAGCCTGTGGCTGGTCAGCCGCAACCTGATCGAGCCGATCCGCAACCTCATCGATTACGTCACTCGCTTGAGCCGTGGCCAGTTGGCCGAACGTGTAGTCAGCGAGCGCCGCGATGAGCTGGGCAACCTCGCCGCCGCCGCCAACACCCTGCGCGATTTCCTTGCCGACACCTTCACTCGGTTGCAGCGCAGCACCAGCAATCTGGACAGCGCCAGCGGCGAGCTCAATGCCATTGCCACGACCATGGCCGGGGGCACCAACGAGCAATTCAACCGCACCGATCAGGTGGCCACGGCGATGAATGAAATGTCCGCCACCGCCCAGGAAGTCGCCCGCCACGCCGCTGATGCCGCGCGTGCTGCCGACGATGCCGATCAGTCGGCGCAGCAGGGCGAAAAGGTCATGCAAACCACCATTCATTCCATCACGCAGATGCGCGGCGAAATCGCCAACACCGCCACGGTGATCCGTCGTCTGGAAACCGATAGCGGTCGTATCGGCAAGGTGCTGGAGGTGATTCGCGGCATCGCCGAGCAGACCAACCTGCTGGCGCTCAACGCAGCCATCGAAGCGGCACGGGCCGGCGAGGCCGGGCGCGGTTTTGCGGTGGTGGCCGACGAGGTACGTAACCTCGCCCAGCGCACGGCGGAGTCGATCATCGAGATCAACCAGATCATTCAGAACGTGCAGACTGGGGCTGTCGACGCCGCGCAGGCTATCGAGAGCGGACAGGCGCGCAGTGACGAAAGTGTCGAGCAAGTGACCCAGGCTGGCGCGATGCTGGAGCGCATCACCCTGGCCGTGGAAGCCATTCGCGACATGAACCGTCAGATCGCCACCGCGGCTGAAGAGCAGACGTCGGTGGCCGAGGATATCTCGCGCAACCTGACTGAAATCACCGCGATTGCCAGCACCAATCTGGACAACGTGCAGCGCACCGAAAGTGCCAGTCAGAATCTGCATGGGTTGTCGGGGCAGTTGAATGAGGTGACGGCGCGGTTGAGTGCCTGATTTTGGCTGGCGGTTTGTCAGTGTTTTCGGCGTGATGGCTTTTGCCCCTCACCCTAACCCTCTCCCAGAGGGAGAGGGGACTGACCGTGTTGATTGTTCGAGGTACGCCGACCTGAGATGTCGAGGTGCACTCAGGCTGGTAGTCCTTTGTGATGGCTTTTGAATTTTGAGGCGAACTCAGGCTCCGAAATTTCCCCGATCTGCTCCCTTTGTTCTGGTCAAACGATACTGGACACGGTTATAGGGTTTAGGTCATTTCTCATGCTGCCAAGGCTTCCATTGCTACCGGAGTCCGATATCCGTTGTGACTGTGCAGCCTGATCCGATTGTAATAATGGGTCAGGTAGCGCAACACATCGGTACTAGCCTCATCTTCGTTTCGGTAGCCAGCCTTGGGTATCCATTCAGATTTCAAACTGCCAAAGAAACGCTCCATCGGGGCGTTATCCCAGCAGTTTCCTCGTCGACTCATGCTTTGTTTTATGCGCATGTCCGCCAGCATTTCACGAAATACTTTACTGCTGTAATGACAGCCCTGATCCGAATGGAACATTAGGTTTTCAGGGCGTCCTCGCGACTCGAAAGCCATCTTTAACGCTCGACAGGTCAGAGCTGAATCCGGGCTTCTGGACATCGCCCAGCCGACGATACGCCGGGCATGCAGATCAAGTACAGCAGCCAGATAAACCCAGTAAGTACCGGCCCAAATGTAAGTCACGTCGCCACACCACACTCGATTGGGGATCTCGACATTGAATTTACGCTCCAAATGATTGGGGGCGTATTGCGCCTCCGCACCGCTGGGTTTGTAACGATGCCTGCGCCGTTGCTGACTCTTCAACCCGAGCTCGCGCATCAGGCTACGAGCCATGTAACGACCCACCGACTCTTTTTCGTTACATAGCGCCTTTGACAGGCTGCGCGCGCCCATTGAGCCGCGACTTTGCTCATGTAATTCAGCAGCTTTGATCTTTAGGCGATTGCGCCCGTCATCTACTTTCGCCCGCTGTTTCAGACGCTCGTAATAACTGCTGCGGTTGATTCCAAATACAACGCACAACTCGGATCTTGAATATTGCTCGCTTAACTCCTCGACCAGCCTTACCGATCGAGGGAATCCGACATCAAGAGAGCTGTAGCCTTTTTTAAAATTTCCTTCTCGCGCTCAATCCGTCGAATTGTTGCTTCCAGTTCCTGGATGCGTTGTTGGTCAACGGTCATGGCCTTGGACTTCTCAGGCGTCTTGCCGCTGCGCTCCGCACGCAGTTGCTCAACCCAGCGACGCAGAGCTGTAGGGCCCACGCCCATTGCTTCGCAGGCTTCACTCACCGAATAGTCTTTATCCAAAACCAGGCAAGCCGCATCCCGTTTGAAATCTGTCGAAAAATATCGTCTGGTCAAATCACACCTCGTCTATGGGCGTAGATTACCGCCCTTTAGGGGTGTCCAGAATCATTAAGCCAGATCAGGAAAGCGCGGCTGTAGGACGAGTCGCTAAATACGTGGGGATTGTTCGACGTGGGCGAGGTAATCACGGAGAGCGGGGGGCTGTCTGTTATTCACATTCAGCGTAACCAATCGGCAAAATGATTTTAGAACCAATCTAAAGCAATTTATCCAGCACGAACTGCTTGAACCACGGTGGCTGGGTGTCTGATTTGATTTCTATCAGTTCGCCATCCGTAATTTCAGCTATCTGCGTCAAACCTTCACTGCCTTCATCAGAGTTATCGAAGATATAGGCTCGGTTGGAGGTCAGGATAGCTTCGGATAAAAGCTCTAGAGATCGCCAGTATCGAGCCTCAATCTTTTCAGCAGGCACGTTATGCCCGCCTCGGGAAACGCGGTATGCAACTCTCGCAATATTGATCTGCGGGTCCGCTGTTGCGACGTAATAGACGTAGACCCTATAGCCGGATTTATTCGCTTCAGCGAGAAGGCTGACTTTGTCTGCGGAGGACATGACGGTTTCGAAAGTAAAGCTGATGCGCTCTTTTATCAGCGATCTACGGATGAAGTCGCAGAGTGCTGACGCCACGTACGAGTCGATTTCAGTATTCGAAAAGTTGAGCCGGACTCCGTCAATTGCGAGGTCATCAAGCTTTGCCTGCGAATGAGGCGATTTTTTCAGAAGGGGGTGAGCACGTAGGAAGTCGAACAGCTCGGCTTTGTGTGCTTCGATGCGATAAGAACTGAAATCAAAATACCCGGTATCTTTAATTGAGCGTTCGATGTCGTCAGGGTTTATGTAGTTGCCCAGCAGATGCGCAGGGACAAGTCGATTGAATGTGCTTTTCCCGGATCCGTTCGGTCCCGCGAATATCCGTATTCTCGGTGTGCTCAAGAAGTAACCTGTTTTGAGGATTTTTTGATGTGCAGACGCGTTCCGCTTTTCAGATTGCCGTAGGCGCCAATCGACCGCAAAACGATGGAAGTCTTCTCGGTCACTTCAAGCAGCTGACCATCTTTAGCGACAAGCACCGCTGCGCCGTTTGCAAGTGCCATTTTGTAGGCGTTGCTGAAGGCCTTTAGAGCGATGTCAGGAATTCGCGACTCCTGAACGGCAATCTGATCGTCAGTCATTGGGCGTTTTTCGGCTTTGCGCGACATGAATGACTCCAAGCTGTGCTGAGTAGATGGCTGTTTGATGCGCAAGATATAGCACATTTGCAAGGCTTAGAGCCAAGCCCCTCGTCTGGTGAGGGGCTATGCCATTGGCCGCAATAAACCTCAGGAAGTTTGTATCGTGACCCTACGACTCGCCGCCGCCGTCACCGCATAACCAATCAGCGCCGCGAGAATCGAGCCGGTGAGGATGCCCATCCGATCCATTCCTGCGTAATCACTCACGCCCGGTTCGAAGGCCAGCGAGCCGACGAACAGGCTCATGGTGAAGCCGATGCCGCAGAGGATCGCGACGCCGAGGACCTGGCCCCAGTTGGCGCCTTGGGGCAGGGCGGCGATGCCGATCTTGACCGCCAGCCAGGTCAGGCCGAACACGCCGATGGTCTTGCCCAGCAGCAGGCCGATGGCGATGCCCATCGGTACGTCGTGGGTGAAGCTTTCGACGGTGACGCCGCTCAGCGACAGGCCGGCGTTGGCGAAAGCGAACAGCGGCAGGATGCCGTAGGCGACCCACGGGTGCAGCGCGTGTTCGAGGGTCAGCAGTGGCGACGGCTCGGCATTTTTCGTCCGCAATGGGATGCAGAAAGCCAGGGTCACACCGGCCAATGTGGCGTGGACACCGCTCTTGAGCACGCAGACCCAGAGGATCAGGCCGATGATCATGTACGGCCCGAGCTTGACCACGCCGAGCCGGTTCATCGCCACCAGCGCGGCAATGCAGGCCGCCGCCAGGCCCAGCGAAAGGGTCGACAGTTCGCCAGAGTAGAAAATCGCGATGATGACGATGGCGCCGAGGTCATCGATGATTGCCAGGGTCATCAGGAACAATTTCAGCGAGACCGGCACGCGCTTGCCGAGCAGCGCCAATACGCCGAGGGCGAAAGCGATGTCGGTGGCGGTCGGAATGGCCCAGCCACTCAGGGCGGCGGGGTTGTCGCGGTTGAGGAACCAGTAGATCAGCGCCGGCACCAGCATGCCGCCGATCGCCGCAGCGCCGGGCAGGACGATCTGCGAGGGCTTGGACAACTGACCGTCGAGCACTTCGCGTTTGACTTCCAGACCGATCAGCAGGAAGAACAGCGCCATCAGACCGTCGTTGATCCACAGCAGCAGGGGTTTGGCGATTTTTAACGCGCCGATCTGCGCCACCACCGGGGTGTCGAGCAGGCCGGTGTACAGCCACGACAGCGGCGAGTTGTTGATGATCAGGGCGAGAATGGCTGCGGCGATCAGTAACAGACCGCTGGCAGCTTCCAACTGAAAGAAACGCGTGAAAGTGCTACGCAGAGGCAAGGTCGCTCTCCATCGATTGGTGAAAAAGGTGGGCTACCCTAACCCGTACCGTTAGTTGTTAAAACAAAAGTTATATTCTTTTTTGTTATATGGCGTTACAGGCTGTCTGGCTCGGAAGCATTGAGCCTAGCAGTTGCCTGACACATTGAGACTCAGCTGTATCTTTGCCGTCTGCGGGATATTTCCTAAGCTTGCGCAAGACCTTTTTCAGGAGACCCATCTCCTGTCCGATTCCATGAGAAACGAGACCATGAGCGACAACCGACAGTGGGCCCGCGAAGCCATCCGCATCATCGAGGCGGATTTCCAGCGCAGCGCCGACACCCACCTGATCCCTTTGCCGCTGCCCGGTTTTGCCGGCATCGAGTTGTATTTCAAGGACGAATCCAGCCACCCGACCGGCAGCCTCAAGCATCGCCTGGCCCGTTCGCTGTTCCTTTACGCGCTGTGTAACGGCTGGCTGAAACCCGGCGCGCCGGTGATCGAAGCGTCCAGCGGCTCGACGGCGATTTCCGAAGCGTATTTCGCGCGCATGCTCGGTTTGCCGTTTATCGCGGTGATGCCCGCGACCACTTCGAAAGAGAAGATTGCCCAGATTGCCTTCTACGGTGGCCAGAGCCATCTGGTGCAGGATCCGACGCAGATCTATGCCGAATCCGAGCGCCTGGCCCGCGAGCATGGCGGTCACTTCATCGACCAGTTCACCTACGCCGAACGCGCCACCGACTGGCGGGCGAACAACAACATCGCCGAGTCGATCTTCCAGCAGATGCGTTTCGAAAAACACCCAGAGCCGACCTGGCTGATTTCCAGCCCCGGCACTGGCGGCACCACCGCCACCCTCGGGCGTTACGTGCGCTATCGCCAGCACTGCACCCGCGTGTTGTGTGCCGATGCCGAGCGTTCGGTGTTCTTCGATTTCTATCAGAGTGGTGATGCGAGCCTGCGCCTGGACTGCGGCTCGCGCATCGAAGGCATTGGCCGGCCTCGGGTGGAAGCATCGTTTCTGCCCAAGGTCATCGATGCGATGGTCAAGGTGCCGGACGCATTGTCGCTGGCGGCCATGCATTATCTGGCGCAGCGTTTGGGGCGGCATGTCGGCGGGTCGAGCGGGACCAATCTGATCGGCGCCCTGATGGCGGCGCAGCAGATGAAAGCGGCGGGGCATTCTGGGTCAATCGTGGCGATCCTGTGCGATGGCGGCGAGCGGTATGCCGACACGTACTACGATCAGGATTGGCTGAAAGCGCAGGGGTATGAACTGGGTGATTTGATTGCAGCGGTGGCGGCGAGTGCCGAGCGCGGGGAGGCGCTGCCGACCTCGGTGTTGCGCGCGAATATCTGACACGCCCCAATCAAATGTAGGAGTGAGCCTGCTCGCGATAACGGTGTGTCAGACGCCATAAATGCTGACTGACACGCCGCTATCGCGAGCAGGCTCACTCCTACAAGGGTTTTGTATCAGTCAGTAAGGCCGAGGATATCGCGAGCCACGGCCTCGGCAATGCGAATCCCGTCGACGCCCGCCGAGAGAATCCCGCCGGCATAGCCCGCGCCTTCACCGGCCGGGAACAGGCCCTTGACGTTCATGCTCTGCAGCGACTCGTTGCGGGTGATGCGCAGCGGCGACGAAGTACGTGTCTCGATCCCGGTCAGCACGGCGTCGTGCAGCGAATAACCGCGAATCTGCTTTTCGAACGCCGGCAAAGCCTCACGGATTGCTTCAATGGCAAAATCCGGTAGTGCCAGAGCCAGATCGCCCAGCGCCACCCCCGGCTTGTACGACGGCTCGACTTCGCCCAGTTCGGTGGAAGGCTTGCCGTTGATGAAATCGCCAACCAGTTGCGCCGGGGCCTTGTAGTCGCTGCCGCCAAGGATGAACGCGTGGGATTCGAGGCGTTCCTGCAACTCGATACCGGCGAGCGGGCCGCCCGGGTAATCGACTTCCGGGGTGATGCCGACGACGATGCCGGAGTTGGCATTGCGCTCGTTACGCGAGTATTGGCTCATGCCGTTGGTGACCACACGATTGGGCTCGGACGTCGCCGCGACCACGGTGCCGCCCGGGCACATGCAGAAGCTGTAGACCGAACGGCCATTCCTGGCGTGGTGCACCAGCTTGTAATCGGCAGCGCCGAGTTTCGGGTGGCCGGCGTATTTGCCCAGACGTGCACGGTCGATCAGCGATTGCGGGTGCTCGATGCGGAAACCCACCGAGAACGGCTTGGCTTCCATGAACACGCCACGGCCATGGAGCATGCGGAAGGTGTCGCGGGCACTGTGGCCGAGGGCGAGAACCACGTGTTTGGAATGCAGGGTTTCGCCGCTGGCCAGTTGCACGCCGAGCAGTTGGCCGTCTTCGATCAGCACGTCGGAAACGCGCTCCTGAAAGCGCACTTCACCGCCCAGTTCGCGGATCTGCTCGCGCATGTTTTCGACCATGCCGGTCAGGCGAAACGTACCGATGTGCGGCTTGCTGACGTAAAGGATTTCTTCCGGTGCGCCGGCCTTGACGAACTCATGCAGAACCTTGCGCCCGAGGAATTTCGGGTCCTTGATCTGGCTGTAGAGTTTGCCGTCGGAGAATGTACCCGCGCCGCCTTCGCCGAACTGCACGTTGGACTCGGGATTGAGCACGCTTTTACGCCACAGGCCCCAGGTGTCCTTGGTCCGCTGACGGACTTCGGTGCCGCGTTCGAGAATGATCGGTTTGAAGCCCATTTGCGCCAGCAGCAGACCGGCGAAGATACCGCACGGGCCGAAACCGACGACGATCGGCCGCTGGCCGAGATCGCTCGGGGCCTGACCGACGAATTTGTAGCTGACATCCGGCGCCACGTTGACGTTACGGTCGTCGGCGAACTTGCCCAACACCCGGGCCTCATCGCGTACGTTGAGGTCGATAGTGTAGATGAAGCACAGTTCGGAGGACTTTTTGCGCGCGTCATAGCTGCGCTTGAACAAGGTGAAATCGAGCAGATCATCGCTGGCGATGCCCAGACGCTGCACGATGGCGGCGCGCAGGTCTTCTTCGGGATGGTCGATTGGCAGCTTGAGTTCGGTGATTCGTAACATGGCGGGATCCGGATTCGCGGGGCGCACAACTGCGCCAGGGCGTTTGAAGGCGGCGATTATAAGCCGCCGCGAGCGAATCCGTGGGGGAAAAACGATCAGTCGTTGCGCGCGCCGCCGAAATAGCCGCAGCCGCGCTGCACCTGACCGTCGATGCGCAACTCGGCGCTCATGTGCTGCACGCTGCCGGTGCTGCTGTCGACGCAGCGCTGCGGCGCGACCCATAATTCGATGCGCTGGTTGTTGGCTTCGCTGCTGAGATTGAAGCGGCCGTCGCCCAGTTGCTCTTCCACATAGGGCACGGCGAGCGGGGGCTGGCCGTCGCGCTCGATGACCATGCCTTTGCCGCTGACCTTGGCGTTCCACTCCGGGCCATGGCCGGCGGCGCGCAGGATCAACAGTTTGAAATTCGGGTCATCGCAGGCTGTGCCCGAGCGTTCGACGCGATACAACTGGCCCAGGTCGAGGCGATCGCCGGAGACCTTGCCGCGCACATCGGCAAACAGCTTGCCTTGCTCGTCGGCGAGGGTGGCGGCCTCTTGCAGGACGCTGGTGCCGCCGATGTCATTGACCACCAGTTGCCGCTGCTCCTGACACGGCTGGAACACCAGTTTGCCGTCGGCGGCGGTCAGTTGCCCCTGCATCCGCGTCTGCCCGGCATGGGACACACTTGCACGCTGGCCGTCGAGCAACTGGCAGGCGGCAAACAACGGTAGCAGGGCAACGAGGACGAACGAACGGGCAACACGCATCTTTGGCTCTCCAGACAAGTGCTGCCACGTTACGCAGCCTGACCCCCAAATGCAAAAGATCGCAGCCTGCGGCAGTTTCTGCAGGGAACCATAAAGTCCTGTGCAGGAGCTGCCGAAGGCTGCGATCTTTTGCTCTTAACCGACGTGAAACGTCTGCCCTGTTTGCAATCCCTCGACACTTTTCGCGTAGGCCAATGCGACGTCCGCTGCAGGAACCGACTTGAAGCCACGGAAATAGGGCGCGTATTTGCCCAAGGCTTCGGTCAGGACGGTCGGGCTCACCGAGTTCACCCGCAGGCCCCGCGGCAGTTCGATGGCGGCGGCGCGGACGAAGCTGTCGATTGCGCCATTGACCAGCGCTGCCGAGGCGCCGCTGCGAATCGGGTCGTGGCTGAGCACGCCGGTGGTGAAGGTGAACGAGGCGCCGTCATTGGCGTACTCGCGACCGATCAGCAGCAGGTTGACTTGGCCCATCAGTTTGTCTTTCAGGCCAAGGGCGAAGCTGTCTGCAGTCATCTCGTCCAGCGCTGCGAACGTCACGTTGCCCGCTGCGCAGATCAGCGCATCGAACTTGCCGGTCTGTTCGAACAGCTTGCGGATTGACGCGCTGTCGCTGATATCCACTTGCAAGTCACCGCTGTTACGACCGATACGGATGACTTCGTGGCGTTGCGACAATTCTTTGTCCACCGCCGAACCGATGGTGCCGCCGGCGCCTATCAACAGAATCTTCATCGAGCTGTACCCCAAGTGAGTGAATGAGGTTTCAGTCTAGAGTGGTTTTTTCCGCGGATAAGCGCACTAATGGGCAACCTTTGGTTTTCAATTGGAAACAATCCATGAGCGAAATGGATGACCTCGCCGCATTCGCCGTACTGATCGAGGCCGGCAGTTTCACCCTCGCGGCGCAGCAGTTGGGCTGCAGCAAGGGCCAGTTGTCCAAGCGCATCAGTCAGCTCGAAGCGCAGTTCGGTGTGGTGTTGCTGCAACGCACCACCCGCCGTTTGAGCCTGACGGCGGCGGGGGCGGCGCTGCTGCCGCAAGCGCAGGCACTGGTGGTTCAGGTTGAACGCGCACGGCAGGCTTTGGCGCGGTTGAAGGACGACATGGCTGGCCCCGTGCGCATGACCGTTCCGGTATCGCTCGGCGAGACCTTCTTCGATGGCTTGCTGCTGGAGTTTTCCGGGCAATACCCCGAGGTGCAGATCGAGCTGGAGCTGAACAACAGTTATCGCGATCTGTCCCGCGACGGTTTTGATCTGGCGATTCGCGCCGAAGTCGCCAACGACGAGCGGCTGGTGGCCAAGCCGCTGTTGGCGTGGCACGAAATGACCTGCGCCAGCCCGGCCTACCTTGAGCGCTTCGGCGAACCGGCGGCGCCGCAAGCCTTGGCCGAGCATCGCTGCTTGCTCAATAGCCATTACAGCGGGCGCGAAGAGTGGCTCTATCACCAACAGCACGAGTTGTTGCGGGTGCGGGTGTCAGGCCCGTTCGCCAGCAACCATTACAGCCTGCTGAAAAAAGCCGCGCTGTCCGGCGCCGGCATCGCCCGTTTGCCGTCGTATCTGCTGCAATCCGAACTGGCTGACGGCCGCTTGCGCTGGCTGCTGCGCGATTATCAGACCCGACGGATGCCGATGTACCTGGTGCACCCGTATCAGGGCGGATTACCGAAGCGCACGCAGGTGTTGGCGGATTATCTGATGGGCTGGTTCAAGCGCAGTGGCGAGGCGCTGGATCGACTGCAGCGCTGAAAGCAATCCCCTTTGTAGGAGTGAGCCTGCTCGCGATCACGGTACATCAGCTACGAATTCATCAACTGACAGTCCGCTATCGCGAGCAGGCTCACTCCTACACTTCAGGTCAGCGTTGGAGGCGGCGAGCAATCAGGTGATCAATCGACAACTTGCCCGGGCCGGTCGCCATCAGGTACAGCAGCACCGCCGCCCAGGTGCCGTGGGTCGGGTAGGCATCCGGGTAGACAAACAGTTGAATGGTCAGGGTCATGCCGAGCAACGCCAGCGCCGAAAACCGTGTGGCGAGGCCGAGCAGGATCAGCAGCGGGAACACATGCTCGGCAAACGCCGCCATGTGTGCGGCAATCTCCGGCGACAACAGCGGCAGGCTGTACTCGCTCTGAAACAGCGGAACCGTCGAATCAGCCAAGCGCGGCCAGCCCAGTTCAAATGTGCCGTCAAACAAGTCGACGGCCAGCCCTTCGATCTTGGTTTGCCCGGATTTCCAGAACACGGCGGCGATGGAAAAACGCGCGATGAAGGCAATCAGACTGAGAGGGATTTTTTCGAACGACGCGATGACGCGCAGGATCAGGCTGTTCATGGCAACTCCTTGTAATTGAGCCGGGTGATCGCGTTATGCGCAATCAACAGCGCGAGGGTTTGGGCGAGATCGAACGGCGGACTTTTCTCTGCTGCCACCAGCAGTGGTCGCCCTCCCGCAAGGTGACGAATAAACACGCTCGCCGCGGTCTCGAGAGCAAACACTTCAACATCGAGACCGTTGCGCAGCACCAGGGCGTGTTGGCCTTGATTCAGGCCAATGCCCGCCAGACTTTGCTCCTGCTGATGCGCGGCCCAGATCGCAACCACCGCATAGGCGGAGTCGAGCAAATGCAACGAAGGATGTAATTCGAAACACAGCTCGCTCAGCGACTGCGGATCGGCCAGCGCGGCGCTGACTTGCTCCGGCCGGATCGGCTGCGCATCGGCGGCGTGATAGGCGAGGGTGCGCAAATATTCGAGTCGCGCGACATCGGCCACATAAGGCACGCCGGCGATGGGTTCGAATTGCCCGATGAAGTCAGCGAAGCCCTCGCCGTAACGGCTCATCAACGGACTCTGTGGCGGCTGACTGCGTACGAAAATCGCCGCCATGGCGCGGAAAAATTCCTCACCGACCAATTGCTGCACCACCGGATAACTGTCGGCCAGGGCATTGATCAGCGAGCTCTGCACATTGTTGCGATAGACCGCGAAACGCCGTGACGGATCGGCGCCATTGCGGCTGCACAGGCCCTTGGGGTACGGCAGTTGCACATCGAGCAGGGCGGCGGCGAAGTCCGCTTGCGTGCTCATGCCGCACGCTCCGCTCGGCGCAACAGCGTATCGGCGTGCTGCGCTTCGGCAAGCAATACGTCAAAGGCCGGCAGGTGATTGTCACGTTCGATCAGCGTCGCCACCGGGCCGATCCGACGCAGCACTTGCCGGTACAGATGCCAGACAGCCTGATCAATCGGCGCGCCATGATCGTCGATCAGCAAGCGATCGCCGAGATTGTCGCGATCTTCAGCGAAGCCGGCCAGATGAATCTCGCCGACTGCGTGCAGCGGTAACGCATCGAGATAGGCCAGCGGATCGCGTTGATGATTGATGCATGACACGTAGACATTGTTGACGTCGAGCAACAAGCCGCAACCGCTGCGGCGGATCACTTCGGCGATGAACTCGGCCTCGTCGATCGTCGAATGCTGAAACGCCAGATAGGTCGCCGGGTTCTCCAGCAGCATTGTTCGTTTCAAGGTGTTCTGTACTTGATCGATATGCGCGCAGACGCGGTTCAGGGTCGGCGTGTCGTAGGCCAGTGGCAGCAGATCATTGAGGAACACCGGGCCATGGCTGGACCACGCCAGATGTTCGGAAAAGGCTTGTGGTTGATAGCGCTCGATCAGCTCGGCAAGGCGTTTGAGGTGCTGGCTGTCCAGCGGGCCTTCGCCACCGATCGACAGTCCGACGCCATGCAAGGACAGCGGGTACTGTTCGCGAATCAGACCAAGAAAATGATGAAACGGGCCGCCGGCCACCATGTAGTTTTCGGCGTGGACTTCGAAGAAACCGAGGTCCGGTACGGAGCCGAGCACTTCGAGGAAGTGCCCGGTCTTGAGCCCCAGCCCGGCGCGGGCAGGAAGCTCGGTGCGAGCGGCCTGAGTGCGCGGCAGGGACGGTTCGTGATGACTGAACATGGGCGTCACTCAGGCAGGCCTTGAATCAGGACTTGGCTTTGAAGGCTTCGAGCTGGCCGAAGCCAGTCGGCGAGGTTGTGCTTTCGGTGGTAGCGCAGGTGCCTTTAGGGACGAGTTTCCAGGCGTTGGCCTGATAGTCCGTTTTCGCCGTGCCAGCGCAGGTGGTGCCGGCACCTGCAGCGCAATCGTTCTTGCCTTTGAGGGCCACGCCGAAGCATTTTTCCATGTTGGCATCGGCGGCCTGGGCGGTGGAGACAGTGGCGATGCTCAGAGCGGAACCGAGGGCCAGAACCAGGGCGGTGGCGGACAGGGTGCGGGTAGTAGCAGTCATGATGTTTCTCCAGTTTTTTATCAGGGTTTCTGCAAGCGGTCTGCGCTTGCTTGTCCCTCTAGAGAACGGGTGGCGGGATGCGTTACACGCGGGGCTGAATTTTTTATAAAAATCTTCAGACCACCGCGTCCCCTGTAGGAGTGAGCCTGCTCGCGATGGCGTTTTGTCAGTCACTGCCGTTGCGACTGATACACCGCTATCGCGAGCAGGCTCACTCCTACAGGGGATTTGTGGTGGGCATGAAAAAACGGCCCGAAGGCCGTTTTTCTGTCCAGCGATAACATTCAACCGCCGAGGTACGCCTCGCGTACTTTCGGGTCGGTCAGCAGCGCTTCACCGGTGCCTTGCATGACCACACGGCCGTTCTCCAGCACGTAGGCGCGGTCGGCAATTTTCAGCGCCTGGTTGGCGTTCTGCTCGACCAGGAACACCGTCACCCCGTCCTTGCGCAGCTGTTCGATGATGTCGAAGATCTGCTGGATGATGATCGGTGCCAGGCCCAGCGACGGCTCGTCGAGCAGCAGCAGCTTGGGCTTGCTCATCAGCGCACGGCCGATGGCGAGCATCTGCTGTTCGCCGCCGGACATGGTGCCGCCGCGCTGGTTGAAGCGCTCTTTCAGGCGTGGGAAAAGTCCGAGAACCTTGTCCATCTGTTCCTGATAGTCGCCCTTGTCGGTGAAGAATCCGCCCATGGACAGGTTTTCTTCCACGGTCAGGCGGGCAAATACCCGACGACCTTCCGGGACCACGGCGATGCTCTTGCGCATGATCTGCGACGAGTCCTGGCCGACCAGTTCCTCACCCATGTAGCGGATGCTGCCGCTATGCGCCTGCGGCGAACCGCACAGCGTCATCAGCAGCGTGGATTTGCCGGCACCGTTGGCGCCGATCAGCGTCACGATCTCGCCCTGACGGACTTCGACGTTAACGCTGTGCAGGGCCTGGATCTTGCCGTAGAAGGTGGAAACGTTTTCGAACTGCAGCATTTACGCTTCCCCCAGGTAGGCTTTGATCACTTCAGGATTGTCGCGGATCTGTTCCGGCGTGCCGTCGGCCAGCGGAGTGCCCTGGTTGATCACGACGATGTGGTCGGAGATGCTCATGACCAGTTTCATGTCGTGCTCGATCAGCAGCACGGTGACGTTGTGCTCTTCACGCAACACACCGATCAGCGCCTTGAGGTCTTCGGTTTCCTTCGGGTTCAGGCCGGCGGCCGGTTCGTCGAGCATGAGGATCCGCGGGCGGGTCATCATGCAGCGGGCGATTTCCAGACGCCGTTGCTGGCCGTAGGCGAGGGTGCCGGCGGTGCGGTTGGCGAACTCTTTGAGGTTGACCTTTTCCAGCCAGTACTCGGCAAATTCCATCGCCTCGCGCTCGCTTTTGCGGAACGCCGGGGTCTTGAACAGGCCGGACAGGAAGTTGGTGTTCAAGTGACGGTGCTGGGCGATCAACAGGTTCTCGACCGCGGTCATGTCCTTGAACAAACGCACGTTCTGGAAGGTACGCACCACGCCCTTGAGGGCGATCTTGTGGCCCGGCAGGCCCTGGATGGGCTCGCCGTCGAGCAGGATGCTGCCGCCGGTAGGCTGATAGAAACCGGTCAGGCAGTTGAACACGGTGGTCTTGCCGGCGCCGTTCGGGCCGATCAGGGCAACCACCTGTTTTTCCTTGACGGTCAGCGCCACGCCGTTGACCGCCAGCAAGCCGCCGAAGCGCATGCTCAGATTTTCGACTTTAAGGATCTCGCGGCTCATTTGCGCAACTCCATGTGTGGGCGTTGCATCGGCAGCAGACCTTGTGGACGCCAGATCATCATCAGCACCATCAGCGCACCGAACATCAACATGCGGTACTCGCTGAACTCACGCATCATTTCCGGCAACAGGATCATCACGATCGCCGCCAGGATCACGCCCAGTTGCGAGCCCATGCCGCCCAACACGACGATGGCGAGGATGATCGCCGACTCGATGAAGGTGAACGATTCCGGGGTCACCAGACCCTGGCGCGCGGCGAAGAAGCTGCCGGCGAAACCGGCGAACGCAGCACCCAGGGTGAACGCGGAGAGCTTGATCACGGTCGGGTTCAGGCCCAGCGCACGGCAGGCGATTTCGTCTTCACGCAGCGCTTCCCACGCGCGACCGATCGGCATGCGCAGCAGACGGTTGATGACGAACAGCGCGGCCAGTGCGAGCAACAGCGCAACCAGGTACAGGAAGATCACCTTGTTGATCGAGTTGTATTGCAGGCCGAAATACTCGTGGAACGTCTGCAGGCCTTCGGCGGCCTTGCGCTCGAAGGTCAGGCCGAAGAACGTCGGCTTCTCGATGTTGCTGATGCCGTTCGGGCCGCCGGTGATGTCAGTCAGGTTACGCAGGAACAGACGGATGATCTCGCCGAAGCCGAGGGTCACGATCGCCAGATAGTCGCCACGCAAACGCAATACCGGGAAGCCCAGCAGGAAGCCGAATGTCGCCGCCATCAGGCCGGCAATCGGCAGGCAGATCCAGAAACTCAGGCCGTAGTAGTGCGAGAGCAGCGCGTAGCTGTAGGCGCCGACGGCGTAGAAACCGACGTAACCCAGGTCAAGCAGGCCGGCCAGACCGACGACGATGTTCAGGCCCAGGCCGAGCATCACGTAGATCAGGATCAGCGTTGCGATATCCACCGCGCCACGGGAACCGAAGAACGGCCAGACCAGGGCAATCAGAATCAGCGCAATGATGAAATAGCGCTGGGTGGTCGGCAGGGTCAGGAAGTTGCTGGCCTTGGCCGGGATCAGCGGCATGCCCGGCGAGGAACGCCAGGCCTTGCTGATCTGCTGGTTGAACAGCACGCGCAGAAACATCAGCACCGAGCAGATCGCGATGGTCGCGAGTACCGCCGGGCTGGTGTTGTGCACTTCCAGATTGATGCCGACGATGGTCAGTTTCAGTCCGAGTACCGGGTAGGCCACCGCCCACACCAGCAAGGCACTGAACAGTGCCTGTTTAAGATTCCTAGTCATACTTTCTCAACCTCCGGACGGCCCAGAATGCCGGTCGGACGGAACAACAGCACCAGAACCAGCAGGCCGAACGCGACGACGTCCTTGTACTGGTCGCCGAAGATATCGGCACCGAACGCTTCCGCTACACCGAGCACCAACCCACCGAGCATGGCCCCGGGGATGCTGCCGATGCCGCCCAGTACCGCAGCGGTGAAGGCCTTGAGGCCGACGAGGAAACCGGCGTTCGGGTTGATCACGCCGTATTGCATGCTCAGCAGCACCGCCGCCACGGCGGCCAGCGCAGCACCGATGACGAAGGTCAGGGCGATGATGTTGTTGGTGTTGATGCCGAGCAGGTTGGCCATCTTGATGTCCTCGGCACAGGCGCGGCAGGCGCGACCCAGGCGGGAACGGGAGATGAACAGGGTCAGGCCGAGCATGGCGATCAGGGTCACGACGAACACCACGATCTGCATGTAGGAAATCAGCACTTCTTGTGCGCCACCCGGACCAAAGGCGAAGTTGCCCGGGATCAGGTTGGGGATCGCTTTGTCCTTGGAGTCTTGCGCCAGCAGAACGGTGTTCTGCAGGAAGATCGACATACCGATGGCGGAAATCAGCGGGATCAGACGGTTGCTGCCGCGCAGCGGGCGGTAGGCGATCCGTTCGATGCTGTAACCGTAGGAACTGGTGACGACGATGCTGGCGATGAACGCCGCGGTCATCAACAGCGGGACACTGTCGAGTCCCATCATGGTCAGCCCGGCGATGGCGATGAACGCCACGTAGGAACCGATCATGTACACCTCGCCGTGGGCGAAGTTGATCATTCCAATGATGCCGTAGACCATCGTGTAGCCGATGGCGATCAGGGCATACATGCTGCCAACGTTGAGGCCGTTAACCAGCTGTTGGAAGAAGTGATAGAGGTCAGGCATTACAGCGCTCCTAAAAACCTGTACGCATTTCACTGGTGGAGTCATTTTCCCGCCCGGCCCCGTGGATCTCTATCCACTTCGAATCCGGGTTTTGCCAGCGAACCGCTGATGACGGTTTTGAGATTTTCAGGTGGGCAGACTGGCGGATCACGCCAGCGCGGCCCTTACATTCGCAAAACAAAGCCCACGGCACGCCGTGGGCTTTATTGGCAGTCAGTCGGGCATGGCCTTACTGAGGCGAAACTTCGGTTTTAGGTTTGCCGTTGTGCCACTCGTACACGACAAATTTGAAGTCTTTCAGGTCGCCCTTGTCGTCGAAGCTCAGGTCGCCGGTCGGGGTCTTGAACGAACCGGCGTGGATGGCTTCAGCGACTTTGGCCGCGTCTTCGGACTTGGCCGCCTTGATGCCTTCGGCAATCACGGTCACCGCCGAGTAGGAAGGGAACACGAACGGACCGCTCGGATCTTCCTTCTTGGCTTTGAAGGCGTCAGCCAGAGCAACGTTGGCCGGATCCTGGTCGAAGGACTTCGGCAGGGTCACCAGCAGGCCTTCGGAGGCGTCCTTGGCGATCTGGGTGATCGAGTCGTTACCCACGCCTTCCGGACCCATGAACTTGGCTTTCAGGCCTTTTTCCTGAGCCTGACGCAGAATCAGGCCCAGCTCCGGGTGGTAGCCGCCGTAGTAGACGAAGTCGACGTTGGCTTGCTTGAGCTTGGCGATGATTGCGGAGAAGTCCTTGTCACCAGCGTTGACGCCTTCGAAGACGGCAACCTTGGTGCCTTTCTTCTCGAGGGTCGATTTCACGGCGGTGGCGATACCTTCACCGTACTGCTGTTTGTCGTGCAGCACGCCAACCACTTTAGGTTTCACGTAATCGGCGATGTAGTTGCCGGCGGCAGGGCCCTGGGCGCTGTCGAGACCGATGGTACGGAAGATCATTTTGTAGCCACGGGCGGTGATGTCCGGGCTGGTGGCAGCCGGGGTGATCATGATCACGCCTTCGTCTTCGTAGATGTCCGAAGCGGGCTGGGTGGAGCTGGAGCACAGGTGACCGACCACGAACTTGACGCCATCGTTGACGACCTTGTTCGCTACCGCTACCGCTTGTTTCGGGTCGCAGGCATCGTCGTATTCAACGGCTTGCAGTTGCTTGCCGTCGACGCCGCCCTTGGCGTTGATCTGCTCGATGGCCATTTTCGCGCCACTGAACTGCATGTCGCCGTACTGGGCTACTGGACCGGTCTTGGGGCCGGCGATACCGATTTTGATGGTGTCAGCTGCGAACGAATGGCTGGCAACCCCGGCCAGAACCATAGCGGCAAACAGTTTGGAAATCTGCTTAGTAGCCTTAGTCATAGTGCTCCACTCTTACTGTTGTATTTTTTAGAGTTCTGGCGCCGTAGCAGCAGAACCGGGTCAGATATCTTCGCGATACCCTCCGGAAAATGCCCCGGCAACTGTACCGGTACAGTGTAGAGCGCCGCTTGATCAACTGGGAAGCAGGCGCCACGGGGCAAAACTTGAGGGTGTCGCATTTTTGAATGAAAGAGACAGAATTGCGGCGGGGCAATCGGGGGCATATATCCCAAAAGGCAGCATTCCCTGGCCTTCCTGCTTTTTTCGTTCGGTGAAGCCATTTGCAACCGGGTTTTTCTGACGGACCACCGACGTTATCATTCGCGTCGATTTCTTTTCCGGACAGCTCCCATGAATCAAGAACCTAGCACCCTCTATGCCAAGCTGCTTGGTGAAACGGCATCAATTACCTGGAAAGAGCTGGAGCCGTTCTTCGCCAAGGGTGCCCTATTGTGGGTCGACCCCGACCTTGATTTGATCGCTGCCGCCGAGGCCGTAGCATCGGACGAGGGCGAGAAAGTCGCGGCCTGGCTGGCCGAGGACAAGGTCGCCAAGCTGTCTGAAACGCGGGCGCTGGATATTTTCGATCGTGATCCGCAGCTGTGGGCTGTAGTGGTTTCACCGTGGATTCTGATCCAGGAAAGGGCGGTCACTTCGGGTGATGCACCTTGATGGTGCGACGGGGCGTCTTCGAAAAGTGTGTAGCCGAGTAGCGTGATGGCACCTTGCCGTGGAGAAACACCACGCCTCACGGTGACGTAAACGTAACGGGAACAGTTCATTGAGCGGCCGGACGGTCGCTTAATTGTTTCTGGATGTTGGTTCAGCAGAATTTTCGGTGTTTGAAGGGCCTCATCGCGAGCAGGCTCACTCCTACAGGGGAACGCATTCCGAAATGTAGGAGTGAGCCTGCTCGCGATTGAGACGACCCGGTCTTTGATCAGACCGAGTAAGTCTTCCCGGTATGATTATTCAGCGAAATCACCTTGGTCTTGCCAATCCGGTGGCGGTAGATCTCGCGCAAATACTTGATCGACTTCTTCACGCAATCACGCGACAGGCGGATGTCATTGATCGAGACGAACTTGTCTTTGTCGTTGATCAGCTCGCGATACTTTTTCTCGTACATCGGTTTGATCGCGTACCAATTGGTGTCGAGGATCTTCGCCGGGTTTTCGAATTCGTTGAGCAGGTCGTCGATACGCGCTTCGTCGAAATCTTCCTGAATGATGAAGTCGAGAATCGAGTTGTCCAGCGTCTCGTCGAAACGGTACGGGTTCTTCGCGAAACAGCGCTTGATGAACGCCACGATCAAGGTCAGGAAATCGTCCGACAGGCATGGGCTCTTGGCGATCAGCGTGGTCAGCGACAGGTTGGCCGAAGCGCCGATCACCAGCGCGTAGCGCTTGAGCGTGGTGTTGGGGAACAGGCTGTTGAGGTGGGTCTTCAACCGGTTCAGGTCCATGTACGACAGCTTGTAGTCTTTCGGCAGCGAGACGATCGAGACCACCGACGAGCAGTTCTTGAAGAAGTGCAGATCGTGCAGCGCTGCCGCGTCGTAACCGGAGTTCTTGTACTGCTCCAGCGAAGCGCGATAACGCTTGGATTCGATCGGCAGCAGGCTGATGCCTTCGATCGCCTGAGTGACCTTGTTGAAGTGCGGCAGGTCGATCGAGCGGAAGAACAGGTCGTCGATGTTCAGGCGCTGCGGCTCTTTATCGAAGACCTTGAACTTGTCGCTGCTCGGCGGCGGCGTTTCCGGGACCACCGATTCGGCGTAGGCAATCGCCACCGGGCCGGCCAGACTCATGAACAGGTCATTGGCATCCAGGCGGATGGTTTCGCCGATGTCGATGCCGGCGCGGCGGAAGTAGTTCTGGTCGTAGTCCGTGGTGACTGCCTGCGCCGTCAGAATGTTGAAGATCTGCTGCGAGATGTACTGGTTGGCGTGCTTCTCCATGGCATTGACATCAATGTTCTGGATATTGCCGTCATCGCTTTCTTCGGCGTATCGCATGATGTCGTTGGAGATCAGCATCATCGCGTTCCACGGGCGGATACGCCCCATGACGCTGGCTTCGCTGCTGTCCTCGTTGGCGAAGTTGTAGGAGAAATCCCACTCCTCCGACAGATATTTGCACAACAGGCGCCCGGCGTTGATGTGCAGGGCTTCGGACATTTCGCTGCGGTGATCGGAAATGTTCGGCAGCACGCAAATGCCGCTGGTGAAGATCGGTTCGAACACAAACGAATGGCCGCTCTTGCCGTCGTGCTCGTCCATCGGCTTGGTGTCGAAGGTCTTGTTCATGTACGAGTGCTGCTGCGCCAGACCGAACTCCGAGGCCATGCCGGAACCGGTACCGCCGCCGGCACTGAAGATCGAGAAATACAGGCGCGACTGGTTGGCCTTGATCCCGCAGCTGTCGATCAGGTACGAGTGAATCATTTTCCAGTCAGGGCTGGAGAAGCGCTGGGTGTCCTTGTTGAGGATGATCTTCGCCAGGTACTGGCCGAGGATCGGCGCGTTACCGGCGCCGCCGGCGTGGACTTCGGACAAGTCCATGATCTTCATTTTGCTGTAGTCGCGCAGGAAGCCGCTTTTCTCGCCCTTGCGCGAGAAACGGATGCGCCCGGCGATGTCCTTGTCGAGGTCGCCGAGCATCACCAGCGGTTCGACCAGGAATACCGGTTTGGTCGATTTGCTGGTGCCGATGCGCAGATTGTTCTTGATCCACTGCGCCGGGCTGTAGCCCTTGTCGGCCAGACGCCGGTCAGCCGGGCGGTCTTCGTTGTTGAATTCGTTGAGGTAGAACTTGCGCGCGTTGTACACCAGCTCCGCCACGTCGAGGGCGATGTTGGAGCCGCAGCGACCGAGGCCGATCAGGCACACCGAAGGAAATTCCTGGTCGCTGTGCTGCTCGTTGTCGCCTTCCAGATGCGCCGGGCGCGGAAATACCGAGTCGCGCAGACCGTCGAGGTTATCGAGGATGCGGTCGGTGTTGGTTTCGGTGAAGTACAGATATTGCTGGGTCGACAGCGGGCGTGAAGGCTGCGCGGGTCGGGACAGTGACGCGCTGTTCGCGGCGGGGCTCAGGGTCAGATCGGCTGTTGCACTGGCGGGATTGTTTTTGGAGGTCATGGTGCGCCATTTACCTGGACTGGGTTGGCTCGCCGCACAGTGCCGGCGAACCTCACGGAATTAGATCTCGCGTCTTGTGTGCGCGAATACGGCCCGGGCGTCGTGGTGCTGGCTGCTTTGGTCGCCGGGCGGAATCCTTTCCTGATCGTTGATGAATCGGCCATGATTCGGTGATCTTTAATGGAAAAGAGGCAAAATGATGTCAACGCTACCTTCGTTGGGGTTTGCCGGAATCGGCCTGATGGGCCTGCCGATGTGCCAGCGTTTGCTGGCGGCGGGTTATCCGCTGACCGTGTGGAACCGCAACCCGGACAAGTGCGCACCGCTGGTTGCGGTCGGCGCCCGGCAAGTGACGAGCCCCGCCGAACTGTGTGCGCACGCTGACATCGTCATGCTGTGTCTGGCCGATACTGCCGTGGTGCGTGACGTGGTGTTTGGCGGTGGCGGTATCGCCGAAGGTGCGAAAAAAGGCCAGCTATTGGTGGATTTCTCCAGCCTTGAACCGACCGCGACTCGCGAGATGGCTGCAGCGCTGGCCGAGAAAACCGCCATGGCCTGGCTCGATTCACCGGTGTCCGGCGGCGTGGCGGGGGCCGAGGCCGGCAGTCTGGCGATCATGGTCGGCGGTGCGGCGGCGGATCTCGAACGGGTACGCCCGGTGCTACTCAACCTGGGTCAGCGCGTCACGCACATGGGCGGCATCGGCGCCGGGCAGGTGACCAAGGCGTGCAACCAGATGATCGTTGCCTGCAATGCGCTGGTGATCGCCGAAGTGGTGGCGTTGGCCGAGCAGGCCGGGGTCGATGCCCGTCTGATCGCCGAAGCGCTGGCCGGTGGTTTCGCCGATTCGAAGCCGTTGCAGATCCTCGCCCCGCAAATGGCCGAGAGCCGTTTCGAGCCGATCAAATGGCACGTGCGCACGCTGCTCAAGGATCTCGACACGGCGGTGAAATTTTCCCGCGAACAGGGTTCGGCGACGCCAATCAGCGGATTGGCCGCACAATTGATGCGCCTGCATGGGGCGCAAGGCTTTTTAGCGCAGGATCCAGCGACACTGGTGCAAATGTATCGCGGGCCAGACTCAGAGGATTGATCCCGAGCACGGGTTTGCGCTGGTTGATTTCATCGAGCACCGCGCGCAGTTCGTCCAGCGGCACCGGGCGGCTGAGCAGATAGCCCTGAATGAAATCGCAGCCCGAACGCTCGAGAAACTCATATTGCTCCAGGCTTTCGACGCCTTCTGTGACCACTTGCAGATGCAGGGTATGCGCCATGACGATGATCGCCTGGACGATCTCCATGTCCGCCGTGGCAGTGGGAATATCGAGGATGAACGAGCGGTCGATCTTCAGAGTATTCAGCGGCAGGCGCTTGAGGTAGGCAAGCGATGAGTAGCCGGTGCCGAAATCATCGATCGACAGCGACACGCCGAGGGCACGGATCTGCCGCAGCAGTACCAGGGTGTTGGCGATATTGCCCATCAAAGCGTTTTCGGTAACCTCCAGTTCAAGGCGTTCCGGCGCTACCCCGGCGGTGCGCAATGCGTGTTCGATCTCCTCGGCCAGCTCTTCCCGCGCCAGATTCAGTGGCGAGCAGTTCCAGGCGATTTTCAATTCTGCACAACCATGCCGCGACAGTTCGCCAAGATCCTTGCAGGCGCGGCGCAGCACCCAGTTGTCCAGTTCGGCGATCAAACCGTTGTTCTCGGCGATACCGATAAAGCGATCGGGCGTGAGCAAGCCGTGAAGCGGATGCTGCCAGCGGATCAGCGCTTCGAGCTTGGTCACGCGCCCGGTTTTCAGTTCGAAGATCGGCTGGTAGTAAAGCATCAGCGCGTTGTCTTCCCGTAACGCGCCGCGCAGTTCTTCTTCCAGTTGCAGCTCACAACTGGCGCGGGTCTTCAGGCTGGAATTGAAGAAGTGCAAGCCGTTGCGCCCGGCGCCCTTGGATTGGTACAGCGCCAGGTCGGCGTGCTTGAGCAGCTCTTCGCAGGTGGTGCCGTCTTCGGGAAACAGGCTGATGCCGATGCTGGTGGTCATCACCATGCGCCGGCCGGCCAGTTCGATCGGCTCTTTCATCTTGTGCATGATGCGCTGCGCCATGCCGCGCGCCTCTTCGCGGTCGCGCAGGCTGATAAGGATGCAGAACTCATCGCCGCCGAACCGCGCGACCACGTCTTCGTGGCTGCGCACCGAGCTCTTGATGTGTTGGGCGATGACTTTGAGCAGCGCATCCCCAGCATCATGGCCGAGGCTGTCGTTGATGCGCTTGAAATGGTCGATGTCGAGAAACATCACCGCGAGCATGCCACCTTCGCTGGTTTTCTGGCTGAGCTTCTCGGCGAACATCTGGTTGAAGCCACGGCGGTTGATCAGGTTGGTCAGCGCGTCGTAATTGGCCGCTTGCTGCAGGGACATGCGCGCCTGATCGAGCTGGCTGAGCAACGCGTTGACCCGGCGCAGATCGTTGTCCTTGTTTTGCAGTTTCTTGTCGGCGAGAGCGGCGCTGATCGCACTGCCGAGGATCAACAGGATGATCAGCGCCACGGTCAGGCCCAGTTGCAGATGCCCGGTTTCGGCGCCGCTCGCTGCCAGAGCGCCTTCGGGAAGCACCAGATCCAGGGCAGCCATGCCGGTGAAGTGCATGCTGATGATGCCAGCACCGAGGATCAGCGCCGCGCTGTACTTGAGCAATTGATGCGCGACGCCGCTGCCTTCGCTCAGATAACGCGCCACCCACAGCGCGGCGAAACTCGCGCCGATGGCAATCAGCACCGACAGCGCGAACAGTCCTGGCTGATAGTAGGCGGTGGCGCTCGACTTCATCGCTGCCATGCCGACGTAATGCATCCCCGCGATGCCCAAGCCGATGACAAACGCAGTTTTGAGACAATGCAATGCGCTTGGCTGGACCTCGCTCAGGGTGTGCATGGCCAGCCATGAGGCGAGCAGGGCGATCAGCAAAGAGAAAAGGGTGATGCCGAGGTCGTACTGAATGTCGATCGCTGTCTGGAAAGCCAGCATGCCAATGAAGTGCATGGCCCAGATGCCGCCGGCCAGGCACGTCGCGCCGATCCAGCGCCAAATCCGCCGCGATCCCGGATCTTCGGCATGCACGACGCGCTCAGCCATGTCGAGGGTGGCGAAGCTCGCCGCGCAGGCGACCAGATAGGCCACCAGCACCAGCAAGGGATTGTGACTGCAATCGAGGAGTATCTGCCCGCTCGCCGGCAGCTCGGCAACAAACTGCAAACCAAGCCACTCCATAGCGTGCCCCGTCTCGGATTCATCTGGCCCGTGCGTCAATCCAACGCAGGCGAATGCAAGGAGTATAGAGGCGGTTTCCAAGCTGCAAGGCGTAGTGGCACATTGGTGGTAACGATTTTGCCATTAGCCTCATAGCGATTCGCGCTAAGGCTCAGGCAATGCGCTCCAGCGGCAGGTCGTTCCAGTGTGGCGGCAAGGGTGGCAAGCCGTGGGCGGCGCGGGCCTTGTCGCAGTCGGGGTTGTGCTCGCCGTTCTCCCATGACGCCTCGAACTCGCGGCAGGTGCTCGAGCGTTTGTCATAGATCGTGCAGGCCACAGCGCTGCCGACCTCACCCGCCAGAGACGTGCAACGCGCCGGCTTGCGGTCGGTGCCGATCATCGCCACTCGGCTCGGGGTGATCTGTGCGACCAGTTCATCGGGCACCGTCCCGCCAGCGGATGAGCACTCACCCCAGAAAAAAGACACGCGAAAATGGGAACAGCAGGCACCGCAATTCAGACACGGACTGGCTTCGGACATGGGCGGGGGTATCAAAGGGATTGATCGGAAGATCCGGACGGATCCGGCGGCCATTCTAGGCGTTGCCATGGCGTTGGGAAGGGGGGCGCGAAACTATTTTTTTGTCGCCGGATTTTGCCGGAAAAGCCCCGTATGGCGGGGGATTCCAGACTTATCAAGGGCTTACGTTTCGTTACAGTGCGATGGGCCGATATCAGGCTGACGAATGATGACAGACAGCCCCCGCGCGCCTGACTAGATTGCAGGTTCCGGGCTCGACGCGCTGGCAGTGAAGCCCTCATAACAATAAAGAGACGGACCCATGCAGAACTCGACCCAAGCGGCGAATGCCTGGCGCATTCTGTTCCTGCTGTTCCTCGCCAACCTGTTCAATTTCTTCGACCGCACCATCCCGGCGATCATCATCGAACCGATCCGCATGGAATGGCACCTCAGCGACTTTCAGCTGGGCATCATCGGCACCGCGTTCACCGTGGTTTATGCGATCGCCGGCCTGCCGCTGGGGCGCATGGCCGACACCGGTTCGCGCAGCAAACTGATGGGCTGGGGCCTGGCGACGTGGAGCGCGCTGACCGCCGTCAACGGTCTGGTCGGCAGTTTCTGGAGCTTCCTGATCGTGCGCATGGGCATCGGCATCGGAGAGGCCAGTTACGCACCAGCGGCGAACTCGCTGATCGGTGACCTGTTTCCCGCACACCGTCGGGCACGGGCGATGGGTATCTTCATGCTTGGCCTGCCGCTGGGGCTGCTGCTGGCGTTCTTCACCATCGGCGCGATGGTCAAGGCCTTCGACAGCTGGCGCGCGCCGTTCTTCATTGCCGCCGTGCCGGGGCTGATCCTCGCGGTTTTCATGTTCTTCATCAAGGAGCCGAAACGCGGCGCGGCTGAAACCGTGCAGGTCTCGCAAGAGAGGGTCGACAAGCCGATCCGTCGCGTCCTCGCCGTGCCGACTTTCCTGTGGCTGGTGATGGCCGGGCTGTGCTTCAACTTCGCCACCTATGCCTGCAACTCGTTTCTGGTGCCGATGCTGCAGCGCTATTTCCTCATGCCGTTGCAGGAGGCGGCGGTGGCCACCGGATTTATCGTCGGCGTCACCGGGCTGGTCGGGCTGACCCTCGGCGGCTGGATCGCCGACAAGATTCATCAGCGGTTCGCCAGTGGGCGCCTGCTGTTTGCGGCGTTCAGTCTGATCATCTCGACCTTGTGCACGGCGTGGGCGCTGCATGCCGGACGCGTCGAGATCGGCGTGTTCGTTGCGGTGTTCAGCGTCGGCTGGCTGTTCGCCTACAACTTTTACACCTGCGTGTACACGGCGATTCAGGACGTGGTCGAACCGCGCCTGCGGGCGACGGCGATGGCGTTGTTCTTTGCCGGTCTGTATTTGCTGGGGGGCGGGTTAGGGCCGGTAGTCGTCGGTGGGCTGTCGGATCACTTCGCACACACGGCGATGCTGTCGGCGGGCGCTGAGCAGATGACCGAAGCGTTCAAGGCAGTCGGTCTGCATGACGCGATGTACCTGATTCCGGTCGCGCTGTTTTTGACCATGGTCTTTCTGTTTCTGGCATCGCGCTGTTTCGTGCGGGATGCGCAGCGGATGAAGGACGGGTTGGTGGCGGTGGTTGAGCCAGAAATTGCAGCGGCGACTGCTTAACCGCTATCGCGAGCAGGCTCACTCCTACAAGGGGAACGCATTCCAACTGTAGGAGTGAGCCTGCTCGCGATAGGGCAATTAGCATCAACCCTTGAATTTCAGGCAAACAAAAAGGCCCGCATCACTGCGGGCCTGTTTGTTTTCAGCGGTGGAGCAGGGCGGTTAGCCCGCCACCAGCACCCGAATCGCTTCCAGGCGCAACGCCGCTTTGTCCAGCATCGCCAGACCCTGCTCACGCTGAGTGCGCAAGGCTTCCAGTTCGCTGTCGCGCACGGTCGGGTTGACCGCTTGCAACGCGGTCAGGCGCGCCAGTTCTTCGTCGGTGTCGGCGGCCAGACGGCGGCGCGCTTCGGCCACACGTTCGGCGTGACGCGGGGCGATCTTTTCTTCGCCGGCGTTGATCCGAGGTGTCAGCTGATCGCGCTGGGCCTGGATGAACTTGTTGGCGCTGGCGCGCGGCACGCTTTCCAGCTGGTCGTTGAGGGTTTCGAAGGAGACCCGTGGCGACAGGTCATTGCCGTTGGCGTCGAGCAGGCAGCGCAGTGCCGCCGGTGGCAGGTAGCGCCCCAGTTGCAGCGAACGCGGTGCGACCACTTCGCTGACGTAGAGCAATTCCAGCAACACGGTGCCCGGTTTCAGCGCCTTGTTCTTGATCAGCGCGACGGCGGTGTTACCCATCGAGCCGGACAGCACCAGGTCCATGCCGCCCTGCACCATCGGGTGTTCCCAGGTGATGAACTGCATGTCCTCGCGCGACAGCGCCTGGTTGCGGTCGTAGGTGATGGTCACGCCTTCGTCGTCGCCCAGCGGGAAACTGGCGTCGAGCATCTTTTCGCTCGGCTTGAGGATCAGGGCGTTTTCCGAATGGTCTTCGCTGTCGATGCCGAACGCGTCGAACAGGGTTTCCATGTAGATCGGCAGGGCGAACTGGTCGTCCTGCTCGAGGATCGCCTCGACCAGCGCTTCACCTTCGCCAGCGCCGCCGGAATTGAGTTCCAGTAGACGGTCGCGGCCGGTGTGCAGCTCGGCTTCGAGACGTTCACGCTCGGCGCGCGCTTCGTCGATCAGCGCTTGCCACTCGCCGTCGTCCGCTTCTTCGAGCAGCGGTAGCAGGCGCGGGCCGAACTGATGCTGCAAGGCGTTGCCGGTCGGGCAGGTATTGAGGAACGCGTTGAGCGCTTCGTGGTACCACTGGAACAGGCGCTGTTGCGGACTGGTTTCCAGGTACGGCACGTGCAGTTCGATGATGTGCTTCTGGCCGATCCGGTCGAGACGACCGATGCGCTGCTCGAGCAGGTCCGGGTGCGACGGCAGATCGAACAGCACCAGATGGTGAGCGAACTGGAAGTTGCGACCTTCACTGCCGATTTCCGAGCAGATCAGCACCTGTGCGCCGAACTCTTCGTCGGCGAAGTAGGCGGCGGCGCGGTCGCGCTCAAGGATGTTCATGCCTTCGTGGAACACCGTGGCCGGGATGCCGGAACGCACGCGCAGGGCGTCTTCCAGGTCCATAGCGGTTTCGGCGTGGGCGCAGATCACCAGCACTTTGGTGCGCTTGAGCATTTTCAGCTGATCGATCAGCCACTCGACGCGCGGATCGAATTTCCACCAGCGCTCTTCTTCACTGGCGTCCGGCTGCGCCTGAAAGCTGACTTCCGGATACAGCTCGGCGTGTTCGCCCAGTGGCAGTTCGAGGTATTCGGCCGGGCACGGCAGCGGGTACGGATGCAGTTTGCGCTCCGGGAAACCCTGCACCGCGGCACGGGTGTTGCGGAACAGCACGCGGCCGGTGCCATGGCGATCAAGCAGTTCACGGACCAGGCGCGCACTGGCTTCTGTGTCGCCATCGTTGACCGCGGTCAGCAGCGCTTCGCCTTCGTTGCCGAGGAAACCGTGAATGGTTATGTGCGCTTCGGCCGAGAGACGGCCCTTGTCGAGCAGTTCCTGCACGGCTTCGGCCACCGGGCGATAGTTCTCGCTCTCGGCGCGGAACGCGGCCAGGTCGTGGAAACGGTTCGGGTCGAGCAGGCGCAGACGGGCGAAGTGACTGTCCTGACCGAGTTGTTCCGGGGTCGCGGTGAGCAGCAGCACGCCGGGAATCACTTCGGCCAGTTGTTCGACCAGCGAATATTCCGCGCTGGCCTTGTCTTCGTGCCACACGAGATGATGCGCTTCATCGACCACCATCAGATCCCAACCGGCGGCGAACAAGGCGTCCTGCGCCTTCTCGTCATCGACCAGCCATTCCAGCGCAACCAGCGCCAGTTGCGTGTCTTCGAACGGGTTGGTGGCATCGCTCTCGATGAAGCGCTCTTCGTCGAACAGCGCGACCTGCAGGTTGAAACGGCGGCGCATCTCCACCAGCCATTGATGCTGGAGGTTCTCCGGGACCAGGATCAGCACGCGATTGGCGCGGCCCGAGAGCAACTGGCGGTGGATGACCAGACCGGCCTCGATGGTTTTACCCAGGCCCACTTCGTCCGCCAGCAGTACACGCGGGGCGATACGGTCGGCGACTTCACGGGCGATGTGCAACTGGTGCGCGATCGGCTGCGCCCGCACGCCGCCCAGGCCCCACAGCGAGGACTGCAACTGGCGGCTGGTGTGTTCAAGAGTGTTGTAGCGCAGGGAGAACCACGGCAGCGGATCGATCTGCCCGGCGAACAGACGGTCGCTGGCCAGGCGGAACTGAATGAAGTTCGACAGCTGGGTTTCCGGCAGAGTGACGACTTCGTTCTGCCCGTTGAGGCCGTGATAGACCATCAGCCCGTCGACGTCGTCGACCTGCTGCACGGTCATCTTCCAGCCTTCGAAATGGGTGATGGAGTCGCCGGGCGAGAACCGCACACGGGTCAGGGGCGCATTCCGTAGCGCGTACTGGCGGGTTTCGCCAGTGGCCGGGTAAAGCACGGTCAACAAGCGGCCGTCCTGTGCCAGAACGGTGCCTAAACCAAGCTCTGCTTCGCTGTCACTGATCCAGCGTTGCCCCGGTTGATACTGCTGCGCCATGCTGCCTGACTCCCACCTTGAAAAAGCGGGCTATCTTAACGGAATGAGGGCTTCAGGGCCAAAGATTACTGGCGTAGGAGCTGCCGAAGGCTGCGATCTTTTGATCTTTGGGAACACTTGGGTTTTGCGTTGTCCCATGAAAGATCGCAGCCTGCGGCAGCTCCTACGGGTGCGAGGTGCATCACACAATTACGACAGGCGGCTCAAGGCGCCTGCCCCCCAGCCGATAGCCTGCAGACAGGAGACCTTTATATGTTGCCACCGATGCTCCCCTTGAGCGCTGTGCCGATCACTTCCCAGCAGGATCCGATCCGCCAGCGGCCGGACATTCCGCCGGTGGTGCCGGTGCAGGAAAGCTCCAACGAAAGCACGATCGATCTGCAGAAGCGTGATCCGGAAGAGGATCGGCTGCTGGCCCGAGAGGAACAACGCCGTCAGCAGGAACGTGATCGTCGGCGCCGCGAGGCGGACGAAGATCCTGAAGAGCATCTGGCCGTGCCGGGCACCGAGCTGAACGCTGACAATACCGTGCCAGTGGTGCCGCTGATTGACGATCAGCCGCGTCAGGGACTGTGGGTCGACATCGAGATTTGAGCTGTCACTGGTCAGCGCCAGCGCCACGCGGCATGATTGGCGCAATCCTGCCGGTGATCGGCAGCTGTGATCTCTTTTGCGATGTGCCGAACGCCATGAGCCAAGACGACAAACTGATCGACCTCAACACCGAACGCGCCAAGCGTGTGCATGACCTCAACGAAAAGCGCCTGAACGAAGTGCGCAACGCCTTCGAGCAGGCGATGCCGTTGGGAAAAACCAAGAAAAAGTCGAAGAACAAACCGAAAAAGCGTTGATCTCCCGCCGCATCCATTGATGCAGGTCAGTTATTTCCCCTCCTTTGATTTCCTTCCTTGCGGATATTGATCCTGGTCAATGTGCGCGCCTGTGTGTTTGCTAATTTGAACCCATCGCAGCAAAGCAGGGCCAGGAGGCCAGTCATGTTTTTCGATAACGTGGTGTTTGCCGGAGTTCTGACGGTGGGGCTCATGGTGCTGTTTTTTGCAGGGTTTGGATTTTTTATCTGGAAGGATGCGCATAAGCGGCGCAAGTGAGTTCTTCTGGATTTGATGGGCACGCAAGGCATTTTGGGGCGACTTCGGTTGCCCCTTTTTTTTGGTCGTGGCGGCCTGTGGGCCGGCCAGGCTCTGGTTGGTTTGGGTGAATATCCGGATGTTTCGCTGCGGCGGCTGGCGGTTTCGCCCTTACGGCGAGGCACTTTTTCCAGACGCCGAAAAAGTACCCAAAAAGGCTTGCTCCTGCGTTCGGCCCTCGCAGGCTCGGGTTCCTTCGCTGCGGGATCGATCCTGGCGCAGCGGCTCCGGTTTGCTTCGCTGCACCTCCTTCCGCTGTGTCTGGCTGCGCCAGACGGTCGCTGCGCTCCCACGCCCGGATCAATCCCTCCACTCAGCCTTCCGAAGTCGCCTGTGGATCAAGATCAAAAGCACTCGAGCTAACGCTCATTGTTGAGTGGTGAAAAGCGTGTGGTGTGCTTTGGATCTGTGTTGGATTCGCCCCTCACCCCAGCCGTCTCCCGAGGGAGAGGGAGCCGATTTGCGGGTTTTTCAGAATCTGCATTCGACTCGGTATCTCACGTCAGCGTATTTCGCCTAAACACCTCGGTCAGTCCCCTCTCCCTCCGGGAGAGGGCTAGGGTGAGGGGCTTTTGATCTTGTGCGTATTTGCATTCGACTCGATATCCCAGGCCGGCGTGCTTCGCCCAATCACCCCGTTCAGTCCCCTCTCCCTCCGGGAGAGGGTTAGTGAGGGGCTCTTGATCTGGCTTTTGCTTTGCTTCGGCTCTTGATCTTTTGCCCCTTCGGCAGGCTTCGTTACGGGATTGATCCGGGGGTGGGAGCGCAGCGACCGTACGACGCAGTCGTACACAGCGAGTGTAGGTGCAGCGGAGCAAACCGGAGCCGCTGCGCCCGGATCGATCCCGTAACGAAGGTACCCCGAGCCCCAGCGAGCGGGCCGTACGCCGGGGCAAAGCCTTTTGGGTTACCTTTTCGGCGTTTGGAAAAGGTGACTCGCTGTAAGAGCGAAACCATAAGAAGCCGTTACCGCAGCAACGGATATACACACAAACTCAAAACCAAAAAAAGGCGCGATTCCAAAGAATCGCGCCTCCTTCACAAGCAGCAATCGATCAACTACCCAAAGCCTTCGAAGCCAACCAGAACAACCCGGCCGACAGCGCCACAGTCGCCGGCAGGGTCAACACCCAGGCCAGCAGAATAGTCTTCACCGTGCCACCCTGCAGGCCGCTTTTATTGGCAACCATGGTCCCGGCGACACCCGAAGACAGCACGTGAGTGGTCGACACCGGCAGGCTGAAAATATTGGCCATGCCGATCAGACTGGCCGTGGTGATCTGCGCCGACATGCCCTGCGAATAGGTCATGCCCTGCTTGCCGATCTTCTCGCCAATGGTCAGCACCACGCGCTTCCAGCCCACCATGGTGCCCAGGCCCAGCGCCAGGGCGACCGCCAGAATCACCCAGAACGGCGCGTATTCGGTGGTGGTGGTCAGGTCCTTGCGCAGCTTGTCGAGGTCAGCCTTTTCACGGGCTTCCAGGCCAGGCAATTTGCCGACTTTCTTCGCCGTGTCGTCCAGGCAGAGCAGGTAGCGACGCACTTCGATGCGGCTTTCCGACGACAGCGAATGGTAGTCCGCTACGCCTTTAAGCGTGTGCAGCAGAGCGGTGATGGTCGGTTCGGTCTGCTGCGGGTTGCAGCGGAATTTCTCCGGCAAGTCGCCTTCCACGCTCTTGCCCAGGGCCAGGAACTCACCCAGCGAATCGGCGTTGCGCTGGTAGAACTGGCTCAGGTGCAGGGTCGCGTCGCGGGTGCGTTCGATCTGGTAGGTGGTGCTGTTCAGATCGAGCACGAACTGCGCCGGCACGATACCGATCAGCACCAGCATGATCAGGCCGATGCCTTTCTGGCCGTCGTTGGAACCGTGCACGAAGCTCACGGCCATGGCCGAGATCACCAGGACCAGACGGTTCCAGAACGGCGGGTGTTTCTTGTCGTCGATCTTGCGGCGCTGTTCCGGCGTCTTGTGCATCTTCGACAGCGGGCGCCACCACTTCAGGCCGATCAGCACCAGCGCGGCGATGAGGAAGCCGGCCATCGGCGAGAACACCAGCGAGGCGCCGATGTCGATCGCTTTCTGCCAGTTCACGCCATCGGCCAACGGGATGTCGTTGATCAGCGCGTTGGCCAGGCCGACACCGAGGATCGAGCCGATCAGGGTGTGCGAGCTGGAAGCCGGGATACCGAAGTACCAGGTGCCCAAATTCCAGGCGATTGCCGCGGCGAGCAACGAGAACACCATCGCCAGGCCATGGCCGGTGTTCACATTGATCAGCAGCTCAACCGGCAGCAGATGGACAATGGCATACGCCACACCCACGCCGCCCAGCAGCACGCCGAGGAAATTGAACACACCGGAAAAGAACACCGCCAGGTGCGGCGGCATGGCTTTGGTGTAGATAACAGTGGCTACCGCGTTAGCGGTGTCATGAAATCCATTGATGAACTCGAAGGCGAGGACAAACGTCAGGGCGAGCAAGAGGCTCACAAGCACCCAAGCATCCAGTCCGCTGAATAAATCGATCATGAAGGTTTTCTGACCCGGTCGTAAGGGGGCGCGATTATGCCAGAAAAGACAGGAAATCGATGCCCCGTCTGCTCACTGGTCTCACCCTTGTTCGATTTAATTTGTTGCAGGGCGTGAAAACCAGGCGTCACGAAGGGTTTTTCAACTATTTGATTTTTCTAGTGAAAATTGATTTTCAAGAGTGTTTTTCCGGCGCTTTGGCGCCTCAAACGTTTGTCTGAAATATCTCTGAAACCTGTGGGACGTTCGTTCTTGAGCCACACAATAGCGATGCAGCCGCTGCCCGCGGGTAGCGGGCGCGCGAGGTGTCGTCTTGCCACCGCGCTGAGGCTCGGGTGGACGCCGACTCTGGAATGTTCAGCAGCCGTGGCTCATGGCTCTTCGGCTTTGAGTTCCTTCTCGATTTTTTCGATTTCCTGCTTGAACACCTGATCCTGAACGGTAGGGCGCTTGCGCCATGCCTTGCGTTCCGGTTCCGGCTGAGCGGCGTAGGTGGTGACTTCCCCGCCGTAAACTTCCTTGTAACGTTGTTCCTGGCGCTCTAGTTCCGCGCGCAGTTCGTCTTTCGTCACGGTGTTACCTGTATGAGTTGAATTGAATATCCGGTGAAACACACTGCAACGAGTCAATTGAGCGAACCCGTCAGTCATCCACAGCCCGATCAGGCAGGGTGACATTGGAGAGGCGATCAAGACTTCCGTGTTACAGGCGGCTACGGCACCAGATAAAAACTGACGCAGCATCAGTTTCCTGTTTCAGCGAGCGCTGGCGTTGCATGTGTAATGGGCGCCGGGCGCTGGCCGGGGCTGAGACGAAGGGCCTCGTTCAGCAAGTCGCGGGCTTTGGATTAAAGCGCCGCGACTAGGGTGCATTATAGCGGTCGATTCGGGAATGACTATCTTTGCCAAGTTAAAAACGGTTCTGAATGTGTGACGGGTTTGTTGCTGGCAACTTTTGCCCATAGTTGAGTGTAACGACAGCGTTATAGAAACAGGCGTTCTGTTTTTGGCGCCATTAACTAGAACAACCAAGTTGTGAGCAGAATCGATAAAGGCGACTCAGGGCAATGGAAAGGCGCGCTGGGCTGGATTGCGATTATCGGTCGGCGGTTCGATAATCGCCCAATGTTGATGCCCCGGTGCTTGTGCATCGCGTGGCGAGCCGTTTGACTAGGCATTGATGCGTGCCGGACAAGGACAAGAAATGAACGATCAAATGCGCAACTCCTTCACGTCGGTGGCGCCGCCCATCGTCGCCTCGCCGGCCAAGCGCATTCAGGCGCTGACCGGTGATCCGGATTTCATGACCTCGCTGGCCCGTGGCCTGGCGGTGGTGCAGGCATTTCAGGAACGCAAGCGTCACCTGACCATTGCACAGATCAGCCATCGCACGGAAATTCCCCGCGCCGCCGTGCGCCGTTGCCTGCACACGCTGATCAAGCTCGGCTACGCCACCACCGACGGCCGTACCTATTCGTTGCTGCCGAAGGTGCTGACCCTCGGCCACGCCTATTTGTCCTCGACGCCGCTCGCCGTTTCCGCCCAGCCCTATCTCGACCGCATGAGCGAGCAACTGCACGAAGCCTGCAACATGGCGACGCTGGAGGGCGATGACATTCTCTACATTGCCCGCTCGGCGACCACGCAGCGGTTGATCTCGGTAGACCTTTCGGTCGGCGGGCGTCTCCCTGCGTATTGCACGTCGATGGGCCGGATTCTGTTGGCAGCGCTGGATGACACTTCGCTGGGCGAATACCTCGACCACGCTGAACTCGTCGCCAAGACCAGCCGCACCATTCACACGCCCGACGCTTTGCTTGAATGTTTGCAGCAAGTGCGTCAGCAGGGCTGGTGCATTGTCGATCAGGAACTGGAACAGGGCCTGCGCTCGATCGCCGTGCCGGTATACGACGCCTCCGGGCAAGTGGTTGCGGCGCTGAATGTCAGCACCCACGCCGGCCGGGTCAGTCGCGCCGAGTTGGAGCAGCGCTTTCTGCCGGGCCTGCTCAGCGCCAGTCGCGACCTCAGTGCGCAGTTGTTCGCCTGAGGAAGCTGTTCGATAAACGCACAGTGTTGCGTTTATCGAATTGACGCTAAAACCCTCGGATCATTAATGTCGCGGCAGCGTCATCCGGTGCTGACGTGTATGAGCCCGCCGGACTGTCGACCACGATAATAATGACAAGAGGCAACTCACCATGCGCCCGATCCCCGTCTGTCTGTGTTTCACCCGTTGTTGCCGGGTCCCGCGCAACGCCTGATTACAACCTTCTAATCTTGTGACCGTGCCGTGCTCTGGCCGGCCGCCGTTCGACTGCGTTTTTTGCGTGGAATAAAAATAATGAACCAGCCTCAGTCCGCTGTGGGTAACTGCCTCGATGTGCAGACCTTCATCAACGACCAACCGATCTCGCGCTATCAGTGGCGGGTGGTGATCCTGTGTTTCCTGATCGTATTTCTCGATGGTCTCGACACTGCCGCCATGGGCTTCATCGCCCCGGCGCTGTCGCAGGACTGGGGTATCGATCGCGCCAGCCTCGGCCCGGTGATGAGTGCCGCGCTGATCGGCATGGTCTTCGGTGCCCTCGGCTCCGGCCCTCTGGCTGACCGCTTCGGACGAAAAGTCGTACTCGTTGGCGCGGTGGTTCTGTTCGGCGGCTTCAGCCTGGCCTCGGCGTACAGCACCAACGTCGAACAACTGCTGGTGTTGCGCTTCCTGACCGGGCTCGGTCTCGGTGCGGGCATGCCCAACGCCACCACGCTGCTCTCGGAATACACCCCGGAGCGCAAGAAGTCGCTGCTGGTGACGAGCATGTTCTGCGGCTTCAATCTCGGCATGGCCGGCGGTGGTTTCATCTCGGCAAAACTGATCCCGGCGTTCGGCTGGCACGCCTTGCTGATGATCGGCGGGATCCTGCCGCTGATCCTCGCGGTTGTGCTGCTGTTCTGGCTGCCGGAATCGGCGCGTTACCTGGTGGTGCGCAACCGTGGCACCGACAAAGTGCGCAAGACCCTGGCACCGATCGATCCGATCACCGTCGCTCAGGCTTCGAGCTTCAGTGTGCCGGAACAGAAAACCGTCAAGGCGCGCAATGTCTTCGCGGTGATTTTCTCCGGTACTTACAGCACTGGCACGCTGCTGTTGTGGCTGACCTATTTCATGGGCCTGGTGATCGTCTACCTGCTGACCAGTTGGTTGCCGACGCTGATGCGCGACAGCGGCGCGAGCATGGAGCAGGCCGCGTTTATCGGTGCGTTGTTCCAGTTCGGCGGCGTGTTGAGTGCGGTCGCTGTGGGCTGGGCGATGGACCGCTTCAATCCGCACAAGGTCATCGGCATTTTCTACCTGCTGGCCGGGGTATTTGCCTACGCGGTAGGGCAGAGCCTGGGCAACATCACCTTGCTGGCGACGCTGGTGCTGGTGGCGGGCATGTGTGTGAACGGCGCGCAATCGGCGATGCCGTCGCTGGCAGCCCGCTTCTACCCGACTCAGGGCCGCGCGACCGGGGTGTCGTGGATGCTCGGCATCGGCCGCTTTGGCGCGATCCTCGGCGCGTGGATGGGCGCGACCTTGCTCGGCCTGGGCTGGAATTTCGAGCAGGTGCTGACCGCACTGGTGATCCCGGCCGGCCTGGCAACGGCGGCGGTGCTGATCAAGGGCGTGGTCAGTCACGCCGATGCGACCTGACCGGGCATGAATCTTTATTGAACATGCCGGCCTCTTCGCGAGCAGGCTCGCTCCCACTCTGGAATGCATTTCCCTGTGGGAACGAGCCTGCTCGCGAAGCTTTTGATCTGATTGTTAGGTGAACAACAATCCGTGCGATAAACGAACACTCAGTCGATTATCGGATTGTTTGGCGATTTTCCCAGGCTTAATCTTCAGTGACTCCGGCGCTGAACCTCGCGCCTTTTTATCACTGGCGATTCCTTACAAAAGAACAGGAGCCCGCTCCATGGCTGAGATCCTTTCGCTGCACGACGCGGTGAAGCAATTCGTCAACGACGGCGATACCGTCGCCCTCGAAGGCTTCACTCACCTGATCCCTACGGCAGCGGGTCATGAAATCATTCGTCAGGGCAAGAAAGATCTGACGCTGGTGCGGATGACGCCGGACCTGATCTACGACCAACTGATCGGCGCCGGTTGCGCGCGCAAACTGATTTTCTCCTGGGGCGGCAACCCGGGTGTGGGCTCGCTGCACCGTCTGCGTGACGCGGTCGAGAAGCAATGGCCGCACGCCCTGGAAATCGAAGAGCACAGCCATGCCGACCTCGCCAATGCCTATGTCGCTGGCGCGTCCGGCCTGCCGTTCGCGGTGCTGCGTGCCTACGCCGGTTCCGACCTCCCGAAGGTCAATCCGCTGATCAAAACCGTGACCTGCCCGTTCACCGGCGAAGTGCTGGCGGCAGTGCCATCGGTACGCCCCGACGTCACCGTGATTCATGCGCAGAAGGCCGACCGCAAAGGCAACGTGCTGCTCTGGGGCATTCTCGGTGTGCAGAAAGAAGCCGCGCTGGCGGCCAAACGCTGCATCGTCACCGTGGAAGAAATCGTCGACGACCTCAACGCACCGATGAACGCCTGTGTACTGCCGACCTGGGCCTTGAGCGCGGTCTGCCATGTACCGGGTGGCGCGCATCCGTCCTACGCCCACGGTTACACCGAGCGTGACAATCGTTTCTATCAGGCGTGGGACCCGATCGCTCGCGACCGTGAGACGTTTACCGCGTGGATCAACGAATACATCCATGGCTGCGCTGATTTCAGCGAATTCCAGGCCAAGTTGGCCGCTGCTTCGGAGGCCAAGTAATGACTTACACCACCAATGAAATGATGACCGTCGCTGCGGCCCGGCGCCTGAAGAACGGCTCGGTGTGCTTCGTCGGCATCGGCCTGCCGTCGAAAGCCGCCAACCTTGCGCGTCTGACTTCATCGCCGGACGTGGTGCTGATCTACGAATCCGGCCCGATTGGCGCCAAGCCGAGCGTGCTGCCACTGTCCATCGGTGACGGCGAGCTGGCCGAAACCGCCGACACCGTCGTGCCGACCGGTGAGATTTTTCGCTATTGGCTGCAGGGCGGGCGCATCGACGTCGGTTTTCTCGGCGCCGCGCAGGTCGACCGTTTCGGCAACATCAACACCACCGTGGTCGGCGACTACCACGCGCCGAAAGTGCGTCTGCCGGGTGCCGGTGGCGCGCCGGAGATTGCCGGTTCGGCGAAAAGCGTGCTGATCATCCTTAAACAGTCGGCGCGTTCGTTTGTCGACAAACTCGATTTCATCACCTCCGTCGGTCACGGCGAGGGTGGCGATTCGCGCAAACGTCTGGGCCTGCCGGGTGCCGGGCCGGTGGGGATCATCACCGACCTGTGCATCATGGAACCGGAGGAGGGCACTAACGAGTTCGTGGTCACCGCGTTGCATCCGGGCGTGACCCGCGAGCAAGTGGTCGCCGCCACCGGTTGGGCGATCCGTTTTGCCGAATCCGTTGAAACCACTGCTGAGCCGACCGACGTCGAGCTGACCGCGCTGCGTGATCTTGAAGCGCGCACCGCCGCCGCCCACGGTCAGGCACCGGGAGAAGCATGATGCGTGACGTGTATATCTGCGACGCGATTCGCACCCCCATCGGCCGTTTCGGCGGCGCACTGTCCGGCGTTCGCGCCGATGACCTGGCCGCCGTGCCGATCAAAGCCTTGATGGAGCGCAATCCATCGGTGGACTGGAATGCAGTCGATGAGGTGTTCCTTGGCTGCGCCAACCAGGCTGGCGAAGACAACCGCAACGTTGCACGCATGGCGCTGCTGCTCGCCGGTCTGCCGGACAGCGTGCCCGGCGTGACCCTCAATCGTCTTTGCGCCTCGGGCATGGACGCCATCGGCACTGCGTTTCGTGCGATTGCCAGCGGCGAAATGGAGCTGGCAATTGCCGGCGGCGTCGAGTCGATGTCCCGCGCGCCGTTCGTGATGGGCAAGGCTGATGCGGCGTTCTCGCGCAACATGAAACTGGAAGACACCACCATCGGCTGGCGTTTCATCAACCCGCTGATGAAGGCGCAGTACGGCGTCGATGCCATGCCGCAAACCGCTGACAACGTCGCCGACGACTACCAGGTTTCGCGTGAGGATCAGGACGCCTTTGCCCTGCGCAGTCAGCAACGTACCGCTGCCGCTCAAGCCGCCGGTTACTTCGCTGAAGAAATCGTCGAAGTGCGCATCGCTCATAAAAAAGGCGAAACCGTGGTCAGCCAGGACGAGCATCCGCGCGCCGACACCACAATTGAAGCGCTGGCCAGACTGAAACCCGTCAACGGCGCGGACAAAACCGTCACCGCCGGCAATGCCTCTGGCGTTAACGATGGCGCCGCGGCGCTGATACTTGCCTCGGCTGAAGCGGTGAAAAAACACGGCCTGACCGCCCGCGCGAAAGTGCTCGGCATGGCCAGCGCCGGCGTCGCACCGCGGGTGATGGGCATCGGCCCGGTGCCAGCGGTGCGCAAACTGACCGAGCGCCTCGGCGTCGCGGTCAGCGATTTTGACGTGATCGAACTCAATGAGGCGTTTGCCAGCCAAGGCTTGGCGGTGCTGCGTGAGCTGGGTCTGGCGGATGACGCTACGCAGGTCAACCCGAACGGTGGCGCGATTGCCCTCGGTCACCCATTGGGCATGAGCGGCGCACGACTGGTGCTGACTGCCCTGCATCAGTTGGAAAAGACCGGTGGCAAGAAAGGTCTGGCGACCATGTGCGTCGGTGTCGGCCAAGGTCTGGCCCTGGCCATCGAACGCGTCTGACGCGCTGCGGCACTTACAAGAATTGAGGAAAGTGAAATGACTGACAAGCCTGGTTATCGTCGCCCACAGGCAGGCACTCAGCCTGACTACCTGCACCCGACGTATCAATCCACCAACCTGCGCTCGCCGTCCAAGCCTTTGGTGTACCTGCCCCATTCACTCTCGGAAATCACCGGTCCGACCATCGGTGCCGAACACGTTGCCGAGAAAGACAACGACCTGACCGCGCAGCACGCCGGCGAGCCGTTGGGCGAGCGCATCATTATTCACGGCCGTGTGCTCGATGAAGACGGTCTGCCGGTGCCGGGGATTCTCGTGGAGATCTGGCAGGCCAACGCCGCCGGTCGCTACAACCACGCCCGCGACCTGCACGATGCGCCGCTGGACCCGAACTTCACCGGCACCGGCCGCACCGTTACCGATGCCGACGGCTGGTACCAGTTCCAGACCATCAAGCCCGGGGCTTACCCGTGGGGCAACCACCACAACGCCTGGCGCCCGGCGCACATCCACTTTTCGCTGTTCGGGCCGAGCATCCTTACGCGTCTGGTCACGCAGATGTACTTCCCCGGCGATCCGTTGCTCGCGTATGACCCGATCTACAACTGCGTGCCGGACACCTCGGCCAAGGAACGCCTGATCGCCAGCTTCGATCTGGAAAAAACCATTCCGTCCTACGCCCTCGGTTACCGTTGGGACATCGTGCTGCGCGGGCGTGAAGCCACGCCGATGGAGAAATAAGATGACCCTCTATGCGACCACGTCCCACACCGTCGGGCCGTATTACCACATCGGCCTGACCTGGCTGAACCGCGAAACCCTGGCCAACGAGCTGACCCTCGGCGAGCGCGTGGCGATCACCGGCCAGGTGGTCGACGGCAATGGCGATGTCGTCAACGACGCCATGCTGGAAGTCTGGCAGGCCAACGCCGTCGGCAAATATGACCACCCGGAAGACCAGCAGGACAAACCGCTCGATCCGAATTTCGAAGGCTTCGGTCGGGTGCCGGTGGACGCCGAAGGGCGCTTCCGTTTCACCACGATCAAACCCGGCACCGTGCCCGGCCTGAAAGGCTCGACCCAGGCGCCGCATCTGGTGGTGCTGGTGTTTGCCCGTGGTCTGGTCAAGCACTTGCTGACGCGGATTTATTTTGAGGGTGAGCCGGCGAACGTCGATGATCCACTGCTCGAATGCGTCCCGGCTGAACGCCGCGATACGTTGCTGGCGAAGCAGGATGCGTCCGGTGTTTACCAGTGGAACGTGATTCTGCAGGGCACTGATGCCGAGACGGTGTTCTTCGACTATTGAAAGAACACCATCAATCCCTGTAGGAGTGAGCCTGCTCGCGATGGCAGTGTGTCAGATTTAAATGGTCTGAATGACACACCGCCATCGCGAGCAGGCTCACTCCTACAAGGGAACTGTGTTGCAGATGGAACTGTGGAACGGGACTGTTGCAAAGTATGTCTAGACTGTGACTGTCCCTATCGAGTGAAAAAACAATGACAACGCCCACCTCCCATTACACCGGTGAAGAGCGCAGCAAGCGCATTTTCGCCATTGTCGGCGCTTCGTCCGGCAACCTCGTCGAATGGTTCGACTTCTACGTCTACGCCTTCTGCGCGATCTATTTCGCCCCGGCGTTTTTCCCCTCCGATAACCCTACCGTGCAACTGGTCAACACCGCTGGCGTGTTCGCTGCCGGGTTCCTGATGCGGCCGATTGGTGGCTGGATTTTCGGCCGCGTTGCTGACAAGCACGGGCGCAAGAATTCGATGCTCATCTCGATCCTGATGATGTGCTTCGGCTCGTTGCTGATCGCCTGCTTGCCAACGTACAAGGACATCGGCGTCTGGGCGCCGGTGCTGTTGTTGTTTGCGCGCTTGCTGCAAGGCCTGTCGGTCGGCGGCGAGTACGGCACCACCGCGACCTACATGAGCGAAGTCGCGCTCAAGGGCCAGCGTGGTTTCTTCGCTTCGTTCCAGTACGTGACGCTGATCGGCGGGCAACTGCTGGCGGTGTCGCTGGTGGTGGTGCTGCAACAGTTCCTCACTGAAGAAGATCTGCGCGCCTACGGCTGGCGCATTCCGTTCGTGGTCGGTGCGGTGGCGGCGCTGATTTCGCTGTTCCTGCGTCGTTCGCTGAAGGAAACCACCAACGAAGAAACCCGTGCACACAAGGATGCCGGCAGCATCACCGCACTGTTCCGCGATCACAAGGCGGCGTTCATCACCGTGCTCGGCTACACCGCTGGCGGCTCGCTGATTTTCTACACCTTCACCACCTACATGCAGAAATACCTGGTGAACACCGCCGGCATGCACGCCAAGACCGCCAGCTACATCATGACCGGCGCGCTGTTCCTGTATATGTGCATGCAGCCGCTGTTCGGCATGCTTGCCGACAAGATCGGCCGGCGCAACTCGATGCTCTGGTTCGGCGCCCTCGGCACGCTGTTCACCGTACCGATCCTGCTCAGCCTGAAAAGCATCAGCAGTCCGTTCCTCGCCTTCGTGCTGATCACCCTGGCGCTGGCGATCGTCAGTTTCTACACCTCGATCAGCGGTCTGGTGAAAGCCGAGATGTTCCCGCCGGAAGTGCGCGCCCTGGGTGTCGGCCTGGCTTACGCGGTGGCCAATGCAATCTTCGGCGGCTCGGCGGAATTCGTCGCCCTGAGCCTCAAGGCCGGCGGTATGGAAAACGCCTTCTACTGGTACGTCACGGCGATGATGGCGGTGGCCTTCCTGTTCAGCTTGCGGTTGCCCAAGCAGGCGAAGTATTTGCACCACGATCTCTAACCCGAAGTGCGCGGGCCGTTCTGGCCCGCGCCGGCAAGGACTGTTTATGACTCAGCGACCGGGCAATCAATTGTTCGATGCCTACTTCACCGCCCGCGATATGCGCGAGGTGTTCTGCGATCAGGGCCGGGTGCAGGCGATGCTCGATTTCGAAGCGGCGCTGGCCCGGGCCGAAGCGCGGGTCGGGCTGATTCCTTCTTCGGCCGTGGCACCGATCGCCGCAGCGTGCGATGCGCACCTGTATGACTTCGCCGCATTGGGTGAGGCGATTGCCACGGCCGGCAATTCGGCGATTCCGCTGGTCAAGGCGTTGGGCAAACAGATCGCCTCGAGCGATGCCGAAGCCGAGCGCTATGTGCATCTGGGCGCGACCAGTCAGGACGTGATGGATTCCGGGCTGGTCCTGCAATTGCGTCAGGCGCTGGCGCTGATCGAAGACCAACTGACGCATCTGGCCGACTCACTTGCCGCCCACGCACAACGTTTCGCCACCACACCATTGGCCGGGCGCACCTGGCTGCAACACGCGACGCCAGTGACGCTGGGCATGAAGATCGCCGGTTGGCTGGGCGCTGTGACGCGCAGCCGCCAGCGTCTGCGAGAACTCAAGCCACGGCTGCTGGTGCTGCAATTCGGTGGCGCGTCGGGGACGCTCGCGGCGCTGGGCGAGCAGGGGTTGCCGATTGCTCAAGCGCTGGCCGAAGAACTGCAACTGAGCCTGCCCGAGCAACCGTGGCACACCCAGCGCGATCGCATCGTCGAGTTCGGCGCGGTGCTTGGCTTGATTGCCGGCAGCCTCGGCAAATTCGGTCGCGACATCAGCCTGTTGATGCAGACCGAAGCGGCGGAAGTGTTCGAACCCGCCGCACCGGGCAAGGGCGGTTCGTCGACCATGCCGCACAAGCGCAACCCGGTCGGCGCGGCGGTGCTGATCGGCGCGGCAACGCGGGTGCCGGGGCTGGTATCGACACTGTTCAGCGCCATGCCGCAGGAGCACGAACGCAGCCTCGGTTTGTGGCACGCCGAATGGGAAACCCTGCCGGAGATCTGCTGCCTGGTGTCCGGTTCGCTGCAGCAGGCGCGTTTGCTCGCCGATGGCCTGGAGGTCGACGCCGCACGCATGGCCAGCAACCTCGAATTGACCCAAGGGCTGGTGCTGGCCGAAGCGGTGAGTATCGTCCTCGCGCAACGAGTGGGCCGCGACACCGCGCATCATCTGCTCGAACAATGCTGCAAGCGCGCGGTGGCCGAACAACGCCATTTGCGCGCCGTACTCGGTGACGAGCCGCAAGTCACCGCCGAACTCAGCGGTGCTGAACTCGATGATCTTCTGAACCCGGCGCATTACCTTGGTCAGGCGCAAGTCTGGGTCGAGCGCGCGGTGGCCGAACACAACGCTTTGACTGTCTGAAGGAGAGGGCTGTGGCTTTCGTTCAACTCGCCGATGGCGAACTGCATTATCAAATAGAAGGCCCGGCCGATGCGCCGGTGCTGGTGCTGTCCAACTCGCTGGGCACCGACCTGCACATGTGGGACGCGCAGATGCCGGCGTTCACCGAGCATTTTCGCGTGCTGCGTTTCGACACTCGCGGCCACGGACAATCGCTGGTCACCGAAGGGCCGTACAGCATCGAGCAACTGGGCCACGACGTGCTCGGTCTGCTGGATGCGCTGCACATCGAGCGCGCGCATTTCTGCGGACTGTCGATGGGCGGGCTGATCGGTCAGTGGCTGGGTATTAACGCCGGGCATCGTTTGCACAAGCTAGTCGTCTGCAACACCGCAGCGAAGATCGGTGATCCGTCGGTGTGGAATCCACGCATCGAAACCGTGTTGCGCGACGGCCCGGCGGCGATGGTCGCGCTGCGTGATGCCTCGATCGCGCGCTGGTTTACTCCGGACTTTTCGGCGGCGCATCCCGAGGCGGCGAAGAAGATTACCGACATGCTCGCCGCGACCAATCCGCAGGGCTATGCGGCCAATTGCGCGGCGGTGCGCGATGCCGATTTCCGTGAACAACTGGCTTCGATCAATGTGCCGTTGCTGGTGATTGCCGGCAGCGAAGATGCGGTGACGCCGCCGTCCGGCGGGCATTTCATCCGCGATCATGTGCGCGGCGCCGAGTACGCCGAGTTCTATGCGGCGCATTTGTCCAACGTGCAGGCCGGCACCGATTTCAGCGACCGGGTGCTGGCGTTTTTGCGAGCTCAGTGAGGAAGATTTTGTGGACGAGAAACAACGTTACGACGATGGCATGCAAGTGCGCCGCGCGGTACTGGGTGATGCCCACGTCGATCGCAGCCTGACCACGCTGACCGAGTTCAACTCGGAATTCCAGGAGATGATCACCCGCCACGCCTGGGGCGACATCTGGACCCGCCCGGGCCTGCCCCGGCACACACGCAGCCTGATCACCATCGCCATGCTGATCGGCATGAACCGCGAAGGCGAACTGAAACTGCACCTGCGCGCCGCGGCCAATAATGGCGTCAGCCGTGGCGAGATCAAGGAAGTGATCATGCAGAGCGCGATCTACTGCGGGATTCCGGCGGCGAATGCGACGTTTCATCTGGCGGAATCGGTTTGGGATGAGCTAGGCGTCGAATCTCGAGAATAATGGCGACCGGTCTGCCGCTTTCGCGAGCAGGCTCGCTCCCACAGTTGGAAATGCGTACCCGTGTAGGAGCTGCCGAAGGCTGCGATCTTTTGATCTTGTTTTTAAAAAATCAAACTCAAAAGATCGCAGCCTTCGGCAGCTCCTACAAGGATCGGTAGTTAGAGCAGGCTGATCGGGTAGCTGACGATCAAGCGGTTCTCATCAAACTCGTTATTGCTGAAATCCCGGCGCATCGTCGAGTTGCGCCATCTGACGTTCAAGTCTTTCAACGTGCCGCTCTGCACCGTGTAACCCAGTTCCGATTCGCGACCCCATTCCTTGCCGTCGGTAATCGTCCCGGTGTGCACGTTGTCGCCACTGATGTAGCGGTTCATCAGGGTCAGACCGGGGATGCCCATGGCGGCGAAATTGTAGTCGTGGCGCAGTTGCCAGGAGCGTTCCTGAGCGTTGTCATAACTGGCGTTGTAGCTGTCGTTGGCCAGGGTGCCGCCACTGGTGCCGTTGACCCGCATCCACGCGCTGTCGCCGGTCAGTTTCTGCAGGCCGACGTAGAACGTGTTGCCGCCGTATTTGGCGGAAAACATCCCGTACCAAGTCTTGTTGTCGAGATCGCCGGCGCGGGCGCTGCCATCTTCCTTGCCATAGAAAAAGCCGAGGTTGGCGCCCAGCGTCCAGTCGCCGAGCGGCTGGCTATGCAGCACGTTGAGGTACTGCTGGCTGTAGATGTCCTTGAGCTGCGCGTTCCATAAGCCGATCTGCGTGCGCTTGTCGTTGAACAGGTATTCGCCGCCCTGGAAGTTGAAACGGTCAGAGGTGAACGCGGCTTTGCCGGTCATCGACATGTCGCTCATGCTGCTGTCGTCGCGCGGGCTGTTGGCGCGGAACTGGCCGCCATAGAGGGTCAGGCCAGCGATTTCCTTCGAAGTGATCTGGCCGCCACGAAAAGTCTGCGGCAACGAACGACCGTCGTCCGAACGCAGGATCGGCAGCACTGGCATCCACTCACCGACCTTGACTTCGGTCTGCGAGAGTCTGGCCTTGAACGCGACGTTGGTGCGGCCGAAGTTGTCCGCCGGGCGACCGTCATGGTCCAGTGGCAACAACTGCGTACCGCCCGTGCCTTTACCGCCATCAAGCTTGACCGAATACAGCCCGAGCACGTCCATGCCGAAACCGACGGTGCCTTGGGTGAAGCCGGATTTCGCGTCGAGGATGAAACTCTGCGTCCACTCTTCAGCCTTGCCCTGGGCTTTGGTCGGGTTGGTGAAGTTGCGGTTGATGTAGAAGTTGCGCAGGTTGAGGTTGACCTTGGCGCCTTCGACGAAGCCACCTTCTTCGGCGCTGGCTGGCAGGGCCAGACCGGCGATGGCCAGGGCGATCACACCGGGCAATGCATAAGGCACAGGGAAAACTGTCATGGACTTGGGTCTCTCTTGTTTTTTTAGGGCGAACGGCTGCGCTGTCGCGGCGGGTGCGGCGCAGGCAAAGTGATGCGTGTCTGAGGTTAAGCGGTGGCGGTCAGCCGGGCGGGGCAGGGCGCTGGAGCATGGTGTCGAACCTTGTTGTTATTGGTTTTCTGGGTCGAATGGTGAAGGGCGCGGATGATTGGATTCAATTAGGAAAAGCGGGTTTTGGGCGGTTATCGAACGCAAGATTCCTCCGGATTAGGTGGTGGGTGTGAGGTCCTCTTCGCGAGCAGGCTCGCTCCCACAATTGGAATGCGTTTCCCTGTGGGAGCGAGCCTGCTCGCGAAGAGGCCAGTTCGGCCGTCAAACCTTTCCGACAGGCAACAAAAAGCCCACCAATAAGGTGGGCTTGATGTATTCAGCCGATGATCAGAACAGCTTCATCTTCGGCGCTTCTTCTTTCAGCGGTTCGTTCTGCGCGGTCTGCGCATTCCAGCCACCGCCCAAGGCCTTGTACAGGTTGACCGCACTGGTCAGCTGCGCGAGGCGGTCGGTGATCAGTGCCTGTTGCGCGCTGAACAACTGACGCTGGGCATCGAGGAAGGTCAGGTTGCTGTCGACGCCGATGCGGTAGCGACGTTCGGCCAGGCGGTAGTAATCCTGGTTGGCCTGAACGAAGTCACGCTGTGCTTGCAACTGCTCGGTGTAGGTCTGGCGGGCAGCGAGGCCGTCGGCGACTTCCTGGAAAGCTGTCTGAATCGACTTCTCGTAATTCGCCACGCCAATGTCCTTCTGGATCTTGGCGTAGTCGAGGCTGGCGCGCAGGCTGCCGGCGTTGAAGATCGGCAGGTTGATCTGCGGCTGGAACAGCCACGTCCCCGAGCCACCCTTGAACAGGCCGGACAGATCCGGGCTCAGGCTACCCGCGTTGGCGGTCAGGCTGATGCTCGGGAAAAACGCTGCACGGGCCGCGCCGATGTTGGCGTTGGCCGCCTTCAGGTTGTACTCGGCCTGCAGAATGTCCGGACGACGTTGCAGCAGATCCGAAGGCAGACCGGCCGGCACGTCGCTGAGCAGGTCGTCGGCCAGCGGTTTGGCCGCTTGCAGATTGGCCGGAATACCGGTGCCGAGCAGCAGGGTCAGGCTGTTTTCGTCCTGCGCGACCTGGCGGGTATAACGCGCCAATTGTGCCCGGGCGTTTTCCACGGAAGTGCGCGACTGCGCCAGATCCAGCGCCGAAGCCACACCGACTTCGTTGCTGCGGCTGGTCAGCTTGTAGCTTTCTTCGAAGGCACCGAGGGTGTCCTGAGTCAGCTTGAGCAGTTCCTTGTCCGCCTGCCAGGTCAGGTAAGCATTGGCGACGTTGGCCACCAGACTGATCTGTGTGCTGCGACGTGCTTCTTCAGTGGCGAAGTATTGTTGCAGCGCTTGCTCGCTCAGGCTGCGCACTCGACCGAACAGGTCGAGTTCGTAGGCGCTGACCCCGACCGTGGCCGAGTAGGAGCTGCTGATAGTCGACTCGCCGGTCTGCGAGGCACGGGCCGGCAGACGCTGGCGGCTGCCGGCGGCAGTGGCCGACACCGCCGGGAACAGGTCGGCGCGCTGGATGCGGTACTGCGCCGCGTAAGCGTCGATGTTCAGCGCCGCGACCCGCAGGTCGCGGTTGTTTTCCAGGGCGACCTGGATCAGCTGTTGCAGGGCAGGGTCATGGAAAAACTGCTTCCAGCCCTGTTCGGCCGCGGCTTGCGCCGGAGCCTGGGCCGGCGAATACGCCGGCCCCTGCGGGTACTGGCCTGCGACCGGAGCCTCAGGCTGCTGATAGTCAGGTATCAGCGAGCAACCGCTCAGCACGAATGCGGCGACTGCGATGGAGAGTAGCGACTTGCTCATTGGCCAGCCTCTTTAGGAGTTTCAGTAGTCTCATCCGCGTCGGTCTTTTTGCGCTGACCGATCGACGACACAGTAACGAAGAACAGTGGGACCCAGAAGATCGCCAGGATCGTGGCCGTGAGCATACCGCCAATCACGCCGGTACCGATCGCATGTTGACTGCCTGAACCGGCGCCGGTGGAAATCGCCAGCGGTACCACGCCGAGGACGAAGGCCAGCGAGGTCATGATGATCGGGCGCAGACGCATGCGGCAGGCTTCGATTGCCGCTTCACGCAGGGTGCGTCCCTGTTCATGCAGTTCCTTGGCGAATTCGACGATCAGAATGGCGTTTTTAGCCGCCAGACCGATGGTCGTCAACAGGCCTACCTGGAAGTACACGTCGTTGGACAGACCGCGCAGACTGGTCGCCATCAGTGCACCGATGATCCCCAGCGGTACCACGAGCATGACCGCGATCGGAATCGACCAGCTTTCATACAGCGCCGCCAGACACAGGAACACCATCAGCAGCGACAGGGCGTACAGCGCTGGCGCTTGCGAGCCGGACAGACGTTCCTCGTAGGACAGACCGGTCCAGGAGATACCGACACCGGACGGCAGCTTCTTGGCAATCGCTTCGACTTCGGCCATCGCTTCACCGGTGGAGTAGCCCGGCGCTGGAGCCCCGAGGACCTCGACCGCTTCCACACCGTTGTAGCGCGCCAGTTTCGGCGAACCGTAGACCCACTCGCCCTTGGCGAATGCCGAGAACGGAACCATGGTGCCTTCGGCGTTGCGCACGTACCACTTCTTCAGGTCTTCCGGGCTCATGCGCGAGTCCGGTTGGCCCTGCACGTAGACTTTCTTCACCCGACCACGGTCGATGAAGTCGTTGACGTAGCTACTGCCCAGCGCGATCGACAGGGTGTTGTTGATGTCGCTGATGGTGATGCCGAGGGCACTGGCCTTCTCGTCATCGATTTCCAGCTGGAACTGCGGCTCATCGTTCAGGCCGTTCGGACGCACCTGGGTCAGCACCTTGCTTTGCGCCGCCATGCCGAGGAACTGGTTACGCGCTTCCATCAGTTTTTCGTGACCGATACCGGCACGGTCCTGCAGGAACACGTCGAAACCGGTGGCGTTACCCAATTCCAGAACCGCTGGCGGGGCGAAGGCAAACACCATCGCGTCGCGGAAGCTGAAGAAGTGTTGCTGGGCACGCGCAGCGAGATTGAACACGCTGTTGTCGGCGTTACGTTCGCCCCACGGCTTGAGCATGATGAACGCCATACCCGAGCTCTGCCCACGGCCAGCGAAGTTGAAGCCGGTCACGGTGAACACCGAAGCCACCGCGTCCGCCTCACCGCCGTCCTTGTTGGGACGCAGCAGGTACTCACGCATTTCGTCCACGACCACTTGTGTGCGCTGGGCACTGGAACCGGCCGGGGTCTGCACCTGAGCGAACAGAACGCCCTGGTCTTCTTCCGGCAGGAACGCGGTCGGGATGCGGGTGAACAGCCAGATCATGCCCACGACGATCAGCAGGTACGCCAGCAGGTACGGAGCCTTGCGGGTCAGCATGTTGCCGACGCCGCGCTCGTAGCTGCGTACGCCACGGTCGAAGTTGCGGTTGAACCAGCCGAAGAAACCTTTCTTCGGGGTACCGTGCTCGCCTTTCGGAATCGGCTTGAGCATGGTCGCGCACAGCGCCGGGGTGAAGATCAGGGCAACCAGTACCGACAGGGCCATGGCCGACACGATGGTGATCGAGAACTGCTTGTAGATCACACCGGTGGAGCCGCTGAAGAATGCCATCGGCAGCAGTACCGCCGAGAGCACGAGGGCGATACCCACCAGCGCGCCTTGGATCTGGCCCATGGACTTCTTCGTCGCTTCCTTCGGTGACAAGCCTTCTTCGCTCATCACCCGCTCGACGTTCTCCACCACGACGATGGCGTCGTCCACCAGCAGACCGATGGCCAGCACCATGCCGAACATGGTCAGGGTGTTGATGCTGAAACCGGCAGCGGCGAGGATGCCGAACGTACCGAGCAGTACCACTGGCACGGTCATCGTGGTGATGACGGTGGCGCGGAAGTTCTGCAGGAACAGGAACATCACCAGGAACACCAGCGCGATCGCTTCGACCAGCGTGTGCACCACGCCTTTGATCGACTCGGTCACCACCGGGGTGGTGTCGTACGGGAACACCACTTCCATGCCTTGCGGGAAGAACGGCTTGAGGCTGTCGATGGTGTTGCGCAGTGCTTTGGCGGTGTCGAGGGCGTTGGCGCCGTTGGCCAGTTTCACCGCCAGACCGGACGCCGGGCTGCCGTTGAACTGGGCGCTGATCGCGTAGTTCTCACCGCCCAGGCCGACTTCAGCGACGTCTTTGAGGCGAACCTGCGAGCCGTCCTTGTTGACCTTGAGGAGGATTTCCTTGAACTGCTCGGCGGTCTGCAGACGGGTCTTGCCGATGATCGTCGCGTTCAGTTGCTGGCCCTGCACGGCAGGCAAGCCACCGAGCTGACCGGACGAAACCTGAACGTTCTGCGCGGCAATGGCGTTTTTCACGTCGACCGGGGTCAGGTTGAAGTTGTTCAACTTGGCCGGGTCGAGCCAGATACGCATCGCGTACTGCGCACCGAAGACCTGGAAGTCACCGACACCGGCAGTTCGCGAGATCGGGTCCTGCATGTTCGACACGATGTAGTTGGACAGGTCGTCCTTGGTCATGCTGCCGTCACGCGACACCACGCCGATCACCAGCAGGAAGTTCTTCACTGCCTTGGTCACGCGGATACCCTGTTGCTGCACTTCCTGCGGCAGCAGCGGGGTGGCCAGGTTCAGCTTGTTCTGGACCTGAACCTGCGCGGTGTCGGAGTTGGTGCCTTGCTCGAAGGTCGCGGTGATGGTCATGCTGCCGTCGGAGTTACTTTCCGACGACACATAACGCAGGTTGTCGATACCGTTGAGCTGTTGCTCGATGACCTGGACCACGGTGTCCTGCACGGTTTGTGCGGACGCACCTGGGTAGGTCACTTGGATCGCAATGGCCGGTGGCGCAATGCTCGGGTATTGGTTGATCGGCAATTTCAGGATCGAAAGTGCCCCGACCAGCATGATCACCAGGGCGATCACCCAGGCGAAAATCGGACGGTCGATGAAGAATTTTGACATGGGTTACTCCCCTTTGCCGCCGGCGGCTTTGTCAGCTGCCTGTGCGGGGGCCGGGTTCTTGGTGCCGACGTTCGTCGCCTCGGTCGCTTTGACCTCGACGCCCGGTTTGACGTACTGCAGCCCTTCGGTGATCAGACGATCGCCGGCTTTCAGGCCGTCTTCGATCAGCCACTGGCTGCCGACGGTGCGGCTGGCCTTGAGCTGACGCAGCTCGACCTTGTTGTCAGCGCCGACCACCAGTGCCGTCGGGGTGCCTTTGAGGTCGCGGGTCACGCCTTGCTGCGGCGCGAGAATCGCTGCGCTGTTGACGCCGGCCTGCAGCTGGGCGTGAACGAACATGCCTGGCAGCAGGGTGTGATCCGGGTTCGGGAACACCGCGCGCAGGGTCACCGAGCCAGTGGTCTGGTCAACCGAGACTTCGGAGAATTCCAGCTTGCCGTCGAGCTTGTACTGGCTGCCGTCTTCCAGGGTCAGCTTGACTGCCGCGGCGTTGTCGCCGGCCTTCTGCAGACGGCCGCTTTCCAGTTCGCGGCGCAGCTCCAGCAGTTCCACCGACGACTGGGTGACGTCGACGTAGATCGGATCGAGCTGTTGAATCACCGCCATCGCGTCGGCCTGACCATTGCTGACCAGTGCGCCTTCGGTCACCGAAGAACGGCCAATGCGGCCGGAGATCGGCGCATAGACCTTGGTGTAACGCACGTTGATCTGCGCGCTCTGAAGGGACGCTTCCGATTGCAAGCGGTTGGCCAGCGCAGTGTCGTATTCCTGACGGCTGACGGCCTGCTCATCGACCAGTTGCTTGTAGCGGTCGGAGATCGACTTGGTCGAACGCAGCTCGGCTTCGGCGCTTTTCAGCGTCGCTTCATACACCGACGGATCGATCTGATACAGCTGCTGGCCGGCCTTGACGTCGGCGCCTTCCTTGAACAGACGCTTGAGAATGATGCCGTTGACCTGCGGCCGGACTTCGGCGATGCGGAACGCACTGGTGCGGCCCGGCAGCTCGGAGGTGAGGGTAAAGGCTTGTGGTTGCAGAGTGACGACGCCGACCTGAGGGGGCGGAGCGGCAGGGGCCGCTTCTTCCTTTTTACATCCGCTGAGCAGCGATGCCAGGGCGACGGCAGTGACCAGAGCGGTAACAGCTGGCTTGAATTGCATGAAGATCCTCGGGTCAGGCGCGCAAGAAGCGCACAAGAAGTGTGAAAGAGTAAAAATCGGGCACCGGGTGGATAAGTAGCTTGCTAAGTAATATACTTACGTTCATGGTTGTTTGTAAACACCTGCGCCGCGTATCCACCCTGTTACAAAAGTCGTCGCAAGGTTTGAAATTGTAGGCCGGGGAGTCGATTCACGAGAGATCGCCCCCTCTTTATTCAGCGGATATTCAGCCATCCCTGAAACATCCTGTTTGAGGTTTTACTGCCATGGTCCGTCGTACCAAAGAGGAAGCTCAGGAAACCCGCAGCCAGATTCTGGAAGCGGCCGAGAAAGCCTTCTATGAAAGGGGGGTTGCCCGCACCACCCTGGCGGACATCGCGACCCTCGCCGGCGTGACGCGTGGCGCCATCTACTGGCATTTCAGCAACAAGGCCGATCTGGTCCAGGCCATGCTCGACAGCCTGCACGAACCGCTGGATGAACTGGCCAAGGCCAGTGAAAGCGAAGACGAGCCAGACCCGCTGGGCTGCATGCGGCAGTTGCTGATTCATTTGTTTCATCAAGTTGCACTGGATCCGAAAACCCGGCGCATCAACGAAATTCTGTTTCATAAGTGCGAGTTCACCGATGAAATGTGCGATCTGCGCCAGCAGCGCCGGACGGCCAGTCTCGATTGCAACCTGCGCATCGGCCTGACCCTGCGTAATGCGGTGAATCGCGGCCAGTTGCCGGAAGATCTCGACACTGCCCGCGCGGCCATCAGCATTCATGCCTACATCGACGGCCTGCTGTACGGCTGGCTGCTGGCCCCGGACAGCTTCGAATTGCACGCCGAGGCTGAACGCTGGGTCGACACCGGGCTGGACATGCTGCGCCTGAGCCCGAGCCTGCGCAAATGAAACAAAATGCGCAATTGCCCGGGGAGATGTCAATCAGCCGCCATGGCTGATGATCGCGGCGGGGAGTTTAAACGCAGCGAGCCGTGCATTTTGTAGGGAAATTGTGTAGCTCTTGTGAAACCGTGTTTCGCCGCTTTCCCCTCACCCTAGCCCTCTCCCAGAGGGAGAGGTGACCGACCGGGCTGCTCTTACAAGATACGCCGACCTGGAATATCTCCGCCGAACTCAGGTTCTGAAAGCTCTGCAAATCGGCTCCCTCTCCCTCGGGAGAGGGCTGGGGTGAGGGGCTACGCGTCGTGCCACGCAACAAATCTGAAGCCGAACAACAAAAAGCCCCTGACTCTCACGAGTCAGGGGCTTCTTCATTTCTGCGCTACCGCTTGGTTACAGCGTCGGATAGTCGATGTAACCCACCGGACCCTTGCCATAGAAAGTTTCCGGATGCGGCTCGTTCAACGGTGCATCAGCCTGCAAACGGGCGGGCAGATCCGGGTTGGCAATGAACGGCACGCCGAACGCCACCGCGTCAGCCTTACCGCTGGCCAGCCACTCGTTGGCGCTGTCCTTGGTGAATTTTTCGTTGGCGATGTACGGGCCACCGAAAGCTTCTTTCAGTTGCGGGCCGAGGCTGTCGGCGCCTTCTTTTTCCCGTGAGCAGATGAACGCGATGCCGCGCTTGCCCAGTTCACGAGCGACATAGGTGAAGGTCTCCGCGAGGTTGTCATCGCCCATGTCGTGGGAGTCGGCACGCGGTGCCAGGTGCACACCAACGCGGCCGGCGCCCCAGACGTCGATCGCGGCATCGGTTACTTCCAGCAAGAGGCGCGCACGGTTTTCCAGCGAGCCACCGTACTGATCGGTGCGCTGGTTGGTGCTGCTTTGCAGGAACTGGTCGAGCAGGTAACCGTTGGCGCCATGGATTTCCACGCCGTCGAAACCGGCGGCCTTGGCGTTTTCGGCACCGGTGCGGTAGGCGTCGACGATGTCGGCGATTTCAGCGGTTTCCAGGGCGCGCGGGGTTGGGTAGTCGGCCAGTGGGCGCACCAGGCTGACGTGGCCCTTTGGCTGGATGGCGCTTGGTGCCACCGGCGCTTCACCGTTCAAGTACGAAGGGTGAGAGATGCGGCCAACGTGCCACAGTTGCAGGAAGATCTTGCCGCCGGCAGCGTGAATCGCCTTGGTCACATTGGCCCAGCCACGCACTTGATCGTTGGACCAGATGCCCGGGGTGTCCGGGTAGCCAACGCCCATCGGCGTTACCGAAGTGGCTTCGCTGAGGATCAGGCCGGCCGAGGCGCGTTGCACGTAGTATTCGGCCATCAGCGCGTTCGGCACACGACCTTCGTCGGCGCGGCAGCGGGTCAGCGGGGCCATGATGATGCGGTTGTTCAGCTCGATGTCGCCAAGTTTGATCGGGTCGAAAATAGTCGCCATGTCTAAAAGTCTCTCTTGATAAGGAAGTTGATCAGTGGGAAGCAGCGGCCAGCTCGGCATTGCCGTTCTGGCGGAAAGTAATCAGGGTCACCAGCAGGGCCAGTACGGCGAGTGCGGCGGCGGCCAGTGGCACGCTGGTCAGGCCGTAGCCGTGGGCGATGACGCTGCCGCCGACCCAGGCGCCGAGGGCGTTGCCGACGTTGAAGGCGCCGATGTTCAGGGTCGAGACCAGATTTGGCGCAGCCTTGCCGAAGGTCACCACGTTGACTTGCAGCGCCGGCACAGCGGCGAAACAGGCGGTGGCCCAGAGGAACAAGGTGATCTCGGTCGGGATCAGCGCAACGCTGGTCCAGCTCAGCACCGTGGAAACCACGGCCATGCTGATGAACACGCCGATCAGCGTGGCGGCCATGCCTTTGTCGGCGAGTTTGCCGCCGATGATGTTGCCGACGGTCAGGCCCAGACCGATGAGCATCAGCGTCCAGGTCACGCCACGCGGCGACACGCCGGTAACTTCGCCGAGCAGTGGGGCGACATAGGTGAACAGGGTGAACACCGAGGCGGCGAACAGTGCGGTCATGCTCAGCGACAGCCAGATGCCGGCGCCCTTGAGCGCGGCGAGTTCAGCGCGCATGTCGAGTTTCTCTTCGTCACGCTTGGCCGGCAGGAAGCGGATCAGGCCGATCAGCGCGATCACCCCGATGACGGTCACCGCCCAGAAGGTCGAACGCCAGCCGGCTTCCTGACCCAATGCGGTGCCCAGCGGCACGCCCAACACGTTGGCCAGGGTCAGACCGGTGAACATCAACGCCACCGCCGAGGCACGTTTGTTCGGCGCGACCAGACCGGCGGCCACCACTGAACCGATGCCGAAGAACGCACCGTGACACAGCGCCGTGACCACCCGGGCAAACATCAGCACGTTGTAGTCGCTGGCAATGGCGCAGAGCAGGTTGCCGACAATAAAGATGCCCATCAACGCCACCAGCGCGGCCTTGCGCGGCAGCTTCGCGGTGGCCAGCGCCATGAACGGTGCACCGATTGCCACGCCCAGGGCGTAACCGGTGACCAGCCAGCCGGCACCGGGAATCGACACGCCGAGGTCCGCCGCCACGTCTGGCAGCAGGCCCATGATGACGAACTCGGTGGTGCCGATGGCGAAGGCGCTCAGGGCGAGGATGAGGAGCGAAAGGGGCATGCAGGTTTCCTTGTCGGCTGGCTGACGTTAAGGGTCAGAGCTCTTTACTGAGGGTGCTGAGAAACGCCTGGATGACGTCCTCGTTACGTTTGAAAAAATGCCACTGCCCGGCCTTTTGGCTGCTGATCAGCCCGGCCCGTTGCAGGGTCGCCAGGTGTGCCGACACAGTCGATTGCGACAGGCCGCAACGCTGATCGATCTGCCCGGCGCAAATCCCGTATTCGTGGTTGTGCAACTGCTCGGGGAATTCGTTTTTCGGGTCTTTCAGCCAGTTGAGGATGTCTCGCCGTACTGGGTGCGCCAGGGCTTTTATTATTTCGTCGAGGTCGAGGTTCATGGCGTGGGCTCGTGGGGGCAGTGGCGATATATCGCGATGAGGCGAACTTTAAATCGTTGGATCGCGATATACCAATATGAAAACGGTCTGAGCATCTTGTAAATCGCTATATCGGGTTATAACGATACAAGGGTGCTGAATGTTCGAACCCAGTGCTAAGCTGCGCCCATGAACTATCTCGCGCATTTGCATCTCGGCGGCCAGCGCCCCGGTCAGTTACTCGGCAGCCTGTATGGCGACTTCGTCAAAGGTCGCCTGCAGGGCCAGTTCGACCCGGAGGTTGAAGCGGCGATTGCGCTGCATCGGCGCATCGACGTGTTCACTGATCGCCATCCGCTGGTGGACACTGCCTTGGGGCGGTTTACCGAAACGCGGCGGCGCTACGCCGGGATCGTCCTCGATGTGTTTTTCGATCACTGCCTGGCGCGGGACTGGCGTTTGTATGCCGATCAACCGCTGGAACAGTTCACCGCAGACGTCTATCGGGTGCTGTCCCGCGAACGGCAATTGCCGGAACGGCTGGCGAAGATCGCGCCGCACATGGTTGCCAATGACTGGCTGGGTTCGTATCGCGAATTTGCCGTGCTGGAGCAGGTCCTGCGGGGGATCTCGCGGCGGTTGACGAGGCCTGAAGAGTTGGCGGGAGCGATGCAGGAGTTGCGACGATTGTATGAGCCGCTCAGCGAAGACTTCAGCCTGTTCTACCCGCAATTGCAGGATTTCGCCCGGCACGCCAAACCACCGAAAATCTAATGTAGGAGTGAGCCTGCTCGCGATGGCGGTCTGTCAGTTCATGCAAATGTGACTGACAGACCGCCATCGCGAGCAGGCTCACTCCTACAATGGAAATGTATTTCAGGCAGCAATTGCCGGGCGCATGGGCGATTGTCGGCTTTCCGGGATCGATCCAAACAACACCTTCTGCACCGCCTGCTGCGCTTCGAACGCCAGCGCCGCGCGCTCGCGGCCCTGACAGGCAATCGGCTTGAGCAGATGCACTTCGACATCGCCGCAGTCATGGCTGAACAGGCGCATCAGATGCGAGAGCAAATCATCGTCGCCAATGAACGGCGCCAGCGTGTCGATTTTGCCCTCGCGCAGATAACGGATCGCCACCGGTTGCAGCATCACCTGCGAATCGATCGCCGCCGACAGCAGGCGACCATGGAACGTGCGCAGCGAACGGCCGTCGGTGGTAGTGCCTTCAGGGAACATCAGCAGTGAATGTTCGGTTTGCAAATGACGGGTCATCTGTTTGCGGATCAACTGGCTGTCGCCCGAACCACGGCGGATGAACAGACTGCCGGCCTTGGCCGCGAGCCAACCGGCCACCGGCCAGGTGCGCACTTCGGCCTTGGACAGAAACGACAGCGGCGTGAGCATGCCCAGCAGCGGAATATCGGTCCACGACACGTGATTGCTGACCCACAGCATCGGCTGTTTCGGCAGCTCACCGTGCACGCTCACGCGAAAGGGCAGGGCGTTGCTCAGCCGCGCCATGAAGAAGCGCGACCAGCGCTGGCGACGCTCCATCGAATGGGCCAGACCGATGCGTTCGAACACGCCGAAGACGCTGGCCATGGTCAATCCCAGCGTCACCACCAGCAGCACTCGCGCGATTCGCGCGTACACCCGCAACCGGCTCATCACACCGCCGCCTTGAAGTGCCTGGCGTAGCGCGGGCAGAGTTCGTCGCGCTTGAGCAGGATGAACACGTCGGCGACCTGGAAGTCTTCGTCCCAGCACGGTTCGCCGCAGATCTTCGCACCGAGGCGCATGTAAGCCTTGAGCAGCGGCGGCATTTCGGCGATGACGTTGGAGGGGATATCCAGCGTCGGCAGCGGATTTTTCGGCTCGGCCCGCAGGTGTTCGGTGCACAGATAACGTTCGCGCAAACGCTGCATGATTGCGTGGGCCTGAATGCCGCCGTCCTGCATCGGAATGCTCGCGCAACCCATCAGATAGCTGTAGCCGCCCTGATTGAGTACTTCGGCCAACTCGCCCCAGAGCACGGCGATGGTGCCGCCGTTGCGGTACGCCGGGTCGACGCAGGTGCGGCCGATTTCCAGGATCGGACCTTGCAGATGCGCGAGCCCATGCAGGCTGAATTCTTCTTCGCTGTAGAACTTGCCGAGGCTGCTGGCGGCGGTGTGATCGAGCAAACGCGTGGTTGCGACCAGACGCCCGGTGTTCAGATCACGCACGCCGATGTGGCTGCAGTGAACATCATAATCATCCATGTCCAGACCCAGTTCCGCGCCTTTCAATTTGGCGTTGAACTCGCCGCTGAAGACGGCGAAGCGCAGGGCCTGGGCTTGCTGCAAGGCTTCGGCGCCGACCAGGCGTTCGGCTTGCAGGCGGCGTTCATTGCCGGTGTCGCTGATGCGGGCGATTTGCGTCATGTGAATCTCCGTACGGGCCTTTAACCCGTCGTGGGTTGCAGCCGATCGACTTTCTTTATGCAGCCGTGTTGTGCAAAGTCAGGCTATGTAGCCCCGGTGTCATCGCCATGAACGTTCGGTGATGCTTATATGACAGCCCATAAGGAGGCGCCCGTGCCCTGGACAGAACTGCTGCACCGCCGTGAACGCCTGCCCGCCGCTGCTGATCTGGCCGAAGGTTTTGCAACGTTGTCGCAGGCGCTGGGCAACGTCACGCCGTTCGAATTGGCGGTGGCGGGCGGGGGCGAAGCGCTTGGCCAAGGCTCTTGCATCGGCCTGACTGGCCTCATCGCGAGCAGGCTCACTCCTACACTTGATCGCGTTTGTTCAGTTGGAATGCGATCAAACTGTAGGAGTGAGCCTGCTCGCGATAGCAATATACGAAACGCCACCAACCTGTCATGAACGCCACCTAAGCTCAGCAGACCAACCCCAGAGCCTCAACCATGTTCAAAGGCCTGTCCCTGTTCCTGCTGCTGATCAGCCTCACCGCTCACGCCGAACAATGGCCGAATGAGCAATGGCCAATCGGCTCGCCGATCGCGGGCCCCGCCGTCGAGGCACTGGAAAGTTACGCCTTCCCGCCCCGCAACGACGCCACTCGCGAAGGCATCCGCACCGACGCCTTGTTGATCATCCGCGACGGCCAGATCGTCTACGAACGCTACGCCGGCCCGACCACCGCTCAGAGCCCGCATTTGACCTGGTCGATCAGCAAAAGCCTGCTGGCTACGGTGCTCGGTGTGGCCTACGGCGAAGGCCGGTTCAAACTCGACGACCCGGCCCTGAAGTTCTACCCGGCGCTGGAAAAACACCCGGCGATCAGCCTCGGCCATCTGCTCAACTGGGCGTCCGGTCTGGATTGGCAGGAAGACTACGAATACGCCCCGCTGAAATCTTCGGTGGTAGCGATGCTCTACACCCGGGGCCATCGCGACATGGCGGCATTCACTGCGAACCACGACGCTTATGCCGCACCGGGTCAGGCTTTCCGTTATTCCAGCGGCGACAGCAATCTGCTCGCCGCCGCGCTGAAAACTATCGTGGGGCCGCAGCGTTATGCCGACTATCCGTGGACAGCACTGTTCGAACCCTTGGGCATCCGCCATGCCGTGTGGGAAAGCGATGCCCGCGGCACCTTTGTCGCCTCGTCCTATGCTTATCTCACTGCACGGGATCTGGCGCGGGTCGGCCTGCTGATGGCGCGCGGCGGGCGCTGGAACGATCGGCAGTTGCTGCCCGAGGATTGGCTCGCGTTCAACCTCACACCGTTTGCCGGCTACAAGGCGCATCAGGACGAAGCCGTGCCGGGCGGCCATTGGTGGCTCAATCGTTCTGTCGCTGGTGCAGCATCACCGTGGCCCGACGCCCCGCCCGACACCTTCGCCGCCCTCGGCCACTGGGGCCAGGCGCTGTATGTGATGCCCAGCCGGAAGCTGGTGATCGTGCGTTACGGCGATGACCGCGATGGCAGCTACCGGCACAACGAACTGCTCAAACGCGTGTTGCAGGCGGTGCGGCCATGAAGCGTTTTTTGCTGGTGCTGCTGTTGTTACTGCTCGGCTGGGGCTGGTATGAACGCGAGAATCTCTGGGCGTTTGCGGACATCATCAGCGCCTACACCGCCAAGGAATATTGCTCGTGCCGGTATGTGATGAACAACGATGCCGGGTATTGCCGCGGGTATGTGAAGCAGTGGCTGCCAACCAGCGGTTTTACCGATGACGCTTCGAGCAAAACCATCACCGTCAGCGGCATGGGCCGCAGCAACAGTGCGCAATGGCTGAGCGAACGCCAGGGCTGTCGCCTGAATCCCTGACCACAGCCGATCCCCTTGTAGGAGTGAGCCTGCTCGCGATAGCGGTTTGACATTTAAAAAAGATGTCGACTGATATGCCGTCATCGCGAGCAGGCTCACTCCTACAGGATTTCACCAGCCAATCAATCAGTGGTGATCTCCAGTTTGCAATAACCGTGGAGGCGGTTAAGGTTCGTGCAGGTTTATCGCCCCCACGAGTGTTCAATGTTCAACCGCTCCCTCTATACAGTCTTCGCCAGTCTGCTGTTGACGGCCGCTGCACTGCCGGCCCAGGCCAATTGGTATCTGGACGGCGAATCGTCGCGGCTGTCGTTCGTCAGCACCAAAAATGCCAGCGTGTCGGAAGTGCAGCGCTTTCTGGTGCTGCACGGCAAGGTCGATCCCAACGGTCGCGCCGAAGTCGAAGTCGAGCTCGAATCGATCAACAGTGGCATTCCCTTGCGTGATGAACGCATGCGCAAAGAGCTGTTCCAGATCGAGCAATTCCCCGCAGCGACCATCACCACGCAGATCGACCTGCGCCCGATCAACGATCTGGCCCCCGGCGCGCAGCTGGAATTACGCCTGCCGCTGACCGTCAGCCTGCACGGCAAGCAGCACGAATACCCGGCCGAGTTGCTCGCCACGCGTCTCGATGATCGACGCTTTCAGGTGGTGACCCTGGAGCCGCTGGTGATCAACGCCGAGGATTTCGATCTGGCGCCTGGCCTGGAAAACCTGCGCAAACTCGCCGACCTGTCGGCCATCAGTCTGTCGGTGCCGGTGGGTGCGGTGCTGATTTTCACGGCGCGCTGACATGCGCGGTGCGGTGTTCCCCTGGCGTGACGGCAACCGTTTCGAACTGTTGATCGACGGCCCGCAATTCTTTCCGCGCATGCTCGAGCACATTGCCCTCGCCAAAGAGCAGATCGAACTGGAGCTGTATCTGGTCGAGGCCGGCGCCTGCGCCGAAGCCATCGTTCAGGCTCTGGTCGCGGCGGCCGAGCGCGGTGTGCGCGTCCGGTGCCTGTTCGATGATTACGGCAGTCTCGCGTTTACCCTGACACTGCGTCAGCGCCTGACCGAGGCGGGCGTCGAGCTGCGTTTCTACAATCGCCTGAGCTGGCGGCGCTGGGTCGGCAACTTCTACCGCGATCACCGTAAATTGCTGCTGGTCGATCAATGCCTCGCGGTGGTCGGCGGCACGGGCGTGACCGATGAATTCTGGACGCCGGGCCATGATGTCAGCGAGTGGCACGAAGTCATGGTCGAGATCAGTGGCCCGTTGGTGCTCGATTGGCAATTGCTCTTCGATCGGCAGTGGATTGCCAACCGTTACCGCCGCGCCTGGCGCCCGGCCGCGCATTTCGGGTTACCGCGCCTGCCGCGTGTGCCGGACAAGGGCGAGGGGATGGGCCGCGTCGCTTATGCCGACGCCCGTCAGCACCGCGACATCCTGCAATCACTGTTCCGCGCCTTGAACAGCGGCCAGCAACGCATCTGGATGGCCACGCCGTACTTTCTGCCAACCTGGCAAATCCGCCGCTCCCTGCGCAAAGCCGCGGCACGCGGTGTCGATGTGCGTCTGTTGCTGACCGGGCCGCGGACTGATCACCCTTCGGTGCGCTACGCCGGGCATCGCTACTACCCGCGCCTGCTCAAGGCCGGGGTGCAGATCTTCGAATACCAGCCGTGCTTCCTGCACCTGAAAATGGTTCTGGTGGACGATTGGGTGAGCATAGGCTCGTGCAACTTCGATCACTGGAATCTGCGTTTCAATCTGGAGGCGAATCTGGAGGCACTGGATCCGGCGCTGACGGCAGCGGTGGAGGCGAGCTTTGAGAAGGACTTCGGCTTGAGTCAGTTGGTGAGCCTGGAGCAATGGCAGCGCCGGCCGTTGTGGCGGCGGGTGAAGCAGCGGGTGTGGGGCTGGGTGGATCGGTTGGTGGTGAATATTCTCGATAGACGCGGTTGAAGCAAGATCAAAAGATCGCAGCCTTCGGCAGCTCCTACAATGGCAGGGTGTACACCCTGTAGGAGCTGCCGAAGGCTGCGATCTTTTGCTTTCATGGGTTACAGCAATTCAAAGCTCTGCTGCGTCACCGCCTGCGAATCCAGGCCGATCTGTACGTTGAACTTGCCAGGCTCGGCTGCGTATTTGAGCTGGGCGTTGTAGAACTTCAGGTCGTCCTCGGTGATGGTGAAGTGCACGACTTTCTGTTCGCCGGCCTTGAGCATGATCTTCTGAAAGTTCTTCAGTTCTTTCACCGGGCGGATCATCGAGCCGGTGACGTCCTGGATGTACAACTGCACCACGGTTTCGCCATCACGCTTGCCGGTGTTCTTGACCATGACGCTGGCGTCGAGCTTGCCAGTGGCGTTCAGCGTGGTCGACGACAGCGCCATGTCGCTCAGGGCAAACGTGGTGTAGCTCAGGCCGTAACCAAACGGAAACAGCGGGCCGGTGGTGTCATCGAAATACTGCGAGGTGTAGTTGCCCGGTTTGCCCGGCGTGAACGGCCGGCCGATGCTCAAGTGGTTGTAGTAGGTCGGGATCTGGCCCACGGAGCGCGGGAAAGTGACCGGTAGTTTGCCCGACGGGTTGTAGTCGCCGAACAGCACGTCGGCGATGGCGTTGCCGCCCTCGGTGCCGCTGAACCAGGTTTCCAGAATCGCGTCGGCCGACTGGTTCTCTTCGAGAATCGTCAGTGGACGGCCGTTCATCAACACCAGCACCAGCGGTTTGCCAGTGGCTTTCAGCGCGCGGATCAATTCGCGCTGGGTTTCCGGGATGTTCAGGTCAGTGCGGCTCGAGGATTCGTGGGACATGCCACGGGACTCACCGACAGCCGCGACGATCACGTCAGCATCCTTCGCCGCTTTCAGCGCTTCGTCGATCAGCACATTGGCCGGGCGCGGGTCATCGACCACTTCCGGGGCATCGAAGTTGAGGAAGTTGAGGTAATCGAGGACCTTCTTGTCGCCTGTGATGTTGGCGCCACGGGCATAGATGAGGTTGGCCTTGTCGCCAATCACTGAACTCATACCATCGAACAGCGTGACCGATTGTGTCGGACGCCCGGCGGCGGCCCAACTGCCCATCATGTCGATCGGCGCCTTGGCCAGCGGGCCGACCAGGGCGATTTTCGCGTCTTTCTTCAGCGGCAGGGTTTCGTTCTGATTCTTCAGCAGCACCAGACTGCGACGCGCCACCTCACGGGCCTCGGCGCGGTGCAGGCGGTTTTCGGCGTAGGTGTCGGCCGGATCATCTGCAGCCTTGCCGATGCGCAGGTACGGATCCTTGAACAGGCCCATGTCGTACTTGGCCGCGAGCACTTCGCGCACAGCGTTGTCGATGTCTTTCTGTTCGATTTCGCCGGACTTGAGCAGCCCCGGCAGCTCTTTGCCGTAGAGGGTGTCGTTCATACTCATGTCGATGCCGGCCTTGATCGCCAGCTTCGCCGCTTCACGACCGTCGCGGGCGACGCCGTGCTTGATCAGTTCGAAGATCGCGCCGTGGTCGCTGACCGCCAGGCCCTTGAAGCCCCAATCCTTGCGCAGCAGATCGTTCATCAGCCAGGTGTTGGCCGTGGCCGGAATGCCGTTGATCGAGTTCAACGCCACCATCACACCGCCAGCACCGGCATCGATCGCGGCGCGGTAGGGCGGCAGGTAATCCTGGTACATCTTCACCGGGCTCATGTCGACGGTGTTGTAGTCGCGACCGCCCTCGACCGCGCCGTACAGGGCGAAGTGCTTGACGCTGGCCATGATGCTGTCGGCGGCGCTCGGGGTTTCGCCCTGATAGGCCTTGACCATGACTTTGGCGATGCGCGAAGTCAGGTAGGTGTCTTCACCGAAACCTTCGGAACTGCGGCCCCAGCGCGGGTCGCGGGAGATATCGACCATCGGCGCAAAGGTGATGTCGAGACTGTCAGCGGCGGCTTCTTTCGCCGCAACCCGACCGGACTGGCCGATGGCGTCCATGTCCCAGCTCGACGCGAGGGCCAGCGGAATCGGGAAAATCGTACGGTGACCGTGGATCACGTCGTACGCGAAAAACATCGGGATCTTCAGGCGACTGCGCATGGCAGCGTCCTGCATTGGACGGTTTTCCGCGCGGGTGATCGAGTTGAAGGTGCCGCCGATGTTGCCGGCGGCGATCTCCTTGCGGATCAGCTCGCGGGGCATTTCCGGGCCGATGCTGATCAGGCGCAACTGGCCGATCTTCTCGTCGAGGGTCATTTGTTTCATCAGGTTGCTGATGAAAGCGTCCTTGTTCTCCAGGGGTACCGGGGTCGTGGCGGCCAGTACCTGATGACTGGCCAGGCTGACGAACAGACCCAGCAAACACAGCTTCTTCATGAATTTTTTCTCAAGGGCCCAAACGGTGAGGCAACACCGGCCAGCCAAAATGTAGGGAGCGACTATTGTTGTTCGGGTACCGGCGCAAAACCCTGAGCCGGAAAACCGCAGCCGACCGCGGCAATGTGAACACGAAGGGCACTTTTTAGCCGATTAACCCGTCGCATGCCAGTGGCGGCGCCGATTATGCCCCAACCGCTGGCCGGGAATGCCCAGCGCTCGGTTTTTAAATCAAATGTGTCATGGAGCATCACTGCAATGAATATCAGCCCAACCTCTCGTTCACGGCTACAGATCGCCACGTTGCTGGTGTTCGCCACGCTGTTGACCGCGTGCGGCATCAACAATATCCCGACCCTCGATGAACAGGCGAAAGCCGCCTGGGGCCAGGTGCAGAACCAGTACCAGCGCCGCGCCGACCTGATTCCCAATCTGGTGGAAACCGTGAAGGGCTACGCGGCCCACGAACAGGAAACCCTGACTGCAGTGATCGAGGCACGGGCCAAGGCAACCTCGATTCAGGTCGATGCCAGCACCCTCGACAATCCCGAGAAGCTCAAGCAGTTCCAGCAGGCGCAGGATCAACTGACCGGCGCGTTGAGCCGTCTGATGGTGGTCTCCGAGCGCTACCCGGATCTGAAGGCCAACCAGAATTTCCTTGCCCTGCAATCGCAACTCGAAGGCACGGAAAACCGGATTGCCGTGGCGCGTCGCGATTTCATTCTGGCGGTGCAGAAATACAACACCGAGATCCGCACCTTCCCCGGTCGCCTGTGGCACAGCGTGATGTACAGCGATCTGCCGATGCGCGAAACCTTCGAAGCCACCACGCCCGGCGCGGAAAAGGCCCCGGAAGTGAAATTCTGATTCGAGGTTGCCCATGCGTGTGTTGAAACTGGGCCTGGTGCTGATGCTGTGGCTGTTCGCCGTCAGCGCCCGGGCCGAATTGACGTTCCCGCCGCTGAGCGGACGCGTGGTCGATCAGGCACAAATGCTCGAGCCAACGGTGCGCGCGCAACTCAGCCAGCAATTGCAGGCGCACGAACAGGCCACTGGCGAGCAATTGGTGGTGGTCACGCTGCCGGACCTGCAGGGCACGACCATCGAGGATTTCGGCGTTCAGCTTGGTCGGCACTGGGGCATCGGCCAGAAGGACAAGAACAACGGTGCGCTGCTGATCGTCGCCCGTGACGAGCGCAAACTGCGCATCGAAGTCGGCTATGGCCTGGAAGATCGCCTGACCGATGCGCAGTCGTCGGTGATCATCCATCAGGTCATCACCCCGGCGTTCAAGACCGGCAACTTCAGCAAAGGCATCAGCGATGGCGTTGCGGCGATGCTGGTGGTATTGGGCGGCAATCCGCTCGATGAGCCGTCCACGGTGTACGAATCCAGCGGCGACCCGGCGGATGATTTCATCTCGCGGCATCCGGCGCTGTTCATGTTTCTGGTGATGTTGTTCATCCTGACGGTGTTTGTCTGCCAGATGCTCGGTATCCTGCCTGCCGGTCGGGGCGGCTCCGGAGGAGGGGGCGGTTTCGGCGGTGGCGGCGGCTTTGGCGGCGGTGGCGGAGGCGGTGGCTTCAGCGGTGGCGGGGGCAGTTTCGGCGGCGGCGGTTCGTCCGGCGGCTGGTGAGATCAAAAGAATAATGAGCAGGCACTTTTCGACATGGCATTACTGACTGAACACGAACAACGCAAAGTCGCCGAGGCCATTGCCCGGGTCGAACGCGACACCGACGCCGAGCTGGTCACGGTGCTCGCTGCCCGCGCCGACGATTACGCGTACATCCCGCTGCTCTGGGCCAGTCTGCTGGCGCTGGTGTTGCCGGGCATCGTGCACTACCTCACGGGCTGGCTGACCCTGCGCAGTCTGTTGCTGGTGCAGTGGGGCATGTTCATCGTCCTCTGCCTGCTGTTTCGCCTGCCAAAGATCACCACCCACCTGGTCCCGCGCCGCGTGCGCCACTGGCGCGCCTCCAACCTGGCGCGGCGGCAGTTTCTTGAGCAGAACCTGCACCACACCGTGGGCAGTACGGGCATGCTGATTTTCGTCTGCGAGGCTGAGCGCTATGTGGAGATTCTGGTGGACGAGGGGATTTCCAAACGGCTGGATAACAGCAACTGGGATGCGATCGTCGCGGCGTTTACCGAACAGGTCCGCCAGGGCCGCACGCTGGAGGGGTTTGTCACCTGCGTAGAGGCCTGTGGCGAGTTGTTGAAGGTGCATGTGCCGGTGACGCAGGTGCGGAACGAGTTGCCGAATCGGTTGGTGGTTCTGGGCTGATATTCCTTCTCGCTTGAGATCCAGACCCTCACCAGCCCTCTCCCAGAGGGAGAGGGAGCCGACCGAGGTGTTCTGTCGAGTTCCGCCGACCTGAAATGCCGAGTCGAACTCAAATCCTGACAGCCATAGTCGACTCGGTCGTTCAGGTCGATGTCGAGCGCAAGACACCTCGATCGGCCCCCTCTCCCTCCGGGAGAGGGCTGGTGTGAGGGGCTTCTGGACCGTTGGGTAAATAAGAGGGTGTCCCCAATCCCCATCCCCCCTAAAATACCCGCCATTCCCGATTCCGCCCGTCCGAGGCCGTTTGTCCATGTCCGTTACCGCACCTTCCGCGCCGTCCGCCAGACCGGCCCCAGATCACCACGCCCAGTTCATCGAGCTGCTGCAAACCAGCCTCGACGACAACGGCTTCATCAAACTGGTGCTGGCCAAGTACGTCGGTGAAGAGGCGGATCTGCAGCGGGTCATCATCAAGCCGGTGACGGTCAAGGCGCAGCCGTGCCTGTCGTTCGTTTATCGCTACAAGACCCGCGACATCACCAAGAACCTGCCGCTGAGCGAGGGCGTGGCGCTGATTGCCGGGCTGCTGCCGACCTCGTTCAAAAATGCCCACTTGCTGGCGCTGACCGACGAAGCGCAGCTGGAATACAGCAAAAAAGGCAAGAGTTCGCTGTTCAAGAGCAAGCCTCAGCAATTGCGCGAAGCGCCGTCCGCCGAGCACAACCGCGAGAAAAACCGCTTCCTCGAATTGAGCCGCCCGTTCCTCAAGGACCTGGGCGTGACCAACGCTCAGCATGAACTGATCCCGGCGATGTCGCGCAAGTGGAAGCAGATCAACAAGTTCATCGAAGTGTTCAGTCACGCCTTGACCTCCTCGCCGCTGGCGCTGGACAAACCGGTGCGGGTCGCCGATTTCGGTTCGGGCAAGGGCTACCTGACGTTTGCCATTCACGACTACCTGCGCAACACCCTGAAGGCCGAGGGCGAAGTCACCGGCGTCGAGCTGCGCGAAGAAATGGTCAACCTGTGCAATGCCGCAGCGGCGAAGCTCGAGCATCCGGGGCTGGTGTTCAAATGCGGTGACGTGCGCACAGTGGCGCCGAGCAAGCTGGACGTGATGATCGCCCTGCATGCGTGCGACATCGCCACCGATTACGCGATCCACACCGGCATCCGCTCGGGCGCGTCGATAATCATGTGCTCGCCGTGCTGCCACAAACAGATCCGCCTGCAGATCCAGAGCCCGGCGCTGCTCAAGCCGATGCTGCAATACGGTCTGCACCTCGGCCAGCAGGCGGAAATGGTCACCGACAGCCTGCGCGCGCTGTTCCTCGAAGCGTGTGGTTACGAGACCAAGGTCTTCGAGTTCATCTCGCTGGAACACACCAACAAGAACAAGATGATTCTCGCGGTGAAACGCACCGAACCGGTCGATCCGTCGCAGCTGTTGGCGAAGATCGAAGAGCTGAAAGCGTTCTACCACATCAGCGAACACTGCCTGGAAACCCTGCTGCGCGCCGACGGCTATATGCCTTGAGAGGCAGCTGCAAGCTTCAAGCGGCAAGCTGCAAGTGAAGCATGACGCTGGTGTGCCTGATTTGGGTGATCCTGCTTTTTCTTGCAGCTTGCAGCTTGCAGTCGGCTCAGGCGACAGATCGCAGGTGCTGGTCTTTACTCTGAAGCGCGAGATCTCGCAATCGCCCCCAAGGAGGAACAGGCATGTCCGGATGGTACGAAGTGAGCAAAAGCAGCAACGGCCAATTCAGGTTCGTGTTGAAAGCGGCGAATGCCGAAACGATTCTGACCAGCGAGCTCTACAGCACCCGCGCCGGTGCCGACGGCGGCATTGCTGCGGTTCAGAGCAACAGCCCGCTGGATGAGCGCTACGAGAAAAAGTCGACCAGGGATGGCCATCCCTACTTCAATCTCAAGGCGGCCAATCACCAGATCATCGGCAGCAGCGAGTCGTATTCATCGGATGGCGCCTGTGACAAGGGCATCGCCAGCGTGAAGGCCAACGGCCCGACCACAGTCATCAAGGACAAGACCGTGCCTGTGCTCTGAGGGCACCGAATTCCCTTGTAGGAGTGAGCCTGCTCGCGATGAGGCGATCAGATCCAACTCAGATGTCGCCTGTCGGACCGCTATCGCGAGCAGGCTCACTCCTACAGTTGGAATACATTCCATTGTGGGAGCGAGCCTGCTCGCGAACGCGTCAGCCCGGCCAATATCAAACCTCAACCGGTACCGACAATTTCGGATCACCGAGGGCATGGCTCTTGGCATCAAAAAACCGCAACTCAACCCCGGTACCTTCAAACACCTTGGCGTAGTGACGCTTCTGATGCTGGATGAACGCCGCGCTGCGCGGATAAATCGAGATCGCCACGCACTTCGGGTTAGCCAACCGCAGCGCGCGTACCAGATGCGCATCCTGCTCGCCCAAGGCATGGCCGAAGATGCACAGGCTGTCGCCATGGGCCAGTAACTGCTCATAGCAGAACGACAGATAATCCGAGCTGCGAATAGTCTTGAGCTTGTCGGCGCTCGGTCCTTCGGTGACGAACAGCGGCACGTCATCCAGCGTCTTGATCGTATTGTTGATCGCGAAACTGCCGAGCAGAGTGCCCTCGGTCGAAGTCAGTTTGCGCGCGGTGCCGTCTTGATTGCGCACCAGATGCAGACCACCGTGCAGGTACAGCAGGCGCGGTTTGTCCGTGGCGCTTTGGCTCAGGTCGAAACTGGCGTCCGCGCCGTTGAACAGATCGTCGATGGCTTCGCCCGGGTGTTGCAGCGCCCAATAGTTGAGCAGGTCGTAGTTGGTGGTGAACACCGTGCGATAGCGCGCCAGTTCTGCATTCAGCACCGTCAGCGTCGAAGGCTGCACCAGCCGCCACGGGATGTGCACCGCGTGCACGGTGTTGATCAGCGCTTCCTTGATCGCGTAATAGCGATTGCGCGGCGCCGCCGAGCTGACCGCCAGGGCCTTGTTGACCCGGCTGGTGGTTTTCAGGGCGCCCAGCACTTGCTCGAAGCTGCGGGTTTGCAGCGCGTCGAATACTGCCAGTTCCGATGGGCTCAGCGGTTTCTCTTCGACCGTACGGGCGTTTTCGAACAGCGAGTCGTAGCCGAAGTCATCCCATACCGCGCGACTGGCGCCGTTGCCCACCAGCAAACCGCTGAAAGCGGTCGTGGTGCGCAGGGCACTCCAGTCTTCGAGGGTGGCGTCGACATTGAGAAAATCGGTCATTGCGTGGGCGGTCTCAAAACAAAGGGCAGATGGACGGCGACTTTATCACGAGCGGACATTGAGCCAGATCAACATTGCTGGTGACCGATCGGTCGATGCTGTGTGCACCCGCCGAATCGAGGCAGTCGATCCGGCTCCAGTCAGGAGACACACGATGAGCAGCACCTTCTTCATTCCGGCGGTCAACATCATGGGCAGCGGCTGCCTCGATGAAGCGATGCTCGCGATTCGCAATTATGGCTTTCGCAAGGCGCTGATCGTCACCGACAGCGGGCTGGCCAAGGCCGGCGTGGCCGCAATGATCGCCGAGAAACTGGCGATGCAGGACATCGATTCGGTGATCTTCGATGGCGCCAGACCGAACCCGAGCACGGCCAATGTCGAATCGGGTCTGGGGCTGTTGAAGGAAAGCCACTGTGATTTTGTCGTGTCACTGGGCGGCGGCTCGCCGCACGATTGCGCCAAGGGCATTGCCCTGTGCGCGACCAATGGCGGGCAGATCGGCGATTACGAAGGCGTCGATCGCTCGAGCAAGCCGCAATTGCCTCTGGTCGCGATCAACACCACCGCCGGTACTGCCAGCGAGATGACTCGCTTCTGCATCATCACCGACGAATCGCGCCACGTGAAAATGGCCATCGTCGACCGCAACGTCACGCCGCTGCTGTCGGTCAACGACCCGGAGTTGATGGTTGCGATGCCCAAGGGCCTGACCGCCGCCACTGGCATGGACGCACTGACCCACGCCATCGAAGCCTACGTTTCGACCGCCGCCAACCCGATCACCGACGCTTGCGCGCTGAAGGCCATGAGCCTGATCAGCAGCAACCTGCGCCTGGCCGTGCGCGACGGCAGCGACCTGGCGGCGCGGGAGAACATGGCTTACGCGCAGTTCCTCGCCGGTATGGCCTTCAATAATGCGTCGCTGGGTTTCGTCCACGCCATGGCGCATCAACTGGGCGGCTACTATGACTTGCCCCACGGCGTGTGCAACGCCGTACTGTTGCCGCATGTGCAGAGCTTCAATGCGCTGGTCTGTGCTGATCGACTCAGGGATGTCGCTCACGCCATGGGCGCGGATATTCGTGGTTTCAGCGCGGAGGAGGGTGCGCAAGCGGCGATCCATGCCATTCGCAGCCTCGCCAAAGACGTCGAGATTCCCGGCGGACTGCGTGAGCTGGGCGCGAAGCTCAGCGACATCCCGGTGCTCGCCGCCAATGCCTTGAAAGACGCCTGCGGACTGACCAATCCGCGAGCGGCGGATCAACGCCAGATCGAAGAGATTTTCCGTAATGCGTTTTGAGTGAGGGCGCGAAGGCGAGCGACGCCGAGCAGTTCATCGCCTGTTCGTGCCGCGACGGTAAATGTCCGCACACGGCCCCAATCTGAAGTTTCGCCGGCAATGTTGTGAACAGCGGATATCCGGTACTGCCCGACGGGCAAGCGGTGCTCAGCCGGGGTTGCCCATTTTCGGTCGCTTTCGACCCGGGCCCGGGCAATCTCCAGGCCGGTGTCCAGATCGAAAATACTGACGAAACCTTCGGCCCGTGTGACATCTCCCGAAAACACCGGAGGCGCGGCAACCTGTGCTCCCTCTATCGGTTCGAGAACGAGCGGGACGTCGATGGCGGGCCGCAGTCGCACCTCATATGCGCGCTCGTCACTCCATTGCGACGTGTTGCCTGCGTATGTCTGGTGTGCGTGAATCCTTTGCTGGCCCTGAGCCTGAGCGCCGCTGATGCTGAATGCCCATCGTCCATTTGCGCTGACCTTTCCTGCGCCGAGCGAATGGGTATTTTCAATGTTCCAGACCTGCACAAGCGCATCGGGTATGCCGCTGCCGAGCAACAGTGTTGCAGGCCCGGTCGTGCTGCCCTGTTCTGGATAGGTGATGGTCGGGGCCGGTGGCGGTTGTGAAATTTGCTCGTCGCGAGTGCTCATCGTTCTTCTCGTCTACGGCGGATATGAACGCTGAGGTTGGCATGACGTGCCTGACTTAGAACCTGTAAGAACTACCAGTTCTTCAGGCTTTTTTGATCGGTGAGTAATTTCGTTTTCTTCTGAAAAACTGTCATTTATGTCAGTTGTCTGCAATGGCTTCTTCAGGTCGAATGCTCCGGACAAGGGGATCGAGTCGATCTCTTCAAGAGCATACGAACATGTCGAACTCCGCCGCGGCAAACTCACCAAACGCGCAGTCAGCCGGGGAGCTCGATGAGCTGTTTGGGCAACGAACGCTCGAATTTCCCGGCGCGAGCAAAACCATTGGCAGAGGCGTGGCGATCACCCCGTCGGGGCAGATCATGGTCAGCGCAACGGTCGAGCAGTCGGGCCATTCGTACTACGGCCTCGCGCGTCTGGATGGCAATGGAAATCCGGATCCGGCCTTTGGTGATGGCGGCTATCTCTGCGGCCAGTTCGGTACCGGCCTGCTATCGCAAGGCGGATCCTTGATCGTTGATGCGCTCGGACGGATCTGGATGTGCGGTGTGGTCGGCGTGGTCACAGACAAGGCTTTGGAATACCAGCAAGTCATCGCCCGGTTTTCCCCCGACGGCTCGCCGGACATCGAGTTCGGCGGCGACCGGAGCGGCTATCGGATTGTGCCCATGCGTATTCCATCGCTGGGCGGTGCCACGCATGGGCATCTGATTCTGGCGAAATCTGTTCCACAGGTGACCGAGCCGGACAGACTGCTGTTTGTCACCTCGCAAAAGGGCAGTGGCTTGCTCACGCGGCTGCATTTCGACGGCTCGGACGATTTGACGTTCGCTGCCAACGGCTGGATGCCCCTGACCCTGCCGAGGGTGGCCATTTCCTTGCTCGGGATCGTCCAGCTCGGCAGTGGGCTGATTCTTGTGCACGGCAAAACAGAAATAACCAACCAGGGATTGGTCATGGCGTTCGATCACAGCGGCAACCTCGCAAAAGCATTCGGCGACGAGGGGATTTTGCTGCTGAATATCCAACGGGATGGCAAGCCGCTTGAAAGCAGCGTGGCGGAGATTGTTGTGCAAACGGCAGCGCGCCTGCTCCTGCTTGGTTCGGCGGTCGAGTCATCTGAAGGTGAGAAACTTCAACATGCGTTCATCAGCGGTATCACTTACACCGGTGCGATGGATGAAACGTTCAATCGCAAAAATCCTGTGATCACCCCAGCGACAGGGGCACTGGACCTCAGGCAATGGCAAGCGGGTTTCGCGCTGGACGATATCGATGGCCAACGGATCGTTGCGGTCGGACAGACCTCGGGCAGCACGCGTGGCTTGCTGACGGCGGGCTTTCTGGTTGACGGCGCGGAGGATGATTGTTTCGATGTCGACGGCGCGAAGGATATTTCGTGGCCCGCCATCGATGCCTGTGCGCAAGGCTCTTCGATCCTGGTGTTGGGTCGCAAGGACGACAGCGCGAAGTTGGTCCGCTTGCTGACCGCCTCTGCGACGAAACGCCGTGACAGCACTGGCCTTTGAGCAGGCACAGGTAAAACCGGGCTATCCTGCCGACTCGAATGAACCTGTCTTCGAGTCTCCCATGCTGCAAAAAAACCTGATCCGCCGCCTCGACCTGATCACCCTGCAACTTTTTGTCGCCGTCCACGAGGAAGGCACGCTGACCCGTGCGGCTGCGCGCGAAGCCATTGCGGTGTCGGCGGCGAGCAAGCGTCTGATGGAATTGGAGGAGGCGCTGGGCATCGCACTGTTCGTGCGCCAGGCCAAAGGCATGGTCCTCACCGCGGCCGGTGAAACCCTGCTGCACCATGCGCGGCAGATGCTTTTCAACGTGGAAAAAATGGGCCTGGAGCTGGGTGAGCACAGCCACGGGGTGCGCGGTTACGTGCGCATGCTGGCCAATCTTTCAGCAATCATTCAGTTTCTGCCCGAAGACTTGCGTGACTTCTCTGCGCAGCATCCGCAGGTCAAGACCGACCTTGAAGAAAGGCCTAGCGCCGGGGTGATTCAGGGCGTGCTCGATGGTGTCGCGGACCTCGGCATCTGTTCCGATGACAGCGATACCAAAGGCCTGCACAGCGTGTTGTACCGCCAGGACAAACTGGTGGTGGTGATGCTCCCGGAGCATCCGTTGGCGACGCGCGAATCGGTGACCTTCCACGAAACTCTCGACAGTGACTACGTCGGTTTGCACGCGGCCAGTTCGATCAACATGCGCACCCATGCGGCGGCGCGACAGGCCGGCAAAGTTCTGCGCATCCGCATTCATGTGCCGGGATTCGATGCGGTGTGCCGGATGGTGCAGGCGAACATGGGCATCGGCATTCTGCCGCAGCGAGCCTATGAGTTGTTTGGTCAGGCGCTGGGATTGCGGGCGGTGCCGCTGACCGATGCCTGGTCGGACCGTGCGCTGATAGTAGTGGTGCGCGATGAAGCGGGATTGTCGCCGGTGAGCCGAATGTTGTTTGAGCATTTGCGTGCGCCGTAGATCTTCATTGCGGCTGATGGCCTCTTCGCGAGCAGGCTCGCTCCTACAGGGGATCTGGGTGAACTCAAATCTGTGGGCGACGCAAAACCTGTAGGAGTGAGCCTGCTCGCGATGGCTGACCTGAGGTCACCGAAACTTTCTGGAGCATTCGCATTTCGCGAACGCTCATTGCCGAGAGACGGCTGGATTGTCCAATCATCGTTCCTCTAGCCTTGGCCACCTATTCCAAGAACAAGAGGTACACCGCGATGACTGCCCCTTTGAGTGCAATCAAAGTGATCGAGATCGGCGCCCTGATCGCCGCGCCGTTTGCCGCGCGCATGCTTGCCGAGTTCGGCGCCGAGGTGATCAAGATCGAAGCCATGGGCCAGGGCGACCCGCTGCGCAAATGGCGCAAGCTGCACGAAGGCACGTCGCTGTGGTGGTACCTGCAATCGCGCAACAAGAAATCCCTGGCACTCAACCTCAAATCTACTGAAGGCATCGAACTGGTCAAGCAACTGGCCGGCGACGCCGACGTGATCATCGAAAATCTGCGCCCCGGCGCGCTGGAAAAACTCGGTCTGGGCTGGGACGTGCTGCACGCCTTGAATCCGAACCTGACCCTGGTGCGTATCTCCGGCTACGGCCAGACCGGCCCGTACCGCGACCGTCCCGGTTTCGGTGCGATTGGCGAGGCCATGGGCGGTATTCGCTACACCACCGGCAATCCCGATTCGCCACCGGCGCGGGTCGGCGTCAGCCTCGGCGATTCGCTCGCCTCGCTGCACGCGGTGATCGGCGCGCTGATGTCGTTGTTGCGGGTCAAGACCGGGCAGGGCGGCGGGCAGATTGTCGATGTGTCGCTGGCCGAAAGCGTGTTCAACGTCATGGAAAGTCTGGTGCCGGAATACGACATGCTTGGTCATGTCCGCGAACGCAGCGGCGGCGCCTTGCCGGGTATCGCGCCCTCCAACACTTACCTCACCGCCGACGGTGCCTACGTGGTGATCGCCGGCAACAGCGACCCGATCTACAAGCGCTTGATGCACACCATCGGCCGCGCCGATCTGGCCGATGCAGAGGAATTTGCTCACAACGACGGCCGCGCCGCCAAGAGCGGATTGCTCGATGCGGCCATCACCCACTGGACCAGCAGCCTGCCGATCGACGAAGTTCTGGCCGCCCTCGAAGCCGCCGAAGTGCCGGCCGGGCGCATCTACTCGGTGGCCGACATCGTCGCCGATCCGCACTATCAGGCGCGGGAAATGCTGCTCAATGCCGAGCTGCCCGGCGGCGCAACGGTGAAGATGCCCGGCATCGTCCCCAAGCTCTCGGAGACCCCCGGCGGGGTGAACTGGTCCGGGCCGAAACTGGGCCAGCACACCGACGCTATTCTGGCCGGGCTGGGCCTGACTGAACTCGATATCGAACGCCTGAAAGGCCAAGGGGTCGTGCAATGATCACTGACTATTCGCACCAGCTGATCGTCCAGGAAGTCTCGCCCCGCGACGGTTTGCAGATCGAGCCGACCTGGGTGGAAACCGCTGACAAGATCGCCCTGATCGATCAACTGTCGCAGGCCGGGTTCAGCCGCATCGAAGCCGGCTCCTTCGTTTCGCCCAAAGCCATCCCGGCCCTGCGTGACGGCGAGCAGGTGTTCACCGGCATTCAGCGCCAGCCGGGGGTGATCTACGTGGCGCTGATCCCCAATCTGAAAGGCGCACAACGGGCAGTGGCGGCGAAGGCCGATGAGTTGAATCTGGTGATGTCCGCCAGCCAGACCCACAACCTCGCGAATATGCGCATGCGTTGCGAGGATTCGCTGGCAGCGTTCGCTGACATCGTCGCGTTTGTCTGCGGCTCGGGTGTACGCCTCAACGGCAGCATCGCCACCACCTTCGGCTGCCCGTTCGAAGGCAAGATTGACGAGGATCGGGTGCTGCAGATCGTCGACGCTTATCAGGAACTCGGCATTCAGGGCATCAGCCTCGCCGATACCACCGGCATGGCCAATCCGCGTCAGGTGGATCGTTTGGTACGGCGTGTTCTGCAGCGGGTTTCGCCGGCCGATCTGACCCTGCATTTCCATAACACCCGTGGCCTCGGTTTGTGCAACGTGCTGGCCGCTTACGAGGCCGGCGCACGGCGCTTCGATGCGGCGCTCGGTGGTCTTGGTGGTTGCCCGTTTGCGCCGGGGGCGTCGGGCAATATCTGCACTGAAGACCTGGTGAATCTGTGCGAGGAAGTCGGCATTCCCACCGGGATCGATTTGCCGTTGCTGCTGAAACTCTCGTGTGGCTTGCCAGATCTGTTAGGCCACGAAGTCCCCGGCCAACTGGCCAAGGCCGGGCGCAACTGCGACCTGCACCCGATCCCCACCTGATACACATCAATCCCTTGTAGGAGTGAGCCTGCTCGCGATAGCGGTGTATCAGGCGCCGCATAGGTTGCCTGACACACCGCCATCGCGAGCAGGCTCACTCCTACAGTTGAAACCGCATACCAGACAACAAAAACAATCGGACGCCCATCGGCAGTCCGCCTGGAGAAAAGCTATGAGCCTCAATGTAATGGAGGCGGGCGTGAGTCCGTCCGTCGATCACGACGCCGAGAAAGCCCTGGTCAGCAAAGTCGCCTGGCGCCTGATGCCGCTGATCATGGTCTGCTACCTGTTCGCTTTTTTCGATCGCATCAACATCAGCTTCGCCAAATTCCAGTTGCAGACCGACCTGAGCCTGAGCGACACCGCGTACGGCCTCGGCGCCGGGCTGTTCGTGGTCGGTTACGTGCTGTTCGAAGTGCCGAGCAACATGATGCTGTACAAGGTCGGCGCACGGCGCTGGATTGCGCGGATCATGATGTCGTGGGGCGTGGCAACGGCGGCGATGGTCTTCGTCAACAGCGAATGGCAGTTCTATGCGCTGCGCTTCGTCATCGGCGCGATGGAAGCCGGTTTCGCCCCCGGCGTGCTGTATTACCTGACGCTGTGGTTTCCACAGCACTTCCGTGGCCGCATCACGTCGATGCTGTTTCTCGCCTCGGCATTCGCCGGACTGGTCGGCGCGCCGTTCTCCGGGCTGGTGCTGCAACACCTCGACGGCGTGTTGCAGATGCGCGGCTGGCACTGGCTGTTCCTGCTCGGTGGCGTGCCGTGCATCGCGCTCGGTTTTCTCGTGCTCACCCAGCTCAAAGACCGCATCGAGGATGCGCACTGGCTGACCGCTGACGAGAAGAAATTGCTTTCCAGCCGCATCGCCCATCACGAGCCGCACAAAAGCGGCGGCTCGTTGCTCGCGGCGCTGAAAATCCCCGGTTTCCTGACGTTGGGTTTGATTTACTTCCTGATCCAGGTCGCGTCCTACGGCCTGAATTTCTGGGCGCCACAATTGATCCGCAGCGCCGGCACCGAAAGCCCGGTGATGATCGGCCTGCTGACCGCCATTCCCTACATCTGCGGGGCGATCAGCATGGTCGTGATCGGACGCTTGTCAGACGCCACCGGTGAGCGGCGCAAGTTCGTCGCCGGGCTGGTGATCGTCGGCGCGATCGGCTTCTTCAGCGCGGGGATCTTCGCCAGCCACACGACATTCCTGATCGTCGCGCTCGGGCTTCTCGGTGCGGGCATCATCGCTTCGATCCCGAGCTTCTGGACCCTGCCACCGAAGTTGCTCGCAGGTGCCGGTGCCGGCGCGGCAGGCGGGATCGCGGTGATCAATACCCTGGGGCAGTTCGGCGGGATCGTCAGCCCGGTCATGGTCGGACGCATCAAGGACCTCACCGGCAGCACCACCCCGGCGCTGTACGTCATCGGCGTCGCCGCGCTGATCGCTGCAGCATTGCTGCTGTGGGGCTTGCCGCAGAAGTTGCGGACGCTGGACAAGTATTGAGATTGGCGGCGTCTGTGATGACGCCTTCGCCAGTCGGCTCGCTCCCACATTTGGAATGCGCTCTCCTGTGGGAGCGAGCCTGCTCGCGAATTCCGACTTCAGACGCATGAGAAGACTGGCTGGCCTGATCTGTTGAATCCTCCGATGCAGAAAGGGATAGTGCTCGCCTGGAAATATCTTCAAGGAGCAGGAATTGACAATGAAGTCCATGTGGATCAGCGCTGCGGTGCTCTACGGATGGTTAATGACTGGGCAGGCGTGGGCCGATTGCCCGCCGCCTGCGATCACCGGGGAAGCGGATTTTTCTCTGTGCAAGGACTGGCCGGCTTATTCGCAGTTGACGATTACCGCGCTATCGACGTTCGTGCCCGATCCCGTCTATGCCGACGGCGGCAGGGTGGGTTCATACAATCTCGATTTGGCCGTCATCTCGGCAGGCAGTGCCCAACCGCTGGCGACCTATCATCAGCCGTCGGCGTTTCTCTCCGATGCCATCGCGCTGGAGAGTCTGGAACTGGATACCGCGCGCTATAAACTCACGCCCGACCTGCGTGCATTCGGCGTACGCGCCCATTTCAAAGGCTCCTCACGCGTCAATCCGCTGGATGAAACGTTGCTGTCGCTCTATGTGAAAGAGGGCGACAAGTTGCGCCCGGTGCTGGATCGCTTGGTCGTCTACAGCTTCAGCGGCGAATGGGATGGCAACTGCGCGGGCGAGCGCTCGGAGACGGTGCGCACGCTCGAGATGGGCAAAACCGGTGCCCATGGTTATGCCGATATCATTGTCCGCTCAGTCACCACGGGCCTAGCCGGTGAGGGACCACCTGACAGCTGCGAATTGAAGACCACCCACGAAAAGCCAGTGCTGACCACGTTGAGCTACGACGGCAAAACGTACGTGTTGCCGCAAGGTTTCAAGGGCATGTGACTGGCGTTTTCACGACGCGCAGTGATCGGACGTGATCGGCTGATATAGACTTTGCGCCACGTATTCTGGCGCTTGCAGGTTTTCCATGACTCCATCATTGCTGTTGGCCGTTCTGGCTTCGGGTTTCATCTACGGGATCACGCCGGGGCCGGGTGTGCTGGCGGTGTTCGGGATTGGCGCGGCGCACGGGCGGCGGGCCGGGGCGGGGTTTCTCTGTGGGCACCTGCTCGGCGATGTGATCTGGTGCAGCACCGCGCTGGTGGCGATTGTTGGCGCGCGGGAAATCGGCAGCACTGCATTTGATGTGCTCGGCGTGCTTAGTGCGGTGTACCTGTTCTGGCTCGGCTGGCGTGCGGTGCGTGCCCAGCGTCGCAATGGCGACGAAGCGCAAGGCGCGGCGCGCCAGCCGTTCTGGCACGGCATCGTCTTCGGCCTGACCAATCCCAAGGCGTACCCGGTAGCGGTGGCGACCTTCACCGCGCTGCTGTCGAGCCGCGCCGAATTGCTCAACTGGTCAATGCTGCCGGCGCTGATCGCCCTGAGTTTCATCGGCGGTGCGCTGGCTTACGCCATTCTTATCGGTGTGGTTGGCGCGCAACGAGTGCGTACGGTGTATCAGCGTCACGAACTGCTGATCACCCGTTTGTGCGGCGTGATGTTTATCGGTTTTGCCATCAATGCGCTGGTGCACGCGCTCCCGGGGTTGATGCCGAACAAGGGCTGATGCTGAGCAAGCACCGTTCGTCGCGCCCCGGGCGGTTTTTCTAAACCTTTGACCGTCAAAGCATTCCTAACTGAGGCGGACGCTTGTCCGCCGCGATATTTTGAGCAGCGGGTGAACCACGGCCCGCTTGAATTTTCAACGAAGGAGGGCGCGACCATGAGCCGGATGGCCACCCGTTTACGTAACGTCAGTTTTGCAACCCTGCTGGGCCTGTGCGCCAGCACTGCATTCGCCCAGTCGCCTGCCGAATTCATCAACGATGCCTCCGCCAAAGGCATGGCCGACATCGAAGCCAGCCGTCTGGCACACGGCAAGACCGAATCGAAAGAGGTCAAGGATTACACCATCGTCGTCATCAACGACCGCACCACGGCCAACCAGCACCTGGCGAAAATCGCCAAGAAACTCGACCTGCCGGTTGCGCCCCGCGAAGAACTCGCCGACAAGGCCAAAGAGCTGATGCCGGAAGTGAAGGACGGCGCAACCTTCGATCAGGCCTACGCCGCCAGTCAGGTCAAAGCCACCGAAGAGGCGATTACCCAGATCGAACAACAGGCACAGACCACCGACGTGCCTGAGATCAAAGCGTTTGCCGATGAGACTTTGCCGAAATTGCAAAGTCATCTGGAGAAGGCCCGCGCGTTGCAGGCCAGTCGCTGAGTTCGCTGTATTATTGCAACGCGACCGAAACCTTCAGTTGAAATGCGATGCGTGCCCTGTGGGAGCGAGCCTGCTCGCGAAAGTTGTGTGTCAGTCAATGAGGTTTTGACTGACCATCCATCTTCGCGAGCAGGCTCGCTCCCACAAGTGTGTTTATACCCTGGATTTGTTCAGCACTCGTTCAAATCCTGTTTCGGCTTGCTCTTGTCACCCAGCCCCTCTAGATCAAACACCTGATTCTCACCCAGTGCGCGGTAATGCCGGCGCAGCGCTTCCAGCTGTTTCAAATCCAGCGCCTCCAGCCCGAGCATCGCGTTCTGCGCCTCCTTGTTCACCCGCAGCAGCTCATCGAGTTTCAAATGCAGAATGTCGGTATCGCGGTTCTGCGTGTTCTGAATCAGGAACACCATGAGGAACGTGATGATCGTCGTTGAGGTATTGATGATCAGCTGCCACGTGTCGTTGTAACCAAAAATCGGCCCGCTCGACCCCCACAACCCGATCAGAATCAACGCCCCCATGAACGTCTTCGGGCTACCGGCCCACAGGGCAAGTTTCTGGGCAATCTTGGCGAATTTCATGATGGAAGTCCTTGTTTTGGGAGCCTGAAATTCAGACATCGGCGTTGCGCTGAAAATTCTGTTTACAACTTCCTCGCTCACTCATACGTCGGGCAGGACTCGCCAATCCAAGGCTTCTATATGGACACCTTTCATTGTGGAGGTTTGAGACTAGTATCAAGTGGCAGTCAAACTGCCATCAGCTCATTCCACGGATAGAAACCCGTAAGAGGCGCCTCATGGAATTCTTCGAAAAGTTAGCCAGCCTAGCCGCAAAAGTCCGCTTGCAAAGCGCTGCGATCCAGACTGAGGAGGCAACGAAAAATGCATTCGTCATGCCATTTATCAGCACGGTTCTGGGTTATGACGTTTTTGACCCGACCGAGGTGACCCCCGAGTTCGTCTGCGATATCGGCACCAAGAAAGGCGAGAAGATCGACTACGCGATCATGAAAGAGGGGGAGGTGCAGATTCTGATTGAATGCAAAAAAATCGGTGAACCGTTGCACATCAATCACGCCTCACAGTTGTTCCGCTATTTCCATGTCACCAGCGCTCGAATCTCCATTCTTACCAACGGCCAAGTCTATAAGTTTTTCACCGATCTGGATGCGCCGAATAAAATGGACGAGAAACCGTTCCTTGAATTGGATTTGTTGGACATTGATGAGTATTCAGTCCCCGAGTTGGTGAAGTTGACGAAGTCAGCTTTTGATGTTGATTCCATCATCAACGCAGCGGGGGAGTTGAAATATGTCAGCCAAATCAAAAAGGTCCTCGCCGCGCAGGTCAGCAAGCCAGACGATGACTTTGTAAAGGTTTTCGCTTCTCGGGTTTATGACGGCGTGATCACACAGAAAGTGCGCGACCAGTTTCACGAGCTGACCAGAAAAGCTGTCGGGCAATTTTTGAATGACCAGATCAATGATCGGCTCAAATCGGCAATGAGCGGCGCTATCCAGCCAGCGCTGGCCTCCCTGCCGTCAGTTCCTGCCGGAACTGATCCGGTAGATCCGCGTGACGAATCAGATGATAAGGTTTTAACGACGCTGGAAGAGCTGGAGGGCTATCACATCGTTCGGGCGTTGGTTCGATCTGTCGTTGATGCCAAGCGCATTGTTCAGCGCGATACGCAGAGCTATTTCGGTATCTTGCTGGACGATAACAATCGCAAACCGATCTGCCGTTTGCATTTCAATCGATCACAAAAGTATCTCGGCATCTTCGATGAAGAAAAAAACGAGACCCGGCATGCGATCAATTCGGTGGATGACATCTATGAGTTCTCGGATCATCTGAAAAAAACTGTCGGCTATTACGATTGATGGGAGTCGACCATTCACTCAGACACCTCTTGCAACGTTCGCACTGGAATTGCTTTTCATGCTGCCTGTATCGTGAAAAGCAATTGAACGCCCCGACAGGAGAACGCAATGAGTTGGTCTGCCAAGCAATACGTCGCTTTCGAAGATGAACGCACCCGCCCGGCCTGTGATCTGCTGGCGGCAATACCCACGGCGCAGGCGCGGGCGGTGGTGGACATTGGTTGCGGGCCGGGCAATTCCACCGGGTTGCTGGTGCAGCGGTTTCCTGAGGCAAGGGTCAGTGGCCTCGACAGTTCGGCAGACATGATTGCCGCCGCGCGCAAGCGCTTGCCAGATTTGCAGTTTCAGGTGGCCGAGATCGACAAATGGGCTGACCAAGGTCCGTTCGATGTGATCTTCGCCAATGCGGTGTTGCAGTGGGTGCCTGATCACCATTCGTTGCTGCCAGCCCTGGCGAGCAAGCTTTCAGAGGGCGGCAGCCTGGCGATCCAGATGCCGGACAACCTCAACGAACCGTCCCACCGCTTGATGCGCGAAGTCGCTGCGGATGGACCGTGGGCGAGCAAGCTTGCAGGCGCTGCGGGACAGCGTACCGACATGGCAAGTGCCAGCGAGTACTTTTCGATGCTGCGGCCGCACTGCACGCGGGTCGATGTGTGGCGCACGACTTATCATCATCCACTGGCGGACGGAGCGGCGGGGGTGGTTGAGTGGTTCAAGGGCAGTGGTTTGATTCCGTTTCTGAGCCCGTTGACCGAGGAAGAGCGCGCGCAGTATCTGCGGAGATACCTGGCGGAAGTTGCAAAGGCTTACCCAGCATTGGCCGACGGCTCGGTGCTGTTGCCGTTTCCGCGTTTGTTTATTGTTGCGACTCGCTGAATCACGCCTCTAAGTTTCTTGAGTCCGCCACGTTATCTCAGGTCGGCGCATCTCTCGAAAGCAACCCGGTCGGTTCCCTCTCCCCCGGGAGAGGGTTAGGGTGAGGGGCCTTTCGGAGCATGAAACCCGATCATCGCTGCACTGCCACCAGCATCATCATCGGCCGCTCGCGTTCTTCGGCCAACGCCGGTTGCGCTGCGACCTCTTCGTCACTCGGTCCCCACTCATTGACGTGACGAATATTGAAACCCGCTGCGATCAACGTATTGAGCAACGTGCCCACGGTCCGATGCTGCTTGATCACGCCGTCGGCCAACCAATTCGTCACCCGCTCGCCTTCCATCTGATAGCTTTCCAGCGGCCAGCGCTTGCGACCTTCGTTGTCGATCAGCCAACCCGGATTGCGTGGCGCCATGAAAATCGGATGTTCAATTGAAAAGACAAAATGCGAACCCGGTTTGAGTGCGGCATACAGCTGCGCGAACAACCCCGGGAGATCTGTTATGTAGTGCAGTGCTAGCGAGCTGTAGGCGAGGTCGAAACTGCAGGCGGGCAAGGCGAGGTGTTCGAGGTCGGCGCGTTCATAGCGCACATTCGCGACGGTCGTCGATTGCCGTGCGCGGTCGAGCATCCTCTCGGAGACGTCCAGCCCCAGCACGCTGGCCGCGCCTTGCTCGACTGCCCAGCGGCTGAACCAGCCATACCCGCACCCCAGATCAACCACATTCAGACCGTGCATGACCGGCAGCAATGCCTTGAGCGCTGGCCATTCCGGGGCGGCATCGAGGCCGCCGATCGAGCGATTCATCTGGCTGTAGCCGTGGAAGAACTCGGGATCATCGTAGATGTTTTGCGTCATGTTGACGGTGTCCTTTCAATCCGTTTGCGTTGAATGTGTCGGAGAAATTTCTCTTTTCCCAGCGCTTTTACACGTGGTGCGCCATGGCTGTTTAAAGTCGAATCGCGTTACGTCCCGATGCCTACAAATCCTTGCGCCGCTGCCTACCGGTACGCCAGAATCCGCCGGCTTGTGCGCCTGGAGGGCGGTCGGTAACTTGGTTCGCGTCACTGATTTCCAGTGATCGGGTTTAGTAGCCCGGCAATGTCCTCCTCGTAACGGTTGCACGAGTTCCGTTGAATCAGGCGCGTGCCTGTATTTTATGGTGGCTGTGCGCATGGCGCCTTCGGGTGCGCCGGATGGGGGATGGGTCCGGTCTACTAACTTGCGTACAGCCGCCACCCTCCCGTTTAGTAGCGTGGTGGATGCGGCTCAAATTAAAGGTACCGCCCCCGTGTTCAAAGTAACGCCAAATCCGCCGGAAACCGACCCGGCCTCTCCGTACGAGTCCCTCGACTCAAAAAAACTCCACGAAGCCGCCGAACGCGCCCTCGACCACTATCTCATCCCGCCGAAAACCACTTCACCGCCGTACCAGACCAGCAGCATGTTCCAGGTCAACCCGAGCACCGACACCGAGTCGCTACTGGTCAATGCCAGCGAATCCCTCGGCTCGGCCAGCGTCATGCTCGGCGATTTCGCTGCCTTGCTCGACGGCAGCCAGCGCAAAACCCTGCTCGGCATCGCCCAGGTCGTCATGCTGGGCGAACTGGCGGTGAATCAGGTTTTGGATAATGTGGTGCCGGTGGGTTAGCCGGCGTTGATTTCCGGGTAAAAAGAAACCGGTCGTTGCGACCGGTTTTTCGTGCGATATATTTTCTTCAGACACTGGCGAGCAGGCATTCATAAGGAATACGCAAGCCATCGTGCAGACGTTTGATCATCGCCAGACTCAGCTTGCGTTTGCGGTTCAGCACCTCCGAAACGCGGCCACTTGTGCCAATAAAGGGCTCAAGATCCCGCGGTGTCAAACCTTGCTGATCCATACGAAATTTGATGGCTTCAATGGGATCAGAAGGCGGCATCGGAAAATGCTGCTCCTCATACTTTTCGATCAGCAGAGCGAGAATTTCCAACTCATCGCCCTCCGGCGAGTCGATTTCTGCACCCCACAGCTGTTCCATGCGCAGCAATGCTGCGCTCAGGTCTTCCGGGCTACGAATGGGTCTGATGTTCATTAAACGGTCTCCGCGTTGATCTGGTCGTATTGAGCGTTAGTCCCAACGAAGCGGATAAAGCCGAGTTGCCGTTGGTAGTCGATCGCCAGAATCACTCGATATTTATTCCCGCCGATATTGAATACCACCCTGGCTCCCTTGAGGACGCTCGCAAGACGCTCGCAGAAAAGGCGGGGGTTTCCGAATCCACCATCAAGCGATTCGAAGCGACCGGGCTCGTGACGTTGGAGGCTTTGATCCTGATCGCCACTGCGCTTGATGAACTCGACGCTGTGACCAAACTGTTCAAACCTGAGCACCCGGGCTCGCTGGATGAGCTGAAGAATGCCAGGCGCAAGAGAGGGATGCGCTGATGATCAAGCCGTTCAAACAAACAGAAGCGCTGAATGTTTTGAAGACGGCGCCAAGGTTGGTGAGCTGATTAAAGTCGCGGGCCGCTGACTTCGGTGGCCGCGCAAGCGGATCATGGAGATTTGCAGGGATTACAAATACCTCAAGGCCGAAGAATACATCGAGCAGACTCTCGCTGCGCTCGCCGACTGGAGGGAGGTATTCACTCGACTGAATGTCCCACACAAAGCCGGGGAACCGATCTTTAACGACTGGCGAAGCTGCATCAGGATTTCGAGAAGTAAACCCAAGAGGTAGGGCTCACACCTTCCACGAAAGTCTTTGCCGCGAATACGCGTGAAATCCCGCGCAAAAAAAAACCGGCCATCAAGGCCGGTTTTTCTATTCCTGCATCCCCCGTCAGACAACCCAACGCGAGATCAATATTCGGTGGAGCGGGTAGAGGGAATCGAACCCTCATCTAAAGCTTGGGAAGCTTTCGTTCTACCACTAAACTATACCCGCTCAGAGCGGCTGACTTTGTACCAGACTCGGCCACGGATTTGAAGTTTTCTTTTCTTCGCGATGGCTTTGCCACGCAGAAATCGGTCGATCGCGAGCAAGTGGTGCGCCGGTGCAGTAAGGCACCTCAGGCTTGCAGCCTTGCCCGCGATGACGCGGTTTCAAATGGCCAGTGCATGTTGATCCTGCACAAACGAGTAGCGCGTTCGGCTGGCTTGCGGCGCGGGTTTCAGAAAGCCGAGCAGGGCGTTCTGGCTGTCGCGGCAGGCGGCTTTGTGCTCCATGTCGAGGAAGTGCCCGGTGGCTTGCAGGGTGGTGAAGCTGCTGTGGGCGACGTGATTGCCGAACAGTCGCGCATCCTCGGCGGCGGTGTATTCGTCCCATTCACCGTTGAGAAACAGCACCGGCACGTTGATCTTTTTCGCCGCGTTCAGATAGCACTGTCGATCGCTGTGCAGCACATCGTTGATGTGAAAGTGCATCTGCCCGTATTCATGCTCGGCGAGGCTGCTGACGTGGCGATAGTTGAAGCGTTTGAACAGCGACGGCAGGTGTTTGCCGATGGTGTTGTTGACCAGATGGCCGACCCGGTCGCCGTCGCGGCTGCCGAGGTAGTCGACGCCGCGCTCGAGGTAATCGAGCATGTGTGCATTGATCACCGGTGAAAACGAGCTGATCACGGCTTTTTCGATACGCCGGGGCTGCTGGGCGAGGGCGACCAATGTTGCCGCACCGCCCCAGGAGAAGGACAGCACGTGCTCGGCAGCAAAGTGGTCGATCAGCTCCAGAAGAATCTGCCCTTCGACTTCCTTCGTCAGATGTTTCTCATGCCGGTTGTGGGCTTTTGACCGGCCCGCGTAGGGCTGGTCGTAGCAGACCACGTTGAATTGCGGGTGCAGGTTTTTCACGGTCTGTGCAAACGACGCAGTCGTGGCCATCGAGCCGTTGACCAGAATGATGGTCTTTTCTGCGGCGTCTGCGCGATAGAACTCCGTGTAAACCCGATACTGACCCTGTATATCCAGCACAGCGATTTCTGGCCTCATGTCATAAGACTCCTGGCAAGCAAGCGGGTATGCGCGCAATCGAGATTGCACGAGCTTTGTGACAGGTAGGCATACGCCTGGAATGTGCTGGCCCATGTCGATCCGGTACGGCAGGTCGACGGGTGTTGTTATTGGCGGGCAGATTGCCGGCTGAGGCGCAGCCCCTAAGGGCAGACGACCGACAAAAAGTTTCTTGGAAGTATGTGGTGACTAATCGGTCACATTTCGGCCGACGTCCTGATTCAAGCAGGGGAGCCAGGATCACGCAAGTGCGGTTGGTAAATTGTTCGACAACTTCGGCTGAGCGGTAGCGGGCTTAGAACAAATGGATCTCTTCGGTGCGTAAAACGCGGTACTCGCCCGGTTTTAGCGCGTGGTCGAGGGCCAGTTCACCGATGGATTCGCGATGCAGGCGCAGCACTTTGTTGTTGAAAAAACCAAACATGCGCTTGACCTGATGGTAGCGGCCTTCAACGATGCTCAGCCGCGCCGAGCGCGGACCGAGCAGCTCCAGATGCGCCGGTTGCGTGGTCAGATCCTCGAAAGCGAAGTAGATGCCCTCGGCAAATTTCAGCGCGTAGCCTGCGTCGATGTCCTGCTCGGTTTCGACGTAATAGACCTTCGGCAGTCTGGTTTGCGGCTGCGTCAGTCGCCGCGACCAGGCGCCGTCGTTGGTGATCAGCATCAGCCCGGTGGTATTGAAGTCCAGACGCCCGGCGATGTGCAGCTCTTCCTTGTCCGGTTCATCGAGCAGGTCGAGCACGGTCGCATGCTGCGGATCGCGGGTGGCGCTGACGCAACCCGGCGGTTTATGCAGCATGAAATAGCGCGCCGGTTTGCCGCTTTGCAGCACCTCATCGTCGATTTCGACCCGGCTGAATTCCAGTACCTCACTGTGCGGGTCGCTGACGATTTTTCCGTCAATCCGCACGCGCTTTTCCACCAGCAACAGGCGAACCTGCTGACGGTTGTAGCGGGGCAGATTGCTGAGGAAACGGTCGACGCGCATGGTCACAATTCAACGGAAAAAGGGTCGCGCATCTTACGGGATCGGCCGCCGGCCTGCTTGCAGTTGCGCTTCGACCTGCGCGCAGCGCGGGCACAGGCAGGCTTGATTGCGCAGCTCGAACGGCAGCGCCTCGAGCACTGCCGGATCGATGGTTACGCCGTAGCACCAGCATTCGCGGTCGGCGGTGCGCGGGTCGGCGAGGCTGCAGTCGTTGCGGGCGCCACACGCAGGGCAGTGTTCGGGTTTGACGTTGAGATCAGGCATAGGTCGAGTGCGGCATTTCCATGCAGGTGCGGTTGCGCCCGGATTGCTTGGCGCGGTACATCGCATGATCGGCCCGGGACAGCAGGCTGTGCAAGGTGTCATCGCGTTGCACGGTGGTGGCGCCGATGCTCACCGTCAGATGCAGGCTGTGGCCGTCGTAGGCATATTCGTGTTGCTCGACGTGCTGACGGATTTTTTCGGCGATTTTCTGCGCGGTCTCGCCGTCGGTGTCTTTCAACAGAACGATGAATTCTTCACCGCCCCAGCGGCAGACGATATCCGCGTGGCGCAGGCAACTTTGCAGATCGCGGGCGAACCCGATCAACACCTGATCGCCGGCCATGTGCCCGTAAGTGTCATTCAACGTCTTGAAGTGGTCGAGGTCGAGCAGCAAAGCGGTCAGCGGCCGGGTTTCGCGTTGAGCCTCGTGCAGTGCCTGTGCGGCAAGAATGTCGAAGCCACGTCGGTTCGGTAGTTCGGTGAGGCTGTCGAGTGTGGCGTGCGCCTGAATCTTCGCCTGGAAGCGCTTGATCACCCGATTGAGCAGCGCCAGCACTATCAGCGTCACCAGCAGGCAGATCAGCAGATTGAGATACAGCGACTGGCGGATTTCGCTCAGCGCGCCGTCCTCGCGTTTATCGACGAACAGGTACCAGTTCAACTCGGGAATAAACCGCACGTTGAGAAAATGTCCCTGGCCGTGGGTGGAGTATTCGTAACTGCCGCTGTGCGGCTTGGGCAACTGGCTGACCAGACTTTTCATGCTTTCCAGTTCGCCGAGGCCCTGGCCGATGTGCGCGCCTTCCGGGCCGCCCTCGGCACCGGTCAACACGAGGCGGCCGAAGGTGTCGACGAAGTACACGCTGCGTTGATAGCGCTGTTGATACTTGTCGATCAGCTTGATCACCGCGTCCACGGTCAGGCCCACGCCCGCGGCGCCGATGAAGCGGTTGTGGTAGTCGTAGACCTTGTAGTTGATGAAGAACGTCAGATTGTCCTTGTTGGCCAGATCCGGATCGACGTTGATCTCGTACGGGTCCCGCATGTCGCGTACGCGGAAATACCAGGCATCGCGCGGCTCTTCGATTTTGACCTGCTTGAGCACGCCTTTGGCGTGGTAGTAGGTGAGCGTGGCATTGGAAACGAAGAATGCGGTGTAGGCGCCGTAATGGGTCATGACTTCGTCGAGGTAACGGGTCATCTGCTCGGGGTTCTGTTCGCCGTTGACCACCCAGTCGCGCATGAACGTGTCGCGGGACATCATCGAAGAAATCAGGATCGGCCGGACCAGGTCTTTCTGGATTTCCGAATAGACCGTGTCGGAGGTCAACGGCAGTTCGGTGTTGACGATGTTGTCGCGGATCGACCCGCGGGAAGCGAAATAGCTCAACAGCGAGGTGGCGAGAAACCCGGCGCCGAGCAGGGCGACCAAGGTGAGCACCAGTGAACGTTGCGAGTACAAGGGAGAACGAAGCGGCATGGCAGATCCGTTGGCAGTGGCCCGATGGGATGCATTCTAGTGGGATGGTCGGGAAAACACTGCGGGATTTGTGCCTGAAATGGCGGGGGATATGACTCAGCGGTGTGTCAGGGAAATCGCATCCTTCTACCGGAGGCAGAGGCTGATTGTGGTGATGGCGAAATTGCTGATCGGCTCGGTATCAGTCAAATGATCGCCTCTGAAACTCATCTCCGTGAAGTAAACAGGATTTCATAATCACTTGTTTCAACTTGTTGCAGGAACGCACCAGATTCGGAAAACGCTGTCTGATTTTTCGACAGTCACAGAATTTTTGACTGTCGCCTGCCAGCGTCGCTGGTGTGGCCAACCCGCGGTCCAGGAGGCCGCCATGTATCGCCGAATCGTACTGCTTGCCGTGATGCTTTTTTCCCTTGGCGGATGCGTCCCATATTCATACGGAGACAGCTACTACAGGTCAGAGGTCTACACATCACCCGCACCGGCCTATTACAGCGGTGGCGGCTCCTATTACCGTAGCGGCGGCACCTATTACACCCAGCCGCGCTATTACCAGCCAGCGCCGCGGTACTACCAGCAACCGCGTTATTACCAGGCCCCGCGTCACTACCAACCGGCCCCACGCTATTACGAAAGCCGTCGCTGGCACGGCAATGATCGCGGACGTTGGGACGGCCACCGTCGCGGCGGTTGGGACAACGACCACCGTGGCCGCGGCAACTACGATCGCCACAGCGGTCGCCGTGACTACAACGGCCGTGGCAACCGCTGGTAATTAACCGTAAACAAACAAGCGGCGCATCAGGCGCCGCTTTTTTTTGCCCGTCGAAAAGTAGTTTCATTCGCCTTCTCCCAAGGGATTCCCGGAAGCGTCCTACAGTTTCATTTCGTGGCATTTGTTAGCGTTTGTGGATGCCGAACGACGTGAGAGATCCTCAGCTCAATAGCGGCGAAAAATGGACGTTAGCGCTATGAAGCTTCTGGTTATTCACCAAAATTTTCCGGGTCAGTTCCGCCATGTGGTGCTGGCGGCGATGGCCCGGCATGACGAGGTTGTGGCGATAGGCCGGGACACGGCACCGGGCGTCGTCGGGGTGAAAATCTATCGCTATCGAGCGACCAGCCGAGCGCCCGGCAATATGCACCCCTATCTGATTCGCTACGAACAAGCCGTGATGGATGGGCAGCAAGTTTTCGCAATCCTGAGCAGGCTGAAACGGTCGGGTTATCGACCAGACGCGATTCTCGCTCATCCCGGATGGGGAGAGACGCTCTTCGCCAAGGACGTCTATCCCGATACGCCGCTTATCCACTATTGCGAGTACTACTATCGAGCGCAGGGCGCCGATTCCGGCTTCGACCCCGAGTTTGCGCGGGCCACGGCGGAATCGTCACGGCTGCGGGTGCTCAATTCGCTGCATCTTTTGAATCTTGAACAATGTGATATCGCAATTTCGCCTACGCAGTGGCAGCGCAGCCTTTTTCCGGCCGCTTACCGGTCGGCAATCCGGGTCATTCATGAAGGTGTCATTCAAGGTTCTGACCTGGCAACAGTCGGGGCAGTCAGGTTGCCCAATGGAATCGAGCTCAAAGCGGGACAGCCGATCGTTACCTACGTCGCCAGAAATCTCGAGCCTTATCGCGGGTTTCACAGTTTCATGCGAGCGATTCCGCATATTCAGGCTCAGTGCCCCGATGCGCAAATCATCGTGGTTGGCGGTGATGACGTCAGTTATGGGAGTAAGCCGGTCGGGTATGCAAGCTGGCGCCGCAGGATGGAGGCGGAAGTAAGTTTTGATCACTCCAGAGTGCATTTCACAGGAAAGCTTTCTTACCAGACTTATCGAGCGGTCCTGCAGTGTTCGAAAGTCCATGTTTATTTGACGTATCCGTTTGTTTTGTCGTGGTCGTTACTGGAGGCGATGGCGTCTGGTTGCGTGGTCATTGCGTCGGATACGGCCCCGGTCAAGGAAGTGATCGTTGATGGGATTAATGGAGTGTTGGTGGATTTCTTCGACCATCAAGGATTTGCCAGAAGTGTGTGCAAGGTTTTGAAGTCGGCGGGTGAGTACGATGGTCTTGCCAGCGCTGCGAAGTTGACGGCAAGTCGGTTCAGTGTGAAATCGGGCGTGAGCCAATACTTTGAGATTTTTGAAAGGACGATGTCCGGGCATGACGATATATCAACCGTTCCGCAGTTTGATCGGGAGGGTTGAAATGTCCAGGAAGTCGCGTAAGCAGGCGATCAAATGGTTCAAAAGGTTATTGAAGTATGGCCTGTTCGTGTATGTCTGTTACTGCGTAGCGGAATTTTATATTCAAAAAGAACAATCCGCCGAGTCGGCGGCTATTCACCAGGCAAACGAGAAAGCCTGTCAGAACAAGCTGGCGAGCATGAAGCAGGTGCCGATATTAGGCGGTGCCTATGTGGATAAGACGATGGTCCCGGAGTTTTACGTTGGCATGCCTGAAATGGTGAATAAGAAGGCTTGCCTGGCAATTGCTCTGAAGGGGTTTTTCTGGTGGACCGGCGCGGGACTGCACCGTTACCAGGATCTGCGCCTGGAGCCGATACCCAAAAGCTGGCGGCTTTATAAATTGAATGCCGGACTTTTTACCAGAAAAGAAACCACCGAGCCCCATGAGCGCGGTTATCGGCACGTCAACTGGCCGGATGAGTTGATCGTGAAATTGAAAAATTATCCGGGGCTGGAGATTTGGCTGGATGCACCTCCGCCGCATTTCAAGAATGAAGATTCGGTCAGAACGTTTGTCATTACTGGCTGGCCGCGGCGAGATGGAACCCCTCGGTTGATCAACTGTGATGGCTTGATTCGTCCGGCTTCGGAGGAACAACTGACTGACGAGAAACTGGCACGGTTCAGCAGAGCTGAATTGGAAAACCTTGATTTCGGAAAATTGAATTTTTTCTGCACTATCAATCTGGATAACTTCGACTTCGCTGGGGGACACGGGAGCGTAGGTCTCGGACTAGCGTCATTACGCGAAGCACCTGAGATGCTCAAGTATCTCAGTGATTATCTTTCACGCTCTGTTATTACAAGGAAGTAACAATGAGTTATGTTTTTAGCGATATGGAAAAAACAGAAATTTTCAACGCAGCCAATATTTGCAAAGGAATGAGGCTGCGCTCAAAACAAATTCAGTACGATGCGCTGAAACTAGCAGGAGCCAGCTGCGCTCCTCTGTATCAAAAGCTGTTCGATATTATTGGCGAAAAAATTTCTGAGGTTTTCGCTGTCGATAAAGAGGCTGGAGAAGTGCTGAAAAATGCCAGGCTCTGGCTGGCCGTGGCTATTGATGCCAACGGTGGAAACGGTGCCTACTCGGCGCTGATTCGTGGTTACACCTCGCGGCAAGGTGAACTCAGACTGAATACAATTTTCAGTGAAGACCTGATGCAGCTTTCATCTAACCAGGTTGCCGTCAATTTCATCAATACCCTGATCAACGGGTCCCTCGCCGGTCAACTGGCGCCCTGGACCGTTCCGTCGATCAGCCAGATCGCAGAAATCGATGCCAGCGCGATTGGCGAGGCACTGTTCAAGGAGGTTTGCGGGGAGGACGATACCGCCGTGAAACGCAATGCCGGTTGGTCCGGAACGGTCGGCTTCAGCCTGTTGGGCGGTAAACCTCCCTATGAGACGTGGAGATTGATCTCTGCGGGCGAACAGGATGCGGAAGATGACGGCCCACCCATTCAGGCAAAAGCCAACCGGCTCGACGACTATAAAAACATTCTCTTCGCCATCGATTCCTACAGCGTCGGCCTGCGAGCGGCGATCAGCAATTTCGGCATCAACCCACTGCAAAGTCTGCTTTCAGTGGTGCCGGAGCAGATCAACATTGCTCTAGCCAGTGGCAGTGTGAATCCACTGATCCAGCATGTAGTGAAAGGCACGCCTGTCGCCGCCGTGGTCGACCTGATCTTGCGCTACGGCCAGAACGAATTTCTCGACATGTTCAGGCGCACTTACGACGGCGATTCTGCTGCTTCACCCACCTCCAACGAGACCTTCGCCAGCAACGCTTACGCATTCTTCTCGGCATTCTCCCCAGAGCAGTCGCAAAGCATCGTCACCCGAACAATCGGCGAGTTTGGCAATGCGGGTGCATGGGCAAAACTCGCAGCCGAGGCGACTCCGCTCTGCCTTGCCATCCGCAACTCTTTGCAGCAGCTCAGTGAAGTCGTCATAGAACGTGCCGACGGTTATCCCGGTCGCAACCTCGAGCTTTACCATCCTCACACTGGCGAAGGCTTTATCACCGCGCAGTGGCTGGTGGATCGTGCACAGATGCTGGCCCGGTTGATTGCCCGAACCCAGGGCTCGTTCGGTGAACATTCGCTGCAGAGGTTTTCCTACTCCGATCTCGCCTCAGGCAGACAGGCGACAATGACCACCGGTGTGTTGAACCCGTTGGCCCTGTTCGGTGATGACGATGGGCGATCTTTCGCCGGCGGCGCCAATGCCGATCATCTGTATGGCGGCGTGGGAAATGACTCGATCGCCGGATTGGCGGGTAACGATGTCATTGAAGGAGGCCGCGGCAATGACTCGCTAAGCGGAGGCGATGGCAATGATGCGCTGTACGCAATGGGCGGTGATGATGTGCTGATCGGAGGTAAGGGCAACGACACTCTGATCGGAGGCGAGGGCAGTGACCGCTACGAGTTCTCCAGCGGCGATGGCATTGATGAGATTTTCGATGCCAACGCCAATGGGCAGCTGTGGATCAACGGTGTGCCGATCCCCACGCTAAAGCGCCGCACACCTTCGAGCAACATTTGGTCTACCGAGGATCGGTCCATTACCCTGACGCTTATTGGAAACACGCTCAACATCAAATACGGCCAGAGCGATCTGGTGGTGATCAAGAACTTCCAGCCCGGGATGCTTGGCATCCGACTCCCCGACCATGAGCGGCAGCCGGTCAGCGTTGCAGATCTGACACTTCAGGGCGACTGGAAAGCCAAAGACGCTGATCCCACTACCCCCGGCGATCAACCCTCCTTTGATGAGCTGGGCAACGTTGTGCTGCTGCCCAAGGTAAAACAGCGCAACAAGGCCGACGTACTTTACGGTTCCGCTGCAGACGACGTTGTTCTCGGCCTGGGTGGTTCTGATCGATTGTTCGGCAAGGCTGGAGACGATCGGTTATTCGGCGACAAAGAGACGACGCTCGAAAGGGCCATGGCCGACGGTGATGCCAAGGGCAAGGCAAGTCGCGGCGACTGGCTCGATGGCGGGCAAGGTGACGATTTGCTCATCGGCACGGCATCGCGAGACGTTCTGCTCGGTGGCAATGACCGGGATACCTTGATCGGTGGCGCTGGCGACGACGTTTTATCCGGAGACGAAACCACCGGTGCGCTGGAGCAGGGTTGGGCGGTCAAGCGCGCTGACGTCGCCATAGCTGGCGGTGTCACCAGTCATCGAACGGTCTATTCAAAGGCCTCGACAAACAGCGCATCCGAGGGCGGTGATGACGTGCTGTATGGGCAGGGTGGCAAGGACTTCATCAACGGCGGCTGGGGTCAGGACCTGCTCGACGGCGGGGCTGACGACGATTTGCTCGAAGGCGAGCAAGGGAACGACACCCTGGCCGGTGGCAGCGGCGATGACACGATGCTCGGTGACAATCTCGATTGGGGCGGTGGTCTACCCAGCAAGCATCATGGCAACGATGTGCTGGACGGCGGTAGCGGTGATGACTTGCTCGCCGGTAACGGTGGCAGCGACGCGTTGTATGGCGGCCTTGGCAACGACACTTTGCAGGGTGATGACGACGTAATCGACGGCGTCAACGGTAACGCCGCAGATTTTTTTGGCGATGATCTGCTAGACGGTGGTCCCGGTGACGACAGGCTCTGGGGCGGCGGTGGCGATGATCTGCTCTTCGGCGGCGAAGGCAATGACGATCTGATCGGCGATAGCCCTGACCATCCTGTTCGTTATCAGGGTAACGACTTCCTCGATGGCGGTGCGGGGGACGACACGCTGCGTGGCATGGGGGGCTCGGACACGCTGCTGGGTGGGGCAGGAGCGGATTTCCTGGATGGCGATGTGTCTGACCTGCAGCCGGGCGGAATCAACAATGACCTGCTTCAGGGCGGCGAAGGAAACGATACCTTACAGGGTGGCTTCGGTGCCGACACACTGTACGGCGGCGCGGGCGACGACATTCTTGCCGGCGATTACGAAAATAGCGCTGAAACCGAGCTGAATGCCGATTATCTGGACGGTGGCTCAGGTAACGACACGTTGCTCGGTGGCGCCGGCAACGACACGTTGCTGGGCGCAGAAGGCACGGACTACCTTCGCGGTGATTCCGGCGACAACGTGTTTGATGGCGGTCCCGGTCACGACGTGTTGGACGGGCTGGAGGGTGCTGACATTTATTATTTCGGCACTGGCGATGGCCTGGATGTTGTTACCGATTCTGGTGGCCGCAACATCATCAGGTTCGGTGCAGGGTTTTCCGCGCAAAGCCTGAAGGCCGACGTTATCGAAGTTACCGTCGGCACGGTGTTGCGACTGGCCAATGGCATGGGCGACGCGATACTCATCAAGAATCACGAGAAGTGGAAGGACTCCACATTCAGTTTCAGCGACGGCGTGGTACTGGGTTATGACGATGTCTTGCACAAAACATTGCCGCAGATGGAGGTGCCTGAGTTACCCGTACCGGAAGGTGTAACCGCCCCAGGAACCGTTGAAAGCAGAGTTGAGGATCCGCTTCAGTCAGACGATGTAACTGCTCCGAAGCAACGCCCAGTGGCATCTGTTCAAACGGTTGACTGGACCGAGGAATTCCTCGCGCAAATCAATTCAAAACGCTCCGCCCGCAGACACGCCACTGGTTTTACCCTGGATGAACAAGGGGTCTGGGTTCGCAGTCATATCACCACCAGCGACACTGGTTACACCACCCACACTGAGCTGATCGATCACAGCGTCGAAGCAGGTTCACTGTCTGAAACGCCGCAGTGGATGAAAGCTGATGGCGGGCGAGCCGTAGTCAGTGAAAGGCAGTCGAAAACCACAACGCGGGTCGAACATAAACAGGTGAAAGCCGAGGGAACAATGCCCTCCTCAAGCCAGGCGCCTCGCTATTATCGATCCGGTTCTGCCAGCGGTTTTTCATTCAATATCGCAGATGTATTGGTTGAAGACCGGCAGGAGTCCGGCGCCCTTGAAGGCTGGTACGTTTATCCGGCGGCAAGTTTCAGTTCGAGCGAAACCGTGCGCAGGGAATTCCGTTGGGATGCCGAGAGCACAACGATCAAAAACAAAATCGTCCAAGGCGACGACGTCGGTGGGCGAGTCAATATCGAAGTGGAGAACGTTTTTCACGGCGGTGCGGGAGATGATCTGATCGTCGTTTATGCAGGCTCCCCACTCGACTACGGCACTGTCGGTGACAGAACACCGGGCGCGTATTTATCCGCAGGGGCAGGGGACGATACCTTGCTGGGCTCCGAGGGCGCCGACTATCTGCTCAGCGGCTCAGGTGACGATTGGCTCTACGGCGAAGACGGTGCCGACACCTACATCGTCCAAGCGCACGCCGGAGCGACCACCACGATTGCGGATGTACCGAACCCGGTTTTCTACCGAGCAGAAGTTGGCGCAGCGGGGTGGAAAGACGAGTTCGGATTGATCGATCAGGACACGGTCGTTCTGCCAGCAGATGCACAGCGCGATGCACTGCACTTGAGCTGGGGTGCTGCATTGATAGAAACCACCCATGTCGAGCTGGAGCCCAACCCAGGTCGCGCGGCTTACCGCAATCCGCCGAGGGCGAAAATGCTCCATCCGACTCTGGATATCCAATGGAGCGGGACGCAGAAAGTCCGCATCGTCTTGCCCCTCAACGGTGAACTTGAGGGGGCCGGGATTGAGCTCGTAAAGTTCGGCGATGGGTCGGTCGTAAGTGTGAAGCAACTCTTGGAATCAAGTCAGCTGAGCCCCGCGCCCGACACTTCTCATACTGGCGTCATCGTCAGCAATCCCACGCGTTTCACTGCCTTGCGAGACGAACGAGCACTTCCCTTGGTGGGCGGTCGTGGCAACGACACGATAACCGGCGCCGGAGAGATTCGCGGCATGCAGGGTGATGACCTGCTCACGGGCAGCCCCGCTGATGATCTGCTGCTGGGGGGGGCGGGCAACGACACACTGTCCGGCGGCGCTGGAAATGATATCTACCGATACGATGGCCTCGGCAGAGATGTGGTCATCAACAGCGGAGGTGGCCTGGATGGAATCGATTTTTCCGAGCGCAGGCTGACCATCGACAACCTGAAATTTCACCGTGATCGCGATGATCTGGTGATCGTGGTGGATTACGGCATGGCACCGAAAATCCGGGTTTCCAATCATTTCGCCGCAGGTGAAAGCGCTATCGGCTTCATAAGAGTCAGCCAAGGAGCAACGATTCAGGACTACACCGCAGGGCAAATTGCTGAACGTCTGCACCCGCTTCCGCCATTGAGGGATGTCGAAGACATTTTGATAAAGGGCGACGATGAAGCGCAGCGGGCGATGATGGAAATCATCCAGTTTTACGAGCTGAATGTCTGAGTCGTATGGCGCCCGATTGAGCCAGCTCGCGATGGAAAGCCAGTCGCCATCGCGAGCAACGCGTCAGCTCAATACCGGGTCAGATCCGCCAAGGGATGTCGCCCCTCCCAGACTTTATGGAAGTGCGCCTCGACCACCGCATCCGGCACGTTATTGATATCTGGCCAGTGCCAGTGCGGCTTCTGATCCTTGTCGATCAAACGTGCGCGCACGCCTTCGCTGAATTCCGGGTGCCGGCAGCAGTTGAGGCTCAGGGTGTATTCCATCTGGAATACTTCGGCCAGCGACATATGCCGCGCGCGGAGGATCTGTTGCCAGACCAGATGCGCGGTCAGCGGCGAGCCCTCGGCCATGGTTTTCGCCGCGCGGGCAATCAACGGATCGCTGCTGTCACGGTGCAGGCTGATGGCTTTCCACGCACAGGTGACGTCGCTGACGTCGAGCAATTCGTCGATCTGCTGGCGACGCGGCAGCCATTGCGCTTCGGGCATTTGCTCAAGGGCCTCCTGCTGCAGAGCCTTGAGCAGGCTGTTGAGCTGCATGGCGGTCTGTTCCTGCCAGTTCAATTGCAGCAGGCCTTCGATCAGTTGCGGTTGCTGTTCGTCGAGCAGGAAGCGGTCGGCCAGATCCAGATCCAGCGCATCGCGACCGTTGATGTGCGCGCCGGTCAGCCCGAGGAACAAGCCGAGCCTGCCCGGCAGCCGTGCGAGAAACCAGCTGGCGCCAACATCCGGATACAGGCCAATGCTGATTTCCGGCATCGCCAGACGGCTGCTCGGCGTGACGATCCGCGTGCTGGCGCCCTGCAACAGGCCCATGCCGCCGCCCAGCACGTAACCGTGGCCCCAGCAGATCAGCGGTTTGGGATAGGTGTGCAGGCTGTAATCCAGGCGATATTCCGCGCTGAAAAACTGCGCGGCCAGTGGCGGCACTTCGCCGGGATGAGCGCGGCAGGCTTCGACCAGGCTGCGCACCTCGCCGCCGGCGCAGAAGGCCTTGGCACCGTTGCCGCGCAGCAATACGCAGACGATTTGCGGATCATCGGCCCATACTTTCAATTTGTCGCTGAGGGCGTTGATCATCGGCAGGGACAGCGCGTTCAGCGACTTTTCGGCATCCAGGCTGGCGATGCCGATGCGGGCGCCGTCGGTGCCGGTGCGTTCTTCGAAGTGCAGATTCATCGTGACCTCGATCGGAAATTTGAGCGATCAGTATGATCGCTGTGGGGGAAAGTGCCGGATCTGCGTCAGATCAATTGACAAGCGTGGCCGGCTTTCCTAGGGTTCGCCCCATTGTTTTTGCCGGAAATGACCATGACTGCTGACGACCGTATCAAACTCGAACCGAGCTGGAAGGAGGCACTGCGTGCTGAGTTCGACCAGCCTTACATGGCAGAGTTGCGCAGCTTTCTGCAGCAGGAGCGGGCGGCCGGCAAGGAGATCTACCCGCCTGGGCCGTTGATTTTCAATGCGCTGAACTCGACGCCGCTGGACAAGGTGAAAGTGGTGATTCTCGGTCAGGATCCCTATCACGGCCCGGGCCAGGCCCACGGTCTGTGCTTCTCGGTGCAACCGGGCGTGCCGGCGCCACCGTCGCTGGTCAACATCTATAAAGAGCTGAAGCGCGACCTCAACATCGACATTCCCAACCACGGCTACCTGCAGAGCTGGGCCGATCAGGGCGTGCTGCTGCTCAACACCACCATGACCGTCGAGCGCGCCAACGCCAACGCGCACAAGGACAAGGGCTGGCAGCACTTCACCGACCGTATCATTGAAGTGGTCAGCGAAAAGCAGCCGCATCTGGTGTTCATGCTCTGGGGCGCCCATGCGCAGAGCAAGCAGAAGCTGATCGACGCCACCAAGCACCTGGTGCTGACCTCGGTGCATCCGTCGCCGTTGTCGGCCTATCGCGGGTTTTTGGGCTGTGGGCATTTCAGCCGGACCAACAAGTTTCTCGAACAGAATGGCGAAACGCCGATCGACTGGCGCCTTCCACCAATCTAAAAGCATCGCGAGCAGGCTCACTCCTACTTTGCAATACATTCCCCTGTAGGAGTGAGCCTGCTCGCGATTGGGGCGACTCGGTCTTGAGACTCATGCGGCATTGCGATTCCAGTACCTGAACAACGGCTCCGCCAGAAACAGCACAAACAGCAGCCGCATCACCTGCAGCGCCGTCACCAGTGGCACCGACAATTGCAGTGTCTCCGCCGTCAGACTCATCTCGGCAATCCCCCCCGGCATCATGCCCAGGGTCAGCGAACGCAGATCCAGATGGGTCAGCGCACTCAAGCCCAACGCCGCCAGCGACGCGATCAACATGGTCAGCGCCGTGCCGATCAACGTCCGGCCCATGAACGACGGCGCGCGTCGGAAGAATTGCCGATTGAAGTGACAGCCCAAACCGCTGCCGATCAGCCATTGGCCGATCTGGCTGCCGCCGTTGGGCAAACCGATGTGCAAATCCCAGGTGATGCTCACCGCCGCGCTGACCAGCAACGGCCCGAACAGCCATGGATTGGGTTGGCGCAGACGCTGCCAGAGCCAGGCGAGCAGGGCGCCCGCCGGAAACAGAATCGCCAACCAGCGCCAATCGACGCTGCCGGCATGAGAAATCGGCGTGCCGTCACCGAGCAGATACTTGAACGCCGCCGGCACGCACAACACCACCACCAGTACCCGCAGACTTTGCCCCGCCGCGACATGGCTGAGCAAAGCACCGTTGCGCGCGCCGAGGTTGACCATCTCTCCGGAACCGCCGGGCATGCTCGAGAAAAATGCGGTGGCGCGATCTTCGCCTGTGCGGCGCATCAGCCACACCCCGACCACCGCCGACAGGCTGGTGACCAGCGCACCGAAGAAGATCAGACCGAAATGACTGAGCACCTGCTCCATCACCAGCGGGGTGAAGTGCAGGCCGATACCGATGCCGACGATCCACTGGCCGCACTTGCGCCCGCCAGGGATTTCCGCCAGTTGCCACGGGGTCAGGCAGCGCACGAGGATGATCGCCAGCAATGAGCCGACCATCCACGGCAGTGGCCAGCCGATCTGACTGGCGATGAAACCGCCCAGCAGACCGACCAGCGGGGTGCCCCACCAGGCTTTCAGGGACGAGCGATCAGACATCGGCGATAGCGCGACGAGCGACCGCGCGTTTGCGCCAGATGCGAATCAGCGGGAACAGCAGCATCAGCGCGGTCAGCACCCACACACCGAAAGTGATCGGGCTCGACCAGAGGATTTCCAGCGCACCGTTGGAAATCGACAGCGCGCGACGCAGGTTCTGCTCCATCAGACCGCCGAGGATGAAGCCCAGCAATACCGGCGACAACGGGAAGTCGAGCTTGCGCAGGATGTACCCGAAGATGCCGATGCCGACCATCAGGAACAGGTCGAAAGTGGTGGCGTGAACCGCGTAGACGCCGATCCCGGTGATGATCGCGATGACCGGCACCAGTGCCCAGTTCGGCACGGCGAGGATGCGCGTGAAAATGCGGATCATCGGGATGTTGAGGATCACCAGCATGATGTTGGCGATGAACAACGACGCGATCAGGCCCCAGACGATATCCGGTTGTTGCTGGAACAGCAGCGGGCCTGGGGTGATGTTGTACAGCGACAGCGCGCCGATCATCACCGCCGTGGTGCCCGAACCCGGTACGCCCAGTGTCAGCATCGGCACCAGCGCGCCGCAGGCCGAAGCACCGATCGCCGTTTCCGGTGCAGCCAGGCCACGGGCATCGCCCTGGCCGAACTTGCCGCTCGCACCGGCGATGCGCTTTTCGGTCATGTAGGCCACGGCGCTGGCCAATGTCGCGCCCGCACCCGGCAACACGCCCATGATGAAACCGAGCAGGCCGCAACGAATGTTCACCACGAACACCGAAGCCGCTTCCTTGAAGTTGAACATCATGCGCCCGGTCGCTTTTACCGCTTCCTGGCCGCGATGGGTTTTTTCCAGCAGCAAGAGGATTTCGCTGATCGAGAACAGACCCAGCACCAGCACCACGAATTGAATGCCGTCGGTCAGGTGAATATTGTCGCCGGTAAAACGGTACACGCCGCTGTTCGCGTCGATGCCGACGCTGGACAGGAACAGGCCGATCAATGCCGCGATAAAGGTCTTCAATGGTCGATCACCGGCCATGCCGCCGAGACAGACGATCGCAAACACCATCAACACGAAATATTCCGCCGGTCCGAAAGCAATCGCCCACTTCGCCAGCAGCGGCGCAAACAACACCATCCCGCACGTGGCGATGAACGCGCCGATGAACGAACTCCACGCCGACAGCGACAACGCCACACCGGCCATGCCTTGGCGGGCCATCGGGTAGCCGTCGAGGGTGGTCATGACGGTGGATGCTTCGCCGGGAATGTTCAGCAGGATCGAGCTGATCCGGCCGCCGTATTCGCAGCCCAGATACACCGCCGCGAGCAGGATCAACGCCGACTCCGGCGGCAAACCGAGTGCGAACGCAATCGGGATCAGCAGCGCCACGCCGTTGATCGGGCCGAGGCCCGGCAGCAGCCCGACGACGGTGCCGATCAAGGTGCCGGTCAGCGCCGTGACCAGGTTGTACGGGCTCAGCGCGACGCCGAAGCCTTGACCCAAATAACCGAGGGTATCCATATCAGTTCTCCAGCACGTCGAGCAGGCCAAGGGGCAGCGGGACTTCCATCACCCGATCGAACAACAGGTACAGACCAATGGCCATCAGCGTGGTGACGACGATGCTCGGCACCCAGCGCCCGCCGTACAGGCGCGCCATCGGAATGCCGATCACGATGCTGCTGAGGATGAAACCCAGCGGTTCGAACAGGCCGGCGAACACCAGCAACAGTGCGACGCAGATTGCAATCTTGGTCAGGGTTTCGCGGTCCAGCGGCGGCTCGTCTTCACTGTGTTTGATCGGCGCCGGGCGGAACACCATGTACAGCAGCGCCAGGCCCATCAGGCCAAGCATCAGCAGCGGGAAGGCGCGCGGGCCGACCGGTTCGTAGGAAAAAGCCGCCTGGTACGGCCACGCCATCAGTGCCAGACCGGCGCAAACCAGCAGCAACACCGAGGCGAAAATGCGTTGAATAAGCATGAGAACTCCTGTGCCGCGCCCCCGAAGCGGGGAGCGCGGCCACTAGACAGAGACGATCACTGGATCAGGCCGAACTCTTTGGCCAGCACTTTGTAGTCGGCTACCTGCTTCTTCACATAGGTGTCCAGTTCCGCGCCAGTCATGGCGAACGGGAACAGTTCACGCTGATCGCGCAGGGTGGCGAACTCGTCGGAGGCCAGCAGTTTGTCGAACGCGTCTTTCCACCAGGCGTAGTCTTCGTCGCTGACTTTCGGCCCGAGGTAGAAGCCGCGCACCACCGGCCAGACGATGTCGTAGCCCTGCTCGCGGGCGGTCGGGATGTCTTTCATTTCCGGCTCGTCGAGACGCTTGTCGGCGAACACCGCGAGCAGGCGCATGTCACCGCTCTGGATGTGCGGCATGGAGTCGGAGATATCGGTACTGCCAACCTGGATGTGACCGCCGAGCAGAGCAGTGGCGATTTCGCCGCCGCCTTCGAGTGCCACGTAACGCAGCTCACGGGGATTGATCCCGGCGGCCTTGGCGATCAATGCAGTTTGCATCCAGTCCTGGCTGCCGACGGTGCCGCCGGAGCCAATGACCACCGAGCCTGGATCTTTCTTCAAGGCCTGCACGAGATCGTCGAGGGTCTTGTAGGGCGAATCGCTTTTCACCGCGATGGCGCCATAGCTGGTGCCGACCGCCGCGAGCCAGCGCACGTTGGTCTCATCGAAGCGACCGAACTTGCCCTGAGCCAGGTTCAACAGCGAACCGCTCGACCAGGCTACCAGCGTGCCGGCATCCGCCGGACGTTGCGCAACTACTGCGTTGTACGCGACCGCACCGACACCGCCGGGCATGTAGGTCACGCGCATCGGCTTGCTCAGCAGCTTCTGGTTGACCAGTGCGCTCTGCACCAGTTTGCAGGTCAGGTCGAAACCACCGCCGGGGGAGGCGGGGGCGATGCATTCAGGCCGTTTTGGTTCGGCCAGCAGTTGCCCGGCAAACAGCATCGCGCCAGCGGCGAGCGCAACTTTACGCAGTGATAAGTTCATCTGAGTCTCCTTGGGAGTTGTTGTTATGGACGTGCAGAATTACCAAAGGGCAACGCTTTGCTCAGCAGCGGGCGCAGGTGTTCGTTGCGCGGACGCATTGACTGGAATATCGGAAGGAAAAACGGCGTAGCCCGTCGCGGAAAAACCGGCGAGGGCGGGGTTGCAGCGAAGTGTGTCGGCCTGTGAGAAAGCCCGGGTGTGCATGTACGACATGCGGGGTACTCCGATTATTGTTCTTATTGGTCGAAAACGCGTCGTGGCGTTTTGCGTTGCGCTGTGTGGCAGCAGCGGCGACAGTCGAAACTGTCCGTGGGCCGACTCTAACCGGCTAACCTTTCAGCAACCTTTCAGTTGCCTTTCACGGTTTTCAGGCTTCACAGCGGCGGTTGCGGCTGTAAACTCCGCGGCAAAGCGCGGCGTCGGCCGACCCTGAACGAGGTAACAATCCATGCGTGTCCTGCTCGTCGAAGACCATCTGCAACTGGCCGAAAGCGTGGCTCAGGCGCTCAAGAGCACCGGTCTGACCGTGGATGTGTTGCACGATGGCGTGGCTGCCGACCTGGCGCTCGGCAGTGAGGAATACGCCGTGGCGATTCTCGACGTCGGCCTGCCTCGCATGGACGGTTTCGAGGTACTGGCCCGTCTGCGTGCCCGCGGCAAGAACCTGCCCGTCCTGATGCTGACGGCGCGCAGTGATGTGAAGGACCGCGTACATGGCCTCAATCTCGGTGCTGACGATTATCTGGCCAAGCCGTTTGAACTGACGGAACTGGAAGCGCGGGTCAAAGCCTTGCTGCGCCGCAGTGTCCTGGGCGGCGAGCGTCAGCAGCGCTGTGGCGTGCTGGCCTATGACCTCGACACCCGGCGCTTCACCCTCGGCGAAGAATTGCTGACCCTGACGTCGCGCGAGCAAGCCGTTCTCGAAGCGCTGATCGCGCGGCCGGGGCGAGTGATGAGCAAGGAGCAGCTCGCCGCCCAGGTATTCGGCCTCGACGAAGAAGCCAGCCCCGACGCGATCGAAATCTACGTGCACCGCTTGCGCAAGAAGCTCGACGGCCAGCCCGTGGCCATCGTGACTTTCCGCGGCCTCGGCTACCTGCTGGAAAGCCGCGATGCATAAGCCCAGCAGCCTGCGCTGGCGGTTGCTGTGGAACCTCGGATGGTTGCTGGTGGTGCTGATGCTCGCCAGTGGCTTGAGCGCTTACTGGAATGGTCGCGAAGCCGCCGACACCGCGTATGACCGCACACTGCTGGCCTCGGCGCGGACCATTGCGGCCGGGTTGTCGCAGCGCGATGGCAGCCTCAGCGCCGACGTGCCTTACGTGGCACTGGACACCTTCGCCTACGACAGCGCCGGGCGCATCTATTATCAGGTCAACGACATCCACCAGAAGCTGATTTCCGGCTACGAGAATCTGCCCGGGCCACCGCCCGGCACGCCGCGCACGCACAGCTATCCGGCGCTCGCCCGCTTCTATAACGCCAAGTACAACGGCCAGAACGTACGCGTGGTCAGCCTGCTCAAAGCCGTGAGTGAGCCGAACATGAATGGCATGGCGGAGATTCGCGTGGCCGAAACCGACGAAGCGCGGGTCAGCATGGCGCGCAGTCTGGCGGCGGATACCTTGCTGCGCCTGGGCATGCTGGCCGTGGGTGCATTGTTGCTGGTGTGGTTTGCGGTCAGTGCGGCATTGCGTCCGCTGGAGCGCTTGCGCACCGCCGTCGAAGAGCGCCAGCCCGACGACTTGCGGCCTCTGCCGCTGGTGGAAGTCCAGCATGAACTCGGGCCATTGGTTCGCGCGCTCAACCATTTCACCGAGCGCCTGCGCGGCCAGTTCGAGCGACAAGCGCAGTTCATCGCCGATGCTGCCCACGAATTGCTTACGCCGCTGGCGGCGCTGAAAGCTCGGCTGGAATTGGGCCTGCGTTCAAACGAGCCGGAGACCTGGCGCACAACCCTCGAGTCATCCGCACAAAGCACCGATCGCCTGACGCATCTGGCCAATCAGCTGCTGTCGCTGGCCCGCGTCGAAAACGGTGCGCGGGCGATCGCCGAGGGCGGCGCGCAACTGCTCGATCTGAGCCAATTGGCGCGCGAGCTGGGTATGGCCATGGCGCCTCTGGCGCACAAGCGCGGCGTAGCGCTGGCCTTGGAGGCGGATGAGCCGGTGTGGCTGCGTGGCGAACCGACCTTGCTTAACGAACTGTTGAGCAATCTGGTCGATAACGCACTGGCGCATACCCCGCAGGGTGGCAATGTGATCTTGCGGGTGACGGCACCGGCAGTGCTTGAGGTTGAAGACGACGGGCCAGGCATTCCGCAGGAAGAGCGCGATCGCGTGTTCGAGCGGTTTTACCGGCGTAATCAGCAGGTCGCCGGATCAGGCCTGGGCCTGGCGATTGTCGGCGAGATCTGCCGGGCGCATCTGGCGCAGATCACCTTGCATGACGGTGAGCAGGCGGGGTTGAAGGTGCGGGTGAGTTTTATCGCTGGGTGATCGTGGTGTCTGCACGGGCCTTTTCGCGAGCAGGCTCACTCCTACATGGGATTGCATTCCAGGTGAGGGTACGCCTCGGTCCCTGATCAGTAAAACATCGACCGCGACTCTTCCAGATCCGCGCAAAACTGCTTGTTCTCCGGATCAATCCCCAGCTTTCTGAACGCCGGAACACTCAGCGGATCAATCCGCGCGAAAGGATGGTCGGTACCCTTGCGGCAATACAGGTTCGCTACTTGCACCAAATCGACGTAATCGATTTTGGCCGAGTCGCGCTGAAAGTCCTCGTACAGCAATGGCAGTTGCACCAGCCGTTCGGGAAACTCCCAGACCCGCAGCAACTTCTCGCCCAGCAATGGATGAATCTGCTCGATCACATGAGTGAGGCTGACCGCATCCGAGAGCAACTCGTTGTGGTCTTCGGCGTAGGTCAAAATCGGCAACACACCAATCTGATGCACCAGGCCGCCGAGCGCCGCCTGATCCGGCTTGAGCTGAGTGTGACGACGACACAGCGCATAACTCACACCGGCGATCTCCAGGCTGCTGCGCCAGACTTCGCGCATCTTCTGTTCGACCACTTCGGAGCGGGCGTTGAAGATCTGCTCCATGACCAGACCGATCGCCAGGTTGCTGCTGTAGTTGATGCCCAGGCGGGTGATGGCGGTGTGCAGGTCAGTGACTTCCTGCGCGGCGCGTAGCAGCGGGCTGTTGACCACTTTGATCAGGCGCGCCGACAGCGCAGTGTCACGGCCGATGACTTTGCTCAGATCGCTGACGCTGATTTCCGGATCCTCGGCGGCCTTGCGGATTTGCAGGGCCACTTCCGGCAACGTTGGCAGAACCAGGTCATCGTTATCGATGGCCGCAACCAAATCCTGTTGGACCTTTTCCGCCAGTTCGCTCATTTGGACTCTCTAGGGTGTCGCAACAATGCTGCGATCAGCGCTGGATTTCGCGGTCGCGATCCAGTTCGTAAGGCAGGTCGAGCAGATGCAGCGCGGGGCCTTCGAGGGCGCCCAGATGCAAGTCACCGGCTTCGGCAGCTTCGGCCTGCAACACGGCCAGGAGTTCAATGTTTCCCTCGGCATTGGCCGCCAGCACCACTTCGCCGATCGAGCTGTTGTGGCTTGGGGCAAACAACTGAGTGCCGGGCTCCGGCAGCTCAGCCGTGTCAAGGCGCAAGCGATACAGGCGACGTTTGAGCTTGCCCAGGTACTGCATGCGCGCAACGATTTCCTGGCCGGTGTAGCAGCCTTTCTTGAAACTCACGCCGCCGACCGCCTGCAGATTGAGCATCTGCGGGATGAACAGCTCGCGGGTGCTTGGCATGACCTGACCGATACCGGCGCGGATCTGGCCGAGCAGCCATTGATTCAGATCGCCCTCGGGCAGCGTCGAGGACAATTGGCTCTGGATGTTCTGCGCCTGGACGGCGGGCACCCAGAGTTCGGCGCGCTCGGGCGAGACGCGAATCGCAATCAGGCTTTCGTGGCGCACGACGCTATCGGTTTCGGCCGGCAGTGCCAGACCGAGGCTGGTCAAGGCTGCGTCGCCATGCTCCAGGCCGAAGCGCACCCAGGCGGCGCTTTCATCGGTCAGTTTCGATTTGGAGAACACCGCGTATTTTTTCAGGTCGGCCAGTTGTGGTTCGAGCAGCTCGCTGGCCATCGCCATCACCACGCCGTCACCTTCCAGCAGGATACGGAAGCTCGACTGCATCCGGCCTTTCTGCGTGCAGCGGGCGCCGAGGCTGGCGCGGGTGTCACTCAGGTAATTGATATTGCAGGTCAACTGGCCTTGCAGAAATTTTCCGGCGTCCGCACCGCGAACCGCGAGTACGCCTTCATGAGACAGGGTGCAGAAAAAAGCAGAATCGGCCATGGGTCATCGCAGGGTAAATAGACTGGGGCACATCATAAGGGGGCAGGGTTGAAATGGGTAGTTGATAAAGGATCAAGGGTGCCCGACCAAAGCCGACTGTGCGGGCCGCGCCGGGGCTGTATACTGCCCGGCAAATTCGAGGAGGGCTCCATGGTCGAACAAGTTGAACTGAATCGCCTCTTTTGGCACAGCCGTCGCGGGATGCTTGAGCTTGACGTGTTGCTGGTGCCGTTCGTGCAGGAGGTTTACGCAACGTTGAATCAGGTGGATCGCGATCTCTACGTGCGTTTGCTGACCTGTGAGGATCAGGACATGTTCGGCTGGTTCATGGAGCGCAGCGAGTCGGAAGACCCTGAGCTGCAACGCATGGTCCGGATGATCCTGGATCGTGTTCAGCCCAAGTAATACGTTCGAATGCCGCTGGCATGCCTCACGGCAGTTGCTGGCGGCGTATCTGTTGGCCCAGGCGTTCGCCGTGGGCTCGTTGTGTCTACTGTCGATTCCGCTGTGGGCCAGTCTGGCCGGTGTTTCCGGCTGTCTGTTGCATGGCTTTTGGGTGATGCCCCGGCAGATTCTGCTGAGTCACCCGAATGCATTTTGCGGATTGCGACGCGACGGCGATGGCTGGCAGGTCTGGAATCGGGCGTGCGGTTGGCAGGCCGCGCAGTTACGACCGGACAGCCTGGCGCTGCCGCTGATCGTGGTGCTGCGTTTTCGCTTGCGCGGGGAATGGCGGGTCAGATCGATCTGCGTGCCACGGGATTCGCAGGCGGCGGATCTGCACCGACGCCTGCGAGTGCGGCTCAAGTTCAGCCGGCGTAGGTGGGCGGCACCAGAATAGTGTCGAGCGCTTCCGGCAGCAGGTCCGGGTAGTCGAGGGTGTAATGCAGGCCGCGACTTTCCTTGCGTTCCATGGCCGAGCTGATCATCAACTCGGCCACCTGCGCCAGATTGCGCAGCTCGATCAGGTCACGGCTGACTTTATAGTTGCTGTAGAACTCGTCGATCTCGTCCAGTAGCAAGCGCACCCGATGCTGTGCCCGTTGCAGGCGCTTGTTGGTGCGCACGATGCCGACGTAGTCCCACATGAATCGACGCAATTCGTCCCAGTTGTGCGCGATGATCACGTCTTCGTCCGAGTCGGTGACCTGGCTGGCGTCCCAGACGGGCAGGGCGCTCGGCGCCGCGACATCATCCAGCTGCGCGAGAATGTCTGTCGCTGCCGAACGGGCATAGACGAAGCATTCCAGAAGCGAGTTGCTGGCCATGCGGTTGGCGCCGTGCAGACCGGTGAAGCTGGTTTCGCCGATGGCGTAGAGTCCGGGCACGTCGGTGCGACCGTGCTGATCAACCATCACACCGCCACAGGTGTAGTGCGCTGCGGGAACCACCGGGATCGGTTGACTGGTGATGTCGATGCCGAAGCCCAGGCAGCGCTCATAAACAGTCGGGAAGTGGCTTTTGACGAACGATTCGGGCTTGTGACTGATGTCGAGATAAACGCAGTCGATGCCCAGGCGCTTCATTTCATGGTCGATGGCCCGCGCGACGATGTCACGCGGCGCCAGCTCGGCGCGTTTGTCGAAGCGGTGCATGAAGCGCTCGCCGTTGGGCAGCTTCAAATGCGCACCTTCGCCACGCAGGGCTTCGGTGATCAGGAAGCTTTTGGCTTGCGGGTGATAGAGGCAGGTCGGGTGGAACTGGTTGAATTCCAGATTGGCCACCCGGCAGCCGGAGCGCCAGGCCATGGCGATGCCGTCACCGCAGGCGCCGTCCGGGTTGCTGGTATAAAGGTAGACTTTGGCGGCGCCGCCCGAGGCGAGGATCACGAAGCGTGCGCCGTAAGTATCGACTTCGCCGGTGGCGCGGTTCAGCACATAGGCGCCGAGACACCGCTCGCCTTGCAGGCCCAGACGGCGCTCGGTGATCAGATCGACGGCGACACGCTGTTCCAGCAATTCGATGTTCGCGCGCTCTTTGGCCCGGGCCAACAAGGTCTTGAAGATCGCAGCGCCGGTGGCGTCGGCCGCGTGGATGATCCGCCGATGGCTGTGGCCGCCTTCGCGGGTCAGGTGAAATTCGAAACCGCCATCCTCGGTGCCGGACTTTTCGTCACGGGTAAACGGCACGCCCTGGTCGATCAGCCATTGAATGGCTTCGCGGCTGTGCTCGACGGTGAAGCGCACGGCATCTTCGTGGCACAAACCGCCGCCGGCATTAAGGGTGTCGTCGACGTGGGATTCGACAGTGTCAGTGTCGTCGAGCACGGCGGCGACCCCACCTTGAGCCCAAAAGGTCGAGCCGTTGGCGAGATCGCCCTTGCTCAATACGGCAATGCGCAGATGACCGGGCAAGGTCAGCGCGAGACTCAAACCGGCAGCACCGCTGCCAATCACCAGAACATCGTGTTGGAACTGTTGGCTCATTTCAGGATTCCGCTCAAAGCGACCCGGATCGGGGTTGGCGCAAGACAGCTGGATCGGCGAGTCAAGACAGCCACACAGCCCACTAGTATATAGAGGGGTTGGACGGCACAATAGCCGGGCCCAGATGGCATTGTGAGACTACAGCGGGGTAAAAAGCGCTGTGCTTCGTCGGAAGATTTTTTCCCAGTGTGTGGGAAAAGACACCTGTATCGGCGCTGAAACAGACTTTTCCGCCCACGGTTGCGCAATGTCAGGTGGGTCCGGCTATAAATAATTGGAACTTTTGCCAAAGGCCCAAGATCAATAGACGGTGCCAGAAACCACGGACAGTGTCGGCTTCAGTGCGGAATCTGCGTTTGGATTCCTGCCGGCGAAACCGATAACAAGATTATTCGCGCAGCCGGTTTATCCCGCGCTGCGTTTTTCGTGCGTGCCAAATCAGAGCCCGCAGGAAACTTGCTTGGAGGGGGAGAACTTTTGCGAAAAGCCCGAGTCTATGTTTGCAAGTCTGGTCGTTTAGTAATGCAAGTCTCCTCCGGGCTTATCGAGGAGTGTTCATGCTAACCCAGGAAGAGGATCAGCAGCTGGTCGAACGCGTTCAGCGTGGCGACAAGCGAGCTTTCGATCTGCTGGTGCTGAAATATCAGCACAAAATTCTCGGGTTGATCGTGCGTTTTGTGCACGACACCCATGAAGCCCAGGACGTTGCTCAGGAAGCCTTTATCAAGGCGTATCGGGCACTTGGAAATTTCCGCGGTGACAGTGCGTTTTATACGTGGCTGTACCGTATTGCCATTAACACGGCGAAGAACTACCTGGTTTCCCGCGGCCGTCGGCCGCCGGATAGCGATGTAAGTTCGGAGGATGCAGAGTTCTACGATGGCGATCACGGCCTCAAGGATCTCGAATCACCTGAACGTGCGTTGCTGCGGGATGAGATCGAAGGCACTGTCCATCGGACCATCCAGCAACTGCCAGAGGATTTGCGTACGGCTTTAACTTTACGTGAATTCGATGGTCTGAGTTACGAGGACATTGCGAGCGTCATGCAGTGTCCGGTGGGTACCGTGCGCTCCCGGATTTTCCGCGCTCGGGAGGCCATCGACAAAGCCCTGCAACCGTTGTTGCAGGAAAACTGAGACAGCGGCGACAGCCAAGAGAGGAACGCCATGAGTCGTGAAGCCCTGCAGGAATCGCTGTCCGCAGTGATGGATAACGAAGCGGACGAACTGGAATTGCGTCGAGTGCTCAGCGCACTGGATGATGTTGATACCCGTGAGACCTGGGCTCGTTACCAGATCGCTCGGGCAGCCATGCACAAGGATCTGCTGCTTCCGCGTCTGGATATCGCTGCGGCAGTGTCTGCTGCGCTGGAAGACGAAACGGCTCCGGCCAAAGTATCCCGCAGCCCATGGCGTAACCTGGGTCGCCTCGCTGTTGCCGCTTCGGTGACCGTGGCCGTACTGGCCGGTGTTCGCCTGTACAACCAGGACGAAATCGCTGGCGTCGAATTGGCGCAGCAGTCGAATCAGCCAACTCTGGCCACTCCACAGGTCAAGGGTCCGGCAGTTCTGGCTGGTTACAGCGAAAGCTCGGAAGCGACTGGCCCGATGGCCAATGGCGTTCTGCAAGGTCAGCCAGGCTGGCATGATCAGCGTCTGCCAGGCTATCTGCGTCAGCACGCTCAGCAGGCTGCACTCAAGGGAACTGAAAGCGCGCTGCCATACGCACGTGCTGCAAGCCTGGAAAACCGTTAAGGAGGATCATGCGCGCCATCCCTCTACTTTCGCTTCTGCTCAGTGGCTGGTTCGTTGTTCCAGCCCACGCTGATGAGGCCCAGGACTGGTTGACCCGTCTGGGCCAGGCCGAGCAGCAGCAAAGCTTCAACGGTACTTTCGTTTACGAGCGCAACGGCAGTTTTTCCACGCACAACATCTGGCATCGTGTCCAGAATGGTCAGGTCCGCGAGCGGCTGTTGCAGCTCGACGGCTCGGCTCAGGAAGTCGTGCGCATTGATGGCCGTACTCAATGCGTCAGCGGCACCCTGATTGCGGGATTGGGTGATTCACCCAACGCTGCCGCCCGTGCGCTGGATCCCAAAAAGCTGAAGAACTGGTATGACCTAGCGGTTATCGGCAAGTCGCGCGTTGCCGGCCGTGACGCGGTGATCGTGTCGCTGACCCCTCGTGATCAGCACCGTTACGGTTTCGAACTGCATCTGGACAAGAAAACCGCGCTGCCGCTCAAGTCGTTGCTGTTGAACGATAAAGGTCAGTTGCTCGAACGTTTCCAGTTCACCAGTCTCGACACTGATGAAATCCCTTCTGACAAAGAATTGCTGGCAGACGCCGATTGCAAGCCGATCAATATCGGCAATGACAAGGCTTCCGCAGCGAAGACCGTGCAGAACTGGCGTTCGGACTGGCTGCCGCCAGGCTTCGAGCTGACCAGCAGCAGTTCGCACAAGGATGCGCAGACCAAGACCCAGGTCAGCAGCCTGATGTACGACGATGGCCTGGCGCGGTTCTCGGTGTTTCTTGAGCCGTTGAACGGTGCAACCGTCACCGACACCCGCACTCAGTTGGGTCCGACCGTCGCGGTATCGCGTCGCCTGACCACGCCGCAAGGTGAAATGATGGTCACGGTGGTGGGCGAAATCCCCATTGGTACTGCCGAACGAATCGCTCTATCGATGCGTAACAACGATGGCGCTGCGACCAGCAAGCAGTGAGCTGATTTCAGTCATTTCCACTTCGTCGTCGAGACGTCGAAATGTTTGCTGAGCATTTTCATTTGCAAAACCCCTGAAAATTTTTTATAGGTCAGAGCCTCACGGCTCTGGCCTTGTTTGTTGTTCCCGGAACAAAAATGCCGGTCTGTGGTTTCCGGTGTTCCTTTGCTCCATATCGCTTAACCCTGCTCGTCGTAACGGGAGCTGTATGTCGATACCTAGTTTGAAGTCTTACCTTTCCATCTTCGCCACTGTGCTGTTGCTCGGTCAGGCGGTCCCTGCTGCGCAAGCGGCCGATCTGCCTGATTTCACCCAGTTGGTCGAACAAGCTTCGCCAGCGGTGGTGAACATCAGTACCACGCAGAAACTGCCGGACCGCCGCGTCAATCAGCAGATGCCGGATCTGGAAGGCCTGCCACCGATGTTGCGCGAATTCTTCGAGCGCGGCATGCCGCCTCAGCAGCGCTCGCCACGTGGCGACGGGCGCCAGCGTGAAGCGCAATCGTTGGGCTCGGGTTTCATCATTTCGCCGGATGGCTACATTCTCACCAACAACCACGTGATCGCCGATGCCGACGAAATCCTCGTCCGGCTGGCTGACCGCAGTGAGATGAAGGCCAAGCTGATCGGCACCGATCCACGTTCCGACGTGGCATTGCTGAAAATCGAAGGCAAGGATCTGCCGGTGCTCAAACTCGGCAAATCCCAGGACCTGAAAGCCGGCCAGTGGGTCGTCGCGATCGGTTCGCCGTTCGGCTTTGACCACACCGTGACCCAAGGCATCGTCAGCGCCGTCGGCCGCAGCCTGCCAAACGAAAACTATGTGCCATTCATTCAGACCGACGTGCCGATCAACCCGGGCAACTCCGGTGGTCCGCTGTTCAACCTGAACGGTGAAGTGGTCGGCATCAACTCGCAGATCTACACCCGCTCCGGCGGATTCATGGGTGTGTCGTTCGCGATCCCGATCGACGTGGCGATGGACGTTTCCAACCAGCTCAAGAGTGGTGGCAAAGTCAGCCGCGGCTGGCTGGGCGTGGTCATTCAGGAAGTGAACAAGGATCTGGCCGAGTCGTTCGGTCTGGACAAGCCGGCCGGCGCCCTTGTTGCGCAGATCCAGGATGACGGCCCTGCGGCCAAGGGCGGCCTGCAGGTTGGCGACGTGATCCTGAGCATGAACGGTCAGCCGATCGTCATGTCGGCTGATCTGCCGCATCTGGTCGGCGCGCTGAAGGCTGGCGCCAAGGCCAATCTGGAAGTGATTCGTGAAGGCAAGCGCAAGAACGTCGAGTTGACTGTCGGCGCGATCCCGGACGAAGACAAAGAGCTGAACGCGTTGCCGAAGTCCGGCGCTGAAAGCAGCAGCAACCGCCTCGGTGTTGCGGTCGGTGAATTGACCGCCGAGCAGAAGAAAACCTACGACCTCAAAGGTGGTGTGGTAATCAAGGAAGTGCAGGACGGTCCTGCGGCCCTGATCGGTCTGCAGCCGGGTGACGTGATCACCCACCTGAACAACCAGGCCATTGGCTCGGCGAAGGAGTTCACCGACATCGCCAAGGCGTTGCCGAAGAACCGGTCGGTGTCGATGCGCGTACTGCGTCAGGGTCGTGCCAGCTTCATCACCTTCAAACTGGCTGAATAAGCCCGCAACAGGGTAAAAAGAAACCGCCTCGAAATAGGCGGTTTTTTTGTGTCTGCACTTTATGTCTTGCGGGAAGACTCAGCCCATCATGTCCTTGACCATGCGCTCCTGCTCCATCAGCTCGCGCTGGCGGGCATCGATGCGCGAGGACAGCGGGAAGTTGCTGCCGGCCTTGCGCTTGGCGAAGTCCAGTTGCTGAATGGCCTGCCGATAGTCGCCGACCAGCGCAAAGTATTCGGCCCGCGCCTGATGCAGGCCGATGATGTTGCCCGACAGGCCGCGGGTTTCGGCAACCTGATACCAGACGTCCGGATCATCCGGGCGTGACTTGAGCAGACTGTCGAGCGCCTTCTCGGCATCGGCGGCGCGATTCTGTTTCAGCAGCAGATCGACGCGCACCTGGTTCAGCGGATAGTTGCCCGGGTATTGCGTGAGCATGCGGTCGACTCGCGACTGCGCATCGGGCAGACGATTGTTGGTGATGTCCAGATCGACCTGCGCGAGGTTGTAGATGATCTCGTTCGGCGATTTGGTCAACAACTGCTTGAGGTTCTCCCGTGCTTCGTTGAGTTGGCCACCCTTGATCTGGGCGATGGCCAGGCCGTAACGGGCGACATCGTTTTTCGGATTCTCATCAAGCAGGGCGCGGAAACGCTTGGCACCCAGCCCCGGGGTTTCCTCGTAGATCAACTGCACCCGCGCGCGGATCAACTGGTAGCGCATGCTGTCTTCGATGCCGCCCGGTTTCGCCTGTTCGGCGCGGTTGCGGGTGTCGGCGATCCGCGATTCGGTAACCGGGTGAGTCAGCAGGAATTCCGGCGGCTTGGCGTCGAAGCGGTACTGGCGCATCAGGCGTTCGAACATGGTCGGCATCGAGCGCGGGTCGTAACCTGCCTTCTCCAGGTTGAGAATGCCGATGCGGTCGGCTTCCTGTTCATTCTGCCGCGAGAAGCGCCGTTGTTCCTGCAATGCCGCTGCCTGGGTGCCGGCGATGGTAGCGATGCCGGCATCCCCACCACCGGCCGCCGCAATGACAATGCCGGCCAGCAGCGCGGCCATCATCGGCACCTGCATGCGTTGTGAGGCTTCCACTCCGCGAGCAAAGTGACGTTGCGACAAGTGCGCCAATTCGTGAGCGAGCACCGAGGCGTATTCGCCTTCGGTCTGGGCGTTGAGGAACAGGCCGCCGTTGACCCCGACCACGCCGCCCGGTGCGGCGAAGGCGTTGAGTTGCGGGCTGTTGATCAGAATGAATTCCAGGCGTCGGTCGGAGACCTGGCTGGTCTCGACGAGCTTGTACACGCTGGATTCAACGTAATCCTTGAGCTGTGGATCGTTGAGCTGGGAAACCTGACTGCGCAGCATGGCCAGCCAGGCGCGGCCGAGCTGGTATTCCTGTTGCGGCGAGACGATGGCAGAACTGGCGTCGCCAAGTGACGGCAGATCGTCGGCAAAGCCTGGTGAGGCGAGCAGGCAAGCGAGCGTCAGCAGGGTAGGGCGCAGAAAAGTCATGCACAAAGCCTTGAAGGACAAAGACCTTACTGTAGCCGGACACCGAAGCCGCGACCAGATATTCTAGGCAGCTCGATAACCCGAACGGAGTGACGCAATGACTGACGCTGTAGACCATGACGTGGAACTGGACGCCAGTGGCCTGAACTGTCCGTTGCCGTTGCTCAAGGCAAAAATGGAACTCAATAAACTGCCAAGTGGTGCCGTGCTCAAGGTGATCGCCACGGACGCCGGTTCGCAGCGCGACTTCCGTACCTTTGCCAAACTGGCCGGTCATGCGCTGCTGCGTGAAGAGGACGAGGCCGGGATCTACCGTTACTGGTTGAAGAAAGCCTGAAGCGACCGCGTTAACAATCGAAGGGATTATTGATGTTCAAAGTGTTACGCGACTGGATTCAGCGCTACTTCTCCGATGAAGAAGCCGTGGTACTGGCGGTGCTGCTGGTTCTCGCCTTCACCGCCGTGCTCACCCTCGGTGGCATGCTCGCCCCGGTGCTCGCCGGCATGGTGCTGGCGTATCTGATGCAAGGCCTGGTGGTGACACTCGAGCGGCTGCGCGTGCCCGGCGGCGTGGCGGTGGGGCTGGTGTTCGCGCTGTTCATGGGCGCGCTGATGCTGTTTATCGTCGTGGTTCTGCCGCTGTTGTGGCACCAGTTGATCACGCTGTTCAACGAACTGCCAGGCATGCTCGCCAAGTGGCAGTCGTTGCTGCTTCTATTGCCGGAGCGCTATCCGCATCTGGTGTCCGACGAGCAAGTCTTGCAAGCGATCGAAGCGGCGCGGGGCGAGATCGGCAAGTTCGGCCAGTGGGCGCTGACGTTCTCGCTGTCGAGTCTGCCGCTGCTGGTGAACATCATGATCTACCTGGTGCTGGTGCCGATTCTGGTGTTTTTCTTCCTGAAGGATCGGGCGATGATCGGCGAGTGGGTGCGCGGCTATCTGCCCCGCGAGCGCGCGTTGATCACCCGCGTAGCGCAGGAAATGAACCGGCAGATCGCCAATTACATTCGTGGCAAAGGCATCGAGATCGTGATTTGCGGCGGCGTGACCTACATCGCTTTTATCGCCCTGGGTCTGAACTATGCGGCACTGCTGGCGTTGCTGGTCGGCTTGTCGGTGGTGGTGCCGTATGTCGGCGCCGTAGTGGTGACCGTGCCGGTGCTGCTGATTGCGCTGTTCCAGTGGGGCTGGAGCGATCAGTTCATTTATCTGATGGCGGTCTACGGAATCATTCAGACGCTGGACGGCAACGTGCTGGTGCCGCTGTTGTTCTCGGAAGCGGTCAACCTGCATCCGGTGGCGATTATCTGTGCGGTGTTGTTGTTTGGCGGGTTGTGGGGATTCTGGGGTGTGTTCTTTGCGATCCCGCTGGCGACGCTGTTCAAGGCTGTGCTGGATGCATGGCCGCGCAAGGAACCGGTGGTGGCGCCGTTGCTTTAGCGGTTGATCCGGATTTTGCAGAGAGGCTATTCGCGAGCAGGCTCGCTCCCACAGTTGATTGCATTCCAACTGTGGGAGCGAGCCTGCTCGCGAAGGCGTCTTCAAAGACGCAACAGAAACATCAGGCTTTATTCAGAGCTTCAGCTGCCGCCAGCACGGCATCAACATGCCCCGGGACTTTCACGCCACGCCATTCCTGACGCAGCACGCCGTCCTTATCAATCAGGAACGTGCTGCGATCAACGCCCAGGTATTCCTTGCCATACAGCTTCTTCAGCTTGATCACGTCGAACAACTGGCAAACCGCCTCGTCCTTGTCGCTGATCAGCTCGAAGGGGAATTGCTGTTTGCCTTTGAAGTTTTCGTGCGACTTCAAACTGTCGCGGGAAATGCCGAAGACTTCGGTGTTGGCAGCCTTGAAAGCCGCATATTGATCACGAAAGCCCTGGCCCTGAGTGGTGCAGCCCGGGGTGCTGTCCTTCGGGTAGAAGTAGATCACCACTTGCTTGCCCTTGAGTTCGGACAGGCTGACGGTCTGCCCGCTGGTCGCAGGCGCGGTGAAATCCGCAACCGGTTGGTCGATGACAACGGCCATGAAAGCTTCCTTACATTGGGTTTTGTGGGCGCCAGGGCTCGATCAGGGCATCCAGGTTCATTGCGTCGGCGAAGTCGAGGAACTGATCGCGCAGCCAACTGATCTGGGTGCCGGCCGGCAGAGTCACGGTGAACGTGGCGTTGAGCATGGTGCCGCCGGTCTGGGGCGCCTGGTAGGTGTCGCAGGTGAGGTTTTCCAGTTCGACGTTGTGGTCCATGAAGAACTGGCACAGCTCATTGATGATGTCCGGGCGATAGGCCGAGCTGACGTAGGCCACGTAAGGCAGGGCCTGCGGACGATTTTCCAGCGCCGCGCTGCGCACCACGTTGACGGTGAACGCATGACGCTTGGCCAGCAGCGGCAGGCTGCCTTCGAGGCGCGCCAGGGCGTCCCAGCTACCGGAAACTTCCAGCACCAGGGCGCTGCACTCGCCGTGGCGGGTCAGGCGGGAGGTGACGACGGCGCAGCGGTTTTCATGGCTGGCGCGGCACAGGACGTTGGTCAGCTCCATGGGGTTGGCGCCGAGGGCACTGATGACAAGGAATTGTTCGCGAACTGTGGGGGTGGACATGCAGCATTCCTAAAGCGATGAGCGGTCGGTAGGTTGACGGGCGTTGCTGGTCGGGAGTGCCTGTTCTGGCGGTCCGTATAAAGAGACCCGGCCTGCGCTCGCGGCTCGCTCCACTGTGCGGGAGCGCGTCGATGCGACGCAGGAACGGGGCCTGGGAGGCCGAAAAGGGAGGCTGGAACCCGGCGTACAAGCTGATCTGTACCGATCAAAGTCTGAAGGGTAGCGAAAAGCGGCGCCAAGGGGAATGGCGGCGGCGCAGTACTTCGCTTGTGCAAGCATCTTGGCGCCAGTACCATTACCGCTCTCTTTTTCCGGCAGGAGCGGTTTCATGATTGCGGGCAGTATGGTGGCACTGGTCACTCCCATGGATGCACAAGGGCGTCTTGACTGGGACAGCCTCAGCAAACTCGTGGACTTCCACCTCAAGAACGGCACCCATGCCATCGTCGCCGTCGGGACTACCGGCGAGTCGGCCACCCTTGATGTAGAAGAGCACATCGCCGTCATCAAAGCCGTGGTCAAACAGGTTGCCGGGCGCATTCCGGTCATCGCCGGCACCGGCGCCAACTCGACCCGCGAAGCCGTCGAACTGACCCGCAACGCCAAGGCCGCCGGCGCCGATGCCTGCCTGCTGGTGGTTCCTTATTACAACAAGCCGACCCAGGAAGGTCTGTACCAGCACTTCAAGCACATCGCTGAAGCGGTCGACATTCCGCAGATTCTCTACAACGTTCCCGGCCGCACCTCCTGCGACATGCAGGCCGAGACCGTGATTCGCCTGTCCAGCGTGCCGAACATCATCGGCATCAAGGAAGCCACCGGCGATCTGAAACGCGCCAAGGCGATCATCGATGGCGTGAGCAAGGATTTCATCGTGTTGTCCGGCGATGATCCGACCGCAGTCGAGCTGATCCTGCTCGGCGGTAAGGGCAACATCTCGGTCACCGCCAACGTCGCCCCGCGCGAAATGGCTGACCTGTGCGAGGCCGCGCTGAAAGGCGACGCCGACACCGCACGCGCAATCAACGAAAAACTGATGCCGCTGCACAAGGACCTGTTCATCGAAGCCAACCCGATTCCGGTGAAGTGGGCTTTGGTCGAAATGGGCCTGATGCACGAAGGCATCCGCCTGCCACTGACCTGGCTGAGCACTCCTTGTCATGAAACGCTGCGCTCGGCCCTGCGCCAGTGCAGCGTCCTGGTTTAATTGAGGAAGTACAACGCATGAAGCGAATGGCCGGACTTTCCGCACTTGCCTTGATTATCTCCAGCACCAGTGGCTGCGGATGGGTCTGGGGGCCGGAAGGTTATTTCCGCGACCGTGGAAGCGATTACCTGCAAGCGCAACAGACTGCACCGATGCAATTGCCAACGGATGTGAGCACTGCCAAGCGTCTCGATCCGCTGTTGCCGATCCCGCGCAACGTGGCCGACGACACCGCGACCGGCGAATACGTGGTTCCGCGTCCTCAGCCGCTTTCGGCGGTTGCTGATGCCACCGATTACTCGCTGCAGAAAAGCGGTGATTCGCGCTGGGTCGTGGCGCAGCATCCACCGGCCGAAGTCTGGCCAGTGGCGCTGCAGTTCTTCCAGGACAACGGTTTCCGTCTGGATGAACAGCGCCCGCAAACCGGTGAGTTCACTACCACCTGGCAGCACTCCGACGAACTGTCCGCTTCGATGGCCAAGCGCCTGAGCGCGGCCGGTATCGCCAGCGACAGCGAAACCCGCGTGCGTGTACGCATCGAGCCGGGCGTGCAGCGCAACACCAGTGAAATCTACGTGGTCAGCGCCGAGCGTCCTGCCGGCAGCACGGCCGACGTGGCTTTCACCAACCGTTCGGTCAACACTGGCCTGGACGCTGCGCTGGTCGACGACATGCTCGCGAGCATGAGCCGCACCTCCGAGAAGGGTGGTTCGGTGTCGATGCTGGCCTCGCGTGATTTCGATGCACCGAGCCGCGTCAGCCTCAGCGAAGACGGCAGCGGCAACCCGGTGTTGAACGTCGGTACCGATCTGGACCGCGCCTGGTCGAGCGTCGGCCGTGCGCTGGAACAGGGCGAATGGCGCGTTGAAGACATCAACCGCAGCCTGGGCCTGTACTACATCAACCTGGCCGAAAAAGCCGAGAACAAAGACGACAAGCCTGGCTTCTTCAGCGGCCTGTTCGGCAGCGCGCCGAGCAAGGAAGAAGTCGAAGCCCGCGCCGAGCGTTATCAGGTTCGCCTGAGCAAGGTGGGCGAGAACATCCAGGTCACCGTCGAAAAGAACATCAACACCGTCGCGCCGGCCGATGTCGCGCGTAAAGTGCTGAGCGTGATTCAGGACAACCTGGGCTGATCCGATATGCGTTTTGCCGTTCTCGGCAGCGGTAGCCAAGGGAACGGCACGCTGATCGCCAGTGCCGATACGTACGTGCTGGTGGATTGTGGTTTTTCCCTGCGGGAAACCGAAAGACGTCTGTTGCGCCTGGGTGTGCACCCGGCGCAACTGAGCGCGATACTCGTGACCCACGAACATGCCGACCACGTGCATGGCGTGGGTTTGCTGTCTCGGCGCTACAATCTGCCGGTGTACCTCAGTCGCGGCACGCTGCGCGGGATGCGCAAACCGCTTGAACCGGCAGGCTTTCTGGCCGGCGGCGAGCAGATGCAGATCGGCGCACTGAACGTCGGGGTCATTGCCGTGGCCCATGACGCGCAGGAGCCGACCCAGTACGTCTTCAGCGATCAGGAACAGCGGCGCTTCGGCCTGCTGACCGACCTGGGATCGTTTTGTGAGCGGGTGCTGGATGGCTACCGGGACCTCGATGCATTGATGATCGAGTCGAACCATTGCCGCGACATGCTCGCCCGTGGTCACTACCCGTACTTTCTCAAGCAGCGGGTGGGCGGCGAACGCGGACATCTGAACAACCATCAGGCGGCATTCCTGGTGGCCGAGTTGGGCTGGCAGGGCTTGCAACACCTGGTCCTGGCCCATCTGAGCAGCAAGAACAACCTGCCGCAGCTGGCCCGGCAATGTTTTGTCGACACCCTCGGGTGCGACCCGGACTGGCTGCAACTGGCCGATCAAGATTCAGGGCTCGACTGGCGCCACATCGCCTAGCCCACCTACTTAGCAAGCGGAGCCCATCATGGAAAAACGTGAAGAACTCTACCGCGGCAAAGCCAAATCGGTTTACAAGACCGACGACGCTGACCGCTTGATCCTGCTGTTTCGCAACGACACTTCGGCGTTCGACGGCAAGCGCATCGAACAGCTCGATCGCAAAGGTATGGTGAACAACAAGTTCAACGCCTTCATCATGCAGAAACTCGAAGCGGCCGGCGTACCGACCCAGTTCGACAAACTGCTGGGCGACAACGAATGCCTGGTGAAGAAGCTCGACATGATCCCGGTCGAATGCGTCGTGCGTAACTACGCTGCCGGCAGCCTGGTCAAGCGTCTGGGCGTCGAGGAGGGCATGAAGCTCAACCCGTACACCTTCGAACTGTTCCTCAAGGACGACGCCAAAGGCGACCCGTTCATCAACGAATCCCACGTCGTGGCGTTCGGTTGGGGCACCGCCGAGCAACTGGCGCGCATGAAGGAACTGTCGCTCAAGGTCAACGAAGTCCTGAGCAAACTGTTCGACGACGCCGGCCTGCTGCTGGTCGACTTCAAGCTTGAATTCGGCGTGTTCAGCGACGGCTCCATCGTCCTCGGCGACGAGTTCAGCCCGGACGGCTGCCGTCTGTGGGACAAGGACACCAAGAAGAAGATGGACAAGGACCGCTTCCGTCAGGGCCTCGGTGACGTCATCGAAGCCTACGAAGAAGTCGCCGCTCGTCTGGGCGTACCGCTTTAATCGACGCAAGCATCTGATAGCACGGAAAAAATTTCGTTTGGGGGGTTCGCAACCAACGAAAGTGTTGTTATGATGCGCGCCGTTGGAGAGATGCCAGAGTGGCCGAATGGGACGGATTCGAAATCCGTTGTACCTTCACCGGTACCTAGGGTTCGAATCCCTATCTCTCCGCCATTATTGAACAAGACAAAGCCCCCGTAATCATTGCTGATTACGGGGGCTTTTTCGTTTCTGGCGTTTTGTTCGCGACGCTTTTCGGGTACAACCTGCCGACTGCACTAAAGGACAGCTCGATGAGTGAAGTTCAGCCGTTGGCGGATGGTGGCGAGGTGAAGCCGCAGGCCGTGAGTTTGCGCGACGCGTTCTGGTTCTGGTTGAAGCTGGGGTTTATCAGTTTCGGCGGGCCGGCCGGGCAGATTTCGATCATGCACCAGGAGTTGGTCGAGCGGCGGCGGTGGATTTCCGAGCGGCGTTTTCTGCACGCGTTGAACTATTGCATGTTGCTGCCCGGGCCGGAGGCGCAGCAGCTGGCGACCTACATTGGCTGGTTGATGCATCGAAGCTGGGGCGGGATTGTGGCCGGTGCGTTGTTTGTGTTGCCGTCGCTGTTCATCCTTATTTTCCTCTCTTGGCTGTACATCGCTTTCGGTGAAGTACCGGTGGTGGCCGGTTTGTTTTATGGGATCAAGCCTGCGGTAACGGCCATTGTTGTGCAGGCGGCGCATCGCATCGGTTCGCGGGCGCTGAAGAACAATTGGCTGTGGGCGATTGCGGCGGCGTCGTTTACCGCGATTTTTGTGCTCAATGTGCCGTTCCCGCTGATCGTGCTGGGCGCGGCGGTGATCGGCTACTTCGGCGGTCGACTGGCGCCTGAGAAGTTCAGGGTCGGCGGGCATAGCGCGGCGAACAAGTCTTTCGGCCCGGCATTGATCGATGACGACACGCCATCGCCAGCACATGCCCGCTTCAGTTGGACGAAACTGGCGATGCTCGCCGTGATCGGCGCCGCGCTATGGGCATTGCCGATGGGCGTGTTGACTGCGCTGTTTGGCTGGCATGGCACGCTGACGCAGATGAGCTGGTTCTTCACCAAAGCTGCGCTGCTTACCTTTGGCGGGGCGTATGCGGTGCTGCCCTATGTCTATCAGGGCGCCGTCGGTCACTACGGCTGGCTGACGCCGACGCAGATGATCGACGGCCTGGCGCTGGGCGAAACCACCCCCGGACCGCTGATCATGGTAGTGGCGTTTGTCGGGTTTGTCGGGGCTTATGTGTCGCAGGTGTTTGGCGCCGATCAGGTGTTTCTCGCCGGCGCGGTCGCCGCTGCGCTGGTGACGTGGTTCACCTTTCTGCCCTCATTTCTGTTCATCCTCGCCGGCGGCCCGCTGGTGGAGTCGACCCACGATGAACTCAAATTCACTGCACCGCTGACCGCGATCACCGCCGCGGTGGTTGGCGTGATTCTCAATCTGGCGTGTTTCTTCGGCTACCACCTGCTCTGGCCGCAGGGCTTCAGCGGCAGCCTGGACTGGCCGTCGGCATTGATTGCCATTGCCGCGGCCATTGCGCTGTTTCGCTTCAAGCGCGGGGTGATTCAGGTGCTGCTGGGCTGTGCGCTGATCGGGTTGCTGGTGCATTTGCTGCGTTGAGCCAGGCAGACCCGGCCAGATTGAAATCGCGGGCGGACAACCCGATCTTTTGTCATTGGTTCCATTTAACCAAGTGCGAGTCGTACCAGCGGCAAGCCGCCGTTTCACTTGCCCATACGGTTCAAACCATTTGTCCTGTTACCGCAATTTTTTTGAAATTTCCGCAAAGACAATGCTTCACAAAAGGGTAGGCAGGCTTTCACCCGACGACTTGCCACGCTTATCCGACTGAGGAGATTTGTCATGTTTCTACATAACAAGCGACTTCAATACACCGTTCGTGTTGCCGAGCCCAATCCGGGGCTGGCCAATCTGTTGCTCGAGCAATTTGGCGGCGCACAAGGTGAACTGGCGGCGGCTTCGCGCTATTTCACTCAAGCCCTGGCCGAGGAAGATCCGGGACGCAAAGACCTGCTGATGGACATCGCCACTGAAGAACTCAGTCACCTGGAGATCATTGGCTCGATCATCGTCATGCTCAACAAAGGCGCAAAAGGCCGGATGGCCGAAGGCGTCGAGCAGGAGGGCGAATTGTATCGCTCGCTCAATGGCAACGGCAATGACTCGCACATCACCAGCCTGCTCTACGGTGCCGGTTCGCCGTTGACCAACTCGGCCGGCGTGCCGTGGACAGCGGCGTACGTCGATACCATCGGCGAGCCCACCGCCGACATGCGCTCCAACATCGCCGCCGAAGCTCGGGCGAAGATCGTCTATGAGCGCTTGATGAACGTGACCGATGATCCCGGCGTAAAAGAGGCGCTGGGCTTTCTGATGACCCGCGAGATTGCCCACCAATTGTCCTTCGAAAAAGCCCTGCACTCGATCCAGCCCAATTTCCCGCAAGGCAAACTGCCGGGTATGCCGGAGTTCACCAACGTTTACTTCAACATGTCGCAAGGCACCGAAAGCATGCGCGGTCCCTGGAACCAGGGCGACGATTGGGAGTTTGTCGAAGACCCGACGCCAGCAGTCGACGGCGGCGATGGTCTGGCCACCGTGCAACTGGACAGCGCCGACGAAGCGCTGCTGGAAAACATGAAGATGCGCACCATGTCCGACCCCAACAGCGAGCCGGTCACTGGAGCGGATCTGGGCTCCGGCGCGCAAGCCAAGCCTGGGTTGTGAGGCACGTGGGGCGCGCCTGACATGCGACGGCGCGCCCCGGTTGATCATTGGGAAATCATCAAGAAGAGGACTCGACAATGGCTACTCCACAGGAAAATCTGCTCGACTGGCTGCGTGACGCCCACGCCATGGAGCAACAGGCCGAGCAGATGCTCAAGGCGCAGTCCAAGCGTCTGGAGCATTACCCGAAGCTCAAGGCGCGCATTGATCAGCACATCGAAGAAACCCTCGGCCAGCAGAAACTCATCGACGAATGCCTGCAACGCCTGGGCGGTGATTCGTCGACGATCAAAGACCTGGGCGGCAAGCTGATGGCGTTCGGTCAGGCCGTCGGCGGCTCCTTGATGAGCGACGAGGTGATCAAGGGCGCCATGGCCGGTTATGTATTCGAAAACATGGAAATCGCCAGTTACACCGTGCTTATTGCAGCGGCGAAAGCGGCGGGGGACAAGCAGACACAGAAGGCCTGCGAAAAGATTCTGCCGCAGGAAGTGGCCATGGCTGAATGGCTGCTCAAGCACCTGCCGCAACTGACAGAAGCGTTTCTCGAACGCTCGGCGGATCCGGACAAGGAAGCCAAGAAGTAAGCCCGCGTGCCAGCGTCCGCCTGTCAGCCGGGCGGACGCGGTAGCGGTAGCGGATTATGGCACGACCTGCAGCGGTTTGCGCTCAGTCGCCACCGGCTGCAAATGTCCCGACCGATCCAGGTGATAACGCTGCAGGTCACGCGCCAGAATCAGTTGGCCGTGATACAGCGACGCCGCTTCACTACGCACATCTTCGATCGACGGACTCAAAGCCGGATTGGCCTGATAGCGCGCGCTGAAATGCGTCAGCACCAGGTTGCGTACGCCGGCGGACTCGGCAAAACCGGCGACAGCGGCGGCGCTGCTGTGGCCGTAACTGGCGCGAGCGCGGTCGATCGCTGCTTGCACGAATGTCGCTTCATGCACCAGCACATCCGCCGATTGCGCCACTTCGGCCAGCAGTGCCGGGCGATCGTTATCGCCGCAGACAATGATGCGCCGATCAGGTCGTGAGCTGAGCAAGTAATCCCGCGCATGCAACAACTGCCCGTTGTGCTCTACGTCCTGACCATGGGCCAGCTGACCCCAGAGCGGGCCGCGCTCTATGCCTTCGGCCTCGAGGCGCTGCACGTCCAGACGCGGCTCCGGATCGGACTCGGTAAATACATAACCATGACACGGCACACGGTGGGACAGCTCGACGGTCTGCACTTGAACGTTGACGTTGCGCCACTCTGTGAGCGTTTCCACGGCGTGCAGGTTGATCTCAAAGGGCAGGTGCGATTGCGTCACCTCAAGGCTCATTCTCAGCCACGGATGCAGCGCTGTCGGCAGCACAATATCCAGCGGCCGCGTGCGCCCCGACATGCCCGTGCTCGCCAGCAACCCCGGCAGGCCGAGGCAGTGATCGGCATGCACGTGGGTGATGAAAATCCCCCGCAGCTCGCTCAGCGACAGCGGTGTGCGCAACACCTGATGCTGGGTGCCTTCACCGCAATCGATCAGGTACCAGCCCTTGCCCGCAGACGCGATCAATGCGGTGGCGCTGACATTGCGCTGGCGGGTCGGCACGCCGGCTGACGTGCCCAGAAACAACAAATCCACGGTGGTTCTCCCTGGCGGTTCGGATTTGACTATGCAGGCTGCCGAACGCGATAACCGCGTGCAGTGCTCGGTGTGCTTTCGACAATCAGCGACACGCTTCGGATCCCTCGACAGTCTGCGGCAACTCATCGGACACCTGCGCTGTCGGCGTTCGATCGCGGCACTCCGATCGGTGATGGTGGTCTCAGCGAAACGGAAGTAACTCAGCGGAGGTCAACTTGCCTAGAAATTCCAGGCCGATCGTCGACCGAGCCGATGTGGCGGTCCTTTCGCAAGAGCGCAAAGATGTGTTCTTCGCGGCGGTGCAGGTCAGCCGCATGGCCATGATCGTCACCGATCCTGCGCAGGCCGATGATCCCATTATTTTTGCCAACAATGCCTTTCTTGAACTCAGTGGCTACGAGCGGGAAGAGGTGCTCGGGCGCAACTGCCGATTTCTGCAAGGCGAGCAGACCGATCGCGCCGTGTTGCAACAGGTCAAACAAGCGTTGAGACATCACCACGAAACCTGCGTGGAAGTGCTCAACTATCGCAAGGACGGTTCATCGTTCTGGAACGAGCTGTTTATCGCGCCGTTATTCAACGAGCGCGGGCAACTGGTGTATTTCTTCGCCTCGCAAATGGACGTCAGCCGACGCCGTGACGCCGAGGACGGTTTGCGTTACAGCGAGAACATGGAAGCACTGGGGCAGTTGACCGGTGGCATCGCCCACGATTTCAACAACCTGCTGCAAGTGATGATCGGCTACATCGAGCTGATCCAGCACACCGCCAAACGCCCGAGCATCGACCCGCAGCGCATCGTGGTCGGCGCCGGTCACGCCCGTGCGGCGGCGGAAAAAGCCCGTCTGCTGACTCAGCATCTGCTGGCGTTTTCCCGGCGGCAACGGCTTGAGGGCCGGGTGATCAATCTCAATGCCTTGCTCGAGCGGTCAACGCTGCCGGCACCGGAATCCTGCGATCTGGAGCCGCAATTTGAGTTGGCCGAGGATTTGTGGAATTGCCGCCTCGACCCGGCGCAGGCGGAGATGGCGCTGAACCATTTGCTCTCCAACGCCTGCGATGCGCTGGTTGACCAGCAGCAACCTGCGATCACCGTGCAGACCCGCAACGTCGATGTACCGGATCCGACGGATCCGCATCAGGCCGGACTGGCGGCGGGGCGTTACGTCTGCATCGCGGTTGCCGATAACGGCGTGGGCATAGCCGCCGACGATCTCGACAAAGTGATGGAGCCTTTTTTCACCACCAAAGAAGAAGGCAACGGTGCCGGTCTCGGGCTTTCGATGGTCTACGGCTTCGTCAAGCAATCCGGCGGCGTGGTCAAAATCGAATCGACGCCGGGACTCGGCACTACGGTGCGCCTGTTCTTCCCGGCGGACGACAGTCAGCCATCGGCAACTGGTGCGCCTTACGCCGCCGAAAACCTCAAGGGTACCGAGCGCATCCTGATCGTCGAGGACCGCGCCGAAGTCGCTGAACTGGCGCGCTTTGTATTGTCCGAACAGGGTTATCACACTGACCTCGTTGCAGATGCGAGCGAGGCACTGGTCGTGCTGCAGAGTAGCGAATACGACCTGGTATTCACCGATCTGGTCATGCCTGGCGAGATGAACGGGCTGGCACTGGCGCGGGAAGTCAGCCAACGCTATCCGGCCATTAAAATCCTGCTCACGACCGGGTACTGCGCGGACGAGTCGACGCCGGAGGAGCTGACTGACAATGAATTCGAATTGATCGCCAAGCCCTACGCGCCGGTGGACCTGTTGCGCAAGCTGCGCTCGATGCTCGATTAAAAAAACGAACTGTCGTCGCGCGGCAGGCGTCCATCCTTAAGACCCCATTGAGCAACCAGTGAGGGGACTGATCCCCGAGGAGATGTTGGTCATGAGCGATTACCCGATGGACGAAACCGATTCCGATCACCGCAACCGTCAGTTTGGCCAGGCGCTGGGGCTAGACGCCGACGAGGTCGAGCTGTGGGTCAGCGCGATCGAAGAGGACGGCAGCGGCATGGGCTATGTCGTGCATTTTTCCAGCGAAACGCCGGTGGATGTGCTGGCCAAGGTGCAAGGGCTGGGTGACGACCTGATGATCAATATCGGGCCGATTGACTGAGCGTCAACGAGGACGGTTCATGCAGGAGCAACCTTTGGTGGTGATAAGCGGCGCCAGTGCTGGCGTCGGGCGCGCGGTGGCGCATCGGTTTGCCGCTGGCGGGTATAGCATCGGCTTGCTGGCGCGCGATCCCGCAGGATTGGCCGCTACGCAACAGGAGCTGGAAATGTATGGGGTCGAGGTGGCTGCCGTCAGCGTCGACGTTGCCGATGCGCTTGCCGTGCAGGAGGCCGCGCAGCAAATGGAAGCCAGGCTCGGGCCTTTGACGGTGTGGATCAATGCGGCGATGGTCACAGTGCTCTCGCCGATAGAGCAATTGTCCGCCGCCGAGATTGAGCGCGTCACCCAGGTGACCTATCTCGGCACCGTCCACGGCACGTTGGCAGCGCTGTCGTTGATGCGCCCGCGCAACAAGGGGCTGATCATTCAGGTCGGCTCGGCGCTGGCATATCGCGCCATTCCGTTGCAGGCCGCTTACTGCGGGGCAAAATTCGCCGTGCGCGGTTTTACCGACGCGTTGCGCTGCGAGTTACTGCATGAGCGCAGCGGTATCCGCGTGTGCATGGTGCAACTGCCGGCGATCAACACGCCGCAGTTCGACTGGGCACGCAACAAATTGCCCAGACGCCCGCAACCTGTGCCGCCGATCCATGACCCGGACGTGGCAGCGCGAGCGATTTTCAGCGTGGTCAAACACCCGCCGCGAGAGTTGTGGCTGGGATGGTCGACGATCAAGGCGATCATCGGCCAGTCGGTCATGCCAGGTTTGCTGGATCGTTTGCTGGCGCGCAGCGCCTGGACCGGTCAGCAGACCAGTGAACCTGAGGACAACGAGCACCCGGACAACCTGTTCGAAGCGCAGCCAGGTTTACATCAGATTCGTGGCCGCTGCGTCGGCCGTTCCAAGGAGGCGGCGCTGGCGTTCACCTCGACCCAAGTGATGGCGGTATCTGCGGTAATCGCCGTATTGGTGGGTGTGATTCTTTTGCAGTTTTGATCGTTCCGCGGTTCGCTCAAGGGTTGACGGACTTCAGCGCGCCCGCTGACGGTTTGAGTTTTTCCTGCAGGTCCCGAGCAGTTTTCGCCTGTTTTTCAATGCCCGGCAAGACTGCTTGAGCGAAAGCCTTGAGCTGCGGATCTTGCGACGACATGGCTTCTTTCTTGAACAGCATCAGTTTTTGCTCGAGGGTTTCGGCCTGGCTGTCGATGTAGATACGGTCGAAGGAATCGTCGCGAGACTCGAGGCGCAGTTGCTTGGCTTTCGAGGCTACTGAAGGTTCTGTCGGCACCGCCATGCGTTGGCTCTCCCCCAACTGCCGGAGCTGTTTATCGAAACGCTCATGGTCGGCAATCATTTGTCTGGCGAACGCTTTGACCTCGGGCAGGGTGGCCTTTTCCAGCGCGATATGTGCGCTGTTGTTCTGGAACAGGCTCTGCTGGGCCGCTTCTTCGACGAAAGCATCGAGGGTGTCCGCGTGGCCGGGCTGGGCGCTCAGGGCCAGTATTGCAAGGCAGATTGCGGCAAGTGATTTCATCGCGCGTAACCTCTGCGGGATCAATGGACGGTCAGGTGCATGGCAGCAACAATTGCAGCACATGCACCTTTGATGAGCATAGCGGATGGGTATTCAGCAACCGTTCTGAATGGCGACCAACGGCCCGTCTTTCCAGAAACAACAAGGACGGTCGCCTGGCTCAAATCTCCTTGATCGGCGTCTCGCCCTGTACGGCTTTGATCAGGTTGATCACATGCAGGCAATCGGCCTTGTTCACGTACGACTCACCACTGGCCACCGTCTCGTGGTTGCGCGCGCGCAGGCGCCAGCGCCATTGGCCTTTGCCGGTGCTCGGGGTGCCTCGGGTTTGTCGGTAGATTTCGAAATACATACGGTTCGCTCCCTGCGATCGATAGGCGCGCCAACCTGTGTGGCGCATCGACGCAAGCCTAGCGCAGAGGGTTTTTTTGGCTATCGCGGATTTGTTTCCAATCGTTCGCGGATGTTTCTGCAACGCTGTCTCGGAAACGTTTATGGACGCAATGCCCAAGGCCTTTCTACACTGCCGCTATTCCGGGGAGCAGGGGCAATGGATGAACCGCAATGAACTTCGCAAGGCCGACATCAACCTGATGGTGGTGTTTGAGACTCTGATGCTCGAACGCAACGTGACCCGCGCGGCGGAGAAGCTGTTCCTCGGCCAGCCGACCATCAGCTCGGCGCTCAACCGTTTGCGCACGATGCTCAACGACCCGCTGTTCATCCGCGTCGGTCATCGCATGGAACCGACGGCCCGTGCCGAAGATATTTACCGCCATCTCAAACCGGCACTCGACTCACTGTCGGCGGCGCTGAGCCTGACCCGCGATTTCGACCCCGCCACCAGCACCATGACCTTTCGCATCGGCCTGTCCGATGACGTCGAATTCGGCCTCCTGCCGCCGCTGTTGCGCGCTCTGCGCCAAGAAGCACCGAACGTGGTGTTCGTCGTGCAGCATGTCGATTACTGGCGGATTCCCGATCTTCTCGCGGCTGGCGATATCACCGTCGGCATCAGCCAGACCCGTGGCCTGCCGGCCAACGCCAAACGCAAACTGCTGCGGCATATCCAGCCGAGCATCCTGCGCGCCGACGCCTCTGATACGCCGCTGACCCTCGACGAATATTGCGCTCGCCCGCATGTGCTGGTGTCGCACACGGCCAACGTCAGTGGCTATGCCGATGAATGGCTGGCGGAGCTGGGCCGGACGCGCCAGGTGGTGTTGTCGGTGCCGCAGTACAGCGCGCTGCCGGCGCTGCTGGCGGGCACCGACCTGATCGCCAGCCTGCCGGACTACACCGCAGCGGCGATGGCGGCGTCCGGGGCGCTGTTCCAGGAACCGTTTCCGTTCAAGACGCCGACGCTGGACCTGTCGATGGTCTGGCTCAGTCATGTCGACAGCGACCCGGCCGAACGCTGGCTGCGTTCGCGACTGGAAGCATTCATGAGCGAACGGCCAACTGAGCGCCACGATCCCTTGTAGGAACTGTCGAGTGAAACGAGGCTGCGATCTTTTGATTTTGATCTTCAAATGAAGGATCAAAAGCTCGCAGCCTCGTTCCACTCGACAGTTCCATCAGAAAGTCCGCTGATTCGCATGTGTTATACGTACGCCCCCGCACCCCCCGACTGGAGATCCGCAATGCCACACCTGCACATGGAATACACCGCCAACCTGACGCAGTTGAACGCCGACATTGCCCTGATCAGGCTCAACAACACCCTGGTCGGTTCCGGTCAGTTCGGGGCGGAGTTCGATATCAAGAGCCGCGCGATCAAGGTCGAACACTTCAAGGTCGGCACGGCTCTCGGCGAGCGTGCCTTCGTCCATGTGAAGCTGGCCTTGCTCAGCGGGCGCTCGGCAGAAATCAAGAAGCAGTTGTCGCAAAGCCTGCTGGCGGTGTTGCAGGAGCTCTGCGAATGGCCGGCCGGGCTCGAAGTGCAACTGTGCGTCGAACTGCTCGACATCGATCGCGAGTCCTACAGCAAGACCGCGATCGGCATCTGAGGCTCAGGCGCTTTCCAGCTCGCTGCACACCTGAATCACCTGCTCGCGCAGCCAGACATTGGCGCTGTCCTGATCGACGTTCTGGCTCCACTGCATATCGAGGGTGAAGCCCGGCAAACCGTTGGGTGCCTCGCAGTGTTTGAATACCGCGTCATTGGTCAGCAAACGCTGGATGCGCCGGGGCAGGGTGAGGATGAAGTCAGTGCCGGTGATCATCTTCAACGCGGCGCTGTAGCTGTTTGATCGCGCGACGATCTGGCGTTTCTGCGCCTGGCGCGCCAGCCAGCCGTCGACCATGTTGGTGCTCGATGTCCACGGCGTCGGGAACACATGCCGACGCTCGGTAAATGCTTGCAGGCTCAAACGCGGTTCCAATGGCGTGGCGCGCTTGTCGAAGACGCAGACCAGGTCATCTTCAAGCAACATCCGCGATTTCAGATCCGCATGCTGGCGATGAAAGTGCGGGCCGAAACTGATCACCAGGTCGAGTGAGCCGTCGCGTAACTCATCGGCGGGCACGTCGGTTTCGAACTTGTGCATGTTGACCATCACCGGCAAATCGTCGAAGTCGAAGCGCTTCAACAGGCGCGGCAGGATCAACTGCTCGAAATATTCCGGGGCGCAGATGTTGAAGGTCACCGCCTGCCGGCTCGGGTCGAAGGCCGGTGCTCCGGCGTGGCAGAGGTTGATGCTTTCGAGGATCTTCTGCACATGGCCGTACATGCTGCAGGCCTTGTAAGTCGGGCGCATGCCCGTGCGGGTGTTGATGAACAATTCGTCTTCGAAACTGGTGCGCAGTTTCTTCAGGCAATAACTGACAGTGGACTGACTGACAAACAGGGTTTCCGAGACATCGGTGACACTGCTCTGCTCATACACAGCAACAAATACCATCAAATCCTGCATGTCGAGCTTGCGAAGCAAATTACTGTTCAGCATGAGTTCCGTCTCGCTGTGCCCCTTGCGCAGAATTCGCGCAAACGTGTGCGTACGATCCTAGCGGAACGATGGTGCCAGGAGAAACCCTCGTAGGACATTTCACGGACACATGTGGGACAGAAACTTTTAGTAACACGACGTTGCCTATTTCGTGCGGAAAAGATGGCCAGAGGCCTCTAGCCCGGGCAAGGCAAGTGACGTGTGTAATGGCGAGGATTGAAGCGCACGACCATCAGCAACATGCTCACCATCACCGCAGTCAGCGCCCACCACGCGCCTTCAAAACTGCCCAGCCGATCACGAATTGTCCCTGCCAATAGCGGCGAGAGGCCAGCGATCAGGTAACCGATACCCTGCACAAATGCAGTGAGGCCACCGGCCTGCTGCGGGTCGTCGCAATGATCGAGCGCGACGATCAGGCTCATCGGAAACAGACCGCCAATACCCAGTCCCAACAGACACGGCCAGAGCAGGGCCAGCTGCGCCGGTGCGAGAATCAGCCCGCAGAAACCGCCGATGATCAGTAACAGCAGAGCCGCCAATATTGCGCGTCGATCACGGCTGCGGTTGGCAATCGCAGGCACCGCCAAGCCGGAAATGACCTCCATCGCTGTGAGAAAACCCAACAGCAGCCCGGCGTGTTGTTCGCTCCAGCCCTTTTCCACGTAGTACGGGGCGAGCCAGGCGAGGACACAGGTGTAGGACGCCGTACCGAGCCCAAAGAAAATCGCCAGCAACCAGGCGCGACGGCGGGTGATAACAGACTCCCGCTTGATCCCTCTTGATATGGCACGCGCGGGCTGTAGAGCCCAGACCAGCAAGGCGAGCACCGCCAGCGCGGCCCAAACGGCCAGCCCTGCGCGCCAGTTGCCGGTCTGCACCATCACCAGTGGCGCCAATGATGCGGCAATCGCCGCGCCGCCCATGATCGACGTCACGTAGACGCCCATGCATAACGCTACTTTGTCGGGAAAGCGCGACTTGATCAGCGCCGGCATCAACGCTTGAATCATGGCGATGCCGATGCCGGCCACTATGGCGCTGAGGATCAGCGCAAGAGCCGAATCGATAAACAACCGCGACAGCGTCGCCAGCCCGATGATCAGCAACGACAGCAGCACCGTGCGCTGTTCGCCGAAGCGCTGGCTGACGCTCAGGCCGAAGAACATCGCCAGCCCCATGGCCATGACCGGCAACATCGTCAGCAGGGAGGCAGCGCCGAAGCTCAACGGGATATCGCCACGGATCGCCGACAGCAACGGTCCCACGGCGGCCATTGATGTGCGCAGATTAAGTGCGACAAGGATGATCGCGAACATCAGCCAAGCGGCGGGGCGGTGATGATTCATCAGCAGGCCTTCGATTGCGGAAGCTGATGATTAGGCGTCGCGTCGCGCAGATCGGCAAATCAGAAAATCCCGCGCCAGACCTGAAAACTCGATAACACCGCATCCCCGTGTAGGAGTGAGCCTGCTCGCGATAGCGATGTATCAGATGAATAAATATTGACTGACACACCGCTATCGCGAGCAGGCTCACTCCTACAGGGGGGGCGTAGCTGGGCAATTAACTGAATGAAACCTGAACCATTCGCAAATACGCGCAAACTTCCAGAACAATGCCCGAAGGCAACTAATCATTAGCATCTTTTTCACGAAAAATTGATCCATGGCTGCCTAAAGTTTGTCATGCCTCGGTGAATGAAATTTTCACAAGTGACGAGGCTCTTCTTTCAGGAACAGTCACTCATCATGTTGAAGTTAAAAGCCGTGCGCCCGGAATGGGTGACGTTGTTCGCCAGCGCCTTTTTGTTGCTCGGTTTCAACCTAGTGCTCTGGCAACATCTGTTCGAGATAACCGCCGCCGATGGCAAGGGCAGCGTCCTGCGCCTGGCGTTCGGCGTGATGATCTTCGCCGCGTTCAATATTGTCCTGACGTTGTTCGCTTTCCGCCCCCTGCTCAAACCGTTATTGACCCTGTTGTTTTTAATCAGCGCTGGCGTGGCTTATTTCATGAGCCAATACGGCGTGATGATCGATGCCGGCATGTTGCGAAACCTCGCTGAAACCAATGCGACGGAAGTGCGTGATCTGCTTTCAATGAAGTTGTTTGCCTATATTGTCTTGCTGGGTATTTTGCCGTGTTTGATGTTATGGAAAGTGCCGGTCACTTATCGGCGCTGGCATCGTGAGTTGTTCAGCAAAGTTATTGTCAGTGTCGCCTCTGCGGCGGTGATCGGTGTCGTGGCACTGGCCAACTATCAGGGGTTGTCTTCGTTGTTTCGCAACCATCATGAAATTCGCCTGATGCTGGTGCCGAGCAATTACATCGGCGCGTCCCTCGGCTACCTGCAAGAGCAAGTCGTCTCGGCACAGCAGCCGTTCATCAAGATTGGCGTAGATGCCCAGCGCAATCCCGACTTGCAATTCCGGCCCCGCAAATCGCTGACCGTGCTGGTGGTCGGGGAAAGTGCGCGGGCGCAGAACTTCGGCATTCTCGGTTACGACCGGGACACCACGCCGCAACTGGACAAAGAGGCGGGGCTGATCGCCTTTACCGATGTGCATTCCTGCGGCACGGAGACCGCGATCTCGGTGCCATGCATGTTCTCCAACATGGGCCGCAAGGATTACAACGCCAGCAAGGCCAAGAATGAAGAGGGTTTGCTCGATGTGCTCAAGCGCGCCGGCATCGATGTGATCTGGCGCGATAACCAGTCCGGCTGCAAAGGCACTTGCGACCGGGTCACGGTGCAGGATGTCAGCAAATTGCAGGACCCGGCGTTGTGCGCCAACAGCGAATGCCGCGATGAAATCCTCCTGCAGGGTTTGCAGAGCTTTATCGATCACCTGGATAAAGACACGGTGCTGGTTCTGCACCAGATGGGCAGTCACGGCCCGGATTACTTCAAGCGTTATCCCAAGGAGTACGAACACTTCACCCCGGTCTGTGAGAGTAACGCGCTGAACAATTGCAGCCGCGAAAGTATCGTCAACGGTTACGACAACACGCTGGTCTACACCGATCATGTGCTGGCGAGCCTGATCGATGTGCTGCGCAGCAATCAGGACAAAGTCGACACCGCCATGCTCTATCTGTCGGATCACGGTGAATCGCTGGGCGAATACAACCTGTTTCTGCACGGCACGCCGTACATGCTGGCGCCCGAGCAGCAGAAGCATGTAGCGATGCTGGCGTGGTTCTCCGACAGCTATCAGAAAGCCTACTCGGTCGATACGCATTGCCTGCAACTGAGCCGCGACAAGCCGCTGAGTCAGGACAACCTGTTCCACTCCATGCTTGGCCTGCTCGAGGTGCGCAGCAGCGTGTACCAGCCGGCGCTGGACATGTTTGCCGGCTGTCGCGGCGCGGTGATCGACGGCGTACTGGCCAAGCAGTGAGGCATTTCCTGCCCGTCGCGCTGATGCGACGGGCCTTTCTGTTTCCGCTGTCAGACTATTCTTGCTGGCAGGCAAGACATTTCCTTACAGCTCTTGCCCTTCAAAGGCGCGTAAATCGCCAGTGGCGATATATACTGCGCGCCATTCTTCAAGGGAGAGCCGTGTGGCTATCGATATTCACTGGATTCGCGACAACGAAAGCCTCGCGCAGTTTTGCGCCGAGTGGCAGCAACTGCCGTTCGTTGCCCTCGACACCGAATTCATGCGGGTCGACACCTTCTACCCGATTGCCGGCCTGTTGCAGATCGGCGACGGTAAACGCGCCTACCTGATCGATCCGCTGACCATCAACGCCTGGCAACCGCTGGCCGCGTTGCTGGAAAACCCGGCGGTCCTCAAAGTCCTGCACGCCTGCAGCGAAGACCTCGAAGTGCTGTTGCGCCTGACCGGCAGCCTGCCGGCGCCGCTGTTCGACACGCAACTGGCCGCCGCTTACCTGAACCTCGGTTTTTCCATGGGCTACTCGCGATTGGTGCAGGAAGTGCTCGGCATCGACCTGCCCAAGGGTGAAACCCGCTCCGACTGGTTGCAGCGTCCGTTGTCCGAAACCCAGATCAGCTATGCCGCCGAAGACGCCGTGCATCTGGCCGAGGTGTTCGTCGAGTTGCGGCCCAAGCTGTCCGACGACAAGTTCGCCTGGGTACTGGAAGATGGCGCCGAACTGGTCGCCAACCTGCGCCGCGAAACCGATCCTTACGAGGTCTATCGCGAGGCGAAACTGGCGTGGAAGCTGTCCCGCGCGCAACTGGCCGTGCTGCGTGAGCTGTGCGCCTGGCGCGAAAAAGAAGCCCGCGCCCGTGACTTGCCGCGTAACCGCATTGTTCGTGAACACTCGCTGTGGCCCTTGGCCCGCACGCAGCCGGATAACCTCGCGGCGCTGGGCAAGATCGAAGACATGCACCCGCGTACCGTGCGTCAGGACGGCCAGTTTCTGCTTGATCTGATCAAGCGCTCTGGCAGTGTGGGCCCTGATCAATGGCCACCGGCAGTGCCGGAGCCGTTGCCGATCGAAGCTGCTGCGTTGATCAAGCAACTGCGCGCGCTGGGTCAGGCCGAGGCCGAACGCCTCGGGATCGCCCCGGAACTGATGCTGCGCAAGAAAACCCTCGAAGCCCTGGTCAAAAGCGGCTTCCCCGAGGGGCCTTACCAATTGCCCGATTCGCTGCGTGGCTGGCGCCGCGAATTGCTCGGTCAGAAGCTGCTCGACAGCCTGTCCACCGCCGGAGAACAGCCTTGAAACGTATTTGCTCCATCTACCAAAGCTCCAAGCGCAGCGGCATGTATCTCTATGTGCTCAAGAGCGATGCGCTCGAGCGCGTGCCGGAAGCGCTGATGACGGCTTTCGGCAAAGCGAAGCATTCCTTCGATCTGGTGTTGTCGCCCGAGCGCAAGCTGGCCAGCGAAGACATCACCGTGGTCCTGGAAAACCTCGACAAGCAGGGCTATCACCTGCAAATGCCACCGGCCGAGGACGAGTACATCGAGCACTTGCCCGAAGAGTTGCTGCGACGCAACGACCCGGTCTGACCCGCGAGGCCCTGTCCTGGGCCTCGGTTAACCCTGGAACTGTTTTTACCGCGATGGCCGGCCCGATCCCGGCGGCCGTCTGCACGGTTTGCGAAAGGTTTGAAGATGCGCGTTCTGATTGCCGAACACGACCACGCGATATACGCCCGACTGCTGCGTCAGGCACTGCCCGAGCTTGAAGTCCTGACCAGCGGCGACTCCGCCGAACTGGCGCGTCAGGCCGCCGATTGCCCGGTCTGGCTGGGCCAGCCGGACCTGCTGGCGACCCTGCTGCGCCAGGGCCATCAACCGCAATGGCTGCAATCGACCTGGGCCGGTATCACGCCGCTGCTCGCCGACGGCTTGCGCCGCGATTATCGCCTGACCCGTGCGGTGGGGATTTTCGGTCAGGTCATGGCCGAATACGTGCTGACCTACATCCTCGGCCATGAGCGCGAAGTGCTGGCGCGGCTGGTCAGCCAGGTCGAGCGCAAGTGGGACAACCGCAGCGGTCAGAGTCTGGTCGGGCGCAAGGTGCTGATCGTCGGCACCGGTGACATCGGCCAGAGTGTCGCGCAATTTCTCCTGCCATTCGGCGTCGAGTTGTACGGCATCGCCAGCAGCGCCCGCGCACAGGCGCCGTTCGTCGAAGTCGGCGCGCTGGCCGATCTTCCGCGTCTGGTGGGCGAGGTGGATTACGTGGTCAACCTGCTGCCGAACACCGAACACACCCACGATATCTACGACGCAGCGCTGTTCAAGCAATTCAAGCCGACCGGGTTGTTCATCAACGCCGGGCGCGGTGTCGCGGTGGTCGATGCCGATCTGGTCGAGGCCTTGAAGGAAGGGCACCTGGCCGGTGCGGTGATTGACGTCTGCCGTCAGGAGCCATTGCCGCAACGCCATCCATTCTGGACCGCGTGGGGCTTGCTGCTGACCGGGCACAGCTCGGCACCAACGTCGCCGGCGCTGATGGTGGATTTGTTTGTGCAGAACCTGAAGGCGTATGAGGCGGGTGAGGCGTTGCGTGGGGAAGTGGATTTCACCCGAGGTTACTGATTCTGCGCGGTACCCCTTGTAGGAGTGAGCCTGCTCGCGATGACGGCGTGTCAGTCAACATTGATGTCGACTGACACGGCGTCATCGCGAGCAGGCTCACTCCTACAGTGGTTTTATGGCGTGGCTTATAAAGTGAAATCTCCTTCGGCCACCAGCTCGCTCAGCGGACGACGCGGGCTCGGCGTTTCGCGGGCTTGCAGGTACTCGGCCAGGGTTGCCTTGTCACCGAGCTTGCCCACCGCCACCGCCGCATGCAGGGCATATTCCTCAGGAATGTTCAGCTCCTTGCGGGTCAGCTCCTGATCGAAACCGGCCATGCCGTGGGTGTGCCAGCCGCTGAGGCTCGCCTGCAGCGCCAGATGGCCCCACGCCGAGCCGGTATCGAACGTGCTCCAAAGCGCCGGGGTTTCCTCGGTAGCGCCCGGTGCCACGAAAGTGGTCTTCGAAATCACGATCACCAGCGCTGAAGCATGCTGCGCCCAGCTGCGGTTGAATTCGTTGAGCAGGCCCAGATAACGCTGCCAGTTCTGCGTATCGCGGCGTGCATAGAGAAAACGCCACGGTTACGAGTTGTACGCCGACGGCGCCCAGCGCGCGGCTTCGAAGAAGCTCAGCAAGGTCTCTTCAGGGATCGCTTCGCCGTTAAAAGCGCGGGGCGACCAGCGCTCGGTGAACTGCGGGTGAATGGCGTAATCGGCAACGCGAGGGTTGGCACTCATGCACGGATTCCTTGCAACGGATGGGGAGAAGTTCGCTGCAAAACCCTACTGGGCGGCGCTGGGGCTGACAAGCGGATTTACCGACAGTCGCCAGCGCTTGGCCACCGCGCCCGCTGGCACTAGACTGGCGGCCTTTTCACCACCTTGATGTTGATGCTTGAACCATGGCCGCCATTGTCGAACCGTTCTGGAAACGCAAAACCCTCGATCAACTCGATCACGAGGAATGGGAATCGCTGTGCGACGGCTGCGGCCTGTGCTGCCTGCAAAAGCTCGAGGATGAAGAAGACAACAGCGTCTATTACACGCGCATCGCCTGCAAACTGCTGGATCTGAAGACCTGTCAGTGCAGCGATTATCCGAACCGGATCAAGTTTGTCCCTGACTGCATCCAGCTCACCCCTGGGCAGGCGGAAGAATTCAAATGGCTGCCGCCGACCTGCGGATATCGTCTGGTCAGCGAAGGCAAGGATCTGCCGTTATGGCATCACCTGGTGTGCGGTGATCGCGATGCTGTGCACCACGAGCGAATTTCCCAATCCGGACGCATGCTCGCCGAAGGCAGCGTGCCGGAGGATGACTGGGAAGATCACCTGATTTTTCGCGCGGGCTGATGGTGAAGGGATTCGAAACCGCTATCGCGAGCAGGCTCACTCCTACAGGTGAACGCGTTTCAATTGTAGGAGTGAGCCTGCTCGCGATGGCGTAATTCGCCTCAACGCATTATTTGGATCAAACGCCGGCTTTCGGCGAGGTCAGCGAATCATTGCCGGTAACGGTCGCCGTTTCCGTGGCAACTTCGGCGTTGGTTTTCAGCTTGCTCAGTTCTTCCCCGGCGCGTTCGATCTTCGCCCGTACGTTGTTCATGTCCTGACGACCTTTCTCCAACAGGCTTTTCGCCGAGCAATGGCCGGTGATGCCGCGGGCCACGGCCATGCCGCCGAGCGCCACTTGAATCAGGCCGAACACGCCGCCACGGCGCAGGCCCTTGCCGACCATCAGCACGCCGCCGGTCAACGAGCCGACGCGTTCCCAGCCGTGCACGTTCTTGTGCGAAGGCGACTGGAACGGGGTGGATTCGATGCGTTCTACGCGTTTGAGCTCGCTCATGATCTATCTCCAGGCAGGGTGCGATTGATAGATAAGCTGACTGCCGGGGCGGTCAGCTTGTTCCATCGAATGTGCGACGCTTCAGCGGAATTTCGGCCCGGAGCGGGTGTTCAGGCCTTTGGCCATGCGGTCGTAAAGCACGACGTTGACCGTAGCGGCGAGGTTCATGCAGCCGGTGGTCGGGATGTACACGACGTCTTCGCACCAGTCGCGAATCTCTTTATCCAGCGAACCGTCTTCCGGACCGAAGATGTACAGCGCGCGGTCGGGGTGGGTGTATTCCGGCAATGGGCGGGCGCCTTCCACCAGTTCCACAGCGACGGGCACGCAGTTGAGCGGGAGGATTTTTTTCAGGTCGTCGATGCCGATCAGCGGGATGTCGTAGTGCACGCGCTTGGTGTCGGTGACGAAATCGGCGGCGCGTTCATAACGCTTGCCGGTGTAGAACACCGAGGCCACGCCATAACAGCCTGCGGCGCGCATCACCGAACCGACGTTCTCCGGTGATTTGGGATTATACAAACCAATGCAGCTGTACCGTTTGTCTGCCACGAGCGGGGTGCCTTCGGGAAAAGAGGGCGATTATACGGGGATAAGATCAAAAGATCGCAGCCTTCGGCAGCTCCTACAGTCTAATGGCGTACACCGTGTAGGAGCTGCCGAAGGCTGCGAACTTTGCTTTTAATCTTCTTTTTTCATCAGGCCAGCGAGGGCCGCAAACGGGTTATGCGTGGCCTTGGCGATTTTCGGTGTGCTCAGCGAGCCGTCGCCGAAATACTGCTGGTCGGTGTAACGCGAATGCTCGTTGTCGTGGCAATACAGGCACAACAGCTCCCAGTTCGAGCCGTCCTGCGGGTTGTTGTCGTGATTGTGGTCGCGGTGGTGCACGGTCAGTTCGCTCAGGCGTTTGCCGGAGAACTCGCGGGCGCAGCGGCCGCAGACGTGCGGGTACATCTTCAGGGCTTTGTCGCGGTAGCCCATTTCCTTGTCGCGCTGGTTGTCGGCGAGGATGCGGTCCAGCTTCGACGTGTTGGTGGGGGTGGACGAACTCATGGGTTCACCTTTGTAAAAGACTGATGACGGTTATGCGCAGAGTTTAGCTCAGCCCTTGAGCTTCTCGGCAATCCAGATCGTGTGGCGGGTGCCCTTGTTGCCGTGGGCGAAGACCTGGACTTCTTCGGCCTTGAAATCGGCCTTCTTCAATTTGTCGGAAAACTGCCGATCAGCGCTGGCCGACCACACCGCCAGCACGCCTTTGGGACGCAGGGCCTTGGCGCAGGCATTCAGACCAGCGGCCGAGTACAACCAACTGTTGGCTTTCTGGGTCAGGCCTTCAGGGCCGTTGTCGACATCAAGCATGATCGCGTCGAACCCGTTCGGCTCGCTTTGCAGCACCTTGGCGACGTCTTCCATGCGGATCACCGTTCGCGGATCGAGCAATGGCCGGCCGGACTTTTCTCCGAGCGGGCCGCGATTCCACTCGACCACGCCGGGCACCAGCTCAGCGACCACCACTTCGGCGGCCTTGCCCAAATGCTTGAGTGCCGAGGCGAGGGTGAAGCCCATGCCCAGGCCACCTATCAGCACGCGCGAATTCGGCCGGCCGGCGACCTTGCGGCAGGGAATCTCGGCCAATGCGTCTTCGGAACCGTGCATGCGCGTGTTCATTAATTGCCCGCCGTCGCCGCCCTGGATCTTGATGACGAAGTCCTCGCCATACTCGAACAGGCACAGGGCACCGCCGTTTTCGGGGATCGGGGTGGTGTCGAGCAGAACGAAACGTTTCATGGAAATCTCTAAAGGGGGGGAAGGCAAGCAGGCGCGTTGGGAGTAGCCTGAGCACAGACTAAAGGCCAAACGGAGCCCTTGATGAAGCGCACCATTCTAACGGTCATTACCCTGGCCGCGCTCGCGATTACTGCTGCGCAGGCCCAGCAGAGCATTCCGGTCAGTCCGACGCCGCAACCCGGCTCGCCCGGCACCGCGACGCCGACGCCGTATCCGCAGATCACCCCGATTACCCTGCCCAAGTCGGGCGCCGGCAGTGGCAGCCCGCCGCTGGTGCCGATCGAAATGCCCAGCCCGCCGAGCAAGGATCAACCGGTGCCGGGTATCGAGCCGAACGGCAACAAGGCTAAATCCCCCGGCGGTTAAACCTGTTGCGCAGCCAATTGACCGTCGGCCATGCGCAGGCGTTTGGACAGCGAGACGGCAAGGGCGCGGATGATCTTTGCGGCGATTTTTGGTGCGTCGTTGAGCATTTTTTCCAGCGAGTCCTTGCCCAGGTTCAGCAACTGACAGTTGCTTGCCGCGATGCACGTGGCCGAACGCCGTTCGCCATCGAGCACGGCCATTTCACCGAAGGCACGGCCGCTGCGCAGGGTGGCCATGGTGATGACCTGACCGTCGACGCCGGTTTTCTGCACGGCGACCTGGCCGGTGTGGATGATGCACATGAAACTGCCGGCATCGCCCTCGCGAAAAATCGCTTCGCCTTCAGCCACGGTGCTGATGCTGAAGTAGCCGGAAGCTGCCGCGAAGTCGGCCAGCTGCAATTGATCGAACAGGCCACAGTCCATCAGCCAGTCGCGGATTTCGTTGTTCAGGAAGGTCGGTTCGGACATGTCGATGCGGTCTTTTTGTTTTCACATTTTCCGGGTATCACACGTTCCTTGTGTAGGAGCTGCCGAAGGCTGCGATCTTTTGATCTTGCTGTTAAAAAATCAAAAGATCGCAGCCTTCGGCAGCTCCTACACAGGGGAATCGGTGGAGGCGTTGGGTCTGCTGTTAAGACCCAGGCCACCCGCAGAGTTCCTCAGGCCATCTGCAAAACCTTGAACACAAACGCATATTCGAGTGCTACGTCACGTAATCCCTGATAGCGCCCGCTCATGCCGCCATGCCCGGCGCCCAGTTCGGTCTTGAGCAGCAGCAGGTTGGCGTCGGTCTTGGTCGCGCGCAATTTCGCTACCCACTTGGCTGCTTCCCAATATTGCACACGGCTGTCGTTGTAGCCGGCGATTACCAGCAGTGGTGGATAAGCCTGCGCGGTGACGTTTTCGTACGGCGCATAAGCCTTGATCCGATCATAGACGTCCGGTTCTTCCGGGTTGCCCCATTCGTCGTATTCGGTGACGGTCAGCGGCAGTTCTGGGTCGAGCATGGTGTTGAGTACGTCGACGAACGGCACTTCGGCAATCGCCACGCCGAACAGGTCCGGACGCTGATTGAGCACCGCGCCGATCAGCAGGCCACCGGCGCTGCCGCCGCTGATCGCCAGTTTGTCCGCCGTGGTGATGCCGTTGAGCAGCAGAAACTCAGCGCAGGCGATGAAGTCGCTGAAGGTGTTGGGTTTGTGTTCCTGCTTGCCGGCGCGATACCAGGCTTCGCCCAGCTCGCCGCCGCCGCGTACGTGGGCGATGGCGAAGGCCATGCCGCGATCGAGGAGGCTCAGGCGCGCGTGGGAAAACCACGGATCGAGGCTGGAGCCGTAGGCACCGTAACCGTACAGATACAGCGGCACGGGTTTGCCGACCATCTCGCGCTTCATCACCAGACTGATCGGCACCTGCGTGCCGTCCGGGGCGGTGGCCCACAGGCGCTGACTGACATAGGCATCGGCATCGAACGGGCCGAGCACCGGGGTTTCCTTGAGCACCGTTTGCTCGCCCGTGGCGAGAATCAACTGGCGCACCTGGGCCGGGCGATTCAACGCTTCGTAGCGCAGCCGAATGCGATCGCTCTCGAACTCCAGGCTGTTTTGCACATGGAGGCTGTAGGCCGCATCTGGCAGTTGCACGCGATATGAAGCTTGGCCCTGCGGATGAACTTCGATGATCGGCAGACCCCCTTCACGCAGGCTCAAGGTCACCGCCTCGGTGTTGAGGCTGACGCCGTCGAGCATCACTTCATCGCTGTGCGGGATCAGGTTCTGCCAGTCGGCCTCGCTCGGCGGTACGCCGGTATCCGCAGCCTGATACAGGGCGAAGTTGATGCCGTCGCGGTTGGTGCGGATGAACCACGTCCAGACGCCATCGAGCAGGCCGTGGTCGACGTCGTATTCGTGATCTTCGACCCGGGGCGCCAGACAGGCGAACGGCAGGTGCGGCTGATTGGCGTCCAGCGCCCAGACTTCGCTGGTGGTCTTGCTGCCCAGCGACAGCAGCAATTGCTGCTCGGAGCTGGCGCGGTAGCAATGCAGGAAGAAACGCCCGTCCGGCTCGTGAAAAACCTCTTCGGCGGCGGTGCCATCGAGTCGATAGCGGAACAGTTTGTGCGGGCGATGGGTGTCGTCGAGCACGCCGAAGAACAGAGTCAGACTGTCGTTGGCCCAAGTCATGCTGCCGTCGCAGTCTGCGAATTCGAGTTCGCTGACCTTGTCGTTGGACAGTTCCTTGACGAACAGCGTGTAGATCTCATCGCCCGAGGCATCGACGCTGTAAGCCAGGCGCTGGTGATCGGGGCTGATGCTGAAAGCACCGAGCGAGAAGAAGCCGCCATTGGCCAGCGCATTCGGATCGAGCAGTAGCTGTTCGCGGCTTTCGTCGAGCGTCAGGCTGTCGTCCGACGGACGCGGGCAGCGGTAGTGCCGGGCGTATTCGTCACCGGCGGTGGTGCGCGTGTAATACAGATAGGGGCCCCAGGGCGAGGGCAGGGACAGGTCGGTTTCCAGAATCCGGCCCTTGATCTCGTTGAACAGGCTTTCGCGCAGTTCGGCCTGATCAGCGGTTTGCGCTTCCTGATAAGCGTTTTCGGCCTTGAGGTAGTCGAGCACCGCGTCGGTATCGCGCTCCTGCAGCCAGGCATACGGGTCGGCGCCGGGCGCCCGGTGGGCAATCGGGGCTGGGATGACATTGGCGGATTGGGGCATGGAAGGCTCTCGGACAGATATACAAATTGGGTTTTTCGCAGCATTTGAAACTGCCGCAATCCCTGTAGGAGTGAGCCTGCCCGCGATAGCGGTGTGTCATTCAAAATAACTTTGACTGATCAATTGCTATCGCGAGCAGGCTCACTCCTACAGGGGATGTGTCTATTGGGACAAGCCGCATGGGCGAAAAGTCGTTACTATAAGCGCCTCTTTGCCTGCCTTGCCATGGACACCATGACCGAGAACGACTATCTGATCGCCTGGGGCCTTTACGCCTTTGCCGCCGTAGGCTGCCTGCTGGTATGGATGCGCCTGACCACCTGGATGTGGCGCTGGCTGCGCGAGCCGCTGCGTGTGCTGATGGCGGTGTTGCTGTTCAGCCCGACCATCGTCGATCCAGTGAAAGCCAAGGTTGCGCCGGCCATCGCCATCACCGCGCTGGACACGCTGTTCAAGGTCGGCAACAACGCCTGGCGCGCGGTTTCCGATCTGTTCATGTACGGCATGATCGCCTTCGGGGTCTATCTGGTTTTCGTCTTGATCCGTATGCCGATCGAGCGTGCTTCGACAGCCCGACGCGAACGCGCCGAGGCCGCCAAGGCTGCGGCCCGTGCCGAAGAACGCGACGATGATCAGCCGTTCGGCGGCGCCGGTGACGACCGCTACGGTCGCCCGCCCGTGCCGAACAATCCGCAGCGCATGCGGGTCGAGCCGCGTCTGTAACCCGAGAGTCCGCACATGTGTGAATTACTGGGCATGAGTGCCAACGTGCCGACCGACATCGTGTTCAGCTTCACTGGCCTGATGCAGCGCGGCGGCCGCACCGGCCCGCACCGCGACGGCTGGGGCATTGCCTTCTATGAGGGCCGGGGCTTGCGGCTGTTCCAGGACCCGGCGGCGAGCAGCGAGTCGGAAGTCGCCAATCTGGTGCAGCGTTATCCGATCAAGAGCGAAGTGGTCATCGGCCATATTCGCCAGGCCAACGTCGGCAAGGTCTGCCTGTCCAACACCCACCCGTTCGTCCGCGAACTGTGGGGGCGCAACTGGTGTTTCGCGCACAACGGGCAGCTCGCCGACTTCACCCCGATCAAGAGTTTCTACCGCCCGGTCGGCGATACCGACAGCGAAGCGGCGTTCTGCGATTTGCTCAACCGTGTGCGCGCAGCCTTTCCGGAACCGGAGGATATCGAAGTGCTGCTGCCGGATCTGGTCGCCGCCTGCGCCGAATACCGCAGCAAAGGCGTGTTCAATTGCCTGCTCAGCGACGGCGACTGGCTGTTCTGTTATTGCTCGACCAAACTGGCCCAGATCACCCGGCGCGCACCGTTCGGCCCCGCACGGCTCAAGGATGTCGATGTGATTGTCGACTTCCAGGCCGAAACCACGCCCAACGACGTGGTCACGGTGATCGCCACCGAGCCTTTGACCGAAAACGAAACCTGGACCCGCTACGAACCGGGCCAATGGAGCCTGTGGCGACGCGGCGAATGCGTCAGCCAGGGCAAGACCGAATAAGGATTTGCACCCATGTTGCTCAGTTATGTACGGCTGGTGTTGTTTGCGGCGGGCCTGTTGATCGGTGTCCAGGTGCCGGGGTTCATCAACGATTACGCCCAGCGGGTCGAAGCGCATCTGATCGAAGCGCAGACCGGTCTGCGTGGTTTTCAGGGCACCGCCGATCAGTTTTTCAAAGGCGACATGCAGGCGCTGGTCGCGCATTACCGGGCGAGCGAAGACCCGATTTTTCGCAGCGATGCCGACAGCCTGAACACCTTGCTCACTCGCCAGGTCGCGCTGGATAAACAATTCCAGGCGATGCAAGGCCCGTGGTACGTGCGCTTCCTGCAAGTGGCGCTGGCCGCCGACCCGGACATCCGCAAGGAAACCTGGAATGGCTACAGTTATCAGATCCTGCTGACGCCAGAGGCAATGATCTGGGGCATGAGCGGGGCGTTGCTGCTGTCGTTCGGCATCGAATGCCTGTTCCGCCTGATCGACTGGGTAGTACTCGGCGGCCGCCGTCTGCGCCAGAGCCGGCCGATCGAAGATCGCGACGTACGAGGCCTTTGAGATCGCTCTTTTCCCCTGTGGCGAGGGAGCTTGCTCCCGCTGGAGTGCGAAGCGCTCCCGTCCATTTATTCTGAACGAGCGCAGGTAACGATTTTACGACTGCTGCGCAGCCGAGCGGGAGCAAGCTCCCTCGCCACAAGTGTGCTCAGTCAGTGAGGGTGATGCAGTCCTTGCCCACCTTTTGCGCATACCCCGCCAAGACCTGCTGACACAACGTCACTATCTCCTCGACCCACTCAACCCCGACCCGCCACGACACCACCACCGGCAGATTCGCCGGCCGCTGCGCGATGTCGAGCAGGGTCAGTTCGCCGCGTGCCAGTTCCTCGGCCACCAGCACCGGTGGCAGCGCGCCGATACCGAAGCCGTCACGCAACAACCGGGTGATCGCTGACACCGAGTTCACGCAATTCAAGCGTGGCGCCATGACGCCGCTGGCCTGCATCAGCGCGACGATATCCTGATGCGGTCGTGAGTTTTTCGAGTAAGTGACGATCCGCTCCTGCGCCAGTTCGGCGAGGTCGGCGTAGTCGCGGTTGTAGATCGAATTGCTCGCGACGATCCAGCCCAACGGATGGCTGGCCAACTCCAGACTACGCACGCTTTCGTGACGGACCAGATCGGTTTGCAGAACCAGATCGAGGAAGCCTTTTTGCAGCTGATCGCAGAGATTCAGCGCGGTATCCGCAACCAATTCGATTTCCACTCGCGGGTACAGATCGGTCATCTGCGCCACCAGCGGGCTCAGCCAGGTATGGATCACCGTATCCATCACGCCGATACGCACCCGGCCGACCTTGCTCGAACGAGTCTCGATCGACTGTCTCAGCGCCGCCATGGTGTCGAGCATCTGTTCGGCATAATCGAGCACCTTCAGACCTTCCGGGGTCAGGCTGACGCCGCGTGAGTCGCGCAGAAACAGCTTCACTCCCAGCTCGCCTTCGAGCACTGCGATGCGGCTGGAAATCGACGCCTGAGTGGTGAACAGCTTGTCGGCGGTCAGGCGAAAACTCTTCAGGCGCGCGACCCAGACAAAGGTCTCGAGAAACTTCAGGTTCATGGGCAAGGCTCGGCTGACAAATTTTTCTTATGCCTAAGGCGGGTTTTTATTCGTTGGACGGCGCGGGGCAGGGCGACGAAAAATCGGCGCATCCGGTTCCCACGATAGGCGTCGTCGGAGCTTCGAACAAGACCAATAAAAGCCCTGCGGAGATTTGCCATGAGTGCTCCTGACACCCTCCCTTTATCCAAGCCTGCGGCGCGGCCCGGGCCGTTCGACTGGTATCGCAACATCAACCAGCAGGAGCGCCGCACGTTCTGGAGCTGCAAGATCGGTTACGGTCTGGATGGCATGGACACGCAGATGCTCAGCTTCGTCGTGCCGACGCTGATTGCGATGTGGGGCATCACCACTGGCGAAGCGGGGCTGATTCACACCAGCACCCTGATCGCGTCGGCGATCGGCGGCTGGGTCGCCGGGATTCTCTCCGACCGCATCGGTCGCGTGCGCACCCTGCAACTGACGGTGCTGTGGTTCGCCTTCTTCACTTTTCTTTGCGGTTTCGCGCAAAACTATGAACAACTGTTGATCGCCCGCACCCTGATGGGCTTCGGTTTCGGTGGTGAGTGGACCGCCGGTGCAGTACTGATCGGCGAGGTGATCCGCGCCCAGGATCGCGGCAAAGCGGTGGGCATGGTGCAATCCGGTTGGGCGCTGGGCTGGGGGCTGACGGCGATTCTGTATGCGCTGCTGTTCTCGGTGTTGCCACCGGAAGATGCCTGGCGTGCGCTGTTCATCCTCGGCATCGTGCCGGCGATATTCGTGATTTTTGTCCGACGCCTGGTGAAAGATCCGGAAATCTATCGCGAAGCCAAAGCCGCGCAAACGCCAGAAAACCCGGCGAAGTTCTACGAGATCTTCGCACCGGGCATGCTCTTCACCACGTTTCGAGCGTCGTTGCTGACCACCGGTGCGCTGGGCGGTTATTACGCAATCACCTCCTGGCTGCCGACCTTCCTCAAGAACGAACGCGGTTTGAGCGTGCTTGGCACCGGTGGTTATCTGGCGATGGTGATCGTCGGTTCCTACGTCGGTTACGTGATCAGCGCTTATCTGACCGATCTGCTGGGGCGGAAAAAGAATTTCATTTTGTTCGCGGTCGGCTCGTTCACCATCGTTCTGCTGTACACGCAGATGCCGGTCAGCAACGGCGTGATGCTGTGGCTGGGGTTTCCGCTGGGCTTCTTTGCCTCGGGGATTTTCAGCGGCATGGGTGCGTTTCTCACTGAATTGTTCCCCACGCGGATTCGCGGCTCGGGCCAGGGTTTCTGCTACAACATCGGCCGCGCGCTGGCGGCGTTGTTCCCGCTGCTGATCGGCCTGCTCAGCCAGAAAGTGCCATTGAGCATGGGCATCGGTGCCTTCGCGGCGGTGTCCTACGGCGTGGTGATTATTGCGGCTTTGAGCCTGCCGGAAACCCGCGGCAAACAACTCGAGGCGCAGTAACTGATAACCTGCTGGGCAGTGTCCTACAGATAAAAAGACGAGCAGCTACAGGAGTGTTCACCGTGAGCCGCCTGCTATTGAATTGCGACATTGGCGAGAGCTTCGGCAGCTGGACCATGGGTCTGGACGCCGAGGTCATGCCCTTCATCGATTGCGCCAACGTTGCCTGCGGTTTCCATGCCGGCGACCCGAGCATCATGCGCAAGACCGTGGCGCTGGCCCTCGAACACAGCGTGCAGATTGGCGCGCATCCGGCCTATCAGGATCTGGTCGGATTCGGCCGGCGCTCCATGGCCTATTCCGCGCAGGAGCTGCAAGACATCCTGCATTACCAGATCGGTGCGCTCGATGGCATCTGCAAGGCGCAGGGCGGGCGGGTCAGCTACGTCAAACCCCACGGCGCGATGTACAACGACATGATGGCCAACCCGGCGCAACTGCATGCGGTAGTGCAGGCCGTGGCCGCGTATGACCGCAATCTTCCGCTGATGCTCATGGCGACCCGCGACAACGCTGCGGCGCAGCAAGTCGGCGATGAATACGGCGTGACGCTGTGGTTCGAAGCTTTCGCCGATCGCGCTTACGACAGCGCCGGCCGGCTGGTCTCACGGCAGTTGCCGGGCGCGGTGCATCACGATCCCGAGAAAATCATCGAGCAAGCGCTGACCATCGCCCATGGCGGCGAGCTCACCGCTAGCGACGGCAGCGCCTTGATCCTGCGCGCCAACACCTTGTGCGTACACGGCGACAACGCCAGTTCCGTGGCCGCCGTGCAGCGCATTCGCCAAGCCTTACAGCAGTCGAGTGCGTCATGAATCCACGGATTGAAGTGGTGGCGCTCGATTGCCTGATGCTGCGTCTGTTCGATGAAATCGCCGAAGCCAACATGCCGTGGATGCTCGCCGCCACCGAGCGTTTGCGCACGGCGTTTGGCGCCCAACTGATCGATCTGGTGCCGTCCTATACGACGTTGATGGTGCATTACGATCTGACGCTGCTGAGTCCGGCTCAGGCGCGCGAATTGATCGCCGAAGCGCTGGTCGACCTGTCGCCGAATGCGCGAAGCGCTGGGCAGTGTCACGTCTTGCCGGTCTGGTACGACCTCAGTGTCGGCCCGGAACTGAGCCTGCTGGCTGAACGTAGCGGGCTCGCGGTGGAGGAGGTGATCCGTCGGCACAGCGCACGGGAGTATCAGGTATTCGCCCTTGGTTTTGCGCCGGGCTTTGCCTTCATGGGCCTGGTCGAAAAGATTCTCGCCACGCCGCGCTTGAGCACACCGCGCAAAAAAGTCGCCGCCGGCAGCGTCGGTATCGCCGAGCGGCAGACCGCGGCTTATCCGGTCGTTTCACCCGGCGGCTGGAATTTGATCGGCCGCACTCCGGCGAAACTGTTTGATCGCCATCGCGACGGCTACAGCCTGATGCAGCCCGGTGACACGGTACGCTTCGAAGCGGTCGATCACGCCGAATTCATTCGTCTGGGCGGTGACGACACACCACTGGAGGCACTGGCATGAGTCGACTGACGATCGAAGCCAGCACACCGCTGTGCCTGGTGCAGGATGCCGGGCGCTTCGGTGTGCGACACCTGGGCGTAACCCAAGGCGGCGCGGCGGATTGGTGTTCCATGAGCTGGGCCAATTGGCTGCTTGGCAATGAGCTGGATGCTGCGGTGGTTGAAATCACCCTCGGCGGGTTTGCCGTGGTGGCTGAAGAGGATTGCCTGCTGGCGCTGGCCGGAGCGGATCTCGGTGCGCAGATCGATAGACAGGCGCTGGCGCCGTGGCGCGGTTTCACGTTGCACAAAGGTCAGAGGTTGCAGTTCACCCAACCCTTGCTTGGCGCCCGGGCTTATCTGGCGGCTCCCGGCGGTTTTGCCGCGCCGTCCGTGTTGGCCAGTTGCGCGACGGTCGTGCGCGAAGAGCTCGGAGGGCTTGATGGTCTGGGCGTGCCGCTGACAAAAGGAGCGATCCTGAGTTATCACGGCGAACCCCGGCCGGTGCGTGACGTACCACAGACGCAGCAACCGGACCTGCGCTCGGTTAAACCGCTGGATCTGGTGATTGGTGCACAGATCGGCCAGTTCAGCGGGCAAAGTCTGTTTGATGTCTTCAACAGCACCTGGACAATCGACAGCCGCGCCGACCGCATGGGCATCCGCCTGCTGGGCGCGACATTGCACTATCAGGGCGCGGCGATGATTTCCGAAGGGATTCCCTTGGGCGCGGTGCAAGTGCCACCGGACGGGCAGCCGATTGTGTTGCTCAATGATCGCCAGACCATCGGCGGGTATCCGCGCCTGGGCGCGTTGACGCCGCTGGCACTGGCGCGGCTGGCGCAGTGCTTGCCGGGAGCGAAGGTGAGATTGCGGCCGGTGGTGCAGGACGTCGCGCACCGCGAGCATGTCGAGTATTTGCAGCGTTTTATAGATCGCTAAAAGCTTCGCGAGCAGGCTCGCTCCCACAGGTAAAAGCATTCCAATGTGGGAGCGAGCCTGCTCGCGAAGGCGTTCGTCGGGTTAACGATTATTTGGAAAGAAACCGCATCCCTTCCTCAAGCCCGCGCAACGTCAGCGGATACATCTGATCCTCGATCAGGTCGCGGACAATGTTGGTCGACGAGGTATAGCCCCACGTGTCCTTCGGATACGGGTTGATCCAGATGAGTTTCTTGTATTTCTCCATGAAGCGCTGCATCCACACGTAGCCCGGCTCTTCGTTCCAGTGCTCGACACTGCCGCCAGCCTGGGTGATTTCATAAGGCGCCATGGCGGCGTCGCCGATGAAAATCACTTTGTAGTCGGCACCGTACTTGTGCAGCAGATCCTGGGTCGAGGTGCGCTCGGAAGTGCGGCGCATGTTGTTCTTCCACACTGATTCATAAATGAAGTTGTGGAAGTAGAAGTACTCCAGATGCTTGAACTCGGTCTTGCAGGCCGAAAACAATTCCTCGCAGATCTTCACGTGCGCATCCATTGAGCCGCCGATATCGAACAACAGCAGCAGCTTCACCGTGTTGCGCCGTTCCGGGCGCATCTGGATATTCAGCAGGCCGGCATCCTTGGCGGTGTGGTCGATGGTGCCATCGATGTCCAGCTCTTCCGCCGCGCCCTGTCGAGCGAACTTGCGCAGACGACGCAAGGCGACCTTGATATTGCGGGTGCCCAGTTCCACTGAATCGTCGAGGTTCTTGTACTCGCGCTGATCCCAGACCTTGACTGCCTTGCCCTGACGCTTGCCGGCATCGCCAACCCGGATGCCCTCCGGGTTGAAACCGCCGGAGCCGAACGGGCTGGTGCCGCCGGTGCCGATCCATTTGTTGCCGCCGGCGTGACGTTCCTTCTGTTCTTCCAGACGCTTCTTGAACTCCTCGATGAGCTTGTCCAGCCCGCCCAGGGACTGGATCTGCGCGCGTTCTTCATCAGTCAGCGAGCGCTCGAACTCCTTGCGCAGCCAGTCTTCGGGAATCAGCGCCTGCAAGTGGTCGTCGAGTTTTTCGAGGCCATTGAAGTAAGCGCCGAATGCACGGTCGAACTTGTCGAAATGACGTTCGTCCTTCACCAGAATCGCCCGCGACAGATAATAGAACTCGTCCATGTCGGCGAAGGTCACGCGCTGTTTCAGCGCGTTGATCAGGTCGAGCAACTCACGCACCGACACCGGCACCTTGGCTGCACGCATTTCATTGAACAGGTTGAGCAGCATGGCAGCAGCCTCTTAGCGGGTGCCGCGACGGCTCATGAACGCCAGGCGCTCAAGCAGTTGCACGTCCTGTTCGTTCTTCACCAGCGCACCGGCCAGCGGCGGGATGGCCTTGGTCGGATCGCGCTCGCGCAGCACGGCTTCGCCGATGTTGTCGGCCATCAGCAGTTTCAGCCAGTCGACCAGTTCCGACGTTGAAGGTTTTTTCTTCAGGCCCGGTACCTTGCGCACGTCAAAGAACACGTCGAGCGCTTCGCTGACCAGATCCTTCTTGATGTCCGGGTAGTGCACATCGACGATTCTCTGCAGGGTAGTGCGGTCGGGGAAAGCGATGTAGTGGAAGAAGCAGCGGCGCAGGAAGGCGTCCGGCAGCTCTTTCTCGTTGTTGGAGGTAATGATGATGATCGGGCGCTTCTTGGCCTTGATGGTCTCGTCGATCTCGTAAACGTAGAACTCCATCTTGTCGAGTTCTTGCAGCAAGTCATTGGGGAACTCGATGTCAGCCTTGTCGATTTCGTCGATCAGCAGAATCACCCGCTCCTCGGACTCGAACGCTTCCCAGAGCTTGCCTTTCTTCAGGTAATTGCGCACGTCGTGGACTTTTTCATTGCCCAACTGCGAGTCGCGCAAACGGCTGACCGCGTCGTACTCGTAAAGACCCTGATGGGCCTTGGTGGTGGACTTGATGTGCCAGGTGATCAGCTTGGCACCGAACGACTCGGCCAGTTGCTCGGCGAGCATGGTCTTGCCGGTGCCCGGCTCACCCTTGACCAGCAGCGGCCGCTCCAGGGTGATGGCGGCATTGATCGCCAGCTTCAGGTCATCGGTGGCGACGTAGGCCTGGGTGCCTTCGAACTTCATCTGCTAATCCTCGAACGGTAACGCCGACCTTGCGGGCAGGGCGGGGGCGAATAATCGGATGCCCCGACTATAACGCGCACGCCGGTCGACTGTGAACGCAGACGGCTTATTCAGTCTCTGAATGGGGCGTCACATGTTGACTCAGTCTCGGCGGATGGCCAGTATTCAGGTATCGCCGATTTGGCGATAGCCTTTCTTACTTGGTAGATAAAAAGGCAGAAAATCGATGTTACCCATGAAACGCCCGCGTCTACGATCTGCGCAGGTCCTGTCGGATTTCAGGTTGGCGCTGACATTTATCAATGGTCAGGAACTGACAGTTGATTTGGGGGTGGATATTCATACTTGTCCAGGTCTGCGGCCACTGCTTGATCGCGATGTCTTTGCGACTGCCGTAGGTGGGGACGAGGGTTGGTTCGTCGAATGGCTAGAGCCCGACATACAGATTGGCGCAGACACCTTGTACATGGATGCGCTGGCGCAAAATGCCCAAGACGAGAACACACGCATTTTTATCGACTGGCGCGCCCGTACGGGACTTTCGCTCAGTGAGGCGGCCGAGGCGCTGGGTGTGAGCGCTCGGAGCATCAGCCGTTACAGCAATGGGCGTGAGGCAGTGCCACGTTCTTTGGCGTTGGCCTGTCTGGGCTGGGATTCGCTGCAACAGCGCTCATCGATCGCGGCCGAAGACACTGGTAGATATGTCGTCAACCGCAAAACTTAACCCTCATCCGGCTTCGGCCTTTCATACCGCGCATTGAAGGCCTGGATAAACCCGTTGCGCAAAATCTGCAAAAACGCCTCGAACGCGTTGACGTTCTGCTGGTGCACATTGCCACTGAGTTGGACCCGGGTGGCGAACTGGTTTTTGTTCTGGTTTTTCAGAACGGTCTCGGTGCCGCCGACCAGTGCTTCCCAGACCGAGCGGAACAGGCCTTTGTTCTTGTTCTCGACGTCCTGCTGCCAGTTGAAAACGTCGACGTCGCGCAGCAGGGGTTTGATGTAGCCGGTGAGCCGGGCTTTCTCTGCCTTGGCTTCGATGACCACATCGCCGTGGCCGGCGTTGAAGTCGAATTTGCCGTAGGCCGAGGCAAAGTCGTTCATGCGTTTGAGCTCGATGTCGCGGGCACGCAGGCGGAATTCGAAGTCTTCGAAGTTGCTCAACGGATCGAAGGTGGCGGTGGTTTCCAGTGGCGCGTGGCCCAGCAGCAGCGCTTTGCCTTCGAAGCGGGCGTCGCGCTTGCCTTCCTTGTCGACCACGTTGGTCAGGTTGTAGATGCTGGCGTTGACGTTGCTGGCATTCATGTTCACCGGCGGCTTGGAATTGAAGTTGCGAAAAGTGATACGGCCGTCGTTGATCTGCACTTCATCGAGGGTGATCGGCAGCAGCTTGCCCAATTGTTCACGCCAGTCGGTGCCCTGACCGGTCTGCGAGTTCTGCTTGTTGGGGCCGCCGTCGACAAAGTTGATTTCGGGATTGAGGAACTGCACCTGCGCAACCACGGCATGGTCGTACCACAGCGAATGCCAGCTCACCGAGAGGTCGATCAACGGCGCATCGACGAACGGCACCGGCACCTTGCCGTCGACCTTGACGATTTTCAGACCGTTGATTTTGTACGCACCGCGCCACAGCGCGAGGTCGACATCGGTGATCTGGCCACGGTAATCACCCATGTCCGCGAGCTTGTCATTGAGGTAGTCGCGTACCAGATAGGGCAGGGCGAAGTGCAGAGCGACCAGCAGCACCACGACACCCGCCAGGGTCCAGAGCGGCCAGCTGTAACGACGTTTCATGCCATTGTTCCTTCAAGAGTGTGCCTTGACGATTCAAAGCGATTGACTGCGTGCGTTCGCAGACGTTCGCCCCGACTGGACTGTGATCGGTAACAGGCTTACCTTGAAAGGCTGAATTCAACGCTGCATAAGGACCCAGCCATGAGCCGTATCTACGCTGACAACGCCCACTCCATCGGCAATACGCCGCTGGTCCAGATCAACCGCATCGCGCCGCGCGGGGTCACGATCCTGGCCAAGATCGAAGGGCGCAACCCCGGTTACTCGGTCAAGTGCCGGATCGGCGCCAACATGATCTGGGACGCCGAAAGCAGCGGCAAACTCAAACCGGGCATGACCATTGTCGAGCCCACCTCCGGTAACACCGGCATCGGCCTGGCCTTCGTCGCTGCTGCGCGTGGCTACAAACTGATGCTGACCATGCCGGCGTCGATGAGCATCGAGCGCCGCAAGGTCCTCAAGGCCCTGGGGGCGGAACTGGTGTTGACCGAGCCGGCCAAGGGCATGAAGGGCGCCATCGAGAAAGCCGCGGAAATCGTCGCCAGTGATGCCGACAAATATTTCATGCCGGCGCAATTCGATAACCCGGCCAACCCGGCGATTCACGAAAAGACCACCGGTCCGGAAATCTGGAATGACACCGATGGGGCCGTCGACGTGCTGGTGGCTGGCGTCGGCACCGGCGGAACCATCACCGGCGTCTCGCGGTATATCAAGAACACCGCCGGCAAACCGATTCTGTCGGTGGCTGTGGAGCCTGCATCTTCGCCGGTCATCACCCAGGCGCTGGCCGGTGACGAGATCAAGCCTAGCCCGCACAAGATTCAGGGCATTGGCGCCGGTTTTGTGCCGAAGAACCTGGATCTGTCGATGGTCGATCGTGTCGAGCAGGTGACTGACGAAGAATCCAAGGCCATGGCTTTGCGCCTGATGCAGGAAGAGGGGATTCTGTGCGGTATTTCCTGCGGTGCCGCCATGGCGGTGGCAGTGCGTCTGGCGGAAACCCCGGAGATGCAGGGCAAAACCATCGTCGTGGTGCTGCCGGATTCGGGTGAGCGTTATCTGTCGAGCATGTTGTTCAGTGACCTGTTCACCGAGCAGGAGAACCAGCAGTAATCCTGTTGATTCAGGTCAGCCGAGGTTCAGGCGCTGCATGTTAATAAAGGCTTTGTTGCGCGATGCATAACACTGAATCTTGTATCAGGCGGGTTTTTCCCGGAGCCGGTAGTGTTTATCATGGCCGGCTGCCATGCCGGGAAAAGGGCATTGCGCAGCGTTGTCTTTATTCAAGGAGTCGTTGATGACCGTTTCGTTTGCCGCCAAGGCGTTTGTGCTGTTGCTGTTTCTGGGCAGCACGCTCTATGTGCATTTGCGCGGCAAGGCGCGTTTGCCGGTATTGCGCCAGTTCGTCAACCACTCGGCGCTGTTCGCCCCGTACAACGCTTTGATGTACCTGTTCTCCGCAGTGCCGTCCAGACCGTATCTGGATCGCAGCAAGTTTCCGGAACTGGATGTGCTGCGCGATAACTGGGAAACCATCCGCGACGAAGCCATGCATCTGTTTGACGAGGGCTATATTCGCGCCGCCGAAAAGAACAACGACGCCGGTTTTGGCTCGTTCTTCAAGAAGGGCTGGAAGCGCTTCTATCTGAAGTGGTACGACAAACCGCTGCCATCGGCCGAAGCCCTGTGCCCGAAAACCGTGGCACTGGTCAGTGCCATTCCCAACGTCAAGGGCGCGATGTTCGCGCTGCTGCCGGGCGGCAGTCACCTCAATCCCCATCGTGACCCGTTTGCCGGCTCCCTGCGTTATCACCTCGGTCTGTCGACACCCAACTCTGACGATTGCCGGATCTTCGTCGACGGTCAGGTTTACGCCTGGCGCGACGGCGATGACGTGATGTTCGACGAGACCTACGTGCACTGGGTCAAGAATGAAACCGATCAGACTCGCGTCATTCTGTTCTGCGACATCGAACGCCCACTGAGCAATCGCCTGATGACCCGCATCAATCGCTTCATCAGCGGCTGGCTCGGCCGCGCCACTGCCCCGCAGAACCTTGACGATGAACGCGTCGGCGGCATCAACCAGGCTTATGCCTGGAGCAAGAACTTCAGCGACCGTTTCAGCGGCGTGGTCAAACAGTGGAAACGCCGGCATCCCAAGGCCTACCGCGTCATGCGCCCGGTGCTGGCGGTGCTGGTGCTGACGTTGCTGGGGTATTGGCTGTTTGGTTGAGGCTGGATCAGGCAATGAAAAACCGCTCTTGGGGAGCGGTTTTTTGTTAGCGGAAGGAAAAGGACGACCCGGCTAATACGCCGCTTGGCTCTTCAACGGCTGGATTGGCCAGTGCATTCCTGATGCGATGCATGTCGGTTTCAGATAACTCAACAGATGGCTGCTTTTTCTCCATCTTTCTGGATTTGGAGTTTGATGCTTTCTTTTCAACGACAGCTTTCATGGGATCTCCGACGTTGATGAGTAAATGAGCAGGTGCTCAGATACTAGACTTGGTCAATGCGCTTCACAAGACGGCCCTCAGAGTCGAATTCGAAACCCAGTTGACGGTATAGAGGTATAGCTCCCGAAAGAGGCTCCTGAATTTCGATCTGCTGGCTGCCGATGATACGGGCGAAGTGAGTGACCGCAGTCAGGGCGAAGGTCGCTATGCGGCTCTTGAGTGGGTGTTCGTCTGGCTGCCCCTCAAGACGCACAATCCTGACTCTCAGCCGGCTTTGGTTCGGATTGGCGAAACAAAGTCCGCACAGTTCACGATCAAACCAGATTGCCAAATCGAAGCTCATTGGTTCTTTGGCTTTCCATCGGACAATTTCCTCCCAGCAGAAATGCGGATCGAGCCATTGCTCATAAGCTTTCATGGCGGACGCATCAATCGCCTCGAAGCGAACCCTGGAATAATCAACGTCAACAATTGCGCGCGCCTCAAGTTCGCTGTGTAGCTTCGCAAATGTAAGTGCGGCCCGCTTCCTGGCCTCTGACCGATAAACCTGATACCGCAAATACGTCCGTTCCCTTGGCATATGATCTCTTGCATTCCATGTCTCCTGACAATCCATTGCCACCGCCAATCACCCTAATCATCCCGCCCCAAACTGTCGCTGCCGGCCCTTTGCCCAAGTCATTGCAATCTGTGTCCCGGGCTGGTTATAGTCAGCCCGCTTGAGCGCCGTGCTCACGCTTTCATTTCCTCAATAAAGATCTGCCTCCATGCCTGCATCCCTCATCAATGCGGTAGTCGATTCAGCGGTCAACGCTGGCGTCGTGCCGTGCGGGAATCAGCAGCCTGTGCAGATCAGTCATTACCCTCCACCTGTCAGTAGCACGCCGGTGTGCGCAGTTGTATCGCCGCCGGGCGTTGGTGTTCGGGGCTGACCGGCAGTTTCTGCTGACCCCTGCGCCCGCCAGAAAAAACTACTGGATTTCAGCTTCGGCTGAGTTGGCTTCTTGCCTGACTACAGGTGGTATTCATGTTTGTCCTTTCGAAACAATCCGTGCTCGCGGCGGCGTCCACGAGCCTGTTCGTTCTGCTGTGGAGCAGCGGGGCGATTTTCTCCAAATGGGGCCTGGCCCACGCTTCGCCCTTTGCCTTTCTGCTGATTCGCTTCGCCATCGCCCTGTGCGGGTTGTTGCTGCTGGCGCCGCTGCTCAAGTTAAAGTTGCCCAAGGGTGGCAAACCGATGCTGTTTGCGATCACCACGGGGTTGGTGTTGCTCGGGGCGTATCAGATTTTTTATCTGTTGGCGCTGGACTGCAAAGTCACGCCGGGGGTAATGGCGACTCTGATGGGGGTACAGCCGATCCTCACGGTGGTGCTCATGGAGCGTCAGCGGTCGGCGAGCCGTCTGTTCGGCCTGGCGCTGGGGCTGGCCGGGTTGATCATGGTGGTTTATCAGGGCATCGGTCTGGCCGGAATGTCCTGGGCTGGCATGTTGTTCGGCTTGCTCGCGCTGGCGAGCATGACGCTGGGCTCGATCATGCAAAAACGCATCACCGACAATCCTCTCGGCACGCTGCCAGTGCAGTATCTGGCGGGGCTGTTGCTGTGTGCGATCTTCGTGCCGTTCCAGCCGTTCCACTTCGAGCACAGCACAGGTTTCATCGTGCCGGTGTTGTGGATGGGCCTGGTGGTCTCGGTGCTGGCGACGTTGTTGCTGTATCGGCTGATCGCGCGGGGCAATCTGGTGAACGTCACTAGCCTGTTCTATCTGGTGCCGGCGGTGACGGCGGTGATGGATTATCTGATTTTCGGTAATCGGTTGGCCGCGTTGAGTGTGCTGGGGATGCTGCTGATCATTATTGGATTGGCTTTTGTGTTCCGTAAAACCGGATAAAAGAAAGATAAGCGGTGGCTGTTCGGGCGCCATCGCGAGCAGGCTCACTCCTACAGGGGAACGTATTCCAACTGTAGGAGTGAGCCTGCTCGCGATAGCGATTTTGCCAACAAAGCGGATTACCGATTGATCATCTCACCAGGCTTCACCACCGCCGGCTTCAACACCAGCCACAACGCCGCTGCAATCAGCAACCCGCCATAAATGTGCGCCATCGACAACGGCTCATCCAGCAACAACGCCCCCCACAACACGCCGAACGGCGGGATCATGAAGGTGACGGTCATCGATTTCACCGGGCCGATCGAGCTGAGCAGGCGGAAATAGATGATGTAGGCAAACGCCGTGCAACCCAGACCCAAGCCAAGTAGCGACAGCCAGACGTGCCAACCGCCCCAACTGACCGGCGGCGCAGTGATCACGCTGTAGGCGAACAGCGGCAGCAAGAACAACGTCGCCCCGAGCATGCTGCCCAGTGCCGACAAACGGCTGTCCAGCCCACCGGCCTGATCCAGCCAGCGCCGCGCGAGAAATCCGGCAAAGCCATAACAAGTGGTTGCCAGCAGGCAAGCAACCGCGCCCATCAGCAGTTGCAGGTCGAAGGCCACGGGACCCGCCCGCGTCAGCACGCCGACGCCGAACAGGCCGAGGAATACGCCGCCCAGCTTCGCAATCGTGAGTTTTTCGCTGAAGAACAGACCACCAATCAACACGCCCATCAGCGGCGTGGTGGCATTGAAAATCGCGGAATAGCCGGCCGGTAGCACTTGCGCCGCCACCGAATACAGCGTCGCCGGGATCCCCGAGTTGATCACCCCCAGCAGCATCACGGTTTTCAGCTTGCCCTTGAAATCCCAGCTGATGCGCATCAGCCCAAGGATCACCAGCAACCCGGCGGCCGCAATCGACACGCGAAAGAACCCGGTCGGGATCGTGCCGATCACCGGCGCAATGATGCGCATGAACAGAAAGCTCGCGCCCCAGATAGCGGCCAGCGACAACATACGGAAAATATCGACAGGGCTCACGGCGGGCTCCTTCCTTGATCGGGACGAGAGTGTTGCCGAGCGTCCGGATCATGGCAACCGCTATTCGGGCTTTTAATTTTGCCTGCCGATGCATCGGCCCGAGAAAGCGCGTCAACGGTCAGCCCTGTATCGGTTTTGGCAGAAATTGCGCTTTTCCTGCGAGCCGTTCCGTGACTAAGCTCAGACGAATCGAATTCCCGCCGAGGTTTCCTCTATGTCGCAGCAATGGCCAGCCACCGAGATCGCCCGGATGATCCTCGCCGGCTTCGACGATTACCGCGAGCATTTCCGTCGCATCACCGATGGCGCGCGGGAGCGCTTCGAGCAGGCGCGCTGGCAGGAGGCGCAGGCCGCCTCGGCGGCGCGGATCAGTCTGTATGAGGAAAAGGTCGGCGAAACCGTTGCTCGCCTGCGCGAGTGTTTCGACGAAGAAGCGCTGATGAACGTCAGCTGCTGGCCGCTGGTGAAAAGCGCCTATATCAGTGTTATCGATCTGCGCTTCGACGATGAGCTTTCCGAGACCTGGTACAACTCGATTTTCTGCGGGTTGTTCAGCCACGACCTGATCAGCGACGGCTGCATGTTCATCCATACCACGCGCCCGAGCCTGCGCCGAGCCCGCGCTGCGCAAACCCGCACGTACAAGCCGCAGGGCCAGTTGTCCGCCATGCTCGCGAGCATTTTTGCCGATTACCGCTTCAGCGAGGATTACGCTGATCTGCCCGGCGACTTGCTGCGGCTCGAAGCGCAGTTGCGCGAAAACCTGCCGGACTGGGTGTGCAAGGATCCGGAGCTGAGCGTCGAGCTGTTTTCCTCGGTGCTTTACCGCAACAAGGGCGCCTATCTGGTCGGGCGCATCTACACCCGCGATGAGCAATGGCCGCTGGTGATTCCGCTGCTGCACCGCGAGGGTCGCGGCATTCAGATCGACGCGTTGATTACCGACGAAGCCGATGTGTCGATCATCTTCTCTTTCACTCGCTCCTATTTCATGGTCGATGTGCCGGTGCCGGCGGAGTTCATCGGTTTTCTGCGGCGCATCCTGCCGGGCAAGCACATCGCCGAGTTGTACACCTCGATCGGCTTCTACAAGCACGGCAAATCCGAGTTCTACCGCGCGCTGATCAATCACCTGGCCAACACTGACGACCAGTTCATCATGGCCCCGGGCGTGCGCGGCATGGTCATGAGCGTGTTCACCCTGCCGGGTTTCAACACCGTGTTCAAAATCATCAAGGACCGTTTCTCACCATCGAAAAACGTCGACCGCGCCACGGTGATCGAAAAGTATCGGCTGGTGAAAAGCGTCGATCGGGTCGGGCGTATGGCCGATACCCAGGAGTTTGCCGACTTTCGTTTTCCGCTGAGCAAGTTCGATCCGGCGTGTCTGGAGGAATTGCTAGAAGTCGCGCCGTCGACGGTGTCGGTCGAGGGCGAAACCGTGCTGATCCGCCACTGCTGGACCGAACGCCGGATGACCCCGCTCAATCTCTATCTGGAAAATGCCAACGACGCCCAGGTACGTGAAGCGCTGGAGGATTACGGCCTGGCGATCAAGCAATTGGCCGCGGCGAATATTTTCCCCGGCGACATGCTGCTGAAAAACTTCGGCGTCACCCGCCACGGGCGAGTGGTGTTTTACGACTACGACGAAATCTGCTTTCTGACTGAGGCCAACTTCCGCCACATTCCGGCACCGCGCACGCCGGAGGACGAAATGGCCTCCGAACCGTGGTACTCGATCGGCCCGCTGGACGTGTTTCCCGAGGAATTTCCGCCGTTTCTGTTCGCCGATGCCGGGCAACGCAAATTGTTCGATCAGTTGCACGGCGAGTTGTATGACGCCGATTACTGGAAGAGCCTGCAGGAGGCGATTCGGGCGGGGAAGGTGATTGACGTCTTCCCATATCGGCGCAAAGGCCTCGATAACGAATAACAACCCATTGTAGGAGCTGCCGAAGGCTGCGATCTTTTGATCTTGATCTTCAAAAGCAAAATCAAGAGATCGCAGCCTTCGGCAGCTCCTACAGGGGAAGCAGGTCAACTGCAGGCAAATCTGCGACAATCCGCCCCCTGCATAAATAGACGACCGAATTGCCTACCCGATGACCGACGAATCGCCCTCCATCGACAAACTGCTGAAAAACCTCGATCACGCCATGCTCGCCGACCGTCACCGGCTGCGGCGGCAGTTGCTTGAGCTGCGCAAGAAACCCGACGAGGCCAAACTGGCCCAATGGGTGGTGCGGATGCAGGCATCCTGTGATCAGGTGCTGGCGCGCCGTGCCAGCCTGCCGGTGATTCGCTACGACGACAGTTTGCCGATCGCGGCCAAACGCGACGAGATCAAAAAGGCCCTGGAGCAACATCAGGTGCTGATCATCGCTGGCGAAACCGGCTCGGGCAAAACCACTCAGTTGCCGAAAATCTGTCTGGAAATCGGTCGCGGCCAGCACGGTCTGATCGGCCATACCCAGCCGCGTCGGATCGCCGCGCGCAGCGTCGCCAGCCGCGTCGCCGAAGAACTCGGCACGCCCCTCGGTGCACTGGTCGGCTATCAGGTGCGCTTCGAAGATCAGAGCGATGCCAACACCCTGATCAAGCTGATGACCGACGGCATTCTGCTGGCGGAAACCCAGAACGATCGTTACCTCGAACGCTACGACACGATCATCGTCGACGAAGCGCACGAACGCAGCCTCAACATTGATTTCCTCCTCGGTTACCTGAAAACCCTGCTGCCGCTTCGCCCGGATCTGAAAGTCATCATCACCTCGGCGACCATCGATCTTGAGCGTTTCTCCAAGCATTTCGATGATGCGCCGATTGTTGAAGTGTCCGGTCGCACGTTCCCGGTGGACACCTGGTATCGCCCGCTGACGCTGGAGCAGGACGAGGAGGGCAACCGGGTCGAGGACGACCTTACCGTCGATCAGGCGATCCTCGCCACCCTCGACGAAATCGCCGCCTACGAGCGCAGCGAACGCCGCAGTCCGGGTGATGTGCTGGTGTTCCTGCCCGGTGAGCGCGAGATTCGTGATGCCGCGGACATGCTGCGCAAGGCCCAGCTCAAGCACACCGAAATCCTGCCGCTGTACGCGCGTCTGTCGCCGGCCGAACAGCAGCGGATTTTCCAGTCGCACCCGGGCCGTCGTGTGGTGCTGGCGACCAACGTTGCCGAGACTTCGCTGACCGTTCCGGGTATTCGCTATGTGATCGACAGCGGCACCGCGCGCATCAGTCGCTACAGCTATCGGGCCAAAGTCCAGCGCTTGCCGATCGAAGCGATTTCCCAGGCCAGCGCCAATCAACGTAAAGGTCGTTGCGGGCGGGTCGAGCCGGGCATCTGCGTGCGGTTGTACAGCGAAGAGGATTTCCTCGGTCGTCCGGAATTTACCGACCCGGAAATTCTGCGCACCAACCTCGCCGCCGTTATTTTGCAGATGCTCCATCTGCGTCTCGGCGAAATCACCGCGTTCCCGTTTATCGAACCGCCGGACGGCAAGGCGATCAGCGACGGTTTCAACCTGCTGCAGGAGCTTTCGGCGGTGGACCGCAACAGCCAGCTGACGCCGCTCGGTCGACAGCTGGCGCGCTTGCCGGTCGACCCGCGCATGGGCCGCATGCTGCTCGAAGCGGCCAAACTCGGCAGCCTGCAGGAAGTGCTGATTGTCGCCAGTGCGATGTCGATTCAGGACCCGCGCGAGCGTCCGCCGGAGCGTCAGCAAGCGGCGGATCAGGCCCATGCGCAATGGAAGGATCCGGATTCGGACTTCGCCGGGCTGGTCAATCTGTGGCGTGGTTTTGAAGAACAGCGCCAGGCGCTGACCGCCAACCCGCTGCGTAACTGGTGCCGGAAGAATTTCCTCAATTACCTGCGCTTGCGCGAGTGGCGAGATTCCCATCGGCAGTTGAGCCTGATCTGCCGCGACATGCAGCTGAGCCTGAACAAAGAGCCGGCGGATTATCCGAAACTGCACAAAGCGGTGCTGGTCGGCTTGCTCAGCCAGATCGGCCAGAAAACCGAAGACGGCGATTACCTTGGCGCGCGCCAACGGCGCTTCTGGATTCATCCGTCGTCGGGCATCGGCAAGAAGCGCCCGCAGTGGCTGATGACCGCCGAACTGGTGGAAACCACCAAGCTTTACGCGCGCATGGTCGCCAAGATCGATGCCGACTGGATCGAACCGCTGGCCGGGCACCTGATCAAGAAGAACCACTTCGAACCGCATTGGGAAAAGAAGCGCGGCCAGGTCGTGGCCTACGAGCAGATCACCCTGTTCGGCCTGATCGTCGTCGGTCGCCGCCCGGTGCATTACGGCCCGGTCGATCCGGTGGTCTCTCGTGAGCTGTTTATCCGCGAAGGGTTGGTGCGCGGCGAGATTCAGTCGCGGGCCAAATGCCTGAGCGCCAATCAGAAACTGCTCGAGCAGCTCGACGAACTCGAGGCCAAGGCGCGCCGTCGCGATATTCTCGCCGACGAGGAAACCCTCTACGCCTTCTACGATGCGCGTCTGCCGGCGGAAATCCACCAGACCGCGACGTTCGACAGTTGGTACAAGGTCAACAGCCAGAAAGACCCGCAACTTTTGATCATGCGCGAAGAAGACGTGCTGGCCCGCGAGGCCAGTGAAGTCACCGCCCGTGATTACCCGGACACCCTGCACATCGGCGATCTGGAGCTGGCGCTCACTTACCATTTCGAACCGAATCACCCGCGCGATGGCGTGACCTTGCGCGTGCCGGCGCCGCTGCTGCCGATGCTGCCACCGGAGCGTCTGGAATGGCTGGTGCCGGGCCTGATCGAGGCCAAGTGCATTGCCTTGGTGCGGAACCTGCCGAAAGCCCTGCGCAAGAATTTCGTGCCGGTGCCGGACTTCATCAAAGCCGCGCTGCAGCGCATGACGTTCGCCGAACGTTCGCTGCCGCAAGCGCTCGGTCGCGAACTGCTGCGCATGACTGGCGCACGGGTCAGTGATGAGGCGTGGGCGGAAGCCGCGCAACAGGTTGAAAGCCATCTGCGCATGAACCTGGAAATCGTCGACGGCGAGGGCAAGTTCCTTGGCGAAGGCCGCGATCTGGCTGAGCTGACCGCACGCTTCGCTGAAGCCAGCCAGGCCGCGCTGGCGGTGCCGCAGAGTGCGAAAAGCCAGCAACCGGTCGAGGCGAAGGTTTTCGCGCCGGTGGCGGAAAAGACCCAGCAGAAGATCGCCGGGCTGTCGATGACGGTTTACCCAGCGTTGGTGGAAGAGGGCGGCACGGTCAAGGAAGGGCGGTTCTCGACCCCGGCCGAAGCCGAGTTCCAGCATCGTCGCGCCTTGCGGCGCTTGTTGATGCAGCAACTGGCCGAGCCGGCCAAGTTCCTGCGCGGCAAGTTGCCGGGGCAGACTGAACTGGGCTTGCTTTATCGTGAGCTGGGCCGCGTCGATGCGCTGGTGGAAGACATTCTGCTGGCCAGCCTCGACAGTTGCATTCTCGAAGGCGAAGACCCGCTGCCCCGGGATGGTGCCGGGTTGGCGGCATTGGCCGAGCGCAAACGCGGCAACTGGACCGAGCACGCCGAGCGCGTGGCGCGGCTGACCCTGGAAATCCTGAAGATCTGGCACGGTCTGCAAAAACGCTTCAAGGGCAAGATCGATCTGGCCCAGGCCGTAGCGTTGAATGACATCAAGCAGCAGATCGGCAATCTGGTCTATCCGGGCTTCGTCCGTGAAACGCCGATGCAATGGCTCAAGGAGTTGCCCCGTTACCTGAAAGCGGTCGAGCAACGTTTCGAGAAACTCGGCGCGCAGGTGCAGAAGGATCGGGTCTGGAGTGGCGAACTCGCGGGCCTGTGGGCGCAATACCAGAGCCGCGCGGCCAAGCATGCGCAGGAAGGCAAGCGCGACCCGCAACTGGAGTTGTACCGCTGGTGGCTGGAGGAGTACCGCGTCTCGCTGTTTGCCCAGCAGTTGGGCACGAAAGTGCCGATCTCCGACAAACGCCTGAGCAAACAGTGGAGCCAGGTCGAGCCCTGACCTTCAGAGTTTGTGTCATCCCCTGTGGGAGCGAGCCTGCTCGCGAAAGCGTCATGTCTGGCACCCTTTGTGTGACTGACACACCGTCTTCGCGAGCAGGCTCGCTCCCACATCGGGAATGGCGGAATGTCGGGAATGGCGCCAAAAGCCAAGGTTTATGGCAAACTTCGCCCCCATAACCCGCCGTTTCGCGACCCAGAGCCTTCGGCCGTGTCGCGCTGCGGAATAAAACGATGCCAGGTTTGCGTCCCCCGGATGGGAATAGACCCTTTGCGTGTTGGTACGACGGTTCCAGCACTTTCTGCCTGAACAGATTAGAGAAACGACCATGCATAACGTCGTCATCAGCGGCACCGGCCTGTACACACCGGCCAACAGCATCTCCAACGAAGAGCTGGTGCAGTCTTTCAATACCTACGTCGCCCAGTTCAACGCCGATCACGCCGAGGCCATTGCCAGCGGTGAAGTCCAGGCCCTGACCGAATCCAGCGCCGCGTTCATCGAAAAAGCCTCGGGCATCAAGAGCCGCTTTGTCATGGACAAGGACGGCATCCTCGATCCGCAACGCATGGCCCCGCGCCTGCCGGAACGTTCCAACGACGAATGGTCGGTGCTCTGCCAAATGGCCGTCGGTGCGGCTGAACAAGCCCTGCAACGAGCCGGCAAAACCGCAGCCGACATCGACGGCGTGATCGTTGCCTGCTCGAACCTGCAACGCGCTTATCCGGCCATCGCCATCGAAGTCCAGGAAGCACTGGGCATCGAAGGTTTCGGTTTCGACATGAACGTCGCTTGTTCTTCGGCCACCTTCGGCATCCAGGCCGCCGCCAACAGCGTGCAACTGGGCCAGGCGCGGGCGATCCTCATGGTCAACCCGGAAGTCTGCACCGGGCACCTGAACTTCCGTGACCGCGACAGCCATTTCATTTTCGGCGATGCCGCGACTGCGGTGATCATCGAACGCGCGGATCTGGCGACCTCGCCGTACCAGTTCGACGTGGTCAGCACCAAATTGCTGACCAAGTTCTCCAACAACATCCGCAACAACTTCGGCTTCCTCAATCGCGCTGCCGAGGAGGGTGTGGGCGCCCGCGACAAGCTGTTCGTGCAGGAAGGCCGCAAGGTGTTCAAGGATGTCTGCCCGATGGTTGCCGAGCTGATCGGCGAGCACCTGGAAGAGAACCAGCTCAACGTCGGCGACGTGAAACGCTTCTGGCTGCACCAGGCCAACCTGAGCATGAACCACCTGATCGTGCGCAAGCTGCTCGGCCGCGAAGCCAGCAAAGAAGAAGCGCCGGTGATTCTCGACAGCTATGCCAACACCAGCTCGGCCGGTTCGGTCATTGCCTTCCACAAATACCAGGATGACCTGGCCTCGGGTTCGCTGGCGGTGTTGAGCTCGTTCGGTGCCGGTTACTCGATTGGTAGTGTGTTGCTGCGCAAACGCTGAAACAGGTTAATTTCCCCTTAATCGCGTCGATCTTTCCTACATTCGAAGCGAGTGAAACGCTGTAATTTTTCGGACGTCGCGGCAGGTGAATACCTGCCGCGTTCATTTTCGAAGTCCGGACAAGGGGATTGATGGATGGCGGCTGATGACACCCAACTGCTCGCGCGCTTGCTGGCGGGGGAGCAAAAGGCTTTCAAGGAACTGGTTACTACCTATCAGAGCGCCATGCGAGCGGTGGCTTACGCGATTGTCGGCCAGCGTCATGTCGAGGAAGTCGTGCAGGATGCGTGGCTGTCGGTGGTGCGCCATCTGGCCAGCTTCGAGGGCCGTTCCAGCCTGAAGACCTGGTTGCTGACCATCACCGCCAACTCGGCCAAAAGTCGCTACAAGCTCAATCGCCGGGAAGTCCTGCTCGATGACCTGCCATCGCCGCATGGCACTATCGGCGACGATCGGTTTTCTTCAAGCGACGGTCACTGGCTGGTGGCGCCGTTCGCCTGGCACCAGGACACCCCCGAAGCGCTGCTCACCGAAAACGAACTGCGCGAATGCCTCGAACATACGTTGCTGAGTCTTTCCGAGTTGCAGCGCAGTGTCCTGCTGTTGCGCGAACGCCAGGGCCTGGAGCTGGAAGAGATCTGTAATCTTCTGGAGATCTCGCTCTCCAATGTCCGCGTGCTGCTGCACCGGGCACGCTTGAAGGTTTTTGCGACCGTGGAACATTTTGAGGAGACGGGAGAATGTTGACCTGCAAGGAGCAAGTAGCACGATCCAGCGATTATCTCGACGGCCAACTGAGCTTTCGCGAGACGCTGATGGTGCGTCATCACCTGTTGTTCTGCCCCAACTGCCGGCGTTTCCTGCGGCAGATGCGCTTGATGCAGGCGACGCTGAAGGCATTGCCGGAACAACCGGACGAGCATGTCGATGCGCTGGCCGAACGCCTCGCCGATCAACGACGAAAAGATAACCCCCTGTAGGAGCTGTCGAGTGAAACGAGGCTGCGATCTTTTGATCTTGTTTTCAAGATCAAGATCAAAAGATCGCAGCCTTCGGCAGCTCCTACAGGGTTTTTTTGCATCCTGCAGAAATAACCCGGTGCGGATGAAACGAACGGATGATGGGGATCGTCCCGCCCGCACTGGGCTATCACTTTTTTAGAACTTCGCTTCAGCATCCAGTTGCAGGGTGTTGGCATCTGCATCGCGCTGGCCGCGGCTGGCGAAGTCGGCCTTGGTCAGGAAGTACGTGGCGCCGACGGCGAAGTTCTTGTCGATGTCGTAACCGACCTTGAACTTGTGCCCGCGGGAACCGGTGGTGCCGTTGGCAAAGTCGGAGTCGGTGAAGGCGCCGACCACGGCGTTGCGCTGCACGTCACGGTAGTTGTAGTCGAGGTTGAAGCCGAAGACTTTCGACTTGGCGCCGAGCAACCATGCGGTGTCCTGATCGGTCACGGCATCGTTGTTCTTCACGTACTGGCCGTAGAAAGACAACGGCATTGGCAGGCCGCCGATATCGATCTGGCTGAACCCTTCATACAGACGGAATTCGTTGTTCGCCGAGTTGCCGTTGACTGCCAGCGCGCACGGCGTCGAGGTGCCGGTGCAGCGGCTGTCTTCGTCGTTCTGGTAGGCGTAGACGCTACCGCCCAAAGTCATCTTCAGGTTATCGGTGATGTTGAAGCGGCTGCCCAACTGGCCAGCGGTCAGGCGCAGATCGTGACGGAATTGCACGCCGTCGCCGTCAACGTTGTCCTTGAGGTTGTAGTTACCCAGGCTGCCGAACAGTTCGGCGCTGCCGCCCAGTGGGTACTTGTAGGTAACGGCCAGACCTTCCGGGTTGATGTCGCTGTCCCAGATCACGTCGCCCATGCTCACCCACGGTTGCAGCATCTTGCCGCCGATCACGTGCAGGTTCTTGATCTGATCGGGGTGGTAGTCGATGTAGCCGAGGTCGAGCCAGATCTGCTTCTTGTCGAAGTAGTTGTCCTGGTCCTGGTTGGTCGAACGGGCGTCGTCGCCGCCGCCGGTGGCGATACGGATGCCGGTGTCGACCTGCGGGTTGATCTCGGTGTAGGCGCCCAGACGCGCACGGATGCGCTGGCGATCCTTGTCGCGGCCGCCATTGTTCGGCTCGCCGTCGATCTTGATGGTTTCCTGACGGATGCGCACGTCACCCTTGAACTGGGTCTTGGCCGCCCAGGCCAGTTTCTGGTCGAACAGGCTCTGTTCGTTGGTCTTCTTCGCGACCGCTGCCACTTGTTCGTTGGTTTCCTGCTGCGCCTGTTGGGCGATTTGCTGAGCCTTCTGATCCTTGGCCAGTTCTGTTTGCAGCTCGATGTACTGCGCCTGGGAAATCGACCCGTTGGCCTTGAGCATGTCGAGCAGTTTGGCGTCGACTGCAGCACTGGCCGGAACGCTCATGGCCAGCAACAAGCCGCCGCACAGGGCCGCTGCAGTTTTCGTGGAAGCAAGACGCATAGCAATCTCCGAAGATGAAGGGGATGGCTGAACCATCCTGGGCACAACCGACCCGAAGGCCGGAAAACTGTGTCCGGGTTAGAACCCGGCGCTCTAAAAACAGGCGCCAGTATCGCGATGGTTTATGACAGAGCGGTGGCACAGTGATGGCAGGTTGATGACGATGCATATCCGGCGTGAACTATCGAGTTAGAGCGCTGTCGGCCGATTGAGCGTGTGCAACTGGGTCGCGATCAGCGATACTCGCCGGGCTTTGTCGCCAAGCTGTGGAGTGCCAGTGAATGCCGTTGCAACGCCTGCAAGACCTGTCAGAAATCGCCCCGGCCACTTGGGATGCGCTGGTCCCGGACAACCAGCCATTTCTGCGCCACGCCTTCCTCAGTGCGCTGGAAGACAGCGGCAGTGTCGGCCCGCATACCGGCTGGCAGCCCGAGCATTTGCTGCATATCGAAGAGGGTCGCCTGATCGCCGCGCTGCCCAGTTACCGCAAGTGGCATTCCTACGGCGAGTACGTGTTCGATCACGGCTGGGCCGACGCCTGTGCGCGTGCCGGCATCGATTACTACCCCAAGCTTTTAACGGCTGTGCCATTCAGTCCGGTGAGCGGCCCGCGCCTGCTGGCGGCCAGTGTCGAAGACGGTTTTGAATTGCTCAAGAGCCTGCCCGGCTATCTGGAGATCGAAGGGCTTTCCAGCGCGCACATCAATTTCACCGACCCGTTCACTGACGCGGCGATGGCCGAGCAACCGGGCTGGCTGCAACGCATTGGCTGTCAGTATCACTGGCAGAATCGCGGTTACCGCGACTTTCAGGATTTCCTCGATGCCCTCAGCTCACGCAAGCGCAAGCAGATGCGCAAGGAACGCGAGCAGGTAGCGGGGCAGGGCTTTGACTTCGAGTGGCTGCAAGGGCGGGAACTGGACGAGGCGCAGTGGGATTTTGTTTACGCTTGCTATGCCAACACCTACGCGGTGCGGCGTCAGGCGCCGTATCTGACCCGCGAGTTCTTCAGCCTGCTGGCCGAGCGCATGCCCGAGGCGATTCGCGTGGTCTTGGCCAAACAGGGATCACGGCCGGTAGCAATGGCCTTCAGTCTGGCCGGTGGCGACAGTTTCTACGGGCGTTACTGGGGTTGCCTGGCCGAGTTCGATCGGCTGCATTTCGAGACGTGTTTTTATCAAGGCATGGACTACGCGATCGCCCATGGCATCCAGCGTTTCGATGCCGGGGCGCAGGGCGAGCACAAGTTGATTCGCGGCTTCGAACCGGTGATCACCCATTCCTGGCACTACCTGCGCCATCCGGGGCTGAAAGCGGCGGTGGAGGATTTCCTCCAGCAAGAGCGCGCCGGGGTTCTGGCCTATGCCGAAGAGGCGAGAACGGCGTTGCCCTATCGCCAGACCTGACCTCTGTGGGAGCGAGCAGGCTCACTCCTACAGGGGAATGTGGTGCATTAGTCGATGCCGACAAAGCCTCCGGTCTGGTGCGCCCACAAACGCGCATACAGGCCGCGATGCGCAAGCAATTCGGCGTGGGTGCCGCTCTCGGCGATCTTGCCGTTCTCCAGGACCACCAGGCGATCCATCCGCGCAATGGTCGAGAGACGATGCGCAATAGCGATCACGGTTTTGCCCTGCATCAAGGTCTCGAGGCTTTCCTGAATCGCCGCTTCCACCTCAGAGTCCAGCGCCGAGGTGGCTTCGTCCATGATCAGGATCGGCGCGTCCTTGAGCAGCACCCTTGCAATCGCGATGCGCTGGCGCTGACCGCCGGACAGTTTCACCCCGCGCTCACCGACGTGCGCATCGAAACCGGTGCGGCCTTCCGCATCGGACAGCAGCGGGATGAACTCATCGGCGCGGGCCTTGTGCACCGCCTCCCACAATTCGGCGTTGGTGGCGTCGGGTTTGCCGTAAAGCAGATTGTCGCGGATCGAGCGGTGCAGCAGCGAGGTGTCCTGAGTGATCATGCCGATCCGCGCACGCAGGCTTTCCTGGCCGACTTCGGCGATGTTCTGGCCGTCGATCAGGATCCGCCCACCCTCTACGTCGTACAGGCGCAGCAACAGGTTGACCAGGGTCGATTTGCCGGCGCCGGACGGGCCGATCAAGCCGATTTTCTCGCCCGGTTTGATCGTCAGGTTGAGGTCGCCGATGATGCCTTTCTTCTTGCCGTAGTGAAAATCCACGTGCTCGAAACGCACTTCGCCCGAGGCCACGGCCAGCGGTTTGGCCTGCTCGCGGTCGGTGACGCCGACCGGTTGCGAGATGGTGCGCAGACCGTCCTGAACCATGCCGATGTTTTCGAAAATGCCGGTGACCACCCACATGATCCAGCCGGACATGTTGACGATGCGGATCACCAGACCGGTGGCCAGGGCAATCGCGCCGACGGTAATCAGCGACTGCGTCCACAGCCACAACGCCAGCGCCGTGGTGCCGACGATCAGCAGGCCGTTCATGGTGGTAATCGCCACGTCCATGCTGGTGACCACGCGACCGGCCATCTGTGCTTTGACGGTCTGTTCTTCGATGGCTTCCTTGGCATAGTGCTGTTCGAAGTTGGTGTGAGCGAACAGCTTCAGCGTGGCGATGTTGGTGTAGCCGTCGACGATGCGCCCCATCAGTTTCGAGCGCGCATCCGAGGCTTCCACCGAACGCTCTTTCACCCGTGGCACGAAGTAGTACAGCGCGCCGATGTAGGCGACGATCCAGGTCAGCAGCGGGATCATCAGGCGCCAGTCAGCTTCGGCGAACAGCACCAGCGAACTGATCGCGTAGATCACCACGTGCCACAGCGCGTCCACCGCTTGCACGGCAGAATCTCGCAGCGAGTTGCCGGTCTGCATGATGCGTTGGGCGATGCGCCCGGCGAAATCGTTCTGGAAGAAATTCAGGCTCTGCTTGAGCACGTAGCTGTGGTTCTGCCAGCGGATCATGCTGGTCATGCCGGGGCTCAGGGTCTGGTGCACCAGCAAGTCGTGCAGACCGAAGAAAATCGGTCGCAGCACCAGGGCGACCACCAGCATCCAGGTCAATTCGAGGGCATGGTCGCTGAAGAAATTCGGGTTGGGCGTGCCTTGTGCAAGGTCGATGATGCGGCTCAGGTAACTGAACAGCGCTACTTCGATCAAAGCGGCGAACAGGCCAACCACGAGCAGGGCGGCGAAACTCGGCCAGACCTGCTTCAGGTAATAGGTATAGAAGGGCCAGACACGGTCCGGCGGGGACGCCGTCGGGGCGTCGCGGAAGATATCGATCAGTTGTTCGAAACGGCGATAGAGCATCAGATAACCGCCCGGGATACGGGCTCTCCTTTTATCAGTGCGAGCGGCGCAGGCTCAGCCCGGCGCCGCTCGGTATGCCCGGCGAAACTCAGTCGATGCGCTTGGCCGACTTGATGATCACAGGGTCGGAAGGCACGTTCTGCATGCCTTGTTTGGTGATGGTCGGCGAGTTGACGATGATGTCGACGACATCCATGCCCTTGACCACTTTGGCGAACACCGCGTAACCGGCGTCACGGCCCGGATCGAGGAAAGCGTTGTCGGCAACGTTGATGAAGAACTGACTGGTCGCCGAATCAGGATTGGAAGTGCGCGCCATCGACAGGGTGCCACGAACGTTGTGCAGGCCATTGCTGGCTTCGTTCTTGATCGGCGCCTTGGTTTCTTTCTGTTGCATCTGCTGGGTGAAACCGCCGCCCTGGGCCATGAAGCCCGGGATCACGCGGTGGAAAATGGTGTTGTTGTAGAAGCCGCTGTCGACGTATTCAAGGAAATTCTTGGTGCTGATCGGCGCCTTGACCGGGTCCAGTTCGATTTCGATCTGGCCGTTGGTGGTGTCCAGCAGCACGTGGGGCGCCTTGGCCGGGGTGGCAGCCATCAGGTTGGCGGCAAACAGTACAGAGCCGGCGGCGAGGGCGAGTTTTTTCAGCATGGGTCAGTGATCCTGAGAGTGAAGGTCGGCTGTGGCGAGAAAATCCAGCAGCGTTTGATTGAAGCGTTCGGGTTGATCGAGCGGGGTGGCATGGCGCGAGTCGGCGATGACCACCAGCCGCGCATCCGGCAGCAGTTTTACATAGGTTTCCTTTAACGCCACCGGTGTGTAATCACGGTCGGCGCTGATGACGAGCGTTGGACAGGACACCCGGGAAAGTCGTTCCTGAACGCCCCAGCCGACAATCGCATCGAAGCTGGCGAGATAAGCACGTTTGTCGTTTTTTGCCCAGCGTTCGGCCATTTTCCGTCGCAGATGGGCCTGTTCCGGCTTGGGAAAAAGTTTGCTGCCGAGGGCTTTGCCGATGGTCTCCAGACTAAGCAGGCGCATCAGACTCCAGCGTTTGAACCACTGCCAGTAATCGTCGCGGCTGCGCAATTTGACTTGAGGTGCGCTGTTGACGATGGTCAGGCTCTTGAGCGCTTGCGGCTGATCGACGGCCAGCTGAAAACCGATCATCCCGCCCATCGACAGCCCGACGTAGTGCACCGGGCCGAGGCGCAGGTGTTCGATCAAGGCCAGCAGGTCGGCGCTGAATGCGGCGATGCTGTAGCGCTCGCGGGGTTTGTCCGAGCGCCCGTGGCCGCGAATGTCCGGGACGATTACCCGGTACCGCGCGGCCAGCGCCGGGATCTGCATTTCCCAATCCAGCGTGCTCGAGCCGAGCCCGTGAACCAGCAGCAACGGCGTACCGTGGCCATATTCCTCGTAGTGCAGGTTGCAACCTTCGTGCTCGAAATACGCCATCGGTGAACTCCGTGTCAGGCTTGCTCGGGGGCGGCGAACGGGGCGTCCAGCGGCAAGGTGTCGAAAGTGCGCAACAACTCGATGAGGATTTGCGTGGCCGGGCCCAAGGGTTTGTCCTTGTTCGAATACAGATAGAAACTGGAGTTGCGGCTGCCGCCCCGGTCCAACGGTAGCAGCTTGAGCGAGCCATCCTTCAATTCCCGGTCAATCATGTGCCGCGGTAGCCAGGCAAAACCCAGGCCGCTGCTGACGAAGGTCGCGGCGGTGGCGAGGCTGCCGACGGTCCAGCGCTGTTCGGCGCCGAGCCAGCCGACATCGCGCGGCTGCTGGCGACCGGAGTCGCGGATCACCACTTGCATCTGGGTTTCCAGATCCTGAAAGCTCAGCTCGCGATTGAGCCGATGCAGCGGGTGATCAGGATGGGCGACGGCGACGAATTCGACATCGCTCAACTCCGCGCCGAGGTAGCCCGGAATGCTCAGGCCGGTGATGGCCAGATCCGCGACGCCTTCGAGCAGCACTTCCTCAACGCCCGACAATACTTCTTCGCGCAGACGCACGCGGCAGCCGCGACTCTGCGGCATGAACGCGGTCAGGGCGCGGACGATCCGCGCGCTCGGGTAGGCGGCATCGACCACCAGCCGCACTTCGGCTTCCCAGCCTTGCTCCATGTGATGGGCCAGATCTTCCAACTGGCTGGCCTGTTTCACCAGTTGCCGCGAACGGCGCAGCAACACACCGCCGGCCTCGGTGAGCACGGCTTTACGGCCGTCGATGCGCAGCAACGGCACGCCGAGCTGATCCTGCATGCGGGCGACGGTGTAGCTCACCGATGACTGCGAACGGTGCAGGGCCTCGGCGGCCTGGGCGAATCCGCCGTGGTCGACCACGGCCTGCAACGTTCGCCATTGATCAAGGGTCACGCGGGGCGCTTTCATCAATAGCTCCTCTTGTCCTAAGCTGGCCGTCCCTCATGGAGACTGCCGAATGAAAAAATTCTGTTGTGTGGTGCTGGCGCTGCTGCCGTTGACCGCGTTTGCCTATCCGATCGATGTGCAAAAGGATCTCAACGGCATGAAGATCGACTACGAGACCTTCGACACCGATAACGACATCGGCTCGATCCGCGTGGCCAATTACGGTGATGTCGACGCGACCTGCCGGGCCGTATTCAGCAACGGCCCGGAAGCACCACGCACGCGCAGCATCGATGTGCCGGCCGGCAAGCACAAAAACGCCACGGCCAAGTTCACCCGCGAGATCATCAAGCTGCGCATCAAACTGACCTGCACTCCGAAATAACGGTTTCCACTTGTAGGAGTGAGCCTGCTCGCGATAGCGCTGTGTCAGTCGACATGGGTGTATCTGATACACCGCTATCGCGAGCAGGCTCGCTCCCACAGGGGTATGTGGGTTTAGCTTATAAACGAATTTATCGATGGGTTACAGCGGATATTTGCGCTTTTTCATCGATTCGACTCTGTTTAACCTTCACTCCATCGACTTACAACATTCTCGGATGGAGACTACACACCATGTCCCGCGTTCTGATCATCGAAAGCAGTGCCCGCCAGCAAGACTCGGTTTCCCGTCAACTGACCCAGACCTTCATCGCTCAGTGGAAAGCCGCGCACCCTGCCGATCAGATCACTGTGCGTGACCTCGCCTTGAACCCGGTGCCGCATCTGGACGCCAACTTGCTGGGTGGCTGGATGAAACCCGCCGAACAGCGCAACGACAGCGAACAAGCGTCGCTGGATCGTTCCAACGAATTGACTGATGAGCTGCTCGCCGCCGACTTGCTGGTGATGGCTGCACCGATGTACAACTTTGCAATCCCGAGCACGCTCAAGGCCTGGCTTGACCATGTGCTGCGTGCCGGAGTGACCTTCAAGTACACCGAGACCGGTCCGCAAGGTTTGCTCAATGGCAAGCGTGCCTTTGTGTTGACCGCTCGCGGTGGTGTGTATGCCGGTGGTCCGGCGGATCATCAGGAACCGTATCTGCGTCAGGTGATGGGTTTCATCGGGATCAACGACGTGACCTTTATCCATGCCGAGGGCATGAACCTTGGCGGTGACTTCCAGGAGAAGGGGCTGAATCAGGCCAACGCCAAATTGTCTCAGGTCGCTTGATCGGTTAATCGCCAGATAATCGCTGGATGGTCTAGTGACCTGGCGCAACCCCTTCAAGGTTCCACGCGCATCGAACCTCCCTTTGCACTTTTGCTCCTGAGTGCTGTAGCCCGATTGAACGCTTTAGCGAGATCGGGCTTTTTTTTGTCTGGGTTTTCTTGGCGGCCTTTGGGCCGACCAGGTTCTTGGGGTTTTGGGGGTATATCCGTTTTTTGCGGTGCTGCGGCTGGCGGTTCCGCTCTTACAGCGGGTCACTTTGGCAAACGCCCCAAAGTAACCAAAGGTCTGTGCCCCAACGTTCGGCCCGCTCGCTGGGGCTCGGGGTTCCTTCGCTCCGGGATCGATCCTGGCGCAGCGGCTCCGGTTTGCTTCGCTGCACCTACACTCGCTGTGTACGACTGCGTCGTACGGTCGCTGCGCTCCCCCGCCCGGATCAATCCCTCCACTCAGCCTGCCGACGGGGCGGGTGGATCAAGATCAAGAGCGGTACTCGAGCTTGCGCTCATTGTGTGGAGTGGTGGAGGGCCGGTTTTTGGCTTTTTTGGATTCGATGCGGTATTTCATGTGCGTAGCTTGCCCAAACACCTCGGTCAGTCCCCTGTCCCTCCGGGAGAGGGCCAGGGTGAGGGGCTTTTGATTTTTTCAGGCCTGAGTTCGATTCGGTATCCCAAGTCGGCGCAGCTAGCCCAAACACCTCGGTCAGTCCACTCTCACTCTGGGAGAGGGCCAGGGTGAGGGGCTTTTGATTTTTTTCAGGCCTGAGTTCGATTCGGTATCCCAAGTCGGCGCAGCTAGCCCAAACCCCTCGGTCAGTCCCCTCTCCCTCCGGGAGAGGGTTAGGGTGAGGGGCTTTTGATTCCGGCGCCGTTTGCTGTTGGAGCCTATCCGAAAAACCGCTATCGTCGCCGCCATTCGATTTTCGAGGCGAGCATGGGCTATCTACTTTTTGTCACGCTGATCCAGGCGTTTTCCTTCAGTTTGATCGGCGAGTACCTGGCCGGGCATGTCGACAGTTACTTTGCGGTGCTGGTCCGTGTGGTATTGGCCGGGCTGGTGTTTATTCCGTTGACGCGCTGGCGTTCGGTGGAGCCGGCGTTCATGCGGGGCATGTTGCTGATCGGCGCGTTGCAGTTTGGCGTGACTTACGTCTGCCTGTACCTGAGTTTCCGTGTGCTGACGGTGCCGGAGGTGTTGCTGTTCACCATTCTCACGCCGCTGCATGTGACGCTGATCGAAGACGCGCTGAACCGTCGCTTCAACCCATGGGCGCTGATTGCCGCGCTGGTGGCAGTCGGCGGTGCGGCGGTGATTCGTTTCGACAGCATCAGTCCGGACTTCTTCATGGGCTTCCTGCTGCTACAACTGGCCAACTTCACCTACGCCGCCGGGCAGGTCCTGTACAAGCATCTGGTGGCCAGGCACCCGAGTGATCTGCCGCATTACCGGCGCTTCGGTTATTTCTACCTCGGCGCATTGGCGGTGGTGCTGCCGGCGTTTCTGTTGTTCGGCAAATCGAATTTTCTCCCGGAAGCACCGCTGCAATGGGCGGTGTTGCTGTTTCTCGGGCTGGTGTCGACGGCGCTGGGCTTGTACTGGTGGAACAAGGGCGCGTGCATGGTCAACGGCGGGACGCTGGCGGTGATGAACAATCTGCATGTACCGGTAGGGTTGTTGTTGAATTTGCTGATCTGGAATCAGCATGAGGAACTGGGGAGATTGTTCCTCGGCGGCAGTGTGATTCTGATGGCGGTGTGGATCAGCCGGTTGGGTATTCGCAAATCCCAGGCCACCGCATAGCCCATGTAGGAGTGAGCCTGCTCGCGATAGCAATTGTTCAGTCGACATCGAGTTGTCTGGACTGGCGCTATCGCGAGCAGGCTCACTCCTACAGTTGGATTCGTGGGTTACATCAGGTGTTTTTCCGGCTCCGGAATATTCGCCGTGCCCAACACCGCCGGCAGCAACCCCGCGCGCAAATCCCCGCCGCTTGGCTGTTGGTACAGACTCAAGCCAAACTCCGGCAGCACCGCCAGCAGATAATCGAAAATATCCCCCTGAATCCGCTCGTAATCGGCCCACACCGTGGTGCGGGTGAAGCAGTAGATTTCCAGTGGAATGCCCTGGGCGGTGGTCTGCATCTGCCTGACCATGCAAGTCATGTTCGGCTGAATCTCCGGGTGACTCTTCAGATACGCCAAAGCGTAGGCGCGAAAGGTGCCGATATTGGTCATCCGGCGGCGGTTGGCCGACATTGCGGCGACATTGCCCTGCGCTTCGTTCCAGGCCTTGAGCTCGGCTTTCTTGCGGCCCATGTAGTCGGTCAGCAGGTGCACTTGCGAAAGCTTTTCTTCCTCGTCGTCGCGGATGAAGCGCACGCCGCTGGCGTCGATGAACAGGCTGCGCTTGATCCGCCTGCCGCCGGACTGCTGCATGCCGCGCCAGTTCTTGAACGACTCGGACATCAAGCGCCAGGTCGGGATCGAGACGATGGTTTTGTCGAAGTTCTGTACCTTGACCGTGTGCAACGTGATGTCGACCACGTCGCCATCGGCGCCGACTTGCGGCATCTCGATCCAGTCGCCAACCCGCAGCATGTCGTTGCTGGTCAGCTGCACACTGGCGACGAATGACAGCAGGGTGTCCTTGTAGACCAACAGGATCACCGCCGACATCGCACCCAGGCCCGAGAGCAGCAACAGCGGCGAACGGTCGATCAGGGTGGCGACGATGATGATCGCGCCGAACACGTACAAGACCATCTTCGCCAGTTGCACGTAGCCTTTGATCGAGCGCGTGCGCGCATGCTCGGTGCGCGCGTAGATGTCGAGCAAGGCATTGAGCAGGGCGCTGACCGAGAGCAGCAGGAAGAGGATGGTGAAGGCCAGCGCGACGTTGCCGAGAAAATTCATCGCGGTCTTGCTCAGTTCCGGCACCAGGTGCAGGCCGAACTGGATCACCAGCGACGGCGTCATTTGCGCCAGTCGTTGAAACACCTTGTTGTGGCGCAAGTCGTTGATCCAGTGCAGCGCCGGTTGGCGGCCGAGCATGCGGCTGGCGTGCAGGATCAGATAACGCGCCACGCGTCCGAGTACCAGCGCGATGACCAGCAGCACCAGCAGTGCCAGTCCCGATTGCAGCAGCGGGTGCTCTTCGAGTGTGCCCCAGAGGTCCTGGGCTTTGAGCCAGAGCTGTTTGATATCCATGAGCGAGACGTTTCTTCTGTAAGACGCGAGGGCCGATTAGAGCATTTAAGACGCTGTGTATTGCAGCGAGTGACAAATCGGGCAACAAAAAACCACTGATTGTCGGCGTTTGCACAAAGAAACTCGGCCTGAGCGCTCGAAACCGGTAACCTATGCAGCTGTTTTTTTGCATATCTTCGAGGTAGCACCCGTGTTTTCCCAATTCGCCCTGCACGAACGCCTGCTCAAAGCCGTGGCCGAGCTGAAATTTGTCGAGCCAACGCCTGTGCAAGCCGCGGCCATTCCGCTGGCGCTCCAGGGGCGTGATCTGCGGGTGACGGCGCAAACCGGTAGCGGCAAAACCGCCGCTTTCGTTCTGCCAATCCTCAATCGCCTGATCGGCCCGGCGAAGATTCGCGTCAGCATCAAGACGCTGATCCTGCTACCGACCCGTGAACTGGCCCAGCAGACTTTGAAGGAGGTTGAACGCTTCGCGCAGTTCACTTTCATCAAGTCCGGCCTGATCACTGGCGGTGAAGACTTCAAGGTACAGGCCGCAATGCTGCGCAAAGTGCCGGACATCCTCATCGGCACCCCGGGGCGGATGATCGAGCAGCTCAACGCCGGCAACCTCGACCTCAAAGAAGTCGAGGTGCTGGTGCTCGACGAAGCCGACCGCATGCTCGACATGGGTTTCGCCGAAGACGTGCAGCGTCTGGTCGATGAATGCCCGAACCGTCAGCAGACCATGCTGTTCTCCGCCACCACCGGCGGTTCCGGCCTGCGCGAGATGATCGCCAAGGTCCTGAACAACCCGGAGCACTTGCAGCTCAATGCGGTCAGTCAACTGAACTCGACGACTCGTCAGCAAATCATCACCGCCGACCACAATCAGCATAAAGAGCAGATTGTGAACTGGTTGCTGGCCAACGAGACCTACCAGAAGGCCATCGTCTTCACCAACACCCGCGCCATGGCCGATCGCATCTACGGCCGCCTGGTGGCTCAGGAATACAAGGCGTTCGTGCTGCACGGCGAGAAAGACCAGAAGGACCGCAAACTGGCGATCGATCGTCTGAAGCAGGGCGGTGTGAAGATCCTCGTTGCCACTGACGTTGCGGCCCGTGGTCTGGACGTCGACGGTCTGGATCTGGTAATCAACTTCGACATGCCACGCAGCGGTGACGAGTACGTACACCGCATCGGTCGAACCGGCCGTGCCGGCAACGATGGCCTGGCGATCTCGCTGATCTGCCACGGCGACTGGAACCTGATGTCGAGTATCGAGCGCTACCTCAAGCAGAGCTTCGAGCGCCGCACGATCAAGGAAGTCAAAGGCACCTACGGCGGCCCTAAAAAGGTCAAGGCCTCGGGCAAAGCCGTCGGCGTGAAGAAGAAAAAGACCGACGCCAAGGGCGACAAGAAGAAAACCGCCGCCAAGACACCAACCAAGCGCAAGAGCGTCAACCGTCCGAAGCCGGATTCTCTGGTGAGCAGCGACGGCATGGCCCCGCTCAAGCGTCGCAAGCCAGCAGAACCTGCGGCTGAGTAAGCTTTAGAACGCGCATAAAAAAAACCGGACATTGTCCGGTTTTTTTTCGTCCTCAACTTTCGGCCTTTTTCTCCGCCGAACCCAGTTCCTTCAAACGCTGGTCGATCAACTGGCACTTGTCGGGCACATCAGCGCTGGCCGTCTCCAGATCCATTTTCTGCAACTCGGCGTTGATCTCCTTGGCTTTTTCCGGATTCTGCTCGGTGAGCTTCGAGACTTCCTTGGCCAGTTGTTCGCGTTTGATCGTCGCCTCTTCTGGCGTACAGGCCCAGACGGGCAGGGCGCAGGCGAGAGTGGCGGCGAGGGAGAGCTTGATCAGGGTCTTCATGGGCAGGCCTCAGTTCCGGTTAAGGCGGGTTAACCGGTTGAGGGCTGAAGCCTGGCAAAAGTTCAGAAACTGTGGGGTCAGCGTTGCGCTCAATCGGCATGACAGCAACCCGACTTCGGCGCACCTTCATACCGATCATGATGCCGCACCCATTCCATGATCTCGTCCTCGTTCCTGCCCTTGGGCGTCAGATCAAGATAGTGGTAGGCGCCAACCAGCATGTCCAGGCCGCGCGCGTATGTCGAATAAGTGTGGAAAATCTCGCCTTTGTCGTTGCGATAAAACACGCTCAAACCGGGCATTTCTTCCTCGGCGCTGTCGGTCTTTTCGTAGTTGTACGTAGCCTTTCCCTCAGCGACATCTTCAGCCCGGGCGCAGACGCCGAAGTCGTAGTTGAAGTCGCAACCTTCTGACGAGACCCAGTCGAATTTCCAGCCCATGCGCTGTTTGAATGCCTGAAATTCGCTGAACGGCGCGTGGGAAACGGCGACTACCGCGACATCGTGGTGGGCCAGGTGCTGGTCGGCGCCGTCGATGTGATCGCTGAGGAACGAGCAGCCCTGGCAGCCTTCCTTCCAGCCTTTGGCGAACATGAAGTGGTAGATGATCAACTGACTGTGGTTGCCAAACAGGTCGTTGAGCTTGAGCTCGCCGTTCGGCCCCTGGAAATGGTAGTCCTTGTCGACTTTTACCCACGGCAGGGCGCGGCGCTCGGCGCTGAGGCGGTCGCGTTCGCGGGTAAAGGCTTTTTCGTGAGCCAGATGCTGTTGACGGGCGGCGAGCCATTCTTCGCGTGATACCACCGGGTGATTTGCAACGTTCATGACGATGTCTCCTGCGGGATGAGCCGGCTGTTTTGAGACTAGTCGTTCAACGGGCAGGGGAATCGACACACCGCCGGTCGGTCGGCGTGAAAATATGCGGCTGAACGGCTGCGCGGCGCTTGGGTCACAACCTTGAACGCGGCACAAATCACCCGCACCGGAGGTTGAATCAGGATGACGACTTATAACTGGGATTTGATTGAACGTTTGCTGCACGAAGTGCAGAACAGCGCGGGCCACAGCTTCGCTCCCCGCGCTTATGCCGAGGACCATGCGGCCGAGAAAGCCAGCGCCGGCGAGCCGATCGAGAATCTTGATCACCTTAAAACCGTGGCCTGCGATTACGAGAAGCTCCTGCTGGAACGTGGATTCATCGAGCCGCGTGCGGATCATGAAGGCAGTACCGGCAATAACTTCAGTCTGACACCGCGTGGCTCCAGCCTGCTGAGCCTGATCGACAGCAGCATTCCCGGCAATGACCACCCGCGCCAGGTGCTGGATGAGCAGGAAGATGCGCTGGAGGAAGCGACGTTTGATGAAGTCGCCTCAAAAGCCCAGATCGCCTGACTGACCACCGCCCTCCTGTAGGAGTGAGCCTGCTCGCGATAGCGGTCTGTCAGTTGAATATGTGCTGAATGGATAACCGCTATCGCGAGCAGGCTCACTCCTACAGGGGGATGTGTAATGTCTTAAGGTTTCTTCGCGGCCTTCAGGCATTTCAGGTCATTGAAATCCTTGCGCACGCCTTCGATCTTTTTCAGCAAGCGCTCACGTTGTTGCGGCGTGCTCTCCGCCATCAAGTCCACAAACAACGAGCGCGCCTGGGCTTCTGTGTTGGCGTAGGCCTTACGGTAATCCGCTGTCCACAACCGCTCGCGATTGACCAGAAGCGTCTCGATGCGTTGTGGGAATTCCGGACTTTTGCGTTGCGCAACGGCGGCGCTGAACTGTTGCTGCCAATGCGCACGGTTGGCGATCCATTGGGTGTTCTGATCGCCCAAAGCGTTGGTCCAGGCCACCACGCGTTGTTTTTGCGTGTCGCTCAACGGACCCAGCCAATCGTTCAAGCGCTTTTCCATGCGTTCGCCGCGTTCCTTGATTTGCTGGGCCAAGGGTGGTTTTACGTATTCCTGCTGGCGTTTGCGCAAATCCTTGGCGAAGGCGTCATTCATTTCCGCCACCTGTTTATCGTCCAGACCTTGCAGCAGCTCGATCGCCGACGGGGTGATCTCCCGGGCGGTTTCGGCGATCGCCTGTTTGGCTTCGGCGGTGCGCTCCTGCAAAGCGGCGTCGGTGACCTGGTTGCTTTCGACCATGGCCTGCAAACGATCCAGCCAGTCCAGGTAACCGGGTAACTGCGTGGTGCAGTGCCAGCTCAGGTGCTCCTTCAGTCGTTCGTTGAACCAGTCTTTCTGCTCGCCGTTCATGTCCACGTAGTCGCCGAGCGACCACGGAATGATTACGTCGAGGTTGCGGTAGGCCAGGCCCACGCGGCTGCAGGCGCCGAGGGCGAGGGTGAAGATCAGCAGGGCGGCAATCTGTTTGAACCAGCGAGACATGGGCAAATCCTTGCGAGAGCCTGGCGTCGGAAATCTGATTCTTATGTGATGCGGGATGCGCGCAGCAGTTCAGCCGATCAATAGAACGTGCGTACGGCCTTGAGCGTGACCAGGCCGTCGCACTCGCTGTTGTGCCCGGAATAGGCCGAGCAATCGCTGCCACTAAGGCTGGAATTGCTGTAGATCAGATCGAGATCGACGCCCATGAACGGCCGCGACAGTTTTACCGACCAATCGCTGAAACTGCTGATGTAGCCTCCGTCCACGGCCACCGGGCTGTTCAATTGGTGAGTGGTGTATTTCATGCTCACGCCAATGCCGAACGGCTGGTTGCCACTGAGATCGGCAAACAAGGTGTTGTTCTGTTTATCCGGGTCGTTGCTTAGAGCGATGCCAAAGCGACTGCCGAGCAGGGTCAGGCCACCGAACAGCTCCTGGCTGTCGAGCGTGTCGACGCGTGGATAGCTGTAGTGAATCATCCCGACTTCATAGCCGAGCACCTGATCGAAAGGTTGCTTGAAGCCGACGTAGGAATCGATCTCGAGGTTTTTGCCCGGCGTGATGCCCATGCTCGGCGCGTACTGGCCGAAATACACGCCGCTGTCGTGGCTCAGATCGAGGCCGCCATGGAACGAACCGACCGCCGCCGGTTTGACCAGTCCTTGGGCCATGCTGCGGCTGGGCGTGGTGCCGAGCTTGAGATCGAAGTCGCCCAGTTGACCCTGAAAAACCTGCGCGTGCGCAGTCGCGCCTGAGAGCAGGCTGACGAACAATAAACAGGGAAATGGGCGCATGCGTCACTCCATGAACCGCGAGCGCAGGGCGAATGCCTGCTGAAACGCTTGATCTAGACGCGTGCAAGGATACCGGCGAATGCTCGGCATTGATGGCCGTTCGTCGATTTTCGAGGATTTTTGTTTAAAGCGAAGGGGGGGGTGCGGTGCCAGTCCAGGCGCTTCGAAGCTCAAAGCGCCTCTGGACGGGGTAAAACCGGTATTACTTCTTGCCCAGGCTGATCTGCTTGGACGGGCCGAACGTCTGGCCACTGACGCCTTTGGCAATTTGCTGGATCTCGCCGCCGGACTTGAGGAACGCTGCGATCTGATCGTTGATCGATTCGCTGGTTTCAACGGCTGGAGCTGGCTTTGCTTTGCTGGTGGATGCTTTTACACGCATGGCGGCCATTAACCTGTAGAAAAGTAACTCGGCCAGGCATCGTACAGGAATAACTTGACAATAGCTTGGTAAATATCCCCGGGAATAACCAGGCTCAGCGCCGCATTAATGCCGGGTCGACACTATTAATATGTCGCTAACCCGCTGTTTTAAATAAGAACATCTGCTCAGACCGAGGCAAATGCGCACAGCAGTGAGCCGCCTCGCCGGACTGACGAGTGGCACCTCGCGGGGCGGTGATCAAGCAAAATCAACACGTTGAAGCAGATTTCCCGCTGCGAGGATCTGCCGCCCGACGTTCGCGGCAAAAACGGGTAGAATGCCGCCCACGTATTGAGGGTTTCGGAAATGGCTTTAGTCGGGCGTTACAACAGTTTGCAAGTGGTTAAACACACTAACTTCGGTTTATATCTGGACGGCGGTGCCGATGGCGAAATTCTTTTGCCCAACCGTTATATCCCTAAGGATATTCCCAGCGAAGATGAAGACTGGCTCAACGTATTCATCTATCTGGACAGCGAAGACAAACTTCTCGCCACCACGGAAAAACCCAAAGTCCAGGTCGGCGAATTTGCCAGCCTGAAAGTGGTTGAAGTCAACAGCATCGGCGTGTTTCTCGACTGGGGCCTGCCGAAGGATCTGTTGCTGCCGTATTCGGAAGAAAAGCGCCAGATGACCGCTGGCGAATATTGCGTGGTGCATGTCTACCTCGACAAACACACGCGCCGCATTACCGCCACCGCGCGCCTCGATCGTTATCTGGACAAGACCCCGGCCACCTACAGCCCGGGCCAGGAAGTGGATCTGCTGGTTGCCGAGGCCACCGACATGGGCTTCAAGGCGATCATCAACAACAAGCACTGGGGCTTGATCCACAAGAACGAGATCTTCAAGTTCATGCGTTCGGGCATGCGCGAGAAAGGCTTCATCAAGGAAGTGCGCGCCGACGGCAAGATCAGCCTGAGCCTGCAACCGGTTGGCCAGGAAGCCGCCAGCAGCCTGAGCTCGAAGATCCTCGGCAAGTTGCGTGAAAACGACGGCACCCTGGCGGTCAGCGACAAGAGTGATCCGGCGTTGATCAGCAGCCTGTTCGGCGTCAGCAAAGGCAACTTCAAGAAAGCCATCGGCTCGCTGTACAAGGAAGGCAAGATCGTCATCCACGCCGATCGCATTGAACTAACCTGACTCACCGCAGGCCCATGGTAGGAGCTGCCGAAGGCTCGGGCCGCGTTCGGACGATCTTTTGATCTTGATCTTGAAAATCGGCGGCTCCCACATCTAAAGGGGTGAGCCAATGAAAAAGGCGCTGATCGCATACGTCTCGACGCTACTGACGTTTCTTCTGCTCGACGGTATCTGGCTCGGGCTATTGATGGCTCCGACCTATCGCGAACTGCTCGGTTCGCTGATGCTGGAAAAACCGCTGCTGTTCCCCGCAGCGGTTTTTTATGGCCTGTACGTGATCGGCTGCGTGGTGTTCGTGGTGTTGCCGGCGCTGCGCTGGCAACGAGCTGCGAAGCTCGGTGCGCTGCTGGGGCTGGTGGCCTATGGCACTTATGACCTGACCAACTGGGCGACCTTGCGCGGCTGGTCGGCGCAGGTGAGTTTGCTGGATTGGGCGTGGGGCACAGTGGCGACTGCGGTTGCCTGCACGGTGGGTTATCTGGTGGCGAAGCGATTCGCCTGACTGATCCAAAAGCTTTATCGCCAGTGCTGACCTCTTCGCGAGCAGGCTCACTCCTACATGTTCACCGAACCCTCTGTGGGAGCGAGCCTGCTCGCGAATGACGGCGCAGCCGTCAACCATTCAGCGCTGACGTCACTGACCAACTGAATGTCTTTTCCAGACGCCTTTCTCTGCTCATCTGGTTGATAATCCCCGACACTGTTTTCTGACCAATGGATGGCCTGCCATGTTGTGCGTGTTCGAGGTGTTACGGTGAGTGCCGAGCGGCGCAATGCCGACGGTTTTGCCCTGCAAGTGATGATCGGCCTGTGCCTGATCTGGGGTGTCCAGCAAGTCCTGATCAAGTGGGCGGCGACGGACATCGCGCCGGTGATGCAAGCGGCGGGGCGCTCGGGAATTTCCGCGTTGCTGGTCGGCTTGCTGATCTGCTGGAAGGGCGGTTGGGATCAGGTCCCCAGTACTTGGCGCGGCGGGCTGCTGGCCGGCGCCCTGTTTGGTCTGGAGTTCCTGTTCATCGCCGAGGGCCTGCAACTGACCACTGCCGCGCACATGTCGGTGTTCCTCTATACCGCGCCGATCTTCACCGCACTCGGCGTGCATTTCCTCCTCGCCAGCGAACGCCTGCGCCCGCTGCAATGGCTGGGGATTCTGCTGGCTTTCATCGGCATCGCGATTGCCTTCGCCGGCGGTGTGTCGTGGGACAACCTCGACCGCCGCATGCTCCTGGGCGATGCCTTCGGCGTGCTCGCGGGCGCCTGTTGGGGCGCGACCACTGTAGTGGTGCGCGCCTCGCGACTGTCGGAAGCGCCGGTGACGCTGACCTTGTTTTATCAATTGCTGGTCGGCTTCCTCGGCCTGCTGCTGATCGCGCTGTTCAGCGGCCAGATCACGCATGTCAGCCTGACCACTGTGGCGGTAGCCAGCGTGCTGTTCCAGGGCCTGGTGGTGTCTTTTTTCAGTTACCTGGTGTGGTTCTGGCTGCTGCGTCGTTATCTGGCGGCCAACCTGGCGGTGTTCTCGTTCATGACGCCGTTGTTCGGCGTGACCTTCGGCGTGCTGTTGCTCGGTGAAGCGTTGAGCCTGAACTTCGTCATCGGCGCCGTGCTGGTGCTGCTCGGCATCACTTTTGTCAGCGCCGAGCAGTGGCTGCGTCGGCGTTTGCGCAAGGCGCTGGGCCAGTAGCTTTTAGCTGCATCGCCAGCGCGCCTGCCGCCAACAGGCCTGCGCCGGCGATCAGCAGCGCCGGTTGCAAACCGCCGCTGAAATGGCTGCTCAGCGCCGCCAGCAACGGGCCGCTGAGCTGGCCGACGGCGAAGCACGCCGTGAGCATTCCAGCATTGCGTTGAGTGGCGTGGGGTGCCAGTTCCCGCGAGCGCTGCATCACCAGTTGCATGCAGGCCAGAAACGGCGTGCCGCAGAGGATCACCCCCAACGCCAGGCCGAGCCCGCTGCCCAGCAGACAGGCGAACACGCCGGCCGCTTGCAGCCACAACGTCGCCATCAGCCAGTGCCGCGTGGTCTCGGGATCATGCCGACGCAGGCTCACCAGCCACACACCGAGCGCCGCGCCGAGGCCGAAGCACGGCCAGAACAGATCCGCCTGCCACTGGCCATGAAACTGCGCGTTGGCCATCTGCGCCAGAAACGTCGCCGGAATGATGTAGCCGATGCCGTAGAGCGCATACACCAGTGCCAGTCGGCCAATCTCTCGGTTAGCTGATGTCGCAGGGGCGATCGCCGTCTCCTTTATCGCCGCGGGCTGCGGCAACAACCGCCAGACGCCAAGCATCATCAGCAATGCGGCGGCTGCGTAAATCAGCCACAGCGTCGCTGATGTCTGCTGCAACCGATGTGAGACCAGTGCCAGCAATCCTGTGAGAAAAATCCCCAGACCCGGCCCTGCGAAAACCAGAGCGCCCCAGCGCGGACGACCTGCTGCCGCCGCCAGCGGCTGACTGATCGAAGTGATCATTACCACCACCCAGGCACTTGCCACCCCGGTACCAAAGCGCAACAGCAGGTGCGACCAGAAACCGTTGGCCCAGAAAGACGCCAGTGTCAGCAGCACGCACAGCCACAGCCCGCCATGCAGCCGTCGCTGCACCTGTCGCGGACGCTGGGCGAACATCGCATCCAGCGCCCCGAGCAGATAGCCGAGATAGTTGGCGGCTGCGATCAGACCGGCGGCGGTGAGGTCTATCTGCCCTTCGCTGAGCAGGTGCGGCATCTGAGGCGTCAGGGCGAAACGGCCGATGCCCATGGCCAGCATCAGGGCAACGAAGCAGGCAGATAAACGTATCAACGGCGACATGGTCGGGCTTCCGTCAGAGGAACAATGACCGTCAGGCTAGGACTGATTGACTTTCTTTAAAATTGAATAATAGTGAGTAACTTGTTCTGTTCAGGAGAAAGCAGGTGGAATTCAGTCAGTTGCGGATTTTTCAGGCAGTCGCCGAAGAAGGCTCGATCACCCGCGCTGCCGAGCGCCTGCATCGCGTGCCATCGAACCTGTCGACGCGGCTGAAACAGCTCGAAGAGCAGCTGGGTGTCGAACTGTTCGTCCGCGAGCGGCAGCGCCTGCAGTTGTCGCCGGCGGGCAAGGTTTTGCTCGACTACACCGGGAAACTGTTTGCCCTGCGCGATCAGGCCAGCGCGGCGGTGATGGGCGGGCAACCGGCCGGTGACTTCGTGCTGGGCACCATGTACAGCACGGCGGCGATCCATCTGCCGGCGTTGCTGGCGCGTTATCACAAGCAGTACCCGATGGTGAATTTGCAGGTGCAATCGGCGCCGACCGGCGAATTGCTCGAAGGCTTGCTCACCGGCCGCCTCGACGCGGCATTGGTTGACGGGCCACTGGAACTGGCCGGCCTCGATGGCGTGCCGCTTTGCGAGGAACGCTTGGTGCTGATCACCGAAATCGACCATCCACCGGTGCGCAGCGCGCGGGACGTGGAAGGGCGCGCGGTGTTTACCTTTCGTCAGGGCTGCTCCTACCGCATGCGCCTGGAGGCTTGGTTTTCTCACTACCATGCGGCGATGGGCCGGCCGATGGAAATCGAGTCGTATCAGGGCATGCTCGCCTGTGTGATCGCCGGCAGCGGTGTGGCACTGATGGCCGAGTCGATGCTCGCCAGCCTGCCGGGCCGCGAAAGCGTCGCCGTGCATCCGCTGGCCGAACCGTTCGCGGGTGCGACAACGTGGCTCATGTGGCGCAAGGGCATGGCCGGGGCCAACCTGAACGCCTGGATCGACGTGCAGCAAGCGGTCTATCCCGTGGCTTTGGATGAAGTGCGTGAAACAGCGTGAACCAATCGCCGCGGATCCTGTTCAATTCAGTAACAGATCATTGCGGATTTGGCCGAGCATTGCGTAGGACTTCGGACTATTATCAGTGCGAAGCGGCCTCAGAATTCCGGCCGCTCAGCACCACCCTGAAGGGGGCATGACGATGAAAGAGAAAATCCAGAACTGGCTGCACGATTTGGGAGTTGCCCTCGGTTTGATCGAACCGCCTCTGCAACCGGTACCGATTCGCACGGACGACGAACAGCGTCGGCGCCAGCCACGTCGGCGTTAATACCTCCGATCAGAGATTTCAAGATCGCAGCCTTCGGCGGTTTCTACAAAAGTAGAAGCTGCCGAAGGCTGCGATCTTTTGCTTTTCGCCAGGCGAAAAAAACGGGCATGGCCACCGACGCCATACCCGCTGAAGAAAACATCAAAGCGTTACCGCCGATTCACACCGCAGTTGCTACCACTGCCGGGCGACGGGACATCAGGCTGACCACGACAAAACTCACCAGACCCACAGCCAGGCTGTAGTAAATCGGCGTGTTGGCATCCAGACCATCCTTGAACATGAACAGCAGCGCCGTGGCAAAGCCCAGGCCCATGCTGGCGATCGCGCCGGCGGTGGTTGCGCGCTTCCAGAAAATTGCCCCGATCAGCGGAATCAGCATGCCACCGACCAACAGGTTGTAGGCGAGGGTGAGGGCGCTGATCACATCATTCACCACCAGCGCGATTCCCAAAACCACTACGCCAGTCAGTAGAGTGAACAATCGGTTCACGCCCAGGCTCGACTGTTTGCCGCCACGCAGTTTCGGCAGCAGGTCTTCGGTCAGTGTCGTGGCTGCGGCGAGCAGGCCGGCGCTGGCGGTGGACATCATCGCCGCCAGTGCAGCAGCGATCACCAGACCACGGATGCCATCGGGTAGCGACAGTTTGACGATGGCCGCAAAGGCATTGTTGACGTTGTCCAGATCCGGAATCAGCACGTGCGCGGCCATGCCGATCAACGCGCAGGCAAGGCCGTAAACGATGCAATAGATGCCCGCGATGCTGCCGGCGTATTGCGCGACTTTTGCGGTCTTGACGGTGAACACCCGTTGCCAGATGTCCTGGCCGATGAGGATGCCGAAGAAGTAGATCATGAAGTAGGTGATGATCGTGTCCCAGCCGATCGTGGTGAAGTTGAACGCGGTGGCCGGCAGTTTCAGCACCAGTTCGTCCCAGCCGCCGACGCGGTACAGGCAGATCGGCAACAGGATGAACATCAGGCCGACAGTCTTGATGATGAACTGGACGATGTCGGTCAGGGTCAGCGACCACATGCCGCCGATCGCCGAATAGATCACCACCACGCCACCGCCGAGCAGTACCGAAATCCAGAACGGCAGGCCGAACAGCACTTGCAGCACGGTGCCGATCGCGAGGATGGAGGTCACGCCGATCATCAGCGCATAAGCCAGCATGATCGCCGCGCTCGCCGAGCGGGCCATCGGGTTGTAGCGTTTTTCCAGGACCTGGGTGACGGTGTAGATCTTCAGTTTCAGCAGCGGCTTGGCGAGGAACAGGTTCAGCGCAACGATGCCGCAACCCAGCGCCGCACACAGCCAGAAACCGGAGATCCCATGCACGTAGCCCAGACGCACGGTGCCGACGGTCGACGCACCGCCCAGCACGGTGGCGGCCATGGTGCCCATGTACAGGCTCGGACCGAGGTTACGACCGGCGACGAGAAAGTCCTCGTTGGTCTTGGCCTTGCGCATGCCGAAGTAGCCGAGCAAGAGCATGCCGGCGGCGTAGATGAGGACGACGAATAAATCCAAAGCCATGATGGCGTGTCTCCGATTGTCTTTTTTATATCGAGGCTGAAATCAGTTCCTTTGTAGGAGTGAGCCTGCTCGCGATAGCGGTCTTTCAGTCACATCGATGGCGAATGTGCTGCAGTCATCGCGAGCAGGCTCACTCCTACAGGGTTTTGTGTGTAATCAGGCGGCCTGACGTAGTTCGGGTTTTATGGCGGCTTCGCTGCGCACATCGCTCGGCCCGAACACTTCGCGCGGTTCCGGGAACAGCTTGAGCAGCGTCAGGTACACCACCGAGGCCAAGCCCAACGTCACCGGCAGGCTGATGTCGATGCCGCCGGCCATTTCGCCGAGCGGGCCGACGAACTGACCCGGCAGGTTGACGAAGCACAGGCCAACCAGTGCGCTCGGAATCCACGCGCCCAGACCGCGCCAGTTCCAGCCGTGGTTGAACCAGTAGCGTCCGCCCTGTTCGCCGCGGGTGAACACTTGCAGGTCATCCGGGCAATAGAAGCCGCGCCGCACCAGCAGGCCGATGATCATGATCACCATCCACGGGGTGGTGCAGGTGATGATCAGCACGGCGAAGGTCGACACGCTCTGCACCAGATTCGCCGCAAACCGGCCGATGAAGATGAAGGCGATCGACAGCACGCCGATCAGCAAAGTCGCTTTGACGCGGGAGAGGACGCGGGGGAACACGCTGGACATGTCCAGTCCGGTGCCATACAGCGACGTGGTGCCGGTGGACATGCCGCCGATCACCGCAATCAGGCACACCGGCAGGAAGAACCAGCTCGGTGACACCGCCAGCAAGCCGCCGACGTAGTTGTTCGCGGCGATGTAGTCCGGTGCCTTGATCGCCACGATAGTGGCGGTGGCGAGGCCGAACAGGAACGGGATCAACGTTGCCAGTTGCGCAGCGATCACCGCCAGCATGATCCGGCCTTTCGGTGTCTCACGCGGGATGTAGCGCGACCAGTCGCCGAGGAACGCACCGAAGGAAATCGGGTTGCTCATCGCCACCAGCGCCGCGCCGATGAATGCCGCCCAGAACCCCGCCTGACCCAGTGCCACGCTGCCGGCGTACTGGCTGTCGAAAGCAGGAGCGAAGGCGAAGATGCCGAGCAGGAACAACAGGCTCGCGGCCCACACCGCGATACGGTTGACCCACAGCATGATGCGGAAACCGTAGATGCACACGGTCAGCACCAGCAGCGCGAACAGACCGTAAGCCAGGCCCAGGGTCAGGTCGGTTTCCGGCAAATCGACGAGGCGTTTGGCGCCGCCGACCAGCGCATCGCCGGAACTCCACACCGACAGCGAGAAGAACGCGATCGCCGTCAGCAACGACAGGAACGAACCGACAATCCGCCCGTGCACGCCGAAGTGCGCACCGGAAGACACGGCATTGTTGGTGCCATTGAGCGGGCCGAACAGGCCCATCGGCGCGAGGATCAACGCACCGACCAGCACACCCAGGACAATCGCCCAGACGCCGGCCTGAAACGACAGGCCGAACAGCACCGGGAAACTGCCGAGCACAGCGGTGGCGAAGGTATTGGCGCCGCCGAAGATCAAGCGAAACAAGTCGCTGGGTCGGGCGTCGCGCTCATGAGCCGGGATCTGTTCGACCCCGTTTGTTTCGATGCTGCTAAGGCTTTTTTCGTTGTTGTTGTTATTCATGATCTGCTCCGATCATCAGGCGCGCTCATCGTGCGTGAGCGTCACCATTGGCTAAGGGGGTGGCAGCCCTTCCGGCATTGCGGACAAATGTTCGTGACAGGCCAGCCATAGGCCTTGTTGTTCTAGGCTCGACGCTTGTTTGCGGAAAACAATCGTCTCGCGCTCCTGGCTGAAGTGTTGCTCCCCTTGCATGCGCAGCTCGGTGGCCACGTCATGGATGAAAATCGCCACGTCACCCTGCAGGCTGACGAAGGCGTTGCTCGAGGTGCACGACAGCACCTCGAAACCGTCCTCGGCACGCCAGCTATCCCACAAGGCCTGATAGGCATCGCGCGACAGCAATGGCTGATCGAGGGTGTAGAAAACGAAACTTGCATCGGCGCTGAACGCGCCGAAATAAGCTTCGCGATCGTTACGGGCGAAGGCGGACACCAGATCGGCGGCCGCTTGCAGAACCTGATCACGTGCGTGCATGACCCGACCCTCAGCGATGAACCACGCCAGGCAGTACGCAGAGCATTTCGTACAGCAGGTTGGCGGCCAGCAGCGAGGTGTTGCCGGTGGTGTCGTAAGCGGGCGAGACTTCTACCAGATCGCAACCGATCAGGTCGAGGCCCTGACAGCCACGGATGATTTCAATCGCCTGAATGGTGGTCAGGCCACCGATTTCCGGGGTGCCGGTGCCGGGCGCCCAGGCCGGGTCGATGCCATCGATGTCAAAACTCAAATAGACCGGACCGCCGCCGACTTTTTCGCGCACTTCGGCCATCAGTGGCGCCAGCGATTTGTGCCAGCACTCTTCGGCCTGGACCACGCGGAAGCCTTGGTCGCGGCTCCAGTTGAAGTCGTCGGCGGTGTAACCCTGTGCACGCAAACCGATCTGCACCACGCGCTCGCAATCGAGCAGACCTTCTTCGACGGCGCGACGGAACGTGGTGCCGTGGGCGATTTTCTCGCCGAACATGTGGTCGTTGACGTCAGCGTGGGCATCGATGTGCACCAGGCCAACCTTGCCGTGCTTTTTATGGATCGCGCGCAGGATCGGCAGAGTGATGGTGTGGTCGCCACCCAGCGTCATCGGAACAACGTTGTGCTCGAGAATGTTGTCGTAGGCTTCTTCGATGATGCGCACGGCGTCGAGCAGGTTGAAGGTGTTGATCGCCACGTCACCGATGTCGGCAACCGACAGCGAGTCGAACGGCGCGGCACCGGTGGCCATGTTGTACGGGCGGATCATCACCGATTCGGTGCGGATGTCGCGCGGCCCGAAACGCGTGCCGGGACGCAGCGAAGTGCCGATGTCCAGCGGCACGCCAACGAAGGCAGCGTCGAGGCCGGCAGCGGTCGGTACATGGGGAAGTCGGAGCATGGTGGCGATGCCGCCGAAGCGCGGCATTTCGTTGCCGCCCAGTGGTTGGTGAAGAATCTTGTCCACGGGTAGGGCCTCATCGTCGTTGTTTTATTTATATCGGCGCGCCGTTGAGCACAGGTCGCACGCCGCTGTGGGGCCGATGATGCGAAATGCAGTGGCGGGGAAGAATCGCTACGGGCAAAAACTTAGTTCAGATTTTTCTAAACTAATGCTGAGGTGCGGGATAGACTCGTTGGCCATGTGTATATGACTTGTGGCGAGGGAGCTTGCTCCCGCTGGACGGCGAAGCCGGCCCGAAACCATTCGACTCGGTACATCAGCTGAACTGTATTCACCGGGTTTGCGACTGCTTCGCAGCCGAGCGGGAGCAAGCTCCCTCGCCACAAGGGATGTGGTGTTCCAGATCTTTTCGTGGAGTCTTTGATGGCCAACGCTTTACCCGACCTGAAACTCTTGCGCATCTTCGCCAGCGTCGTACGCCATCAGGGTTTCGCCAATGCGCAGCAGGAACTCAATCTCTCGACCTCGGCGATCAGCACCTACATGAGCCAACTCGAGGCCGCGCTCGGTCTGGTGCTGTGCCATCGTGGGCGCGGCGGGTTCAGCCTGACCAGCAAGGGCGAATTGTTCCATCAGGAAACCCTGCGCCTGCTTGCCGAGCTTGAAGGCTTCGAGCAATACGCCGCCGCGCTCAAGGGCGAACTGCGCGGCACGCTCAACCTCGGGGTGATCGACTCGACGGTCAGCGACAAGGCCTTGCCGTTCGCCGAGGCTATCGGCGCCTACAGTCAGGAACACCCGGCGGTGCATTTGCATTTGTCGGTGATGAGCCCTTATGAGTTGCAACTCGGGGTGCAGGACAATCGCCTCGATCTGGCCATCGGCGCGTTTTCCACGCGCATGAGTGGTCTGGTCTACATGCCGTTGTACCGCGAGCAGCACTGGCTGTATTGCAGCAGTCGTCATCCGCTGTTCAACGAGCGGCGCATCCCCGAGCAGGTCATCACCCAGCAACGGATGGTCGGGCGCGGTTACTGGAGTCAGGCGGAACTGGCGCGGCACGGTTTCAAACACAGCGCCGCGACCGTGGAAAGCATGGAAGCGCAACTGATTCTGGTGCTCTCCGGCGCGTACATCGGATATCTGCCGGAACACTACGCGCAGGCCTGGGCCGACAAGGGTGATCTGCGTGTCTTGCTGCCGGCAACTTTCGGTTATCAGGCGCCGTTTTCGATGATCATGCGCCGCGGTCGCAGTCGCGAGCCGCTGATCCAGACTTTCCGCGATTTGCTCAAAGCGCAATTGAATCAGGCGTAATCCATCATGTCCCGACCCCAATGCCAGCGCTGCCTGCGCCCAAAGACCCATTGCCTGTGCCCGTTGATTCCGCACCTCGACAGCCGCACCCGGGTATTGCTGCTGCAGCACCCGAGCGAGGTCAGTCACGCGCTCAATACCGCGCGCCTGGCGGCGCTTGGCCTGAGCAATGCCGAGCTGATTGTCGGTGAAGTGTTCGAGGATTTGCCGACGCTGCTGAACCGGCCGGGTTATCAAACGCGATTGTTGTTTCCGGCTGATGATGCGCAACCGATGCAGGCTTATGGCGAGTCCGATGAACCACTGTTGCTGGTAGTTCCGGATGGAACATGGCGCAAGGCGCGCAAGATGTTGCACCTCAATCCGCTGCTGGCGGCGTTGCCACGGGTGACGTTGGCCGAGGGCGGCGTGTCGCGCTATCGCTTGCGCAAGGCACCGGGGCCGGGGGCGTTATCGACTATCGAGGCGATTGTGCAGGCGTTGGAAACACTTGAAGCGCCAACGACGTTTGCGCCGTTACTCAAGCCGTTCGAGGCGTTGATTGAAGGGCAGATTGCGGCGATGGGGGAGGAGACTTATGAGAGGAACCATGGGCCGCAATAGGGGGCGCTGTGGCGAGGGAGCTTGCTCCCGCTGGGCTGCGCAGCAGACCCAAGACCCTTCACCTGATTGAGTCAGGCAGACTCCGCCAACAGGTTTTACGACGGCTGCGCCGTCGGGCGGGAGCAAGCTCCCTCGCCACAGGGTTGAGTCGAGCCCGGCTCAGCGCTCCCGCATCGCCTCGGTCCGCGCCTTCAACACCGGTTTGAGCAGGTAATCCAGTACGCTTTTCTCGCCGGTAATAATGTCCACCGTCGCCACCATCCCCGGGATGATCAGCAGCGGTTTCACATCGCCGCCCAAGTGATTCTTGTCGGTGCGCACCTGAATCAGATAGAAGCTGTTGCCCTTGTCGTCGGTAATCGTATCGGCGCCGATCAGCTCCAGTTTGGCGCTCAGCCCGCCGTAAATCGTGTAGTCGTAGGCACTGAACTTGACCATGGCTTTCTGGCCCGGATGCAGGAACGCGACGTCCTGCGGGCGGACCTTGGCTTCGATCAGCAGGTTGTCTTCCAGCGGCACGATTTCGACCATGTCGCTGCCCGGCTGAACCACGCCGCCAATGGTGTTGACCTTCATCTGCTTGATCACCCCGCGTACCGGCGAGGTCACCGTAGTACGGCTGACGCGGTCGTCGATGGCGATGCTCGAGGCGGTGATTTTCGACAGGTCGGTGCGTTTCTCATTCAGCTCTTTTGCCGCTTCCGAACGGAAGGTTTGCTCGGATTCGTCGATCTTGCTGCGGATCTCGGCGATGGCTGATTCGGCGCGGGGAATCGCCAGCGTGGTGGCGTTCAGCGAACCACGGATCTCCACCGCGCTGCGCCGCAGCCTGAGGATTTCCACCGGTGACACGGCGCCGGTTTTCACCAGCGGTTCGGACATGTTCATCTCTTGTTGCAGCAGCGCCAGGCTCGAGCTGAACTGGCCCTGCTTGGAGCGAAATTCGGCCAGCTCCTGGGTTTTCTGGCGCAGCTGTTCGCTGAGGGTCCGCTGTTCGCTGGCCAAGCGGCGCTGACGCTGTTCGTGCAGCGAGCGCTCGTCCTCGGCAACTTGCGGTGCCTTGGCGATTACTTCGGCAGAAAGCTTGAAGGGGCGTCCTTCGGCCTCTGCTGACAAGCGTTCGACCTGCGCCGTCAGCGCGTAACGGTCGGCTTCGCTTTCACCCTTGTTCGAGCGAAAGCGCGTGTCATCCAGACGCAGGAGGGTGTCGCCCTTGCCGACCATCTGACCTTCGCGGACGAAAATCTCGGTGACGATGCCGCCTTCCAGGTTCTGGATCACCTGAACCTTGCTCGACGGGATCGCCTTGCCTTCGCCCATGGTCACTTCTTCGAGCACGGCGAATTTGGCCCAGACCAGTGCGGCGATCAGCAGCGCCGCCGCCAGCCACACGGTGATCCGCGATTTGCGCGGCGAATCCTGCAACGCCGCGCCGGCGGTTTCCGGCATGAACTCGGCTTCGGCGCTTTTGCCGAAACTGTCGAAGTAGCCGCGAGGCTGGTTTTCTGAAGCACCGGACATGGGGCGGTCCCCCTCTTAAAAGATCGTCAAACTGAGTACTCCGTGGCGAGGGAGCTTGCTCCCGCTTGGGTGCGTAGCGCCCACAAAATCCTTGGGGCTGCTGCGCAACCCAGCGGGAGCAAGCTCCCTCGCCACAGGGGGCGTGTAGATCATGAGTCGAGTAAACGTATCTAAACCGCCGCCGAGCCGACTCGGCCCTTGCGCAGTGCATCGATGACCGCTTCTTTCGGGCCGTCAGCCACGACCCGGCCGTTGTCCAGCACCAGCAACCGGTCCACCAGGCTCAGCATCGAGGTGCGGTGAGTGACCAGCAGCAGGGTTTTGCCTTGCATCCAGCCATGCAGTTTCTGCCGCAGCGCATCTTCGCTGCTGTTGTCCATGGCGCTGGTGGGTTCGTCGAGCAGCATGATCGGCGGATCGAGCAGTAATGCCCGGGCCAGCAACACTGCCTGGCGCTGGCCGCCGGAAAGCAGTTGCCCGCGTTCGCCCACCGGCCGGTCGAAGCCTTGCGGATGTTGCCTGGCCAGTTCGGTGACGCCGGTCAGTTCGGCGACTTCGAGCATGCGTGAATCGCTGATGTAGCGCGCACCCAGGGTCAGGTTGTCGCGCAGGCTGCCGGCCAGCAGCGGCAGGTCGTGGGCGACATAACCGATCTGCTGGCGCAGGTCAGCCACGTCCAGTTGGCGCAGGTCGAGGCCGTCTAGCAAAAGTTGGCCTTCCTCCGCTTCGTAGAAGCCCATGACCAACCGCGCCAGGGTACTTTTGCCCGAGCCGCTGCGGCCGATGATGCCGACCCGCTCCCCGGGTTTCAGGCTGAAGCTGACCTCGCTCAGCGCTGGCGCATTCTGGCCGTGGTAATGAAAGGTCACGCCGCTGACATCCAGCGCACCCTGCAACTGCGTGCGCTCCAGTGGCCGGTGTTTGCCGTCGCGTTCCTGCGGCAGGGCCATCAGCGCATCGGTGCTTTTCATGGTCAGTTGCGCTTGCTGGTAACGGGTGATCAGCCCGGCGATCTGGCCGAGCGGGGCGAGCACACGGCTGCCGAGCATGTAGGTGGCGACCAGTGCGCCGACGCTGAGGTTGCCGGCGATGATGCTGTAGACCCCGGCGACAATCGTCGCCATCCCGGAAAACTGCTGAATGAACAGGGTGCCATTGGTGGCCAGCGCCGACAGGTTGCGCGCGTGGCTGTCGAGGCGGGTGAGGGCGCCGTGGGTGCTTTCCCATTTGTGCTGGCGCTCGCTTTCGGCGCCGCAGGCCTTGAGGGTTTCCAGGCCGCCGAGGGTTTCGATCAGCAGCGCCTGACGCTCGGCGCCGAGGCTCAGGCTTTTCTGCACGGTGTCGCGCAGGCGCACCTGAATCGCCATGGCGAAGATGATCGTGATCGGAAACGCCAGCAGCGGAATCACCACCAGCCAGCCGCCGAGCAGGCCGATCACCACCAGCATCAACACCACGAAGGGCAAGTCGATCAGGCTGGTCAGAGTCACGGCGGTGAGGAATTCTCTCAGGCCCTGAAAGTCATGAATGCTCTGGGCGAATCCGCCGATGGTCGCCGGCCGCGCTTTCATCGACATGCCGGTGATGCGCTCGAACAAAGTGGCCGAGAGGATCACATCGGTTTTTTTCCCGGCGGTGTCGAGCAGGTGTGCACGCACCACGCGCAGCACCAGTTCGAAACCGGTGCCGATCAGCAAGCCGATCGACAGCACCCACAAGGTCGAGGTCGCCTGATTCGGTACCACGCGGTCGTAGGTCTGCATGACGAACAACGGCACCATCAGGCCCAACAGGTTGATCAGGAAACTGGCGAGGATCGCATCGCTGTACAGCCATTTCGACAGTTTCAGGGTGTCGCGAAACCACGCATGCACCCGTGGCACCAGCGGCGCGCGCAGGTCTTCGAGTTCATGGCGCGGGCGGGCGAACAACGCCTGGCCGCTGTAGTACTCGTTGAGTTCTTCGCGACTGACCCATTGCTCGCCGCCATCGGCCTCACTGGGCAGCAGCAGGGCTTTGCCGTCCTCGCCAAACCGGCGCAGCACGGCGGTGCGGCCATCGTTGAGCAGCAACAGGATCGGCAGGTTCAGCGGCGAAATGTCTTTCAAGTCACGCCGTAATAACCGCGCCTGCAACCCGGCCCGCGCCGCCGCACGGGGTAGCAGATCCAGGCTCAGGCGTTGTTTGTTCAACGGCAGCCCGGCACTCAGGCTGGCACGACTGACCGTGGCGCCGTGCAGCTTGCAGAGAATCAACAGACCGTCGAGTAACGGATCATCGAAGCTCAAGCGCGGATCGACCCCGGTGGCGCCGGGTTCCATGCTGGTCATAGTGATTGCCTCTCCTGAAGACGACTCGATAACTCTGTGGCGAGGGAGCTTGCTCCCGCTGGGCTGCATAGCAGCCCGAGACTTCAGTCATGCGCAAAGAATGAGCGCTGCGCACTCAAGCGGGAGCGAGCTCCCTCGCCACAATTGATCGTTTCCACGGTCTGCGTGGGAACGATCAGAGATCGCAGCCTTCGGCAGCTCCTGCACGGGGCTATTTCAACTCGGGCAGGCGCGCCTGGTTTTTCACTTCGGTGGTGGCAATCGCATCAGCCGGCAGCACTACGCGTTGTTTGCTCAGCAGTTGGCCCATGTTCGCCAAGACGCGGTACATCGAGTATTCCTCGGTGTAGCGGATTTCGGTGTAGCGACGGTTGGCGTTGTACAGCTCGTTTTCGCTGTCGAGCAGGTCGAGCAGGGTGCGTTGGCCGAGGCCGAACTGGTCCTGATAAGCGGCGCGCACGCGTTTGGTGGTCTCGGCGTATTCGCGGGCGGTCGGCGTCTGCTTCTTGGCGTTTTCCATGGCGTTCCAGGCCAGACGGATATTCTCGTTGAGCTGACGCAGGGCGTTGTTGCGGATGTCCATCGCCTGGTTGATGTCGTGGGCATTCGCGGCCAGACGTGCCTTGTCGCTGCCGCCACGGAACAGGTTGTAGTTCATCACCACGCCAACCCGCCATTCGTTGTCGTGGCCTTCATCGCCCTGCACGTTGTTGTTGGCGCCGACTGCCGCCTCCGCGTCAAAGCGTGGATAGAACGGCGACTTGGCCACTTCGTACTGGCTCTCGGCGGACTGCACGTCAGCCTGGGCCGATTTCAGGTACGGGTTGTTGTCGACCATGCTCTGCTGCGCTTCACGCAGGTCCGGCGGCAGTTCGCCACGGGTCGAGGCCGGGGTTTCCAGCTCGTCGGGCATGCGTCCGACCACACTGTAGAAATTCGATTCGGCATCGGCCAGATCGACCTCGGCGGTGTCGAGGTTGTTCTGCGCCAGCGCACGACGGGCGACCGATTGATCGGAGTCTGCGGTGCTGCCAATGCCGCGCTCGGTGCGCAGGCCGATCTGATCGTTGACCCGCAAGTGCGCCTGCAGGTTGTTCTTGGCCAGCGTCACCAGCTCACGACGCTTGAGTACTTCGAGGTAGACCTCAATGGTGCGCAGGGCCAGATCCTGTGCGGTGCCTTGCGCGTAATAGGCGCGGGAGTTGGACACGCCCTTGGTGCGCTCGACCTCGTTGGCGGTGTTGAACCCGTCGAAGATCATCTGCCGCAAGCGCAGCTCCGATTGGGTGTAATTGAGAATTTCGGTGTTGTGATTACCGAAGGCGCGGGTGTTGGTGTTGTCGCTGTAGCCGCGACCGTAGGCAGCGTTCAAGTCGACCGACGGATAGAACCCGCCCTTGGCCACTTTCACCTGTTCATCTGCCGACAGGCGAGCGTCCACGCGCGAAGCCAGTTCCGGGTGGGTGGCGATAGTGCTTTGAATCGCCTCGGTGAGGTTCATCGCCTGGGCTTGGGAAGTGCAAGCCATGGCCAGCAAAACCGCGCTGCAGAGGGGGGTTAAAACGCGCATGGGTGCATCTCCCTGGATCTCAATGTTGTGTTACCGTCGCCAAATATTTGACGTAAATTTAGGGTGTAAGCGTTTCACTCTTGTAACAACAGAGCTAAGAACATCCTAGAGCGTAGCTAAGAAAAAATTTTCATAAGGCTTATTCCAAAAAAAACTTATGCGGTTTTTCAAAAGCAGCACATTGTTCAGCTCGAAAGCCTTTGTTTTATGCGCTTTAGGGAGCTCGATAAGGCTTGAGGAAAGTTCCATTCACTTTGCGAGACACTGCGAAGTACTGCTGAAGGGGAGGGACGCGTAGCGGCAAATGAGCGACAGATTTTTGTCACTTGGGTGAGTCACCGCCGTTACGTAGCGCTAGTGGGTCGATGAATTGAACAGGGTTGGCAAGTGCTTGATAGCACTGACAATCCTCTTCAAAACGGGCCTGCGAAACGAACTGTCGAGGGTGCGAGCGTCGCCCCCGGCAACCCGATTGAGCCATGGGCTGCTTCGCGAACGAGTGCCGACGGTGGTCGGCAGCGGAGGATTTCACATGGCAACGCTCATCGGTACGGTCACAAAAGTCATTGGTCACGTGTTCGCTCAGGCGAGCGATGGCATCAAACGTCCGCTGTTCGAAGGCGATCGTTTGTACGCCGGCGATCAACTGATCACCGGCGCGGAAGGCGCGGTGGCGGTGAAACTGCAAAATGGCGAGGAATTGACCCTCGGCCGTGGCAGCAGCATCACCATGACCGGGCAACTGCTGGCCGATCAGGCTGTGCCGGTGAACGTCGACGAAGCGCAGACCCCGAGCCAGGCGCAACTGACCGATGTCGAGCAGATCCAGAAAGCCATCGCCGCCGGTGAAGACCCGAGTAAAACCGCCGAAGCCACCGCTGCCGGCCCCAACGCGCCCACCGGCAATACCGGTGAACTGGGCGGCGGGCACAGCTTCGTTCTGCTGACCGAAGTCGGCGGCCGGGTCGATCCGGTGATCGGTTTCCCAACTGCCGGTTTCAATGGCATCCCCGAATTTCCCGATTATCGCCGCGACGCGGACAACGACACTGGCGACGACACCCCAGCGCCGATCGTGGCGCCACCGCCAGCGGTGAACAACCCGGTCATCCTCAATGGCCTTGACGCAGCGGGCGGCGAGCTGAACCTCAATGAGGCCAATCTGCCGACCGGTTCGGCGGCCAATCCTGGCGCGCTGACGCAAAGCGGCAGCTTCAGCGTTTCGGCGCCGGATGGTCTGAACAGCCTGAGCATCGGCGGCATCAACGTGATCGTTGGCGGCGTGCCGATCGGCTTTCCCCAGTCGATCACCACGCAGCTCGGCAACACCCTGACCATCACCGGCTACAACCCGGCGACCGGCACGGTCAGCTACAGCTACACCCTCACCGGCAACGAAACCCATGCGGCCGGCGATGGCGTGAACAACCTCAGCGAACAGTTCACCGTGATCGCCACCGACAGCAATGGCGACAGCGCCACCGGCACGCTGGACGTGAACATCACTGACGATGTGCCCAAAGCTTTTGATGACGCCAACGGCGTTGCCTCGGAAACCTTGCTGACCCTGACCGGCAATGTCCTCACCAATGACATACAAGGCGCTGACCGTGTGCCCACCGGTCCAGTCACGCCCGGCACATTCACCGGTACTTACGGCACTTTGGTTCTGAACGCTGACGGCACTTACACCTACACTCTCAATACCAACGACGCCGATTTCAAAAACCTGCACGGCGGTGGCAACGGCACCGAAACCTTCGCCTACACCATCACCGATGCCGACGGCGATACCAGCAGCGCCAATCTGGTTCTGCAGATTCACAACAATGACGACCCGGTGATCATCGACGGCCTGAACGTCGCTGGCGGCGAGCTGACGGTTTACGAGAAAAACCTCAGCGATGGCAGCACTCCGGATGCTGGTGCGCTGACGCAAAACGGCACGTTCACCATCACCGCACTCGATGGCGTCACCACGCTGACCGTCGGCGGTATCGCCGTGGTCACCAATGGCGTGGCCGCAGGCTTTCCGCAATCGATCACCACGCCACTGGGCAGCACGCTGACCATAACCGGTTTCAACGCGGCAACCGGTGTGGTCAGTTACAGCTACACCCTGGCCGACAACGAAGCGCATCCAAACGCCAACGGTGCCAACAATCTGCCTGAGCAGTTCGCGGTCACGGTAGTCGATGACAACGGCACGACGGCCACCGGCACCCTCGACGTCAACATCGTCGACGACCTGCCGAAAGCCATCGACGACAGCAACGGCACCGCTTCAGAAAGCCAACTGACCCTGACCGGCAATGTCCTGACCAATGACATACAAGGCGCTGACCGCGTGCCCACCGGCCCAGTCACGCCCGGCACCTTCACCGGTACTTACGGCACTTTGGTTCTGAACGCTGACGGCACCTACACCTACACCCTCAATACCAACGACGCCGATTTCAAAAACCTGCACGGCGGCGGCAACGGCACCGAGACTTTCGCCTACACCATCACCGATGCCGATGGCGATACCAGCACTGCCAACCTTGTCCTGCAGATTCACAATAACGACGATCCAGTCACCATCGACGGCCTGAACGTCGCTGGCGGCGAGCTGACGGTTTACGAGAAAAACCTCAGCGATGGCAGCACTCCGGATGCTGGTGCGCTGACGCAAAACGGCACGTTCACCATCACCGCACTTGATGGCGTCACCACGCTGACCGTTGGCGGTATCGCCGTGGTCACCAATGGCGTGGCCGCAGGCTTTCCGCAGTCGATTACCACACCACTGGGCAGCACGCTGACCATCACCGGTTTCAACGCGGCAACCGGTGTGGTCAGTTACAGCTACACCCTGGCCGACAACGAAGCGCATCCGAATGCCAACGGCGCGAATAATCTGCCTGAGCAGTTCGCGGTCACGGTAGTCGATGACAACGGCACGACGGCCACCGGCACCCTCGACGTCAACATCGTCGACGACCTGCCGAAAGCCATCGACGACAGCAATGGCACCGCTTCAGAAAGCCAACTGACCCTGACCGGCAACGTCCTCACCAATGACATACAAGGCGCTGACCGGGTGCCCACCGGCCCAGTCACGCCCGGCACCTTCACCGGCACTTACGGCACTTTGGTTCTGAACGCTGACGGCACCTACACCTACACGCTGAATACCAACGACGCCGATTTCAAAAACCTGCACGGCGGCGGCAACGGCACCGAGACTTTCGCCTACACCATCACCGATGCCGACGGCGATACCAGCACTGCCAATCTCGTATTGAACATCCATAACAACGACGACCCGGTGCTGCTCAATGGCCTCGACGTCAACGGTGGCGAGCTCACCGTCTACGAAAAAAATCTCGGCGACGGCACCAGCCCCGACACGCCCGCGCTGACCCAGAATGGCACCTTCACCGTCAGCGCCCTCGATGGTCTGCAGACCCTCACGGTCGGCGGCATCGCGGTGATCACTAATGGCGTGGCCGCAGGTTTCCCGCAATCGGTGATCACGCCGCTGGGCAGCACCTTGACCATCACCGGTTATGATCCGGCGACCGGCGTGGTCAGTTACAGCTATAGCCTGGCCGACAACGAAGCCCATCCAACCGCCAACGGCGCCAACAGCCTCACCGAAAACTTCGACGTCGTCGCAACCGACACCGATGGCAGCACCGCCAGCGGCCAGATCAACGTCAACATCGTCGACGATTTGCCGACCGCCCACGCGGACGCGGCTTCGGTGACGGAGGGCGGCACCGTCAGCGGCAATGTGCTCAACAACGATATCGGCGGCGCGGATGGCCCGGCGGTTACCGGTGCAGTGGTCGGCGTGCGCGCCGGTGCCGACACCTCGACGTCGGCCATCGGTGGACTCAATTCGCAGATCAACGGCACCTACGGCTACCTCACCCTGGATGCCAACGGCAACGCGGTTTATCACAGCAATCCCAACACGGTGAACGGCCCGGGCGCGGTGGACGTATTCACCTACACCGTGCGCGATGCCGATGGTGATGAAAGCACTACGACGATCACCATCGATGTCTACAACAGCTGCCTGAAAGCGGTCAGCGACACCGACGTCACCGTCTACGAAAAAGCCCTTGACCTGAACCAGGACGGCCAGGATCTGGCGGCGGGCAGTGTGGTCGGCAGCGATCCGAACAGTACTGGTGAAACCGCCTCCGGCACGCTGGTCGGTTCGGTCACTGGCGCGGTTGGCGCGATCAGCTATGCACTGGTCGGCAGCGCCACCGGCAATTACGGACAGATCGTTCTCAATGCCAATGGCACTTACACCTACACCCTGACTTCACCCGCGACGACCACGCCGCATGCCGACGACGGCGCCAACAGCCTGAGCGAAACCTTCACCTATCAGGCGACCGATTCGCTGGGTAACGTCGTCACCAGCAGCATCGTTGTGAGCATCGTCGATGACATGCCGAAAGCGCTGAACGACAGCAACGCCAATAACGCGACCGAAGCCCAGTTGACCCTGACCGGCAACGTCCTCGACAACGACGTGCAAGGCGCCGACCGCGTCGCCAGTGGCCCGGTGACCGCCGGCACCTTCATCGGCACCTACGGCACGCTGGTACTCAACGGCAACGGCACTTACACCTACACGCTGGATGCCAACGACGCTGACTTCAAAAACCTCCACGGCGGCGGCAACGGCACGGAAACCTTCGCCTATACCATCACCGACTCCGACGGTGACACCAGCACCGCCAACCTGGTGCTGAACATCCACAACAACGACGATCCGGTGTGCCTCGACGGCCTCAACGTGAAGGGCGGCGAACTCAGCGTCTACGAGAAAAACCTCAGCGACGGCAGCACTCCCAATGCCTCGGCGCTGACCCAGAGCGGCAGCTTCACCGTGACCGCTCTCGATGGCCTGCAAACCCTGACGGTCGGCGGTATTGCCGTGATCAGCAATGGCGTCGCCGCCGGTTTGCCGCAGTCCGTGGTCTCGCCGCTGGGCAGCACCTTCACCATCACTGGTTACGACCCGGCTACCGGTGTGGTCAGTTACAGCTACACCCTGGCCGACAACGAAGCCCATCCGAACGCCAACGGTGCCAATAGCCTCAGCGAGAACTTCGACGTGGTCGCCACGGACACCGATGGCAGCACGTCCAGCGGTCAGATCAACGTCAATATCGTCGATGATCTACCGACCGCGCACGCGGATGCCGCTTCGGTGGCGGAGGGCGGCACCGTCAGCGGCAATGTGCTGGACAACGACATCGGCGGTGCTGACGGCCCGGCGGCCACAGGCGCAGTGGTCGGCGTGCGCGCCGGTGCCGACACCTCGACGTCGGCCATCGGCGGACTCAATTCGCAGATCAACGGCACCTACGGCTATCTGACCCTGGATGCCAACGGCAACGCGGTCTATCACAGCAATCCCAATGTGGTGAACGGCCCGGGTGCGGTGGATGTGTTCACCTACACCGTGCGCGATGCCGATGGCGACGAAAGCACCACGACGATCACCATCGACGTGCACAACAGTTGCCTGACCGCCGTCAGCGACACCGACGTCACCGTCTACGAAAAAGCCCTCGACCTGAGCAAGGATGGCCTGGATCTCGCCCCCGGCACAGTCACCGGCAGTGATCCGGGCAATACCGGCGAAACCGCCAGCGGCACGCTGGTCGGTTCGGTCAGCGGCGGCAGCGGCGCGATCACGTACACGTTGGTCGGCAACGCCACCGGCAGCTACGGACAACTGCAGCTCAACGCCGACGGCACCTACACCTATACGCTGACCTCGGCGCCGAAAACCGCGCCGAACGCCAGCGACGGGCCGAACACCCTCAGCGAAACGTTCACCTACAAAGCCACCGATGCGCTGGGCAACGCCACCACCAGCACCCTCGTGGTGAACATCGTCGACGACGTGCCCAAAGCCGTTGCCTCGGATCGTTCGGTGACGGCGGTGGAGATCGATTCCAACGTGCTCATCGTCCTCGACATCTCCGGCAGCATGGCCGATGCCTCCGGTGTACCTGGTCTGTCGCGGCTGGCGCTGGCCAAGCAGGCCATTGGTGCCCTGCTCGACAAGTATGATGATCTGGGCGATGTGAAAGTGCAGTTGGTGACATTCAGCAGCAATGCCGCCGACCGCACCACGGTGTGGGTCGATGTCGCCACCGCCAAGACACTGCTTGCGGGTCTGAATGCCGGCGGCGGCACCAACTACGACGCTGCCGTGGCGGTGATGCAGAACGCGTTCAACACCTCAGGCAAACTTACCGGGGCGCAGAACGTCGGCTACTTCTTCTCCGACGGCAAGCCCAACGAGGGCGACATCGGCAGCGCTGACGAAGCCGCGCTGAAAAACTTCCTCGATGCCAACAACATCAAGAACTACGCCATTGGCTTGGGCAACGGCGTGAGCAACGCCTACCTCGATCCGCTGGCCTACGACGGTATCAGCCACACCAACACCAATGCGGTGGTGGTCACCGATCTCAACCAGCTCAACTCGGTATTGTCCGGCACCGTGCAGGGCGCGCCGGTCACCGGTTCGCTGCTGGGCGAGGGCGGTTCGTTCGGCGCCGATGGCGGTTTCATCAAATCCATCATGGTCGACGGCACCACCTACACCTACGATCCCAAAGCCCTCAGTGGCCAGGGTTCGTTGACCGCGAGCGGCGGCGCCAACCACGGCACCTTCAACACGGCGAACAACACCGTCAGCATCGCCACCAACAACAGCGGCACGCTGGTGATCAACCTGGATACCGGCGAATACAGCTACACCTCGCAGAAAACCACCGCCGTGGTGATCACCGAAAACATCGGCTTCACCGTCAGCGACAACGACGGCGACCTCGCCAGTTCCACGCTGACGGTGAAAGTGATTCCCAACGCGCCGCCCGTGGCGATGGACGATCACGTCATCACCAACGTGCTCTCGGGCAACATCGTGGTGCCGGGCGAGCTGTTGCTGGCCAACGACACCGATCCGAACGGCGACGCCCTCAGCGCCACGCCAACCAGTTTCAACACCGGGTGGGTGTCGAAAGCGGCGGACTTCACCGGCAGTGGCCTGATCGGCTTCACCGGGCAGACCAATAACTCGGCCAACCAGAACCTGGCCAATGTGCGCAGCGCCTTCAGCGCCAATGCCGCGACCATGACCGCCGTGCTGGTAGTCAGCGGTTATCTCGGCATGGTGAGCAACAGCAACGCCAACGATGAAGACCGCATCACCGTCCACCTGCGTCAGGGCGAAACCCTCAATCTGGATCACAACCTCGCTGCCGGTCATGTCGGCATGGAGTACTCGCTCAACGGCGGCGCCTGGATGGCACTGGCGGACGGGCAAACCCTGACCGCGTCGGCCGATGGTATCTATCAGATCCACATCACCAACATTGCCAATCCTACGGGCACCGGCAACCCGAACGCGGGGGAAAACTATCAACTGACCATGACCCTCAACTACGCCGGGGCCCATGACATTACGCCGGACTATCACGGCACTTACACCGCCAACGACAACCACGGCGGCAGCGACACGGCCAACGTCAGCATCAGCTATCAGGACGGCCACACCCTGACCGGCACGGCTGGCGACGATGTCTTGGTGGCGGGCAGCGGCAACAACGTGATCAATGCCGGCGATGGCAACGACGTACTCAGCGGCGGATCCGGCAACAACGAAATGCACGGCGGCGCCGGCAACGATTTGCTCTACAGCGGCGCCGGCAATGACCTGCTCGACGGTGGCACCGGCAGCGACACCGCCAGCTACGCCCACGCCACGGCCGCCGTAACCGTCAACCTCGGCCTGCTTGGTGAGCAAAACACCTTCGGCGCCGGTACCGATACGCTGACCGGCATCGAAAACCTGCTCGGCTCCAACTTCAACGACAGCCTCACCGGCGATGGCAACAACAACGTGATCAACGGTGGCCTCGGCAACGACTTCCTCAACGGTGGCGCTGGCGATGACTTGCTGATCGGTGGCATGGGCAACAATACACTGACGGGCGGGGCAGGGGCCGACACCTTCCAGTGGCTCAAGGGCAACAGCGGCCACGACCTGATCACCGACTTCACCCCCGGCACCGACAAACTCGACCTGTCGCAACTGCTGCAAGGCGAAAACGCCAGCACCGCGTCGCTGGACGACTACCTGCACTTCACCGTCAGCGGCAGTGGTGCTTCGGTGATGACCAGCATCGACATCAGCGCCATGGCCGGCGCCACGCCGAACCAGACCATCGATCTTGCCGGCGTCAACCTCGCCAGCCACTACGGCGTGACGCCGGGGGCGGGTGGGATGGTGGCTGGCGGGCATGACACGGCGACGATCATCAGCGGGATGCTCAATGATCATTCGTTGAAGGTGGATACGGTGTAAGCGCAGTTTGAAACGACAAAACCCGCCGTCCCGGTTGATTCGGGACGGCGGGTTTTGTCTGTCTGCAGAGGTGTGTTGCCTGTGAATCAGCCTTCGCGAGCAGGCTCGCCCCTTGGAACACGGTCAGAAAGGTGGGAGCGAGCCTGCTCGCGAAGGGGGGCGGCCTGAACAGCGCATAATTCAGCCGACCTGCACCAACTCCGGATTATCTGACACCCGATCCACCGCCCAATACCCTTCCCATGCAAATCGCCTTCCGACAAACGGTAGCAATACCTGTAATTTCTGACAGTAGGCAGGTTCATCCCACCCGCATCTAATGAAGCCATTCCGACAGCGCTTGAACGGCGCTGTACCGCCGCTTATCGAGGAACGCTGGAATGGCCAAGCGAAAGAACCCAGTCGGTCAGCCTGATCAGAACACCCCGGTTTCCTGGGGCAGGTCGGTCGAAGTGAAGGTACCGGCCGTGCTTGATCCTGCCGACCCTAAAGGTCTTTTGCCGCTAAGGGCGTTGGGTGATGACCTTATCGTCACATTCATGGATTTTGAACAAGGAGATGCGCCGGACGAGTTGGATCTGGTCGAATTGGGCTTCATGTCCAAAGGTGGAACGTTCAGAAAGGTCGATGAACGCTGGTATCCGACCAATGATCCCATTGCGTTCCCGCAAACCCTGAAGGTGCCTCGCGATTTACTGTCAGAGGGTGTCTACGAAGTCGCAATCCAGATCTCGATCTACGGAAACAACCCGAATGAAGGCCCTCGCAAAACGCTGACCATCGATACCACCAAACCCAACTTCGGAAACAAGCCGGGCGCGGCCGGGTTCCCCCCCGAGCTGAATGGCACCATCACCGAAACCTTCCTGGCTCAGGAGGGGGAGGTCAGTGTGCTGGTGCCTTGGTACGACGATGCCGAGGCGCTGGATCGCGCGCCGTATTACTGGACCAGCGAAGCCATCCCGCCAGACTCTGAAACACCCATCCGCGAGCAGGAGTTCAGCGCTGAAGATATCCGCGACAAACGCTTGAGCATCACCGTGTACGCGGATGAAATTCGATCGTGGGGCTCTGGCACGCGTTATTTTTATTACCACCTGAGGGACAGGGCCGGAAACGAAGGACCGAACTCCTTTCTTTCGGCTATCGAAGTTGATCTGTCGCCTGCACCGGGGGCACTGCTGCCACCCCGAGTGCCGCTGTCATCCCGGGGGCTGGTCGATCGCCAACAAGCCCGTGACGGTGTCGCCGTGGAAGTCGATGAATATGACTTTGCCGATCCCGGCCATTGGCTGGCGGTTTTCTGGGACGATACGCCCCTGCCTGAAATCCCCATCGATCCCTCCGCTTTTCCGCTGTCGGTCCCTGTGCCGTGGTCGACCTTGCATGCAAAAGGCGATGGGCCTTTGCGGGCGAAGATCTATTACAAGATTCGCCAGGGAACAGCCTACGGGCCACCCTCGCCGACCATTTCGGTGGCAGTGAACCTGACGCTGGCAGGTCAGGATCATGCCAAGGCGCCGGCATTGATCAACGAAGATCTTGCACTGGTTGAGGTGTACGGCGAAGAAAGTCAAACCCGCAATACCTTGCTGACGGACGATTTTGGTCTGCCGGCCAGCGTGTTGCTGCCTCTGTACGATGCACCCGAACAGGGACAGATACTGGAACTGCACTGGGGAAGCTACCCCGGCGTCGTCGCGTTTTATGAAGTGAAACCAGGCGATGAAGCCGGCAAATCCGTCAGGTTTTCCGTGCCCTGGAATGTTATCGATACCGACAAGGAGAATCCGGCATTGCCGGTTTGGTACACCACCAGCAACGGTGTGAACCAGCAACAGTCGTTACCGACCCGGGTGGCGGTATCGATAGTGGTGATCGAGGGGTTGAAGGAGGTTGTGTTTCCGCATGCGAACAGGGATGGCGTATTGCACTGTTGCAGTCGGCCCAGGCTCTGGAAGGGCGTCACGGTAAGAGTCAAAGCTGACCCGCTTATCGAGCAGGGCGACACGCTGACGGTGTGCTGGCAGGGCAGCACCGGACTCAATGGCAGCGAGCCCATCAAAGGTACTTACGAGGAAATTGAAAAAGAGCTCACAACACTGCCGCCGGGTGAAGACATCGATATTGTCGTCGAGGATTACGACCGGTTGGTTGCGCCCATGGTCAACTACGGTTCTGCGCTGGTTTATTACCGGTTGAAAAAAAGCATGGGCGGTCGGGGGATATCCAAAAAGGAGATTGTGATCATCAATCGCACCCTGCCCAGTGGCGCAGTATGTTCACCTCTCAATGATTTGTGCGAAGAGAACTGAAGTATTAGCAAATTATGCAGTGTGGTTAATTGCCGGCATTTCTCTGGACGTTTGTATTGGGTTGGAGGGTCGGTGCGTTCATAAAACAGGAGAGCTTACAATGAGTAACTTGAAAGTACTGTCCAAGGCAGAGGCTGCCCGTAAAAAAGTTTTTGATTTGCGTCAAGCCCTGAGTACCCGTTCGGGTACTCCTCCTGAAGTTGAAGACTTGCTCCCGCCCCTGCCGGGTGACAATGTCAAGAAACTTCAGGCGGCGCGTCAGGGCACAGACTGCAAGGTGATAATTACCTCCATGGTAGTGCCGCCGGGGTCAACCCCAGGTGACACATATATCGCATTGCAGAAAGATTCAGTAGTGGTTACGGAGTGGGTAGTGGTTCCCATCCCCCCACCTGCAACTTTCGAAATGATTTTGCCTGCAAAGGAAACCGCAACGCCAGGTCCTTTTCGCTTGACTTATGTAGTTGATTACGGTGGCAACAAAAATACTTCTGATACCTCTGAGTTCTTCATCGACATTGTCGCACCTAATCATGGTGCACCTGGAGGTAAAGCGGCACCGCCCGACGAAATCATTGATGGCGTGTTGACCCGAGAAATTCTTGATGCGCTGGGTGATATAAAGATGATCATCCCCGTGCCTGACGATGTCAAACAGGGGGATATCTATACGGCGTACTATGGGAAAAGTGATCCAGCGACACCCGTGGACACTTTTATTGTCGATGAAGATTCGAGTGCGCCAATTGAACTGTTTATCAAGAAGACCAATATCGAAACGTTGGGAGAAGGACTGTTTATCTTTTACTGCAAATATGCAGATCGCGTCGGTAACGTCGGGCCTTCTTCCGACCCTTTTCATTTTGATGTTCGGCTGACACCGGCACCCAGCGGGTTGCTACCCCCTGAGGTGCCGGAAAACGACGATGGTGTTGTCGACTTGAAAGATGCCTACCCTGATGTCGCCGTGGTCATTCCTGCATTCGCTAATGGTCAGCCGAACGATGTGGCCCGAGTCACCTTCAACGGAAAGTTGCAACCCGACAAGCCGACTGATGGCACCGCTCCGGTCATTGTCGACGTACCGTTCAGGGACGCCGCAGAAGGCGGTGATGGTCCGAAGGATGTGGCGGTGAATTACGCGATCATTCGAAATGGCAACCCGTTTCCGGAAGCGACAGGGGCGACCATCAATGTCGATCTGTCGATCCCTGGTCCAACCAATCCTGAGCCTGATCCGGACAAAGGTAATCCGAACCTGGTTGCTTTGGTCGTCAAGGGTTCCACAGGCGATAACACTTTGGTGGTGGATGATGTTGGCAGCTTGATCGACATTGACTTGACTATTCCTGATCTCACGACATTGGATCCCGGTGATATTTTCGATTTGATGTACGACGGTAAAATAGTTTCGCCTCCAGAAGGTCGTTATGAGGTCGTCGGCGATGAGGCCGATGATTTCAAGATTCCATTCAAGCTACCGTCTGATGTTTTTGTGGCCGCAAAAAACGGGATAAAGACAGCCCGCTACATCATCACCAATCCGGCAAATGGCAGCAACGCGAATCCATCATTGCCGACTCCGGTAGATGCTTATGTTATTGCAGTGACATTGCCAGAGCCCGTTATTCAGAATCTTTATACGAATCCGGGTAATTTGGTGTATCTGAACTGTTCTTCTCTACGCGATATTCCTGTGATAGGTAAGGCCGCAGTTGTGCGTGTCGCGGGAGGCGGGTCACTTGTTGCTGATTTGAAACTGGACTTCGTATGGAAAGGAACCCCGCTTTCAGGAGGGGATGATATTCCCGATTATACGTTCAGCAAGACGTTGCAGGGCAATGAACATACGGCGGGCTTTGAAGTTTACCTGCCCTTCAATGCTGCCCTCAGACCTATCAGGGACGGACGCGGAGTCATTTCATATACAACGGAGATTGATGGCCGTACTCATGACTCCGCGGATCACGACGTCAGAGTGGTTGTGGTTGATAATATAGGGACATTCTGTCCCGGAACTAACGATGCCTAATTAACGGTCAATGCAGGCGGGGACACATCCCCGCCTTCTTTTATTTGACATACACGGTAAAAATATCCATCGAAGAAAGGGAACTTTCCTACAGAACGAGGTAAGTAATGTCTGTACGGTGCGTGCGGACGAAACTACTTTTGTTGAAATACATCCGCTAAATGTCGAAGGAGTACATATGGGTATCTGTACGGTTCTTTATCCATTGAAGGCATCAAAAACAAAACTGGCTTGGTTCGCCTTGGCGCCAGTCCTCTCCTCAAGCCCGCTGGCCTTTGCCCTCACTTCCATCGAAGCGGGTCAAACATTGACTATTGATAGCTCAACCGAACAAGACAACTATCGCGCCCGCGATGGTGGTGTATTGAACGCCAATGCTGCGAATACCTATGAAGTCTTGATCACCACCGGTTCGCAATTGAATGTGGTGGGGGGGACTTATGCCGGGCGTTCGGGCAACGCGGGGATTACCCTCATCAATGCCCGTGCCGATGTGAGCGACGCCATTGTGACCGGTACCCGAATGGGGATGTCGATCGCCCGGGCGACGGGTACGACCACAGGTTCGACTGCCGTGATCAGTGGCAGCCGGATTACCGGGCAGACCTCCGGAATCGAAACCGGTGGCGGCGCTGATATCCAATTGACTGATACGCATCTGACCGGTACGGGAGCAAACAGCTTTGGTTTGAATTCGTTCGGTGCAGAGGTCAGGGCCAAGGGCGGCAGCATGACCGGAGGCATGAACGGCATTCGCCTGCGTCCCGACGGCGAGGGCATCGGCAACGGTGCCAATGTGTCGCTGGACAACGTTGAGGTACGAGGGGTGGCGGGTGCAGCCATCCTTGCCAATGGCGGGGTTGTGGCACAGATCAACGTGCTGAATTTCACGCGCTTGCTTGCCGGCAACGGCGTACTCCTTGATGTGCAAGGCGCTTCCACCGCAACGATGACGGTGGCTGACAGTACGTTGGAAGGCAACATCAATGTCACCGATAACAGCCTCGCCAATCTGACTTTCAATCACGGCCACATGGTAGGTGATGTCATCGTCGATGGCAGCTCAACGGCGGGTGTCACATTGGAAAATCATTCGCAGTTCACCGGTCGTCTCGATCAGGTCGACAGCGTGAACGTCAACAGCAATTCCAATTGGACACTGACCGGCAATGATTCGATCGGTGCACTGGGCATGAACGGTGGCACTGTCACCTTTGGCGCCCAGGACGCCCCCGGTACGTATTACACGCTCAATGTCGGCTCACTTTCCGGCAATGGGACCTTTGCGATGAAGGGCGATTTCGCCAGCGGTGAGCATGACTTTCTCAATGTCGCCGGGGCTTCCTCGGGCGACTTCGCCCTGGCTGTCGCGGCCTCTGGTCTGAATGCGGCCTCGCCGCAGCAGTTGACGCTGGTACGTACCGGCACCACCGACGCTGCGAATTTTGCTCTGGCCGGCGAGCAGAGGGTTGACGTCGGCACCTGGTCTTACGCTCTGGCCAGCCGGGAAATCGGGGGGGGAGCGAAGGAGTGGTTTCTCGACCCGACCACCGAAGTCATCAGTCCTGGCGCGCGCTCGGTACTCGCCTTGTTCAACACTGCGCCAACCGTCTGGTATGGCGAGCTGTCGTCGTTGCGCAGCCGTATGGGTGAGTTGCGTTTGAACGGTGGCGAGGGCGGAGGGTGGAGTCGTGTTTACAGCAACAGACACGACGTCGCTGATGGGTCAGGTGTCGGTTATCAGCAAACACAACAGGGATTCTCCCTCGGCGCCGATGCGCGGGTGGGCGAAAGCCAGGTGCTGGTCGGGGTGCTCGCCGGCACGAGCGAATCCGATCTGGATCTGAATCGCGGAACCTCGGGTACGGTGAAAAGTTACTACGTCGGTCCCTATGTCACGTGGCTCGACAGTGACACCGGTTACTACTTCGACGGCGTGCTCAAGTTCAACCGGTTTCGTAACGAGTCCAAAGTCAACCTGAGCGATGGCAGCCGCACCAAAGGCGATTACGACAACTGGGGTGTAGGCGGTTCCGCCGAGTTCGGTCGGCATATCAAACTGGCCGACAACTACTTCGTCGAACCGTTCGCGCAACTGTCGGCCGTGCAGATCCAGGGCCAACACTACACGCTGGACAACGACATGGACGCCGACGGCGATCGCATGCGCTCACTGCTCGGCAAGGCCGGGGCCACGGTGGGGCGAAACTTCGGTTTCGCCGACGGTGCTGTTGCCCAGCCTTATGTACGTGCGGCGATTGCTCACGAGTTCGCTTCGAACAACGAAGTGAAGGTCAACAACAACGTGTTCAACAACGATTTGTCAGGCTCCCGGGCGGAGTTTGGGGCAGGGATGGCTGTGGCGATGTCCGAGCGGTGGCAGGTGCATGTCGATCTGGACTATGCCAAAGGGGAGCATATTGAGCAGCCTTACGGTGTGAATCTGGGGTTACGGTATTTTTGGTAAAGAGCCATCGGGATGACCCCAAGTGAAGGCGCCCCACGATTTGTGGGGCGTTTTTTTATCCCTAAGGGTCAATGCCCACTCCCAAGCCGGATCCGTAGTACTGGACGTGCCCTTCTGCACCATTGACCAGGTTTTTTAACCAGTACCGAGCTGGCCAGCCACCTGCGGAGTCAGCGGCCCAGTACCAATAGTCACCCATCGGCCAACGACTACCCCAAGCGTTATGGATTTCCCGCAACTCACCCATTGATGGTAATCGCTTTCCTCGGCCTGCTGCCCTGTCTCTGATCGCGTACCAGTTTCCACCGTCCAGTCCCACAACGAATTTCACCCCTGTGACACGAACGTTGTAGCTCTTGGACTGGCTTGCGTTGTCTATGACAGTGATTGTTGCGTCTCCATTACCTCTGACAGTCACCAACCCTGAACCGTCTACCGCGGCGACGTTGTTGTTACTCGACGTGTAACGATAGGGAAGAACTCCGCCGCTTGCCGTGTGCTGTACATATGTGCCAGGGCCGAAGTTTGGATATGCAGCCCAGTCAGGTATGAGGTAACACCTGCCACTCAATGTCACGCTGCCCGTGTTGAAATGCAACGGCGGAATCGGTGAGATCACAGTGAAGGTTCGCGTATTTGAATCCTGCCCGGTACTCAACGCTTTTACTCTCAGCGAATGCCCGCCCAAACCAACCGACAAGGTAGTGTTCCAGGCGCTGCCCACGGCAGTCACCGTGTGCCTTGGGTTGTTGTTGTCGTAAATCTGGACCTGACGATTCGGTGTGACCGTACCGCGCAGGGTCACCGAAGTGCTTTTGGTTTGCCCGCCATTGCCTATTTCACTGACGCCATCATGTACGGACGTCAGCGTCGGCGCGATGTGGGCGGCGACGTTAAAGGCTCTCGCCGGGCTCTCTACCGGAACCACGTCATACATGGCCAAGGCAGTCAGGCTGTGCGAGCGGATGGCCAGACCGGTGACAGACGTTGTCCATTGTTTATCGGCATTGACGGTGACCGGCGTACCAACGGGGGCGCCATTGTCGTGCATCTGGATCTGCTCGCGCGGGGTGGCTTCGCCTTTGACGGTCACTGCGGTGTCATAGGTCGTTTCGTTCTGTCCCACCGTGCCGACCGAGTCGGTGACTGTGGTAATCGTCGGTGAAATAAAGGCTGCAACTGTAAAGACCCGAGGGGGACTGGACTCCGGATTGCTGCCGTAATCGCCTCGCGCGGTCAGGCGGTAAGTGCTCAGGTTCAGGCTGCTGAAAACATATTGCCAATCGCCTCTGGCGTTGACACTCACCGTTTCGACGGCCGCACCGGCATTGAGCAGAATGATCTTTTCGTTTGGACTGGCCTTGCCTGTCAGCGTGACGGTCCGGTAGTAGGTCGTACCATTGGCGGCGACTTCACCGCGCAGGTCACTCACACGGGAGATCGTCGGTGTGACCGCTTGCGCCACGACGAAATCCCGCGGCGGACTGGTCGCAGGGTCTATCTCGTACAACGCCTCGGCAGTGAGGCTGTAGCTGCGAACTTGCAGATCGTTGAGGCGGTGGTTCCAGTCACCCTTATCGTCGACGTCAAGGGTAATGAGCGGCTGTTTGTTCTCCAGCAGTTTGACCTGCAGGTTTGGCGTCGCGCTGCCGGCCACCAGCACGCTGTTGTCATAGGTGGTTGCCCCATGGGCGACGTCCCCCCGTGAATCGCTGACCACAAGAATTTCCGGCGTCTGTGCGAATTTCACGTTGAATGTTCGCGGCTCGCTGGACACCGGGTCGGCGTCATAAAGAGCCTTGGCGCTGATGCGGTAAGACTTCTCGGTCAATGGGCCGATCTCGCAGCTCCAGGTGCTGTCGGCGCCCACTGGCGCCGTACCCATTGATGTCGTCGTTCCATCGAACAGCTCAACCGTTTCGCCACGCGTGGCCGTGCCGGTGACGGTGACTTTTTCGTCACGGGTTTTGCCGCCTTCTTCCACCTCGCCCCGCGAGTCTGTCACACCGGTGATGACCGGTTGCACGTAGTCGTAGCGGGTTCTGATGGTCAGGGGCAACTGTGGAAATATGCGGGCAGTGTCCTCTTTTTCACTGCCATCGAATGCCACTTTGCAGATCACAGTGGCGGGCGTGGAGTGGCCCAGTTTCATCAGTTCGCTTCTGAGCAAGCTTTCGTTGAGTCCGCTGCTGACTTGGGTCGGGGTTATTTCCAGGCCGGTGATTAGCGGGATCGTATGGGAAGCGCCTGAACTTGTTTGTCCTGTCAGGTAGAACCAGAGGCGCTGTTTCAGTGCAATGTACGGCCATATAGCGAGGACAGCTTTTGCATCGCCGCTGAATGTCATCAGATCCAGGACGTTGTTCTGTGCCTGAGGCACATGCGGGTGGGGCAGTTCGTTTTCTGGGTCCTGGAAGTCTGAAACATACAGGTCGAGCATTTGTGAGGGCGTTGTGAGGGTATAGCGGGTTACTTCGTATTCAACCGACACCGTTTTCGCAATATTGGCGCCAACCACTGAAGCGGGTAAATGGAATTGCACGGTGCCTGTGGGACTGCCCGGCAGCTCCAGATCATCAGAGGTTCCCGCGCCGGGCGCTCCTAACCACTTTAAACGGATCATGTCCCGGTCCGGGTTCATGCTGGAGTAACTGGCGTTGATGTCTACGCCATTCAACCCATCCATTGGGTTGAGCGTCTTGTCGGGTGCCTGTACCACCTCGGGCGGCGGCAACTCGCCGACGAGTTCGCCTATGAGCAAATTGAGCGTGGCCGAGTGCTCGTATTGTTTGTTCGACGCCCGCAACACCGAGTAGCGCACTTTCACATACTGGCCAATGTTGGGCGTCACGAATTCAGCGTCCACCTGAAAACGTACAGGTTGGCCTTCAGTCACTGTGGTGATGGGCAGCCAGTCGCTGGTGCTGGCGAAGGGATTGGGACTGCGCCAGTAATACGCAAGAATATCGCCCCTGAGGGTCTTCGCCTCGCTGATATACACATGCACCTTATCGAACACCTTGGACGGGTCCAGCACATCCCCCGGCGGATCGGCCTCTTCCACTTCGGGGGCCGGCAGCGTCGCGCGGACCTTTTCAATCCTGGCCAGCAGCCGCTCCGACTCTCTTATGTCGAGGAGGCCAGGTGCATCGTTTGCCACCACGTAGAACAGGTCGAGCGTGCCGTTTTCAAGCACTTTGATGTGCTCCGCGTCGGTGTAGAACGTCACCAGCCCGTCCTTGGCTTCGTTGGCGCTGACGATATGGGAAACCTCATGCAGATAGGTGTCGCCATCGGACTTGATGCCAGACCATCTCAGGCAGATCAGGTCGCCATTTTTCATCGCGTAGCGCACGTCGACCGTAGCGTAAGGCTCGTCCGGTTCGAGGGTATCGCCGATCAGCTCACGAATGTTTGGCTCGGGGAGCATGTTGACGTCGCCCTGTACCATTGCAAAGGCACGCTTTGAAGACAGCGGGTCGTCCCCGTTTTTTTTGTAGAGAATGTAAGACGCATCGGCGCGCCCTTGGGCGATGGCCCTGATCAACTCATAGGGCACGTTGATGTCCAGCACGGAAGGGATGTTGTCGATGTCGCGGGTTTCACTGCAGATGATCGGTTCACCGTTATCCGGCGGTGTGCCGATGAAGGTCATTTTCACGCTGTCGCCCAAGCTGAAGTACTGGCTGCTGACAAAGATCTGAATAGTCACCGGCTGCTTGTTCAAATCCCTGATGATAATGAAGCCGTTGACGGCTTCCTTGATGATCGGTGAATCCAGGCGCCAGCCCCCGGCGTCCACGTCGATGTAGGTGCGTTTGGAGGGGCGGTCGGCCCAGTTCCAGACTTCGTCATTGATGTCGTACCTGATTTCCCGTTTGAGCCCGTCGCCGGCGCCGAGAATGGCGTCCTGATCAATGTGGATCTCGATCGGCTGCAGACCTTCGGCTTGCTCCGGCGTGATGCGGTGCGCCGGAAGCCGGTATTCGCCCAGCTGTAAACGGACCTTGTCGTTGCGCGTGCAATACACATAATGAGGGACCGTCGCCAGCACGCCCTTTTTGGCCCATTCGGCGTCTATGACGCCCTGTTCGACCAGCTCGGGCGGCAGTTGCACGATGTTCAACTCTGAGTGACCGTCGTCATTATTAGGTTCCCTGTCAAAGTTCCCCGGCCTGTACAGTTTGATCAGGACCCGCAAGGATGCCGACGGCGGGTCTGCTTCGGTTTCACCCACTCGGGTCAGCACATAATGGCAATTTTCGACCCAGCCGGACTTTTCAGGCGTCGGCAAGTAGAAGAACACCCGCTGATTGACCTCGTCGGCCATCACGAAGCGTTCGAGCACTTTCTCGTTGTTCCACCAGATATCCAGCCTGTCCCTCTCGCTCATGAGGCCCAGATAAGGATTGATGACGCACAGCACGCCATCGGGGTCGTCGGTGGCTACCTGGATACTGATCCCGCCATCGCCGTCCTGCACCGGCTCGACCATCCCCGGAATCAGCAGGGGGCGCAGCGCCAGTGTGTTAGAGCCTTCGGTGAGGGGGGGGAAGCGGAAGTTCTTGTGAGAAGGCATCAGGCAAGTCCTCTGTAAGCGAATTCAGGCGTTTTCTGGTGACGACCGGTGCAGTCGGACTCGGTGAGAATCAGGTGAGATTCAGGCTTGAGATGGTTGACGACACGGGAATGCACTCCAGCCGGGTGATGGAGTGATTGAACCTGCATTGACGGGTTAGCGCACCTGTCAGATCTGACAGGTGGATGGGGGTATCCGACGAGTGGTATTAACGGGGTGCCCTGTTTCGCTCTCGTTCAAACACGGTTCAAGGCTTGTGCAGCGTCTTATGCCGCAAGATATAAACCGTCACCAGCACCGCACTGGTCAACATGAAGCCCCGCGCCCAGACCAGCGGCACCAGATAACAAGAAAACAGAATGCTCACCCACATCAGCCCGATCGCGTAGACCTTGCCTTTGAGTGGAATGCCGTTGCCTTCGAGGTAGTCGCGAATCCATGGACCCAGCCGTGGGTGTTCGACCAGCCAGCGATAAAAGCGCGGTGAACTGCGCGCGAAGCAGGCCGCGGCGAGCAGGAGGAAGGGGGTGGTGGGCAGGACCGGCAGGAAAATGCCGATCACCCCCAATGCCACGCTGAGCCAGCCGATGGCCAGCAGAACGTAACGCAACATCAGGGGGCGGTTGCCTATGGGGTTGTCCATAGGCCAGGTCTTAGTGGTGGCGTGGCTTGAGGATCGCCGGTTTTTCGTCGGGCGCCTGGCACAGCAAGTACAGCGCGGTCAGGGCTTCCGGAATTTGAACGATCATGTCGTCCATCAGGTTGGCGTCCTTGGCGATGTCTTCAAACTCCGGTTGTTCGTCGAACAGGCCGGAACCGACCATGATCGGCAGGAGCATCTCGCTGACTTCTTCTTCGGCGGTTTCGAACCAGGCCGCTTCGCGCAGGAACACGCCTTCCATGAAGCCGATGCACCAGCCGCGCAGTTCGGAATCGTCCGGCTCTTCGCCCAGATCCAGTTCGCACGGCAATTCGAATTCTTCATCCGAGGCCAGTTGACGAGCGATGTGGGCCTTGAGGCCGATCAGCGTGGCTTCGATTTCGGCACGCTGGGCTTCGTCGCTGTAATGCGGCTCTTCGGCGAACAGCGCATCGATCCACTCGCGCTCGGGGACGTCTTCGGAGCAGATCGACAGTGCGGTCAGGTAACCGTGGGCGGCGACGTAATCCAGCGCCTCTTCGTGCAGCTCGTCGGCGTCGAGGAAGACTTGCAGGCGGGTCAGTTGCTCAGCGAAGGACATTACGGGGCTACCTTGGGGAATAAACAATGCGGGAATTCTAGGCCTTCTTGCGCGCTCTAGCCAGCCGCTTGGCAGATTTGCCGGTCGCAACACAAAACCCTGTAGGAGTGAGCCTGCTCGCGATGCGGTATACCAGTCACTTCAATGTCCGATGTGCTGACGCGATCGCGAGCAGGCTCACTCCTACAGGGGGCATATGTTGCAAGTCGGGCGATGTCTTCTCAGCGGCACCCTCTGCGGCGAAGGCCTCGGGTATACTGCCGCGTTTTGCGATCCCTGCCGGCGCTGCGCTGGTCATGCAATGTGTTCTTACGTTTTGTTTAAGCAGCCGAGGCTGCTCTGAACCAGCCTGAGCAGGGATGTATCGGTAGATTTTTGGAGTTTTTATGCTCGAACAGGCTCAACGCGTCCTCAAGGACATCTTCGGCTACGACAGTTTCCGTGGCCGTCAGGGTGCGATCATTGAGCGCGTGGCCAGCGGCGGTGATGCGCTGGTGCTGATGCCTACCGGTGGCGGCAAGTCGTTGTGCTTTCAGGTACCGGCGCTGCTGCGCGAAGGCCTGGCCGTAGTGGTATCGCCGTTGATCGCACTGATGGACGATCAGGTCGCAACCCTTGAAGAACTGGGCGTCGCCGCTGCTGCGCTGAACTCCACGCTGAGCGCCGAGCAACAGCGTGATCTCGCCCTGCGGATCAAGCGCGGCGAAGTGAAAATGCTCTATCTCGCCCCCGAGCGCCTGGTGCAGCCGCGCATGCTGGCGTTCCTGCAAAGCCTGGAAATTGCCCTGTTCGCCATCGACGAAGCGCATTGCGTGTCGCAATGGGGCCACGATTTCCGCCGCGAATACCTGCAACTGGGCCAGTTGGCAGAGCTGTTCCCCCACGTTCCGCGCATTGCCCTCACCGCGACCGCCGACAAGCGCACCCGTGAAGAGATCGTAGATCGCCTGCACCTGCAGAACGCCGAACGCTTCCTGTCGAGCTTCGACCGTCCGAATATTTTCTACCGCATCGTCCCGAAGGAGCAGCCGCGCAAACAGTTGCTGGCGTTCCTCGCCGAACGGCGCAGCGACGCCGGCATCGTGTATTGCCTGTCGCGCAAAAAGGTCGAGGAGGTCGCGGCGTTCCTTAGCGAACAGGGCTTCCCGGCGCTGCCGTACCACGCCGGTCTGCCCAACGATCTGCGCGCCTATCACCAGAAGCGCTTCCTCAATGAGGAAGGGCTGATCATGGTCGCCACAGTGGCGTTCGGCATGGGCATCGACAAACCCAACGTGCGCTTTGTCGCGCACCTCGATCTGCCGAAATCCCTTGAGGCGTATTACCAGGAAACCGGGCGTGGCGGCCGTGATGGTCTGCCGGCGGATGCGTGGATGGCCTACGGTCTGCAAGACGTGGTGATGCTCAAGCAGATGCTGCAGAACTCCGAAGGCGACGAACGGCATAAACGTCTGGAGCAGCACAAGCTCGACGCCATGCTCTCGCTGTGTGAAGAGACCCGCTGCCGGCGTCAGGCGTTGCTGGCCTATTTCGATGAGGACATGCCCGAGCCGTGCGGCCATTGCGACAACTGTGTCGACGGCGTGCAGACGTGGGATGCAACAGAGCCAGCACGCCAGGCCTTGTCGGCGATTTTCCGCACCGGTCAGCGATATGGCGTCGGTCATCTGGTCGACGTGTTGCTGGGCAAGGACAACGAAAAGGTGCGCAGCTTCGGCCATCAGCATTTGTCGGTGTTTGGCGTTGGCAAGGCGTTGAGCGAGAGCGAATGGCGTTCCCTGTTCCGCCAGTTGGTGGCGCGCGGGCTGGCTGATGTCGATCACGAGGGGTATGGCGGTCTGCGCTTGAATGACAGTTGCCGACCATTGCTCAAAGGCGAAGTGAAACTGGAGCTGCGCCGCGACCTGAAACCGCAAGTCACCGCCAAGACCGGCAGCAAGAGCCAGGCCAGCCAACTGGTGCGCGGCGAGGAGCGCGAACAGTGGGAAGCCTTGCGCGCACTACGGCGCAAGCTCGCCGAAGAACACGGCGTACCGCCGTACGTCATCTTTCCCGACTCCACGCTTTTGGAAATGCTCCGCAGCCAGCCGACCTCGCTGGCGGAAATGGCCCGGGTCAGCGGCGTCGGCGCACGCAAGCTGGAACGTTATGGCGAAGCGTTCCTCGAGGTGCTCGGCGGCGAGGCCGAGGCGCCGAAGGTGGTGGCCGATGTCCGTCACGAGCTGATCACCCTGGCCCGCGCCGGCATGACGCCGCTGCAGATCGCCGGGCAGCTGCAGTGCTCGGAGAAGAACGTCTACGCGATGCTCGCCGAAGCCATCGGCAAGCAGCAATTGTCGCTGGAGCAAGCGCTGGACTTGCCAGAAGAGCTGATGGGTGAAGTGCAGGACGCGTTTCTCGATGGCGAGGGCGAGTTGCCGTCCGTCGCCGAAGTCGCCGAATTGTTCGCCGGGCGAGTTCCTGAAGGCGTGCTTCATTGTGTGCGGGCGGCGTTGCAGTCTGAATTCGAGATGTAATCTGGCCCGACCCCTCACCCCAGCCCTCTCCCCGAGGAGAGGGCTGGGGTGAGGGGTCTGGTGTCATATGTCGACCCGCAAAATCGAGTCGATTATGGATTCAGCACAGCGCTTTGACGTTGGCGAATTTCAAAAGCGTCCCCCACTCAGTTCCCTCTCCCTCTGGGAAAGGGCTAGGGTGAGGGGCTTTTGATCTTTGCGCAGTTGTAACGATTCAGTACAGAGCGACTCTTGCCTATAACTGCCACCCATGCTTAGCTGACTAATAATTAGATTTTCCGTATTTTCAGTCTGACCGTGAGTGTTTTATGCCGTTAACCGATCAACATCGCTTTGGTATGCAACTGGCCCAGATGTCCCGTGGCTGGCGTGCCGAACTGGATCGCCGCCTCGCCGGGCTGGGCCTGTCGCAGGCACGCTGGCTGGTACTGCTGCATCTGGCGCGCTTTGAAGAAGCGCCGACCCAGCGCGAACTGGCGCAGAGTGTCGGCGTCGAAGGCCCGACTCTGGCGCGATTGCTCGATAGTCTGGAAAACCAGGGACTGGTGCAACGCCAGTCGGTGATGGAAGACCGTCGAGCGAAAAAAATCGTTCTCTGCGCACCTGCGCTGCCGCTGATCGAACAAATCGAAACCATTGCCACACAACTGCGCCACGAATTGTTCGAAGGCGTCGACGAGGCTGATTTGAAGGTGTGCATGCGCGTTCACGGGCACATTCTGGCCAATCTGGAAAAATCTTGAGGCACATCCTGACGGCGATTTTTTGAGAGATCGCGCTGAGCCGACTATAAGAACTACTGGGCAATATCGTGTTCGTACCGGATGTGCGAACGCATAGAAACCGGTTTTGCTTATTTAAGGGATGCTCATGCTCGCAAGTCGGCACATGCTGCGCGGGGGCGCCAAATGGCTGCTCGCTGCCGGTGTATTCAGCTATTCGACCTGGTCGATGGCATTGGGGTTGGGCGAAATCACTGTTCACTCAGCCCTCAATCAGCCGTTCAAGGCCGACATCGCACTGGTCGATGTCGGCACGTTGACGCAAAACGATCTCTCGGCCAGCCTGGCCTCGGCGGATGAATTCGGCCGCGCCGGCGTCGAGCGGGTGTTCTTTCTCAACGACCTCAAGTTCACCCCGATCCTGCGTGGCAATCGCCAGATGATCCGGGTGACGTCGGGCAAACCGGTCAACGAACCCTTCCTGAATTTCCTCGTGCAGCTCGATCAGCCCAACGGCCGTCTGCTGCGTGAATACACGGTGCTGATCGACCCGCCGGGTTCGCCGGGCATCGTGCCGGCCACCGACGAGCCGGATCCGCGCCCGCAATCCTCCGCTTTTCCGACCGTCGAACCTGTCACCGCACCGGCCCAGGCGCCTCAGGGCAAACGCGCTGCGGCGTCCTTGCCGTCAGCGCCGGCCGCGCCTGCGAATGACGCGCAGGCCGAGCAATTGGCGGCCAGCGTGCTGCTGACCCAGCAACTGCAAAAGACCCTCGATGAACAGAACCTCAGACTGCAAGAACAGCAAGTGCAAATAGCCGACGGCAGGAAGCAGGTGGAAGATTTGCAAACCCGTCTGGCCGAATTGCAGAAAGCGCCGTCGCCGGTAGTCGCGCCGGCTCCGGTCGCTGTTTCAGCCCCGGCCGAGTCAACCGACGACGGCCTGAACTGGCCACTGCTCGGCGGGCTGATAGTGCTGCTGGGCGCGCTGGCCGCTTTGTTCATACGCCGCCGTCAGCAGCGTTCGACCGTCGATGGCACGCCGCTGCCGCTGTTGCCTGTGAGTGCCGACGACGTCGATGAACCCGAACTGCAACATGCCGTTGGTTCGCACGCGGCCGCCGATCATCGCGACGAACCCGCTGCCGGCGACGTGCTGGAGGCCGTGGGGATCTATCTGGCCTACGGCCGACTCAGCGAAGCTGCGGGGTTGCTGCGTGATGCGTTGCACAAGGAACCCGAGCGTACCGATCTTGGTTTGCAGCTCCTTGAAGTACTGGGGCGGCAGGGTGACAGCGCCGCTTTTGAGCAGCAGGAAAACCATCTGCGCGCGCTCGGCGTTGATGATCACGCACTGGTTGAAGCCCGCGCTCGCCACCCAAAACTGGCAGGCGTTGCACCGGCGGCGTTTGCAGCAACGGTAAACGCGCCCGAGCTGCCCGCGGCCCCGGCAGCGATTCTGGCCGCGCCGCTCGCGTCGACGCTCAGCGCTCCCGAGGATGATTTCGAATTGAATCTGGGCGAGCTGTCGATGGATTCGAACTGGGATCTCAACGACAGCCGCACTGATTCCGCAGCACCGCCGATCGATGATCCGCAGCTGGGCACCAGCCTGTCAGTGCTGCCGGTCGATTTCGAACTGCCACAGGCTGCGTCTGCCGAAGAAGCCGAGCTTGAATGGATTCCCGAACCCGACGCTCAGCCGCTCGACGATGACTTCCTCAACGAGTTCGGCGATCCCGAGCCGTCACTGGTGTTGCAGCCTCTGGATCTGCAATTGCCCGAGTCCAGCGAAACGGAGGCCGCCGGCAAGCTCGAACAGGCGCAAACCTGCATCGACGACGGCGACATCGACAGTGCGATCGCGCTGCTCAATGAATTGCTCAAGGAAGGGGATGAACCGTTGAAGCAGACAGCACGGACGTTGTTGGCAGGGATTCGCTGAGTGTCGACGAATACCGGTTCATCCAAGAGCGCTTTCGCGAGCAGGCTCGCTCCCACAATGAAATTCGCTGTACCTGTGGGAGCGAGCCTGCTCTCTAAGGCGTCAGATCGGCCAACGCCGGTTTCAGGTCAGAACGTCTGCCCCAGATTCAGATAAACCGCCTGCTCATCCGCATCATTCAACCCATAAGTGAAATTCAACGGCCCCAGCGGCGTATCGAAGCCGATGAACACACTCGCGGCATTGATGTAGCCGCTGTCGAACTCATTGTCGTTGTTCCACGCCCGACCGCGTTCCAGTGAAGCGCCGGCGTACAGCGGGAAGTCCAATGGCAGATAGGAGCGTGGTGTCAGGCGCCGGTAATACACAGCGCGCATCAGGCTGACGTTCTGCCCGGACAGCGCGTCCTCACGAAACCCCGACAACTGCCGCGCGCCGCCGAGCAGGAAGCTTGAAGTGACTACGTTGGCATCGTCCAGTGTGCGGCCATAGCGCCCGCCCAGAATCAGTGTGTCGGGACCGTGGCTCATGGCCTTGTCGAACTTCGCTTCCCATTGGCGATAGCGGTTGTCTGAACCCAGACCTGGCTCGAACTGGGCGAACGTCAGGCTGACGTCCTTGCCCTCGTGCGGAAAGTACACGTTGTCCAGCGAGTCGTAGGAATACTTCACGGTATAGAAACCTTCGTTGAAGCTCTCGCTCGGCAGATCCTGATCACCGATGCGCACGTCAGCCTTGCCCCAGGCCTGGCCGACACCGAAGCGCACTTCGCCGTTGTTGCCGATCTGCCGGCCGAGGTTGAGGCCGAAACCGTAACGCTCGACGCGATACTGCGCGATCGGATCGTTATCCAGCACCGAGTCAACGTTCTGCGCCTCGAACGACGCGTAGGGCGCGACGAAGTAGCGCGAGCCGACGTCCAGCGGCTGATAGAACTCGCTGTACAGCTCCTGTTTGTCGCCGATCTGCGCGCGGGTCAGCCATTCCGCGCCGAGGCGATTGATGCCGTTGACGCGGTAACTGGCGCCGAGGTTGAAAGCACTGTCGCCGCGCATGTCGTCCGACAGATTGAGGCCGACCCGCAAGTAATCGGTACCGCTGCGCTTGCCGCTGGCGCTGATGACCAGGGTGTGATCCTGGCCTTTGTGCACCACGCGGTAACGCACTTGATCGAAGTAATCGAGGCCGTACAACGTGCCCATGTCCGAGTGCAGGCGCCCCAGATCCAGCTGTTCGCCGATCGGCTGGCGGATGTAATAGCGAATCACGTCATCATCGACTTTCGAATCGTTCTCGACGCGGATTGCGGTAATGATCGGCGTGCGCTGACCAGGCTGGCGGGCGGCGTTGAGTTCGGCGTCCTGGGTTTGCGCCGGCTTCAGTTGCACCAGCCGCGCGTCAAGGATTCGCGTGGCGCGGTAGCCGGCATCGATCATCTCCTGAGCCTTGCCGAAATCGGTCCCGCCAAACGCTGCCAGCGCAGGTTGAATCAATACGTCATCGGCATGCAGAGTCGCCAGTTGCTCTTCGGAATTGCGCCGGGTCATCAGGGTGATCGACTGGTTGAGCACATCCACCACTGTGGTCAGCTGCTTGCGGTTGCGCAGCGGCGTGCCGATATCGACGACGATGGCGATGTCGACGCCCATTTCTCGTGCGACATCCAGCGGGATGTTGTCGGTCATGCCGCCATCCACCAGCAGGCGCCCGTCGAGCTCGACCGGGGCGAACACTGCCGGGATCGACATGCTGGCGCGGATCACCTGCGGCAGGTGACCTTTGCGAAACACCACTTTTTCGCCATTGGCGATGTCGGTGGTCACGGCGCGAAACGGGATCGGCAGCTTGTCGAAGTCGCGGGTGTCGCTGGTGTGGGCCAACAGGCTTTCCAGCAACAGCGCGAGGTTCTGGCCCTGAATCACGCCCAACGGCAGGCCGAGGCTGCCGTCGTCGCGAAAGCTGAGTTTCTGCTTCACCAGAAAGTCGCGGTCATCCTGCTTGCGCCGAAATGGCACGTCCTCACGCGGCGGCGCGTCGGACAGTGCCGCCTGCCAGTCGATGCCCAGGGCGAGTTTTTCCAGCTCGTCGATCTTGTAACCCGAGGCGTACAGGCCGCCGACCACCGCGCCCATGCTGGTGCCGGCAATCGCATCGATCCTGATGCCTTGTTCTTCCAGCGCCTTGAGCACGCCGATGTGCGCCAGCCCGCGAGCCGCGCCACCGGACAGCACCAGGCCGACTTTCGGTCGTGGCGCGTCACTGGCGTGAACCAGCAGGGGAAGGAAACCAAGCAGCAGGCAGAACAGCAAACGGCGCATTGTGAGTCTCGGGGCAAGCGGTAAAGCCGGCTATTATAGCGGCGCCCTCTGTCTCAGGAGTTTCAGCGATCATGACCGTTGCCAAAGCCGAAGTTGTCATCACTTACTGCACCCAATGCCAGTGGCTGCTGCGCGCGGCGTGGCTGGCCCAGGAACTGCTCAGCACTTTCGCTGACGACCTGGGCAAAGTGTCATTGGTGCCGGGCACCGGCGGGGTGTTTCACATCACCTGCGCGGGCGTGCAGATCTGGGAGCGCAAGGCCGACGGCGGCTTCCCGGAGGCCAAGGTATTGAAGCAGCGGGTGCGCGATCAGATTGATCCTGACCGCGACCTCGGCCACAACGAGCGCACTCAGTGAGAAGCTGCCTCGGCAGCGACGGTTTTCCTGTCGCTGCCGCCTGACATTCGCGCCGACACCACGATCGCCACGATGATCAGCGCGCCACCGATGAGCATGCGCAGGGTCGGGGTTTCACTGAACAGCAGCCAGGCAATGGTGATGCCGTAGACCGGCTCCATGGCGAACACCACCGCCGCCGTGCGCGCCTTGATCACTGCCAGGCTGGCGACGAACAGGCTGTGCGCCACGCCCGTGCAGAACACCCCGAGCAGGGCGATCCACAGCCAGTCCAGCGCGCGCACTGCACTTAACTGCGACGCCGCGACCGGCAACAGACACAAGGCCACGACGACGTTCTGACACAACGCTGCCTGCACCGCCGGGATGCGCCCGGAGCTGGCGCGGTTGGTCAACGACAACAGGGAAAACAGCAGGCCGGACAGCACGGCCCAGAGCAAGCCGATGGTCGCGCCGCTGCCCAGATCGAACGCCGGGGTCACCAGTACCAGACCGACGCTGACCAAGACCACCAGCACGATTTCATTGGCGCGGATGCGTTCGCGGAAGATCAGCCCTTCGAGAATCACCGTGAACGCCGGGAAACTGGCAAAGCCCAACGTCGCGATGGCCACCCCGGCGACTTTCACTGATACGAAAAAGCTCACCCAGTGCCCGGCCAGCAACACGCCGCTCAGCGCCAGGCGTCGCCAGTCCACCGCTTGCAGCTTTTGCCAGCCGCTCTGGCTGGCGAATCGAGCAAAAAAGGCCAGGGCAAGCACGGCGAAAGCGGCGCGGCCGAACACGATGACCGCCGGCGACGCGGCAGCGAGTTTGCCGAACACACCGGTCAGGCCGAACATCAAAGCGCCGATATGCAGGGCGCCGAGGGCGGTACGCGGAGTCATTGCAATCCTTAATCCAGACACAATTTTCTGTAATTGATCGTTCCCACGCAGGAGCGTGGGAACGATCATCAAAAGAGCGCCAGTCTAAAGGGCTGGCGCCGTCGCGTCTGTCGTCCGATTCGTCAATCAGTTGAAGACAACTGCTGTCACACGACTGACGCGCATCTGTCACGGTCGATTAACGGTGCGCGCGCAAGCTGGCGAAAACATCGCAGAGGGTTGCCCATGACCAGCGCCGAGCTCGCCAGACCCAGTCGCAAACAACGGGTGCGAACCCTGTGGATCTCCGATGTGCACTTGGGCACGCGGGATTGTCAGGCCGAGCATTTGTCGCAATTCCTCAAGGGCTACCACGCCGACAAGATTTATCTGGTCGGTGACATTATCGACGGCTGGAAACTGCGCGGCGGCATGTACTGGCCGCAAGCGCACACCAACGTCATCCGCCGGCTGCTGACCATGAGCAAGCGCGGCACCGAGGTGATTTACGTCACCGGCAACCATGACGAATTTCTGCGGCGCTATTCGAAGCTGATTCTGGGCAATATCCAGTTGGTCGACGAGGCGGTGCATGTCACCGCCGATGGTCGACATTTGCTGGTGATTCACGGCGATCAGTTCGATGTGATCACTCGCTATCACCGCTGGCTGGCCTTTCTCGGTGACTCGGCCTACGAATTCACCCTGACCCTCAACCGTTGGCTCAATCACTGGCGCGCCCGTTATGGCTATGGTTACTGGTCGCTGTCGGCGTATCTGAAGCACAAGGTGAAGACCGCCGTCAGTTTCATCAGCGACTTTGAAGAAGCCATTGCGCACGAATGTGTGAAGCGCGAATTGCATGGCGTGGTCTGCGGACATATCCATCATGCCGAGATTCGCAAGGTCGGCGAGGTGGATTACCTCAATTGCGGCGATTGGGTTGAATCGTGCACGGCGTTGATCGAGCATTGGGACGGCACGATCGAGCTGTATCGGCTGGCGGATGCCCAGGCGCGGGAGGCGGAATTAAAAGCTGCCAAAGTTGCCGAGATCGCCTGAGCGAAAGAGAAACCCTGTGGGAGCGAGCCTGCTCGCGAAGGCGTAGTGTCAGACAAAACTTCTGTGCCTGATACAGCGCTTTCGCGAGCAGGCTCGCTCCCACAGGTGTTTTCAGGCTGGGCTATGTTCTTGCATCGCAGCCTTGTAAATCGAGTTCTTTGGCTGGGCAAACAGCCGCTCCATCATCGGCTCGAAGAAACTCAGCGGCAACGTGTCGTACCCCGGATCAAACGCCGCCGCGTCGTATTTGGCGCAGAATTCGGCGGTGGCGTGGAACTGCGGATGGTCCTTGAACTGCTCGCGCAGGTGTCGATCCATGCCCAGGTGATGAAAGAAGTAATAGCCCTGAAAGATCCCGTGTTTCTCCACCATCCACAGGTTTTCCGCACTGACGAACGGCTTCAGAATCGCTGCGGCGATGTCTGGATGATTGTACGAGCCGAGGGTGTCACCAATGTCATGCAACAGTGCACACACCACGTATTCCTCATCACGCCCGTCGCGAAAGGCACGGGTCGCGGTTTGCAGCGAGTGGGTCAGGCGATCCACCGGGAAACCGCCGAAGTCGCCTTCGAGCAGTTTCAAATGCGCAAGGATCCGCGACGGCAGTTGCTTGGCATAGGCACTGAAATCGGCGGCGATGATCGCCCAGTCTTCCTGGGTGCCGTCCTGCATATGGGTGAAGTGAGCATGGGCATTCATTGGCAGACCCTCATTCAGAACGCCACGCGACCGAGAATCATGTCGCGGTACATGACGAAATCGCCGAGCAGGCTGTACAGCGGGTGCTGAAAGGTCGCCGGGCGGTTCTTCTCGAAAAAGAAATGGCCGATCCAGGCAAAGCTGTAACCGGCCAGCGGCAACGCCAGCAACAGCAGCCACGCGCCCTTGGCGATGCTCAGGGCGAGAATGAAGATGACCAGAGAGGTGCCGATGAAATGCAGGCGACGGCAGGTGCTGTTGCTGTGCTCGGCGAGGTAATACGGGTAGAACTCGGCGAAGCTGTTGAACCGCTTGATGTTTTCCACGACCGCTATCTCTGTGGTGAATATTCTGGCGACAAGTTGTTCGGCGGGGAGCTTATTTGAGTCTAGAGTGATCATTGGCGTGGGCCAGTGACAATCGGCGCCACTTTAGTATCCTTCGCAAATAGGGCGGTCACCTGCAGCCCGTCATGTAAAAGAATAACAACCATGAGCGAACGAACGACCTCTGCAAGCTGGGCGATGGGGATAGTCAAAGCACTGGAAATGGACGGCCTGGATTGCCGGGTTCTGTTCAAGCAACTGGGGCTGGATTTCAGTGCCCTCGACGATCCGGATGCGCGTTTCCCGCAGGACTCCATGACCCGGCTCTGGCAGCGCGCTGTGGAGGTCTCCGGCAACCCGGCGATCGGCCTGAACATGGGCAAAGTGGTGCGCCCGGCCTCGTTTCATGTCGCCGGCTACGCACTGATGTCGAGCAATACGCTGGCGGAAGGCTTCCAGCGCCTGGTGCGCTATCAACGCATCATTGCCGAAAGCGCCGACCTGAGTTTTCGCCTGCTCGATGAGGGGTACGCGCTGATCCTCACCGTGCACGGCGATCATCTGCCGCCGACCCGGCAGAGTGCCGAAGCGTCACTGGCCTGCGCACTGGCGCTGTGCGGCTGGCTGACCGGGCGCCCGCTGCATCCGCTCAAAGTGCTGATCCAGGGCAATCAGCCTGCCAATCTGCAACCTTACAAAGAAGCCTTCCACGCGCCACTGGTGTTCGGTGCGCCTTACGATGCGTTGATCTTCGAACGTGCCGATATGGAGGCGCCGCTGCCAACCGCCAACGAAGCCATGGCGCTGTTGCATGACCGGTTTGCCGGGGAGTATCTGGCGCGGTTTTCCGAGAGTCGCGTGACACATCGGGCGCGGCAGGTGCTGTGCCGCTTGCTGCCTCAGGGCGAGCCCAAACGCGACACCGTGGCGCAGACCTTGCACCTGTCGCAGCGTACTTTGCAGCGTCGTTTGCAGGAGGAGGGCACCAGTTTCCAGCAGTTGCTCGATGACACTCGCCGCGAACTCGCCGAGCAGTATCTGGCGCAACCGAGCATGACCCTGTTGGAGATTGCTTACCTGTTGGGCTTTGCCGATCCGAGCAATTTCTTCCGCGCTTTCCGTCGCTGGTTCGACACCACGCCCGGCGACTACCGGGCGCGGTTGCTACAGGCACCGAGCCCGGTCAGTGACGCCAGAACGCCGGAATACACAGCACAAACACAGTAATGATCTCCAGTCGGCCGAGCAGCATGCCGAACGACAGAATCCACTTGGCCGCATCCGGCAGGGTGGCGAAGTTGCCCGCCGGGCCGATGGTTTCGCCCAGCCCCGGACCGACGCCAGACACGGTGCTGGCGGCACCGGTCAGCGCGGTCATCCAGTCGACACCCAAGAGCGACAGCAGCAGGGCGATCACGCAGATGGTGATGGCGAAGAAAAACGAGAAGGTCAGGATCGAGCGGACGATTTCTTCGTCGAGGCGGTGACCGTTGTACTTCTGCTTGATCACTGCGCGCGGGTGGATCAGCTGATTAAGGTTGGCCTTGAGCAGGATGTAGGCGACCTGGAAACGGAAAATCTTGATTCCGCCTGCCGTCGAGCCGGAACAGCCGCCGACAAAGCCCAGATAGAAAAACAGCATCAGCGAGAAGTTGCCCCACAAGCTGTAGTCACCCAAGGCAAAACCAGTGGTGGTGACCACCGAGGTCACGTTCAGCGCCACATGCCGCAGTGCTTCCAGCCAATGCAGCTTGGTGGTCCACCAGTACCAGGTGCCGAGCACCAGCCAGGTCACCAGCAACATCGCCAGCAAGCCCTGCACCTGTTGATCACGGATCAACGCCTTGCGATTGCCGCGCAGCGTGGCGACGTACAGGGTGAACGGCAGGCTGCCGAGGATCATGATGACGATCGCCACCCAGTGCACCGCCGGTTGCGTCCACTTCGCCAGCGACTGGTCGGAGGTCGAAAAACCACCGGTGGAAATCGCCGACATTGCGTGGTTGATCGCATCGAACGGACTCATCCCGGCCCACCAGAACGCCAGGCTGCCGAGAATGGTGATGCCGACATAGGCCGCCACGATCAGCCGCGCCACCATGTGCGAACGCGGCATGACCTTTTCCGAGCGGTCGGAAGATTCGGTCTGGAACAGGCGCATGCCACCGATGCGCAGCAGCGGCAGAATCGCCACCGCCATACCGATAAAGCCGATGCCGCCGATCCAGTGCAGCATCGAGCGCCACATCAGGATGCCCGGGGACATGCTGTCCAGATGATTGAGCACGGTGGAACCGGTGGCGGTAATGCCGGACATGCTTTCGAAAAACGAGTCGGTGTAGCTGATGTGCTGGGTCAGCAGAAACGGCAGCGCAGCGAAAATGCACACCACCAACCAGCTGCTGACCGTCAGCAGATACATGTCCCGCGGGCGCAGATGCACGTGTTCCGGTCGACCGGGAATCACCAGCGCGAGGCCGGCGACGAAGGTGATCATGCTCGCCCAGAGAAAGGACGGCAGGTCGCTGGTGCGCTCGAAAATCACCAGCGTGGCCATCGGCACGACCATCGCCACAGCCAGGGTGATCAGGAAAATGCCGATGATGAAACCAATGGTCCGTAAGGTCGGCAACGCCATGAAATCCGCTCGGGCTGGTGGAAGAAGGGCGCCATTCTACCTGCGGGGCAAGGCATGTAAACCGGCAGGCGTTGTGCAGTTGCAGCTAGAATAGCCGCACATTTTTCAAAGGAGGTGGCCGATGCAGGCTCTCGACGCGTTGCTCAACCGTGTTTCCGTACCCCGACTGGTCGAACCGGCCCCCACTGCCGAGCAGCGCGAAGCCCTGTTCGGCGCAGCGTTGCGCGCCCCTGATCACGGGCATCTGCAGCCGTACCGCTTTTTGACCGTCGAAGGCGCGGCACGTGAGCAAATGGGCGAGCTGCTGGCCGAGGCGGCCCGCCAGCAGGGCGGCGAAGTCACTGAAGCGATGATCGACAAGGCCCGCAATGGCCCGTTGCGCGCGCCGCTGGTGGTTGTGGTGATCGCGAAACTGCAGGAACACGTGAAATATCCGAAGGCTGAGCAATTGCTCACGGCGGGCTGCGCCGCCCACGGCATTCTGCTGGCGGCGTATGCACAGGGGATTGGTGCGGTGTGGCGCACCGGGGATCTGGCGTATTCGAAGCATGTTGCCGAAGGTTTGGGGCTGGTAGAAGGCGAGGAAGTCATTGCGTTCCTCTACCTTGGTACGCCGCAGAAAGAGCCGCGCGTGGCAGAGAAGGTCGATCTGGCTGAGTTCGTCAGCGCCTGGCCCGGTAAGGCCTGAAGATCAAAAGCCCCTCACCCTAGCCCTCTCCCGGAGGGAGAGGGAACTGATTGGGGGATGCTTTGGAATTACACCGACCTGAGCCGCCTTCGCTGGATCCAGATTCGCCTCAAATGCCGGACGTGGTGTTTCTGCGAATCCATAATCGACCCGGTCTTCCACGTCGATGCATCACGCCAGACACCTCGGTCAGCTCCCTCTCCCTCGGGGAGAGGGAACTGATTGGGGGATGCTTTGGAATTACACCGACCTGAGCCGCCTTCGCTGGATCCAGATTCGCCTCAAATGCCGGACGTGGTGTTTCTGCGAATCCATAATCGACCCGGTCTTTCACGTCGATGCATCACGCCAGACACCTCGGTCAGCTCCCTCTCCCTCGGGGAGAGGGCTGGGGTGAGGGGCTTTTCAGGGCTGGACCACGACTCCCGGTACGAGGGGCAATTCCAGACTCGCCACAAACCCGCCCTGCGCATGATTGGCCAGCGTCAGCGTGCCGCCATGCCGTTCCGCCGCCCGTTTGGCGATCGCCAGTCCCAAGCCATGCCCGGCGGCCGTCTGCCCCGGCGCTCGGTAGAACGGCTCGCCCAGCTGACTCAGATGCTCCGCCTGCACGCCCTGCCCGTGGTCGCGCACGCTGATGACAATCCGTTCACCCTGCCGCGAGGCCTGCAGTTCGATCGGCTGATCGCTGGGGTTGAAGCGCTGGGCGTTGCGCAGCAGATTATCCACGGCGCGTTCGATCATCGTTGGCCAGCCTTTGAGATTCAGCTGCGGCTCGGCTTGCAGGCGCACGGTCTGTTCGGGCGAGCTCAACTGCGCATCCTTTTGCAGCGTGGCGAGCAGCGCATTGAGATCCACGTCTTCAGCGCTGGCGTTGTCGGCATCGACCCGCGCCAGCACCAGGATTTCACTGATCAACGCCTCCAGCCGATCGCATTCGCGGGTCAGCCGTGGCCACAGTTTCTCGCGTTCTTCAGGATTGGCGCGCTCGGCCAAGGCCAAGGCAATACGCAGGCGCGCCAGGGGTGAGCGCAATTCATGGGAGACATCGCGCAGCAACTGCCGCTGACTGCCAATGAGACTTTGCAGACGTGCGCCCATGCGGTTGAAATCGGTGGCGAGCACGCCGAATTCGTCGCGTCGGTTGGCCAGTTTTGCCAGGCTGTTCTGCTGATAAGTGGTCTGTCCCAGATCATGCACCGCGCCACGCAAGCGACTGAGCGGGCGGGTGATCGAGAAGGTCACCAGCAAACTGAACAGGGTCAGCACCACCAGTGCAATGCCCAGCGCACTCAGCGGCCAGAGCAGGCTTTCGCGGTGCCAGGCGTCGAGTTCCGGGTGCGGGATGCGGTAGATGAACAGGTAGGTGTCACCGGTTTTCTCACTGGTGATCTCGTCAGTCAGACGCCGCCACGGCAGACGGCGATCGTCGTTGTTCTGCCGCGCTTCGAACGCGGCGGCGCGACGCGGGAAGGTGCCACGCACCACCGGGTCGCCGGTTTCGTTGAGCACCTGAACGTCAATGTGATACTGGCGTTTGCGTTGTTCGAGGATGTCCTGCGCCGCTTCTTCGCCCTGGCCTTCGTAAGTCTGCGTCCATTCTGCCGCCAGTGTGTTGAGGCCGGGATGGCGGCTGAGTATCCACGCGTCCTGATTGAGCATGTGCCCAAGCAGGATCGACAGCCCGGCTACCAGAGCGATGGCCAGCCAGAAGCTCGCAAGAATCCGCCAGAACAGTGAACGCACAGAAACTCCTCAAAAAACACAAAACCCTGTAGGAGTGAGCCTGCTCGCGATAGCGGTGGGTCAGACAAAAATCTGTCAACTGACACACCGCTATCGCGAGCAGGCTCACTCCTGCATTTGGATCGATGAAAACAGGTCCGACGATGTGAGTCGTCGGGCCCAGGCTCAAGCCATTATTGCGCCTTTTGTGCCTGCTGCGCTTTCCAGGCCTTGAACTCGGCCCATTCGGCGCGGCGTTCGGCGCGTTTTTTCTGGATCTCGTCGAACTGCTTCTGTTGCTCGGGTTTCAGCAGTGCGCGGACATCGGATTCGGCTTTCTTGTGGTTGGCCGCGATCTCGTCCTTCATGGCTTTCTGGTCGGCCGGCGAGAGTTTTTCCAGGTACTTGTCGACCACCTGCTTACGCTCATGCATCTGCTCGCCCATGATCTTGCGGATCTGCTCGCGCTGTTCGCGGGTCAGGTCGAGCTGGCTGTACGGGCCTTTGCCGTGCATGCCGCCGTGCATCTGACCGCCGTGGCGCGGGCCATCAAGCGGACCACCCAGCGGACCGCCATCCTGCGGCATGGCCATGGCCACGGTTGGCAGAGCGGCAGCGAACATCAGAGCGATAAGAGTCTTGCGCATGGTGTATCTCCTTGTCTCGTTCCCGGTACGTTCCGGATGAGTGCAGATTACGCAGATCAAGGTCAGCGGCGGTCAGCGCAGCGTAAAGCTTCGGTAAAGACGCTTCGTACCCGAACTGACAAACACTGATGTGAATGACCCGCGTAGCAATGTGGGAGGGGCTGAAGGCTGCGATCTTTCTGATTTGCAGTTGAGGAAGATACGCATTGAATTGAGAGTCGCCCTGCAGGGTGTTGATGCGAAAGGACGGGAACAGTGATCGTTGAGCAGTCATCAAAGTGAGGTAACATCTGCTCATCGTGAAGTTCAAAGGAGAAAAACGATGGCAGGAAAGCCGGTCGCAAGGCTCGGAGATCCAGGGAGTCACGGCGGAAATATCACGACTGGATCAAGTCCTATTTTTGTGAATTCGATGCCCGTGGCTTTGGTTGGGGATATTTACTCTTGCCCAATTCACGGCAGCAATCCCATCACGACTGGCGCTCCCCATGTTTTCGGTTTGGGGAAAGAAGTTGCCCATGTTGGCTCCCTGACGGCATGCGGAGCGACGATTACTGCTGGATCGCCCGACACCTTCGTAGGTGAGTCTGGTGGTGGCGCTCCAATTAGCTTCTTCTCGGAATTTTTGAAAGAAAAGACTTTCGTTGAGTTTCAGTTGCTCAACGAAAGAGGTGAGCCTATCGCCAACGAGGCGTATGAATTGACGCTCCCCGATGGCACCTTGTTGACAGGCTTGCTTGACGAAAATGGCTTTGTGCATGTTGCAAATGTTCCTAGGGGAAATTGCAGCATAAAGTTTCCGAAACTTGAAGATACGGAACATCTTTAATGGTTCAGCCCACTCAATCTACTAGCACAACACAGTCAGCAAAGAACACAGGTGTGTCAGGGAAAACAACGAAGACCAACCAGGTAGTCGTATCCGGTGCCTATATGGAAATACTGGTGGGAGGCCCTTACACTCGCGATAAAGAAGAGCATCCTTTCGGACACGCAGCTTTACATGTAGTGGTGGGTAGCAAAGATATCACTTACGACTTTGGCCGTTATGGTAAGACATGGGGTACGTTTGATAGCGAGGGTGAGGGCGTTCTGAATGTCTGGACTTCTTTCAAGGCTTATATCTCTGGTGAAAATAGCTTAGGACGTACGACGACAGGTTTTGTTTATTTTTTGGATAACGCAAAGGCTGAGGCTGTGATCGCTCATTTCGATGCTGTTATCGCTCAGCAAAAAGAGCAGAGGAGAAAAACAGCTTCGTCAGCACGTTATGTCCTTCCTTCAAACTATCACCCGACCACGAATAACTGCACAACAGTGACGATTGCAGGAGCAAAGGTTTCAGGTAAGTCTATTTTGTACAACCCTTCGAAATATAACGAAATGCGAGGTCTTTCTTTCATCGAACGGCAGGCCGCGCGTACGCAAAATAGTCCGCAGGATGGGATCTTCATGCCTGCGGACTTGCAAGCCATGCTCGAAGCAAATGCCGAGGCACCCTATGATAAGAAAAACGTTTACAAATAAGCGACTCGGCCTATGCCTGGCGGCAGTAGCTTTAACCGTCAATGCGATTTTTTTGGCTTTTCTGATTTTTGATGATAATGCGAAGGGGCACGATATGAAGATGATCAAAACTAAAGAACCGTTGCTGATCGAGGGTCCAAACGGCGACGAGAATTACTACGTGCTGCCGCAGGGTACTACGCTATATCACGATAAAAGCTTTCCTGAAGGGCATGATCGTTATGTGGTGTATCTCAACCATAAGGGTACGATTGCCCACGAAGAAGTACCGATGAAGCCTGAGTATGGCGGTTCTTTCATTGATCCGCTCTGGCTGGCAAATGTTGATGCGAATACTTTGCAAGAAATTTTCAAGCGTTTTCCACTTTCCAAAAAAGACATTGCCGCTGCCATTAAGGCCAACGAGATAACCAAGGACGATTTGGCCGACATTATTCGTTCGATGCCCGATTAACCACTGCAAAGTCACCGACGGCTGCATTCCCTACAGAGCGTGGAAACGATCAGATACCCCTCTGTAGGAGTGAGCCTGCTCGCGATGGCGGCGCGCTATACAAGAATGTGTTGACTGACACACCGCCATCGCGTGCGGCTCACTCCTACAAGGCGCAGGTCTTATAGGCTGTAGTAATAACCCCGACTACGCAGCGCAACGATGCGCGGGCGGCCGTCGGGGTGGGGGCCGATTTTCTTGCGCAGGTTGCTGACGTGCATGTCGAGGCTGCGATCGTAAAGGGTCAGCTTGCGGCCGAGGGCCAGTTGCGCAAGTTCCTGTTTGTCCAGCGGCTCGCCGGGCTGCTTGAGCAGGGCTTCGAGCAGGCGGCTCTCGGAGACGGTGAGCGTCAGTTCTTTTTCCTCGATGCTGACCACGCCGCGCACCGGGCTGAAACTCAGATCACCCAGCTCAAGCTGCGTCGATACGGCCGCCGGGTGGCTGCGGCGCAACACGGCGCGCAGGCGTGCAGTGAGTTCGCGTGGGTCGCAGGGTTTGGCCAGATAATCGTCGGCACCCAGTTCGAGGCCGAGGATGCGGTCCAGCGGTTCGCCACGCGCCGACAGCATCAGCACCGGCAGGTCCGCATGGTCGTTGCGCAATTGCTTGAGCAGTTCCAGACCGCTGCCGTCGGGCAGCATAACGTCCAGCACCACCGCCGCCGGGGCGGTTTCGGCCAACGCCTTGCGGGCGCTCTGGCCATCGTGGCAGGCGCGCACCTGGAAGCCTTCCTGGCTCAACCAGCTACTCAGGAGTTCGCACAACTCCTGGTCATCATCAATCAGTAACAGCTCGCTCATGACTCACTCAATTTAGCCATTGCCGACGTTTTCGGCTTGCACCACTGGCAAAGATACCGCAGAGCAGCGCCAATAGCGCTACCCCGGCGCCAGTGACGAACCACTGCTGTTGATCGGTCAGCAAACGCGGCAACGGGCTGGCCTGGGCTTCCTTGAGTTGCAGCTTCAGACGCTGGTTCTCCTGGCGCAACCGGGCAAGCTGGGCGCTTTCGCGAGTGTTGTCGGCATTCTGCAGTTGTTTGTTTAGTTCCTCGCGCTGCTGTTCACTGGCCTTGAGCCGCTGTTGCAGCTCGGTGATCTGGCTGCCGGCGCTCAATGACAATGGCGTGGAGCTGCCGCTTTCGGTGGTTTCCTCACCATGGGCGGGCGCCATGATCGACAACGTGAGCAACATCAGACACAACGGACCCTTGCGCATCGCGACACCTGCTTCCAAATGGATATTGGGCAGGTTGTCGGCAGGCAAACGAGAATAATGAGCGATTGAGAGCGCGATGAACCGAGAAGGTTCATCGCGTGGAAGGACTCAAGGCAGGACTTGCTTGAACGGCTTGACGATCACATTGGCATACACGCCAGCGGCGATGTACGGATCGGCGTCGGCCCAGGCCTGGGCAGCGCTGAGGGACTCGAACTCGGCGACGATCAGGCTGCCGGTGAAACCCGCTGCGCCCGGATCATTGCTGTCGACCGCCGGATGCGGGCCGGCCAGCACGATGCGGCCTTCGCCCTTGAGCGCTTGCAGGCGTTCCAGATGCGCCGGGCGCGCGGACAGGCGGGCTTCGAGCGAGTTGGCAACGTCGGTGGCAATGATGGCGTAGAGCATGTCAGTCCTCGGTTTTTGGCGTTGTGGTATCGGTGTCATGCAGATGACGCGACAGGTAGATGCCCTGTGCAACCAGGAACAGCACGGTCATGCCCAGGCTGCCGAACACCTTGAAGTCGACCCAGATGCTCTGGAAGGTGAAGGCGACGAACAGGTTGGCGGCGCCGCAGAACAGAAAGAAGGCGATCCAGGCGATGTTCAAACGGGTCCACACAGGATCCGGCAGGGTCAGCGCGTGGCCCATGATGCGCTTGATCAGCAGGCGATCACCGATGAAATGGCTGCCGATGAACGCCGCAGCGAACAACCAGTTGACCACCGGCGCTTTCCATTTCAGGAAGGTTTCGCTGTGGAAGGCCAGCGTCAGGCTGCCGAATACCAGGCAGGCGATCAGCGTCAGCCATTGGCTCTTTTCCAGCTTGCGCTGCTTGATGAACAGCGCGCCGTACACCACCAGGGAGCTGATGATCAGCATCGCCGTGGCGCTGTAGATACCGCCTACGGTCACTTGCTGGCCGGCAATGTCGACGACCCGTGGATCAAGTTTGTAAACGATGAAGAACAGCAGAAGCGGGATGAAATCGATGAATTGTTTCACAGTGAGAGCCAGAAGCTGGATGTGGCGGCATAATAACAAACATACGGGCGCGCGATAGCGCCAGCTGATTTGAGGTTACAACTCCCCGTGAATGTTGATTTGCACTGCCACAGCACGGCCTCCGACGGCGCCCTGGCGCCTGCGGTTCTGGTTGCGCGTGCGTTCGAAAACGGCGTGCGAGTCCTGGCGTTGACCGACCACGACACCCTCGAAGGCCTCGCCGAAGCGCGTACGGCGGCGACCGCGTTGGGCATGCAACTGGTCAACGGCGTCGAATTGTCCTGCACCTGGGGCGGGGCGACCATTCATGTGTTGGGCTACGGTTTCGACGTCAACGCCGCGCCGTTGGTCGAAGCGATCGCCAAATTGCACGATGGTCGCTGGCTGCGGTCCGAAGAAATAAGCCGCAAGCTCGCCCTCAAGGGCATGCCCGGCGCCCTTGAGGGCGCCCGGCAGATCCAGCAGGAACTGGGCGACAGCGGCAACGCGCCGGCCCGTCCGCATTTCGCCGACTGGATGGTGCGTGAAGGTTTTGTGAAGGATCGCGCCGAGGCGTTTCGCAAATGGCTCGGCGCCGGCAAGCTCGGCGACGTCAAGCTGCACTGGCCGACCCTGGAAGACACCGTCGGCACCCTGCGCGCCGCCGGTGCCTGGGTCAGTCTGGCGCATCCCTGGCACTACGATTTCACCCGCAGCAAACGCCGAAAGCTGATTGCCGACTATATTCAAGCAGGCGGGCATGCAATCGAGGTGGTCAATGGCCACCAGCCCGCGGAACAGGTGGGCAGCCTGGCGATCCTTGCCCGTGAGTTCGGTCTGCTGGTCAGCGCCGGCAGTGACTTCCATGGCCCTGGCGGCTGGTCCGAGATCGGCCAGTACCGGCCGGTTCCCGAGGACCTTCCACCCCTGTGGTGTCGGTTCAAACATGACACAGATATTGCCGCCGTCTGAACAGGTAGAGAATGTGAGTCAATTTTTCCAGATACATCCGGAAAACCCGCAAGCGCGCCTGATCAAACAGGCGGTCGAGATCATCCGCAAGGGCGGGGTGGTGATTTATCCCACGGACTCGTCCTACGCCATCGGTTGCCAGATCGGCGACAAGACCGCGATCGAGCGTGTGCGACGTCTGCGCCAGCTCGATGAAAAGCACAACTTCGCGCTGATCTGCAGCGACCTGTCGCAACTGGGCAACTACGCCAAGATCGACACCGGCACCTTCCGCATTCTCAAGGCGCATCTGCCGGGGCCTTACACTTTTATTCTCAACGCTACCCGCGAAGTACCGCGCCTGTTACTGCATCCGAAGAAACGCACCATCGGCCTGCGCGTGCCCAGCCATCCGATTGCGCTGGCGCTGCTGGCCGAACTCGGCGAGCCGCTGATGAGCGTGACGCTGATCATGCCCGGCGACGAAGACCCACTGAGCGATCCGTACGAAATGCGCCAGTTGCTTGAGCATCAGGTCGATCTGATCATCGACGGCGGTTTCGGCGGCATCAAGGCGTCGACGGTGATTGACCTGACCGGCGACGACCCGGAAGTGGTCCGCGTCGGTTGCGGCGATCCGACGCCGTTCATGGTCGAGGCCTGAATGTCCGCAGTGGAAACCGTGGTCGATCCCCAGGCCGGCGCTCAGCAGGAACTGCCATTTGCCATGGTCTATGGCCAGGCAGTCATGGAAATGCCGCTGGACCTGTACATCCCGCCGGATGCACTGGAAGTCTTTCTTGAAGCCTTCGAAGGCCCGCTCGACCTGCTGCTGTACCTGATCCGCAAACAGAACATCAACATCCTCGACATCCCGGTGGCGGAAATCACCCGCCAGTACATGGGCTATGTCGAGTTGATGCAGTCGGTGCGTCTGGAGCTGGCCGCCGAGTATCTGGTGATGGCGGCGATGCTCGCCGAGATCAAGTCGCGCATGCTCCTGCCGCGCGCGGAAACCGTCGAAGACGAAGAAGACGACCCGCGCGCCGAACTGATCCGCCGCTTGCAGGAATACGAGCGCTTCAAGGCTGCCGCTGAAGGTATCGATGGCCTGAGCCGGGTCGGCCGCGATGTGATCGTGCCCAAGCTCGATGCCCCGGAAGCACGGGCGCGTAAACTGCTGCCGGACGTGGCGCTGGAAGAAATCCTGATGTGTATGGCCGAAGTGCTGCGCCGTGGCGACATGTTCGAAAGCCACCAGGTCAGCCGCGAGGCGCTGTCCACCCGCGAGCGCATGAGCGATGTGCTGGAACGGCTCAAAGGCGGCGGCTTCGTGCCGTTTGTCGAGCTGTTCACCGCTGAAGAAGGTCGCCTGGGTGTGGTGGTGACCTTTATGGCGGTCCTTGAACTGGTCAAGGAATCCTTGGTCGAGCTGGTGCAGAATGAGCCCTTCGCCGCGATCCACGTGCGAGCCCGAGCCGAATAACGAGTCCCTACATGAACCTGACTGAACCCCGCGAGCTGGCGCCCCTGCTTGAAGCCTTTCTGTTGGCCTCCGGAAAGCCGCAATCCCTTGAGCGCCTGTTTGAACTGTTTGAAGAAGGCGAGCGGCCGGAGCCGGCGGTCTTCAAGAAAGCCCTGACCCTGCTCGGCAAGTCCTGCGAGGGCCGCGCGTTTGAGCTCAAGGAAGTCTCGTCGGGCTATCGCTTGCAGATCCGCGAGAAGTTTTCGCCGTGGGTCGGCCGACTCTGGGAGGAACGCCCGCAGCGCTATTCCCGTGCTTTGCTGGAAACCATTGCGCTGATCGCCTATCGCCAACCGATCACCCGTGGCGAAATCGAAGACGTGCGTGGCGTCGCGGTCAACAGCAACATCGTCAAGACCTTGCTTGAGCGTGAGTGGATCCGCGTCGTCGGCTATCGCGACGTGCCGGGCAAACCGGCGATGTTCGCCACGACCAAGGCGTTTCTCGATCACTTCAACCTGAAAAACCTCGAGGACCTGCCGCCGCTGGCCGAACTGCGCGAAATGGAAGCCGAGCCGGTGCTCGATTTCGACGACGCGCCGGTGCCGCAAAGTCTGCAGGAACTGGCCGACGCCAGCGCCGAGCCCGAGGAGGAAAAGGAAGAAACCAGCTTCCATTCCCTGCTGCTGGAACTGGACAGCATGGAGGAGGGGATCAAGACCGACTTCGACGATTTGCTGCGCGATGCGGCGGATGGCGAAGCGCCGGTGCCCGAGCCTGAGATCATCGAACACGCGATTGAAGTGGAACTTGAGACCGCGCCTGACGCCGAACCGGAAGACGACATTCTCGGTGTCGCCGAGGCCCGCGAAAAACTTCTGGCCGCTGTCGCCGCCCTCGAGCAGCCGGAACCCGAACTCAGCGAAGAAGAAGCCGAAGCCCGCGCCCTGGCCGAAGCCATCGAAGCCGAACGGCGCGAATTCGACGATTGACCCGATTCCCGGAACACCGCCATTCCCTGTAGGAGTGAGCCTGCTCGCGATAGCGGTGTAACTGACAAGATGATGTCGACTGACCCACCGCTATCGCGAGCAGGCTCACTCCTACAATGGATTCGTGTTTTTCCGGAGACCTCGATGAGCTCAACCAAAGACCCCTGCATCAGCCTCTGCAAATTCAGCGACGACATCTGCCTCGGCTGTGGCCGCAGCAAGCGCGAGATCAAGGCCTGGAAAAAGCTCGACAAGGACGACAAGCGCACTGTGCTGGCCGAAGCCGCGCTGCGCCTGATCAAACTCGGCGGTGCCGGTCGGCGGAAAAAGAAATAACTGGCAATCGATCAGCTAGTCTCTGATGCGCGACGGCGCACATCCGCGTATGATTCGCGACCCTTCGCCGATCCCTTCGGCCGAATACCCAGATTTCAATGCTTCAGGCGTCGCCTGAACAGACCACACCGGGAGGTGCCCAGATGAGTGACATCAATCAGAAAGACGACCAGGAAATCGGCCCAGCAGGCGAAAAGCTGCAGAAAGTCCTCGCCCGTATCGGCGTCGGCTCGCGCCGTGACGTCGAAGCCTGGATCAGCCAGGGCCGGATCAAGGTCAATGGCAAAGACGCCACCCTTGGCCTGCGTGTCGACATGCACGACGCCATCACCATCGATGGCAAGGTGATCAAGCGCGAAGAGGCCGCCGAATCGGTGCGCCGCGTGATCATGTACAACAAGCCCGATGGCGAGATCTGCACCCGTGACGACCCGGAAGGCCGTCCGACCGTGTTCGACAAGCTGCCGCGCCCGAAAGAAGGTCGCTGGATCAACATCGGCCGTCTCGACATCAACACCACCGGTCTGCTGATGTTCACCACCGACGGTGAGCTGGCCAACCGTCTGATGCACCCGTCCTACGAGATGGACCGTGAGTACGCTGTGCGTGTACGCGGTGAAGTCGACGACGAGATGATCGAACGCCTGAAAGCTGGCGTGGTGCTCGAAGACGGTCCGGCGCGTTTCACCGACATTCAACAGGCCCCGGGCGGTGAGGGCTTCAACCACTGGTACCACTGCGTGGTCATGGAAGGGCGTAACCGCGAGGTTCGGCGTCTGTGGGAATCGCAGGGTCTGGTGGTCAGCCGTTTGAAGCGCGTGCGTTTCGGTCCGGTGTTCCTCAACTCCGACCTGCCGATGGGCCGCTGGCGCGAAATGAGCCAGTACGAAGTCGACGTACTCAGCGCCGAAGTCGGCCTGACGCCGGTGGCGATGCCGCAGCTGAACGCCAAAAGCAAGGACAAGCTCGAGCGCATGCAGCGCAAATCGTCGCGACCAATGGCCAAGACCGAGCGCGTGCGCACCCTGCGCCCAGCCGCTGGCGCACCGACCGGGCCACGCCCGGGCCGCGAGCCGCAGATTGAAGGCGAGCGTCCAGGCCGCAAGCCGGTTGCCCGAGACGGCGAGCGCGCACCGCGTCCAGCCAATGGCCGTACTGAGCGTGGCGAACGCGGCGCTCCTGCCGGTCGCGGTACGCCAGTAGCGGATCGCCCGGCCGATACCACCAACAAGCGCCCGGCCAAGCCTGCGCCAAAGCGCCCGGGGATCAAACTGGTCGACGGCGACAAGCCATCGGGCAAGCGCCGCGGCGCACCGGCCGGTTCCGGTCAGCGCCCGGGTTTCGGACGCAAGAAGCCGGAGTGAGGCAGCTGTGAGTTTCTAGCTGCAAGCTGCAAGCTGAAGAAAAAACGCCAACCTCAGGGTTGGCGTTTTTTTGTCTGGCTCTCATATGCGGTGCTCTCACCCGTAGGAGCTGACGAGTGAAACAAGGCTGCGATCTTTTGATGTTGATTTTCAAGATCAAAAGATCGCAGCCTCGTTTCACTCGTCAGCTCCTACAGGGCTCATGCGGAGGCTGGAACACGAACCGTCCGTCGAACACCGGCCGATAGCAGGCTAGCTACCGTCAAGATGCAGACATCCTTCAGAAATTTCTGATTCGGAAAATTTACGTTACGGGTTGTAAAGAAAAGCTGACGGTTCGGTGCGATCTATATGGTGCTTTCACGCGTTGCGTGCGGTTGTAAGGAAAAGCTTCCGTGCGCCGTTCGATCTGGCGCTGCGTGAGGCTCTGGGGCGCTTGTTTCCGTTGTTCAGGCGAGGTGTGATGCGCGGCATGCCTGTCGTGCAGGCCAATAACAAGAAGGAGGCGCAATGAACGCCGCGACTGATTTCCACTTCTCCCCGCGGGACGGTTTTTTCCTCGTCCCCGTCGATGGCCCGCAAAGGCCTGACTCATATTTTGCAGCCGCTCGAGACGATCGAGGCGGACACACGCAATCCCGGCAACCGACACGCTGATCAGGCGGGTCTGGCAGCAGGGGGTTAGCGGTGTACAATGCGCCGCGTTTTAACTGTGACCCTCTGCGTAATCGCAAAAATATCGAGGCTACCCGCCTTGTTCACTCCGCCGCGCCACAAGCGTGCCGGGTTCGATTTCGTCACAGATAAAAACAAACAGGTGACGCATGACCGTTGTAAATGAGCTGAACTCCTGGTGCCTGCGCTGGGGTTTGATCGGGGCTGCCTGAAATCGCAACCTTGCAGCAACGTCTACTGAACATCATCAAACCTTGCGTGAGACCTTTTTCATGAGTGGACAACCCTCGCAATCAGGCGAGCTTAAACGCGGCCTGAAAAATCGCCATATTCAACTGATCGCCCTCGGTGGCGCGATCGGTACCGGATTGTTCCTTGGTTCTGCCGGGGTCCTGAAATCCGCCGGCCCGTCGATGATCCTCGGCTACGCCATCTGCGGCTTCATCGCCTTCATGATCATGCGCCAGCTCGGCGAGATGATCGTTGAAGAGCCGGTGGCCGGTTCCTTCAGCCACTTCGCGCACAAATACTGGGGCGGTTTCGCCGGTTTCCTCTCGGGCTGGAACTGCTGGATTCTGTACATTCTGGTGGGCATGTCCGAGCTGACAGCGGTCGGCAAATACATCCATTACTGGGCGCCTGACATCCCGACCTGGGTCTCCGCTGCGGCGTTTTTCGTACTGATCAACGCGATCAACCTGGCCAACGTCAAAGTTTTCGGTGAAGCCGAGTTCTGGTTCGCGATCATCAAGGTTGTGGCCATTGTCGGCATGATCGCCCTTGGCAGCTACCTGCTGGTCAGCGGCCACGGCGGCCCGCAGGCCTCGGTGAGCAACCTGTGGTCCCACGGCGGTTTCTTCCCCAACGGGGTGAGCGGTCTGGTCATGGCCATGGCGATCATCATGTTCTCCTTCGGTGGTCTGGAAATGCTCGGTTTTACCGCGGCTGAAGCCGACAAGCCGAAAACCGTGATCCCGAAAGCGATCAACCAAGTGATCTACCGCATCCTGATTTTCTACATCGGCGCACTGGTGATCCTGCTGTCGCTGACCCCATGGGACAGCCTGCTGGCAACCCTTAACGCGTCCGGCGATTCGTACAGCGGCAGCCCGTTCGTGCAGGTGTTCTCGATGCTCGGCAGCGACACCGCTGCGCACATCCTCAACTTCGTCGTGCTGACCGCCGCGTTGTCGGTGTACAACAGCGGCACCTACTGCAACAGCCGCATGCTGCTGGGCATGGCCGAGCAGGGCGATGCGCCGAAAGCGCTGGCGAAGATCGACAAGCGCGGCGTGCCGGTGCGTTCGATTCTGGCTTCGGCGGCAGTGACCCTGGTTGCGGTGCTGCTCAACTACCTGATCCCGCAGCACGCGCTGGAACTGCTGATGTCGCTGGTGGTTGCAACGCTGGTGATCAACTGGGCGATGATCAGCTACTCCCACGTCAAATTCCGTCAGCACATGAACCAAAGCAAACAGACGCCGCTGTTCAAGGCGTTGTGGTATCCGTACGGCAACTTCGTCTGCCTGGCGTTCGTGGTGTTCATCCTCGGCGTGATGCTGCTGATCCCGGGGATTCAGATCTCGGTGTACGCGATTCCGGTGTGGGTGGTGTTCATGTGGGTCTGCTACCTGATCAAGAACAAGCGCAGTGTGCAGCCGGTGGTGGCTGCAACGGCGAAATAACAGCGCATGCAGAAACGACAAACCCGGCCAGAGTGCCGGGTTTGTTGTTTCCAGGGTTCATGCAAATCCCTTGTAGGAGTGAGCCTGCTCGCGATAGCGGAATGTCAGGAACATATTTGTCGACTGACACCCCGCTATCGCGAGCAGGCTCACTCCTACAAGGGGGTCTCCAGCAGGATTGCGATGATTTTCAGGTTATCCTGCACGCTCTGATTACGGACGCTTTTCCATGCTGGTGATTTCCAACAATGTGCATCTGCCGGATGCCGAGATCGAGTTGACCGCCATCCGCGCGCAAGGCGCCGGTGGGCAGAACGTCAACAAGGTTTCCAGCGCCATGCACCTGCGCTTCGACATTCCCAATTCGTCCTTGCCGGAGTTCTACAAGGAACGCCTGCTCGCACTGCGCGACAGTCGCATCACCAGCGACGGCGTGCTGATCATCAAGGCGCAGCAATATCGCACCCAGGAAGCCAACCGCGCCGATGCGCTGGAGCGGCTGGTCGAGCTGATTCTCAGCGCCACCAAAGTCGAAAAGAAACGCCGCCCGACCAAGCCGACCCTCGGTTCGAAGAAGCGTCGGCTGGAGTCGAAAACCAAGCGCGGCAGCATCAAGGCCGGACGCGGCAAAGTGGATTTTTAAGCCTCGCGGTATTTCGCCGTGTGCTTGTACAGATAGACACTCAAACCAAGTCCGCTCAGCGCCGCGAATGCGGCGAACAGGAAGATCGAAGCAAAGCCGAACCCGGCGGCAATCGCCCCGGCCAATGGCCCGGTGATCCCCAGCGACAAATCAATGAACAGTGAATAGGCACCGACCGCCGCACCACGGCTGGAGGCCGGCACCAGATTCACCGCTTCGACGCCCAGCGCCGGGAACACCAGCGAGAAGCCAAAGCCGCTGAGCGCCGCACCGGCCAGGGCCCAGTGCGCATCCGGCGCGATCCAGAGCAGCAACAGCCCCAACGTTTCCACCGACAGGCAGGCGATCGCCACGCGGAAACCGCCGAGGCGGTTGATCAGGTTGCCGAACAGCAGCCGCGCGCCGATGAAGCTGGCGCCGAACAGGCTCAGGCACAGCACCGCGTTATCCCAATGCTGGGTCGCGTAGTACAGGGTGATGAACGTGGCGATGGTGCCGAAGCCGATCGAGCCCAGCGCCAGTCCGCAGCCGTGAGGGAAGACTTTGCCCAGCACATGCATGAACGGCAAACGCTCACCAGCGACAATCGGCGCCGCGGTCTTCGGCCATGCCAGCGCCAAACCGAGCAAGGCGAGGAGGATGATGCTCACGCCCATGCTCCACAAACCCAGGCGGCTCACCAGCCACACGCCGAATGGCGCGCCGATCGCCAGAGCGCCGTAACTGGCGATGCCGTTCCAGGAAATCACTTTCGCGGTATTCGCCGCGCCGACGCGACCGATGCCCCAGCCAATCGAACCGGAACCGACCAGACTCTCGGCGCTGCCCAGTACCAGGCGGCCGATCAACAGGCTGATCAGGCTGAGCAGCGGCAGGTTCGGTGTCCACGCGGAAATCAGCATGAACACACCGCTCAAGCCACAACCCGCGAGGCCAATCATTACCGCGCGCTTGCTGCCCTGATTGTCGATGATCTTGCCGGCATACGGACGGCTGAGCAGGGTGGCGAGGTATTGCACGCTGATCACCAGCCCGGCGATCACCGCGCCGAAACCGAGGTCACTGTGAACGTAACCCGGCAACACGGCGAGCGGGATGCCGATGTTCAGGTAACCGATGAAGGTGAAGAGGACGATGGAAACCACTTGCAGCGTAACCGCCAGCGGGCGCTGGGGCTCGGATATAGACGACATGGGTAACGATCCACGGGAGCAGCAGATTGGATAGGCTGCTCATGATACCGGCGTGAACCGTTCAGGGGCGGGGAAAAGTAAAACTATTTGCCGGGCGGCGCTTTCAGGATTTTGCCGGGGCGACCAGTTGCGTGGTGACGAGGGCGGCGAGGGCGTTCTCTTCGCTGCCGAAACGCTCGAGCAGGGCAGCTTGCTTCTCGGGCGACAGGCGATTCCAGATCTCGATCATTTTCTCGGTGGCGCCGATCAGTACGGCAGCTTGGCTTTCGGAGAATTCGTCGGTCATGGCGGGCTCGGGTTCAGGCAGTGTGGAAAGCGCATGTTAGCGCTTTCCACACGGTCTGTACGGCGGGTCTTACTCTTCGCTGTCGGCTTTGCGGCTGTCAGCGGCTTCTTGCGGCTCGGGCTTATCAGCGCCGGTGTGTTGCGGGGTCGTCTGCTCAGGTACGTGCAGGCTCGGGAAGGGGAGATTGGGAATCTCGTGCATGGTTGCGCTCCTCGCTAAGTCTGTTGATAGATCAGGTGCTCCGCGCTTTACAAAGCCTGCGCAGGATACAGCAGGAAAAATGACAATCAGACTTTTAATTCAAATTAATGCGACAGATGGCCGCAGGGGAGGGCAACCCCCAAAGGTCACCACAAAACAAATGTGGGAGCGAGCCTGCTCGCGAAGGCAGTGTGTCAGGCAACATTTTCGTTGAATGACACGCCGCTTTCGCGAGCAGGCTCGCTCCCACAGGGTTTTGTGTTGCAGTAATTATTTGCAAACGCTGGCGATGGCTTCGGCCAGCGAGGTGAGGCGGGTGGCGTCGATGCCCGCGACGTTGGCCCGGCCGGAGCTGACCATGTACACGCTGTGCCGTTCGCGCAGGTGCTTCACCTGTTCCGGCGACAGGCCGGTGTAGGAGAACATCCCGCGTTGCACGCCAATGTGCGCGAAACGCTCGCGCAAACCGTGCGGTTCCAGCGCTTCGACCAGACCGCTGCGCAGCTGCGCGATCCGCAGACGCATGGCTTCCACTTCATCGGCCCAGCGCGCTTTCAGCTCTGGATCGGCAAGGATGGTCGCGACCACTGCCGCGCCGTGATCCGGCGGCGTCGACCACAGATTGCGGGCGATGTTGGCCAGTTGGCTGCGGATGTCGGTGAGCTTGTCGGCGTTGTTGGCGCAGACGATCAGCGCACCGGTGCGGTCGCGGTACAGGCCGAAGTTCTTCGAGCAGGAACTGGTGATCAACAGCTCCGGCACTTGTGACGCGAACAGCCGGGTTGACCACGCGTCCTGTTCGAGGCCATCACCAAAACCCTGATAAGCGAAGTCGATCAGCGGCAGCAGATCGCGGCTGCGCACCACTTCAAGCACGCGCTTCCAGTCGTCATGGTTCAGGTCGAAACCGGTCGGATTGTGGCAGCAGGCATGCAGCAGCACCACGTCGCCCTTCGGCACTTCCCTGAGCACGGCGAGCATCGCTTCGACGTCGAGGCGGTTGTCGCTACCGACGTACGGGTAGTGGCTGACCTTGACCTTGGCTGCGGCGAAAATCGTTTCGTGGATCGGCCAGGTCGGGTTGCTCAACCACACACCTTTGCCCGGCAGGCATTGCGCGATGAAGTCGGCAGCCAGACGCAGGGCTCCGGTGCCGCCCGGGGTCTGGGTGGCGCCGGCGCGTTGTTCGGCGATCAACGGCGAGTCGGCACCCAGTACCAGCTCATTGATGACCTTGCCGAACAGCGGGTTGCCGTGGCCACCGATGTAGGTCTTGGTGTCCTGGCTTTCGACCATCCGCGCTTCGGCGATCTTCACCGCTTCCGGGATCGGCGTCAGACCCTGGGCATCCTTGTAGACACCAACGCCGAGGTCGAATTTGCGCGGATTGGCATCCTGCGCATAAGCCTCCATCAAACCGAGGATCGGGTCGCCGGGGACCCGGCCGATGGCGTCGAAGTGCATTACTTGCGTCCTTCTGCGGTCTTCGCCACTTCGTCAGTGCGCGCAGCCATGATGAAGTCGTTGCGGTGCAGGCCTTTGATCGAGTGGCTCCACCAGGTCACGGTGACTTTGCCCCACTCGGTCAGGAGGCCCGGGTGGTGACCTTCGGCCTCGGAGATCTCGCCCACGGCGTTGGTAAACGCCAGCGCATGTTTGAAGTTCTTGAACAGGAAAACCTTCTCCAGCTGCATGATGCCGTCGCGTACTTCGATGTTCCAGTCAGGGATCTGCTTGATCAGGATCGGCAGTTCTTCATCGCTGACTTGTGGCGCATCGGCGCGGCAGGCTTCGCAGTGGGCTTGGTTCAAAGTCGACATGGTGTATTCCTGAAATCGAGTGTGTTTTTTATTAAAGCGCATGTGCCGTCATTGCCGTCACGCTAAAGCAAAGCGGCGGCGACGCACAGACGCAATTGTCAGCAAAAGTCGCGGTTCAGGCGGCTTTGGGTTTCGGCGGAAATTTTGGCGCGTGCAAGCCCAACTGCATGCCCTGGCGAACCATGGCCATGATGTCTTCATGGGCGACATCGAACAGGCGCTTGAGATTCGGCAAGACGAAGTACAGCGGTTGCAGGATGTCGATGCGATACGGCGTGCGCATGGCTTCCAGGGGATCGAACAACTGATGCTCCGGCTCGTCCGACAAGCAGTAAACGCTTTCTTTCGGCGAGGACAGAATCCCGCCACCGTAAATGCGCTTGCCCTGCGGGGTGTCAACCAGACCGAATTCGATGGTCATCCAGTACAACCGCGCCAGGTACACGCGCTCTTCCTTGGTCGCCTGCAGACCGAGCTTGCCGTAGGTGTGGGTGAATTCGGCGAAATACGGGTTGGTCAGCAGCGGGCAGTGGCCAAAGATCTCGTGAAAGATGTCCGGCTCCTGCAGATAGTCGAGTTCTTCGCGGGTACGGATGAAGGTAGCGACGGGGAATTGCTTGCTGGCGAGCAATTCGAAAAAAGTCTGGAAAGGAATCAGCGCCGGCACCCGGGCGACCTGCCAGCCTGTGGTCTCGCCAAGGACTTTGTTGATCTCCGCCAGTTGCGGAATGCGGTCGTGGGGCAGACCGAGTTTTTCGATACCGTCCAGGTATTCCTGGCACGCACGACCTTCAATCACCTTCAACTGGCGAGTGATCAGCGTGTTCCACACCGCATGTTCTTCGGCGGGGTAGTCGATAAAACCTTGCGCATCGGGCTCGCGAGCCACGTATTGCGTCTGCTTCATGCTGCTCTCCTGCTAGGGGAATCTGGTTTTTGTTATGTCCAGCGATGGCTACAGGAATACCCGAGAGTGTGAAGGCGTGCAGCATGTTGACCCGCAGGCGCGTGGGAAAATTCTGCTTGTTTCGTAAAGTTATCGTTACGGTTTGTCGGCTAGAGCGCATTTGCGGCGATTGGTGGGTTTGAAAAGGGCAGGGGCTGTCACATAATCTTGACAACTATCTGCGTGCCTCGACAGAAAATCGGGCGCCGTTCCCCTGTAGGAGTGAGCCTGCTCGCGATAGCGGTGTGTCAGTCGATGAATATGAACTTGATAGACCGCTATCGCGAGCAGGCTCATTCCTACAGGTTTCTCTTCGTTCAACCGGGCCTTTTTTTATGCGCATCAAAGTCCACTGCCAGAACCGCATCGGCATCCTGCGCGACATTCTCAATCTGCTGGTGGCGTACGGGATCAATGTTGCCCGCGGTGAGGTGGGTGGTGAGCATGGCAATGCGATCTATCTGCACTGTCCGAACCTGATCAACATCCAGTTCCAGGCGCTGCGGCCGAAGTTCGAGGCGATTGGTGGAGTGTTCGGGGTCAAGCGTGTCGGCCTGATGCCCAGCGAACGCCGGCATATGGAATTGAATGCGTTGCTCGGCGCGCTGGAGTTTCCGGTGTTGTCGATCGACATGGGCGGCTCGATCGTTGCGGCCAACCGCGCGGCAGCGCAATTGCTCGGGGTGCGCGTCGATGAAGTGCCGGGGATTCCGCTGTCGCGTTATGCCGAGGATTTCGACCTGCCGGAACTGGTGCGCGCCAACAAGTCGCGGATCAACGGCATGCGGGTCAAGGTCAAGGGCGACATCTTTCTCGCCGACATCGCGCCGCTGCAATCGGAGCACGACGACAGCGAGGCCATGGCCGGCGCGGTGCTGACCCTGCACCGCGCCGATCGCGTCGGCGAGCGTATCTACAATGTGCGCAAACAGGAACTGCGGGGCTTCGACAGTATCTTCCAGAGCTCGAAAGTCATGGCCGCCGTGGTCCGCGAAGCGCGACGCATGGCGCCGCTGGATGCGCCGCTATTAATAGAAGGCGAAACCGGCACCGGCAAGGAGCTGCTCGCGCGCGCCTGCCACCTCGCGAGTCCGCGTGGGCAATCGCCGTTGATGGCGCTCAACTGCGCCGGGTTGCCGGAGTCGATGGCCGAGACCGAACTGTTCGGCTACGGCCCAGGCGCCTTCGAAGGTGCGCGGGCCGAAGGCAAGCTCGGCCTGCTGGAGTTGACCGCTGGCGGCACGCTGTTTCTCGATGGCGTTGGCGAGATGAGCCCGCGTTTGCAGGTCAAGCTGTTGCGCTTTCTCCAGGACGGTTGCTTCCGCCGTGTCGGCAGCGATGAAGAGGTCTATCTCGACGTGCGGGTAATCTGCGCGACGCAGGTGGATTTGTCCGAACTGTGCGCGCGCGGCGAGTTTCGCCAGGATCTGTATCACCGCTTGAATGTGTTGTCGCTGCACATTCCGCCACTGCGCGAATGCCTCGACGGTTTGACGCCGCTGGTCGAGCACTTCCTCGATCAGGCCAGTCGGCAGATCGGCTGCCCGCTGCCGAAACTGGTCCCGGCGGCGATGGAGCGGCTCAGCCATTACCACTGGCCGGGCAACGTGCGGCAACTGGAGAACGTGCTGTTCCAGGCGGTTTCGTTGTGCGACGGCGGTAAGGTCAAGGCCGAACATATCCGCCTGCCGGATTACGGCGTGCGTCAGCCGCTTGGCGATTTTTCCCTCGACGGAAATCTCGACGAGATCGTCGGGCGTTTCGAGAAAGCGGTACTGGAACGGTTGTATTCCGAGCACCCGAGCAGTCGACAACTGGGCAAGCGGCTCGGTGTTTCGCACACCACGATTGCCAACAAGCTGCGTGAATATGAGGTGGGCAAAGACGCGGCCGAATAACCTTGTGGCGAGGGAGCTTGCTCCCGCTGGGTTGCGCAGCAGCCCCAAATCCATTCAGCCGGGTGAGTCAGGCACACCGCACTCACCGGGTTTACGACTGCTTCGCAGCCGAGCGGGAGCAAGCTCCCTCGCCACAGGGACTGATTTCACTCGTAATCAGGGATTGCCGCGAAGCGGCATGACACCGCCGGTTTTTCGTCTTCTGCACATTTCAAATTCCCCCTCCATCCCCCTCAAGTCCCTTGTTTACCGGGCCTTCGTCCGCCAATAAAAAGTTGGTCTGCAAATTGCTTATGGCTGAGCAGTACAGCGGTGGGCGGCAAACGTCCGGCATGCAGAGGAAACACAGTGGACAAGTACCTTTATGTGGCAATGACCGGCGCCAGCCAGAACGCACTGGCGCAGCGGGCGCATGCCAACAACCTGGCGAACATCTCCACCAACGGCTTTCAGCGCGACCTCGAACAGGCGCGGTCGATGCCGGTGTTTGGTGACAGCTTTCCGGCGCGCGCGTTTGCCATGAGCGAGCGTCCCGCCACCGATTTCACCCCGGGCTCGCTGGTGCAGACCGGTCGTGAACTCGACGTCGCGGTATCCGGCAACGGTTTCATCGCCGTGCAGAACCCCGGTGGCGGTGAAAGCTACGTGCGCACCGGCAGCCTGAACATCGACGCCCTCGGCGTGCTGCGCGCCGGCAACGGCATGCCGGTAATCGGTAACGGCGGCCCGATCGCTGTGCCGCCCGAGCAGCAGGTCGAAGTCGGTGAAGACGGCACCATCAGCATCCGCGCCATGGGTGAAGGCCCGCGCGTGATGGCCGAAGTCGACCGCATCAAGCTGGTCAACCCGGACATCAAGAACATGAACAAAGGTCTCGACGGTTCGATTTACACCAAGGACGGCCAGCCGGCGCAAGCCGACGCCAACGTCAAACTGGTCTCGGGTTTCCTCGAGTCGAGCAACGTCAATGCCGTGGAAGAAATGACCTCGGTGCTGGCCCTGGCCAAGCAGTTCGAGTTGCACGTCAAGATGATGAACACCGCCAAAGACGACGACCAGGCCATGGCTCGGGTCTTGCAGATCAGCTAATTATCAGAACGTCGCGCCGTAAAACAGGCGCACGAGGAGAATCGAATGCTTCCGGCTCTATGGGTTGCCAAAACCGGTCTGTCCGCCCAGGACACCAACCTGACCACCATTTCCAACAACCTGGCGAACGTTTCGACCACGGGTTTCAAACGTGACCGTGCCGAGTTCCAGGACCTGCTGTACCAGATCAAGCGTCAGCCAGGTGCTCAGTCGACCCAGGACAGCGAACTGCCGTCGGGTCTGCAAGTGGGTACCGGTGTGCGCATTGTCGGCACCCAGAAGAACTTCACCGCCGGCAGCCTGCAAACCACCGAGCAGCCGCTGGACATGGCCATCGACGGTCGCGGTTTCTTCCAGATCCTGCAGCCGGATGGCACCACGTCCTACACCCGTGACGGTACGTTCCACCTCGACTCCAATGGCCAGATCGTCAACGCCAGCGGTTTCGCTCTGGAGCCGGCGATCATCATCCCGAACGATGCGCAGACCTTCACCGTCGGCCGTGACGGCACCGTGTCGATCACCATCGCCGGCAACCCGGCTTCGCAAGTGATCGGCAACCTGCAGACCGCCGACTTCATCAACCCGGCCGGCCTGCAAGCCGTGGGCAACAACCTGTTCCTCGAAACCGCTGCTTCCGGCGCACCGCAAATCGGCACTCCGGGCCTGAACGGTTTCGGTACCACGCTGCAGAACACCCTGGAAACCTCGAACGTTAGCACCGTTGAAGAGATGGTCAACATGATCACCACTCAGCGCGCCTACGAGATGAACTCCAAGGTGATCTCCACCGCCGACCAGATGCTCTCGTTCGTAACGCAGAATCTGTAATCCAGTCTATGGGGCGGCCTGAGGTCGCCAGCAACACCGTGAGGTAGGGTCATGAAGCGCTTTGTATCTGTTCTGGCATTGGGTGGGGTCGTCTCGCTCGCGGGCTGCGTCGCTCCGGCGCCCAAGCCCAATGACCCTTACTACGCCCCGGTGTTGCCGCGCACACCGTTGCCGGCGGCCGCCAATAACGGCTCGATCTATCAGGCCGGCTTTGAGCAGAACCTGTACAGCGACCGCAAGGCGTTCCGGGTCGGTGACATCATCACCATCACCCTCAACGAGCGTACCCAGGCGAGCAAGAACGCCAACTCGCAGATGGACAAGAACAGCGACAACAAGATCGGTCTGACCTCGTTGTTCGGCTCCAGCCTGACGACCAACAACCCGATCGGTGGCAACGACCTGAGCCTCAACGCCGGCTACAGCGCTGACCGTTCGACCAAGGGCGACGCCAAGTCCGGGCAGAGCAACAGCCTGACCGGCTCGATCACCGTGACCGTGGCCGACGTGCTGCCCAACGGCATCATCGCCGTGCGTGGCGAGAAGTGGCTGACGCTCAACACCGGTGACGAACTGGTGCGCATCGCCGGCATGGTCCGCGCCGATGACATCGCGACCGACAACACCGTGTCGTCGACCCGCGTCGCCGATGCACGCATCACCTACTCGGGTACCGGCGCGTTTGCCGATACGAGTCAGCCAGGCTGGTTCGACCGTTTCTTCCTCAGCCCGCTGTTCCCTTTCTAGGTGGCTACGTTGAATCTGAAAAGCCTTATGGTGGCCGCATTATTGATGTCTGCGGCTTTCACCGCACACGCCGAGCGGCTGAAAGACATCGCCAGCATTTCCGGCGTGCGCTCCAACCAGTTGATCGGTTACGGCCTGGTGGTCGGGCTTAACGGCACCGGTGACCAGACGACGCAGACTCCGTTCACCCTGCAGACCTTCAACAACATGCTCTCGCAGTTCGGCATCAAGGTACCGCCGGGATCGGGCAACGTGCAGTTGAAGAACGTCGCGGCGGTGTCGGTGAGTGCCGATCTGCCGGCGTTTGCCAAACCGGGTCAGCAGGTCGATATCACCGTGTCCTCGATCGGTAACTCCAAGAGCCTGCGTGGCGGCACCTTGTTGCTGACCCCGCTCAAGGGTATCGACGGCAACGTCTATGCAATTGCTCAGGGCAACCTCGTGGTCGGCGGTTTCGATGCCGAAGGTCGTGACGGTTCGAAGATCACCGTCAACGTTCCGTCGGCCGGCCGCATCCCTGGCGGTGCGTCGGTGGAACGTGCAGTGCCGAGCGGTTTCAACCAGGGCAACAGCCTGACGCTGAACCTCAACCGCTCCGACTTCACCACCGCCAAGCGCATCGTCGACAAGGTCAACGACATGCTCGGTCCTGGCGTCGCCCAAGCCATCGACGGCGGTTCGGTGCGCGTGACTGCGCCACTGGATCCGAGCCAGCGCGTCGACTACCTGTCGATCCTGGAAAACCTCGAAATCGATCCGGGTCAGGCGGTGGCGAAGGTCATCATCAACTCGCGCACCGGCACCATCGTCATCGGCCAGAACGTGAAAGTGTCGCCAGCCGCCGTAACCCACGGCAGCCTGACCGTGACCATCACCGAAGACCCGATCGTCAGCCAGCCGGGGCCGCTGTCCAACGGCCAGACCGCCGTCGTGCCGCGCTCGCGGGTGAATGCTGAACAGGAAGCCAAACCGATGTTCAAGTTCGGCCCGGGCACCACCCTCGACGAGATCGTCCGTGCGGTGAACCAGGTCGGCGCGGCGCCGGGTGACTTGATGGCGATTCTTGAAGCTCTGAAACAGGCCGGCGCATTGCAAGCCGACCTGATCGTGATCTGAGGCCGGCCACCATGGATATGCGCAAAAGCGGTCTGGTCAGCAGCAGCGATTCGGGTTCCTACTCGGACCTCAATCGTCTGAACCAGCTCAAGGTCGGCGACAAGAACAGCGACGAAAACATGCGCAAGGTGGCGCAGGAGTTCGAGTCGCTGTTCCTTGGCGAAATGCTCAAGTCGATGCGTTCGGCCACCGAAGCGCTCGGCCAGGACAACCCGCTCAACACGCCAGCGGCCAAGCAGTACCAGGAAATGTACGACCAGCAACTGGCGGTTTCCATGTCCCGCGAGGGCGGTGGTATCGGCCTGGCTGACGTGCTGATCCGGCAGATGTCGAAGAACAAACCGATGGCGCCGGGCGAGGCTGCGGCTGCGTCCGCCGCCAAGCAACAGGAAGCGCTGGCCAAGGCCGCCGCCGTGCCGACACCGATTGCCGCCGGCACCGTCGCCACCGGTCCACTGTCCCGCGTCAACGGCGAGCGTCCGTTGTGGGCATCGCGCTCGGTGCATGCGCCGAATACCGATATTTCCCATCGCAACGACATGGCGCTGATCAATCAGCGGCGTCTGGCGCTGCCGCCGAAACTGGCCGATCGCTTGCTCGCGGGCCTGGTACCGTCGGCGCCGAGCGCTGCCACTGCGACCACCACGACGGCCGCGACCAACGCCTTGCCGCAACGTGCTGCGACCACCGCCATCAGCGGTTCCGGCGCGTTGTACAACGGCGACTGGCTGGCCCGTGCCGAAGAACAGAAAGCCGCCGGCGGGCAGATGCAGGTCTACGGCCGCGCCATGGCGCAGATTCCGCTGGCACCGGCGAAGAAGGCCTTCAGTTCGGCCGACGAATTCGTCAACACCATGCTGCCGATGGCCAAGGAAGCCGCCGACCGCATCGGCGTTGATCCGCGTTATCTGGTAGCGCAAGCGGCACTGGAAACCGGCTGGGGCAAATCGGTCATGCGCGCCCAGGACGGCAGCAGCAGCCACAACCTGTTCGGCATCAAGGCGAGCAGCAACTGGAAGGGCGATTCGGCCCGCGCGATCACCAGCGAGTTCCGCAATGGCGCGATGGTCAAGGAGACCGCGGAGTTCCGTTCCTATGCCTCGTACAAGGACAGCTTCCACGATCTGGTGACGTTGCTGCAGAGCAACAATCGCTATCAAGAAGTGCTGAAGTCTGCCGATAACCCAGAACAGTTTGTACGCGAGTTGCAGAAGGCCGGTTACGCCACCGACCCGAACTACGCGACGAAGATTTCGCAAATTGCCAAGCAGATGAACAGTTTTGAAAACTACGCTGCGGCGGGTGTCTCCACCACGCCTTTATAAGGCACCAGGTAATAAGGTCTGAACCATGAGTTTGCTCAATATCGGGATGTCGGGACTGTCGGCCAGCCAGTCCTCTCTGGCTACGACAGGCAACAACATTGCCAACGTCGACACCGCCGGTTATTCACGTCAGCAAACCGTGCAGGGCACCAAGTCCTCGCAGCAGTACGGCAGCGTTTTCATCGGCACGGGCACGACCCTGGCCGACGTGCGTCGGGTGTACAACTCGTACCTGGAGTCGCAGCTGCACACCGCGACTTCCCTGGACAGCGAATCGGCCGCGTTCCTCAAGCAGGCGACGCCGCTGGATTCCATTCTGTCGGACACCAACACCGGCCTGACCGGTGTACTGCAGAAATTCTTCACCTCGATGCAGGGCGTATCGACGTCGGCCACCGATGACACTTCGCGTCAGTCGGTGTTGACCGGTGCGCAGGCGCTGACCAGCCGCTTCAATACCCTGGCCAAGCAGCTCAACGATCAGAACACCACGATCAACGGCAGCCTCGGCGACATGACCGCCCAGGTGAACAAACTCGCCACGTCGATCGCCAATCTCAACCAGAAGATCGGCGAAATCTCCACCAGTGGCGGGGCGCCGAACGACCTGCTCGACAGCCGTAACGAAGCGGTGCGTCAGCTGTCCGAGCTGACCGGTGCCCAGGTCGTCGAGCGCGGCACCAGCTTCGACATTTATGTCGGCAGCGGTCAGCCACTGGTCATCGGCAACACCACCAACAGCCTGAGCATGGTCGCGAGCAAGACCGACCCGTCGCGCATGGCGATCCAGATGGATCGCGGTTCGAGCACCATCGACATCACCTCGGTGATCAGCGGTGGCGAAATCGGTGGCCTGCTGACCTATCGCAAGGAAGTCCTCGACCCGTCGCTCAACGAGCTCGGTCGCGTGGCCCTGGTGATTGCCGATCAGATCAACAGCCAGCAAGCCCAGGGCATCGACAAGAACGGTGACTTCGGCGCGGCGATTTTCAACAACATCAACAGTGCCGCACTGATCAGTCAGCGCAGCATTGCGAAGGATGGCAACAGCGCCGGTTCGGGCAACCTCGATGTGACCATCAAGGACACCGGCAAGCTGACCACCAGCGATTATCAGGTGACCTTCACCAGCGCCACCGATTACACCGTCAAGCGTTCCGACGGCACCGATCTGGGCGCGTTCAGCACCACGACCAACCCGCCGCCAGTGATTGACGGCTTTACCCTGGCCTTGAATGGCGGCGCGCTGAGCGCGGGTGACTCGTTCAAGATCACGCCGACCCGCAACGCGGCGGCGAGCATTCAGACCGTGCTCAGCGATCCGAAGAAAATCGCTGCGGCAGGTCCCTTGACCGGCGTCGCCAGCGCCAACGGCCTGGGCAATTACACCCAGCCGACGCTCAGCGACAAGATCGACATCTACAACCCGACCGCCCAGGCCGACATGCAGGCGGCGTTGAAGAATTCGACGCCGGTCAAACTGGTATTCGGCGCAGCCAGCGGCGGCAGCCAGTCATACAATCTGGTGGATGCCAAGGGCGCGACCATCGGCACCGGCACCATCGTGCCTGGCCAGTCGAACACGCTGAACCTGAAAGTCGGCATCGTCGATGCCAGCGGCAACCCGGTGATGGACACTACCGTCACGCCGAACGTACAGAAGACCTTCACCGTGCAGACCACCGTGGGCGGCACGCCGAAATCCGGCGAGACCTTCACCATGAACCTGACCGGCGCGGCGTCTTCGGACAACCGCAACGCTCAGGCACTGGTCGCGTTGCAAACCAAACAGACCGTGGACACCGGTTCGGCGAGCAAGGGCATCAGCCTGACCGACGCCTACAACACCCTGGTGACCAACGTCGGTACCAAGACCGCCCAAGGCAAATCCGACAGCGCCGCGACCACGGCGATTCTGGAGAACGCCAAGGGTGCCCGCGATTCGCTGTCCGGGGTCAACCTGGACGAAGAAACCGGCAACCTGGTCAAGTACCAGCAGTACTACACAGCGTCTTCGCAGATCATCAAAGCTGCGCAGGAAACTTTCGCCACGCTGATCAACAGCCTTTAAGGAGTCGTAATTCATGCGCATTTCCACCGCCCAGTATTACGGAACGCAAGCTTCGGATTATCAGCGTAACTTCAACAAGGCCGTCGCCACCGCGAGCGAGGCGAGCAGCCTGCAGCGCATCAACACCGCCGCCGATGATCCGATCGGTGCCGGACGTCTGCTGCAGCTGGGTCAGCAGGCAGCGATGCTGGATCAGTACAAGACCAACGTCGATACCACCAAAAGCGCGTTGAATGTGCAGGAGTCCACGCTGGACTCGATCACCACGGCGTTGGCCCGCGCCAAGGAACTCGCGCTGGCCGCGAACAACGGCACGATCACCGACAAGGATCGCCAGGCTTACGCCTCGGAGATGGGCGAGATCCAGCAACAAGTGCTGGGCCTGATGAACGCCAAGGACGCCAATGGTAATTACCTGTTCTCCGGTTCGAAAACCGATACCGCGCCTTACTCGAAGAATTCTGACGGCACATTCACCTACAACGGCGACCAGACCACCATCAATCTGGGCATCGGCGACGGCATGACCGTGGGCACCAATACCACCGGTTGGGACGCGTTCCAGCAGACCATCAACACCGGCCGCACCAACACCAAAATGACTGCGCCAGCCGTCGATGACGGCCGTGTCGTGCTGTCCAACGGCACCGTCGGCACTGTTGCCACCTACGATGCCAAGTTCACTGCCGGGCAGCCGTACACCGTCGATTTCGTCAGCAGCACCCAGCTGAAGATCACCGATGCCTTGGGCAACGACGTGACCGCCGAGGCCAGCCAGAATGGCCTGATCAGCAACAGCAGCGGCGCCAACCAGACTGTCAGCTTCCGTGGCGTAGACCTCAAGCTGAACGTCAACCTGAAGGCCGGCGATACCAATCCGGACGCGGTTATCGCAGGGCACAGCTTCCAGCTGTCGGCCTCGCCGGACTCGTTCACCACCACGCGCAATCCGGGTAACCCGTCGACCAGCGTGATCACTGGTTCGACCATCACCGATCAGGCGGCCTATAACGCAGCGTTCCCGCAGGGCGGCGCGGTGCTCAAGTTCACCAGTGCCACCGATTTCGATCTGTATGCCGCGCCGGTGACGGCCGACAGCAAGCCGGTTTCCTCGGGCACGGTAGTGGGCGGTAACGCGACGGCTGCCGGTGTGACTTTCGCCCTGGGCAACACGCCGGCAACGGGTGATCAGTTCTCGATCCAGCCAAACAATCACCAGACCCAGAACGTGCTCGACACCCTGGGCCAGATGATCTCCGCGCTGAACACGCCGGTCGATGGCGATCCGGTTGCCAAGCAGAAGTTGCAGGGCGCGATGGAGGCAGGCCTCGGCAACATCGACGCCGCCGCCAATCAGATCGGCACCGCAGTCACCACCATTGGTGCGCGCGGCCAGGCGCTGGACATGCAGGCCATCACCAACGACAGCCTGACCACGGCGAACAGCACGACCCAGGGTTCGATCCGTGATTCCGATCCGGCTGAAGTCATGACCCGTCTGACGCTGCAACAGACCATGCTGCAAGCCGCGCAACTGGCGTTCAGCAAGATCAGTCAGTTGGGTCTGTTCAACAAGATCTGATGCCTGGCGGGCGCGTGAGCGCCCGCTAACGTTGTCCCTCTGTTAATGATTTTTTGCGGTATCAAGGGCTCGTTTTTCCGAGCGGGCTCGTACCGCCTGTGAGCCCGCCGTGAATTCACTTCCTCTCGTCAGCATCGCTATTCCTGCCTTCAATCCGCGCTTCTTCGAGCGGACGCTGAGCAGCGCCGTCAGTCAGACTTACGGCCATCTGGATATCGTCGTGTGCGATGACAGCTGTGGCGACCAGATCGAGTCCATCGTCAACGCGGTCGTGGAGCAGACGGGCGTGATGGTGCGTTATGTGCGCAATCCTCAGACGCTCGGGCTGGTAGGCAATCTGAAGGTCTGCCTCGAGCAGGCGCGTGGCGAGTTCATCAAGTTTCTGTGTGACGATGACTTGCTTTATTCGGCCTGTATCGAACAGCAAGCCCATGAGCTGCAACGCGAAGAAGTCAGTCTGGTAATCGCGCAGCGGCTGTTGTGGGACGCTAACGACATCATTCTGCCGGGGCGTCTGGAAAATAGTTCGTTGTCGCCGGTCAGTGGGTTGCTCAAGGGGGACGATCTCCTGAGCATCTTCGAAAAATTTCCGGTCAACGTCCTCGGCGGCTTCAGCAGCGCGTTGTTCCGCCGTTCCGACGTTGCCGAGCTGTTGCCGGCCCTGACGGAAGAGGGCGCGTGCTTCGTCGCCACTCTGGATTTTGCCTTGTATGTCTGCCTGCTGCGGCGCGGCAACATGGTCACCTCCAACAATGTACTGAGCGCCGAGCGACTTTATCCTGAGCGTCTGAGTGCGCAGCAGGCGATGAAGGACGCGGCGGAAACCGAGCGCGAGTGGATTTCGCAAATGCTCAAGGTCCGCAGCGGTGAGTCGGCACCCGCACCAGGCTGGGTTCGCTTTGTGCGACTGACCAGGGCGGACGAGTCACCGCGTATTTGGGAAGAGTTGCCGCTGAGCCGTACCCTTGGCACCAAGCAGAGCCGTCAGGAGTTGGGCGTGGGTGTCGACAGCTTCAGTTTCGGCGAGCTCTATGCGCAGTGGCTGGCGTGTCGGGTGCTCACCGAGGCGCAGCGCAAATGGCTGCCAGAAACCCTCGCCGGCTGGCCGCATCAACCCCGAATCGTACCGATCATTATCGACGTGCAGGGCAGTCGCGATGCTCTGGAGCGCACCTTGGCCGCGCTCGCCGCCCAGGACTATCCGCCGGAACTGGTGCTGGTGTTGTCCGCGGCCTGTAGCGAAGCGCAGTTGCAGGAAAGGGTGTTCCATATGCCGTTGCAGGATGACGGTCTGGAACAGATCAACACGCTGCTGCCGCAACTCGAAGGCGCCGACTGGTTCTATCTGCTGCAACCGGGTGATTGCCCGGTGGCGCCGGCGTTGCTGGTGATGGCCGACCGCATTGCGCATTCGCGGTCGCTGACCTGCCTGTACAGCGACGAAGGCAGTCTGCGCGACGGCGAATCGGCGGAGCCGGCGTTCAAGCCGGATTTCAACCTCGACCTGATGCGCAGCTATCCGTACGTCGGCCGTGCACTGGCATTCCAGCGTGAACGCTTTCTGGCGCTCGGCGGTTTTGCTCCGGCGTTCGCCGAACTGGCACCCCACGATGTGCTCTGGCGGATGGTCGAAAGCGATGGCCTGCAAGTCGTCGGGCATATCGCCGAGGTGTTGCTGGAATCGAAATTCGACCTGTCGCAATGGCTCACTGAGCCGGGCGTCGTCGAACAGAGTCCGCGCATTCTCGAGGCGCATCTGCAGCGTCTGGGAATTGCTCACGACATCCGCCGCGGCAGCCGGGAACTGCTCAACCGTGTCGACTACCATCACCCACGGCGCCCCTTGGTTTCGGTGATCATCGTCACCCAGGATCAGACCGCAGCCTTGCAGCGTTGCGTCGAGACGTTGCTGGAAAAGACCGCTTACAGCGAGTACGAATTACTGCTGGTCGACAACGGCAGCGAAAGCGCCGAAGCGTTGGCCTGGCTGGATGGCATGGCGCAATTGGGTGGTGAGCGCATTCGCGTGCTGAGGTGTCGGCAAAAGGGCAATGCTGCTGCCGTGCACAATTTTGCCGTGCAACAGGCGCGCGGTGAGTACGTGCTGATGCTCAATGCCTTCGCTGTGATCACCCAGGCTGACTGGCTCGATGAATTGCTCAATCATGGGCAACGACCGGAAGTCGGTGTGGTCGGTGCCAAGCTGTTCAACCCGGACGGCGGTATATTGCACGCCGGCCTGATTCTCGGATTGAACGGGCCGGTCGGGCTGCCGTTCTATGGCCAGCCGATGCAGTCGGAAGGTTACATGTACCGCTTACAGGCAGTGCATGACCTGAGTGCCGTGGGCGGTGATTGCCTGATGATTCGAAAGTCGGTGTTCGACGCCGCTGGTGGCCTGGATGAGCAGGATCTCAAACAAACGCTGAATGTCGCAGACTTGTGTCTGCGCGTCGGCCGCGACGGTTATCTGGTGGTGATGAATCCGCACGCCGTGCTGGCCGTTGGCGCACGGCCAAGTGCGGCGACCACCCCGCAAGAGGAAGCGCAGCACGCCGAGGAAAAAGACACGTTTTATCAGCGCTGGTTGCCACTGGTTGCCCGTGACCCGGCTTACAATGTCAACCTAACGTTGCAGGGTGTGGGCGCCACCAATTTCAGTCTGGAACCGGGTCTGCGCACCGGCTGGAACGCTTTCTCCACGGCCCTGCTGCCTAACGTGCTCGCGGTGCCGATCAACGCTTCTGCCATCGGCCACTACCGGATCAGCCAGCCGATGATCGAGCTGGAAGCAGCCAATCGGGTAGAAGGGCGCATCTGCTATGGCTTGCCGTCGATCATCGATATCGAACGGCAGTCACCCGATGTGATCGTTCTGCAGGGGCGTTACTCGGAGCACACCATCGATGAAATCCCGCCGCTGAAAAAGTTTTTCAACGCGCGACGGATCTTCGAACTCGACGATTATGTCATCGACGTTCCCCATCGCAACGCACACATCCGCAATATGCCGGGCAAGGCGGACATGGAGCGCATGGTGCGCCGGGCGATCGGCCTGTGTGATCGCGTGGTGGTCTCGACTGCGCCGCTGGCCAACGCATTGGCGGACATGCACCACGACATTCGTGTGGTGCCGAACATGCTGGCCAAGGATTTGTGGGGGCACCTGCGCAGCCAGCGTCGCACCTCGAAAAAACCGCGCGTCGGCTGGGGCGGCGGCACCAGTCACCATGGTGACCTGGCGGTGATCGCCGACGTAGTGCGGGAATTGGCCAACGAGGTGGACTGGGTGTTCTTCGGTATGTGCCCGGATGATTTGCTGCCGTACATGCATGAGTTTCATGGCGTTATTGCGCTGGATGTCTATCCGGCAAAACTGGCCAGTCTGAATCTGGACCTGGCGTTGGCGCCGTTGGAGTTCCACATCTTCAACGACTGCAAAAGCAACCTGAGGCTGCTCGAGTACGGCGCCTGCGGGTTTCCGGTGGTCTGTACCGATACCGAGGCTTATCGCGGCTACCTGCCGTGTACGCGGGTCAAGACAAACACGACCGATGAATGGCTACAGGCTATCCGCATGCATTTGGCTGACCCGGATGCCAGTTATCGCATGGGCGATGAATTGCGTGAGGTGGTGCTGCGCGACTATGTCTTGCGGGGGGATAACTTGCGGCATTGGGAATATGGGTGGTTGGCGGATTGATTGGAATGCAGTCGTGACCATACGAACAGGCGCCTTTGACAAAAGCCGCCTGTTTTTTCTAGCTTGTTATTTACGCTTCTCTCGAAAGAATTTCTGTTCACGGCTAAAGCTTTAATCATTTGCTGTCGGTATTTACCTAATCGTCTGTCTTCAACGTTCGCTGCAATGACCTGTGATCACCACACGAACCTGTACCGATTCACAACAAGGCAAGGAAGAAAAATTGGCGGTCATAAACGGAACAAACGGCGCGGATACGCTGGTGGGTACTGCCATGTCATTGCAAAGGACGAGGGTGGGCGATGACCTGATCCTTAATGACTCCGGCAGAACCGATCAGGGAGTCAAGCTGCAGGACTGGTTCGCAGGCCAAAACACTATCGAGTAATTCGAGGCGGCCAACGGCGATGTTCTGCCAATCAATGATGGGTTCAGTATGTTTGGCTAGTTTTCCGACTCGTCTGAGTAATTGAATGAAAGGGATGAATCCGCCAAAGGATTCATCCCTTTTTTGCTCTACGGCCCATCCAATACGGAAGCCATCGAGCTGGCGCGTTTCCTGCAGGCTCCCCTCAAATCGCCATAAAACGAGCGCTCGCGGTCATTCCTCCTGCGCCCGGATCGGCAGAAGGTTCAGCGAGAAGGCCCGCAACGCTCAACAAAGCAGTGCGCAGCGCGGTGAACGTACGAGAGGGGAGATGATGAAGGCAGTTATTTTGGCGGGTGGCCTCGGCACCCGCATCAGTGAAGAGTCGCACCTCAAGCCCAAGCCGATGATCGAGATCGGCGGCAAGCCAATTCTCTGGCACATCATGAAGCAGTATTCCGCCCACGGGATCCACGACTTCGTCATCTGCCTGGGCTACAAGGGCTACGCAATCAAGGACTTCTTCGCCAATTATTTTCTGCACACCTCCGATGTCACTTTCAACATGCGTGAAAACCGCATGGACGTGCACCAGAACTACAGCGAGCCGTGGAGCGTGACCCTCATCGACACCGGCGAGGAGACCATGACCGGTGGACGCCTGTTGCGTGCCGGCCGTTACCTCAAGGATGAAGAGGCGTTCTGCTTCACCTACGGCGATGGCGTTTCCGATTTGAACATCCGTGAATTGGTCGATTACCACAAGGGCCATGGTCGTTTGGCTACCGTCACCGCCGTGCAGCCACCGGGGCGCTACGGTGCACTTGAGCGTCAAGGCGATCAGGTCCTCGGCTTCACTGAAAAACCCCGTGGCGACGGCGGCTGGATCAATGGCGGCTTCTTCGTCCTGTCGCCGAAAGTCTTGCCCTACATCGCTGGCGATGAGACCACCTGGGAAGCCGAGCCATTGGCGCGTCTGGCCCGCGAGGAGCAATTGAAAGCGTTTGAACACGACGGCTTCTGGCAACCGATGGACACCCTGCGCGACAAGAACCATCTCGAAGCGCTGTGGCAAAGCGGGGAGGCCCCATGGAAGCAATGGGCCTGAATGCGGATTTCTGGCGTGGCAAACGCGTGCTGGTCACCGGACACACCGGTTTCAAGGGCAGTTGGCTGACCCTGTGGCTGCAAAGCCTCGGCGCGCAGGTCAGCGGTTTTTCGCTAGACCCATCAACCGAACCGAGCCTGTTCGAACTGGCGCGCGTACACGAAGGCATCAACGACCAGCGCGGCGATTTGCGTGACCTCGGTGCCTTGCTCGAGATCATCGCCGAGACCGAGCCGGAGATCGTTCTGCATCTGGCGGCGCAGCCCTTGGTGCGCGAGGGCTATCGCGATCCGCTCGGCACCTATTCCAGCAACGTCATGGGCACGCTGAATCTGCTCGAAGCGATCCGTCAGGTCGGCGGCGTGCGGGCATGCGTGCTGGTGACCACCGACAAGGTCTACGCCAACAAGGAATGGCTGTGGCCGTACCGCGAAGACGAAGCCCTCGGTGGCCACGATCCTTACAGCAGCAGCAAGGCCTGCTGCGAATTGCTCGCGCAGTCCTATGCCGCGTCGTTTTTCCCGGCGGACAAACATGCCCAACACGGGCTGGCCCTGGCTACCGCACGCGCCGGCAATGTGCTGGGCGGTGGTGATTTTGCGCCGGAGCGACTGATCCCCGACGTACTGAAAGCCTGGACCGCCGACGAGCCGGTGACCCTGCGCTACCCGCAAGCCGTGCGCCCGTGGCAGCACGCGCTGGAGCCGCTGGCCGGATATCTGCAACTGGCTGCCGCGCTGTACGAATACGGCCCGGAATACGCCGGTGCGTGGAACTTCGGCCCCGGTGAGGCAGACATGTGCAGCGTCGGTGAAGTGGTTGAACTACTCGCCAATCGCTGGCCGCTGGCCCGTGGCTTGCGCATCGAACCGAGTGAACTGCACGAAGCCGGTCTGCTGCGTCTGGACAGCAGTCGCGCGCGGCAGGTGCTCGGCTGGCAGCCGCGCTGGTCGTTGCAGGCTTGCCTGGCGCAGACCCTCGATTGGCACTTGGCGTGGCAGAACGGCGATGACATGCGCGCCGTAACTCTGGGCCAATTGAATTTGTACCGAGGCGCGCTGTGAGCGAGTTTTCCCTGAAAGCGTTGCCGCTGGCCGGTCTGTTCTGCGTTCAGCACAAGCGCTTCGAAGATCAGCGCGGGCACTTCGCCCGGTTGTTCTGCGAGGGCAGCCTGAGTGCGTTTGGCAGCGCTTTCCACATCCGCCAGATCAACCATTCCTGCACTCGCGAGAAGGGCAGTGTGCGTGGCCTGCACTATCAGAATGCCGACGCCCCGGAAGCCAAACTGATCACGTGCCTGCGCGGTGAAGTCTGGGATGTCGCGGTGGATCTGCGTCCTGACTCGGAAACCTTTTTGCGCTGGCACGCCGAGCACTTGAAGGCGGCCGATGGCCGCAGCCTGTTGATTCCGGCCGGTTTCGCTCATGGCTTTCAGACGCTCACCGACGACGCCGAATTGCTCTATCTGCACAGCGCCGATTACGCGCCGGAACACGAGGGCGGCTTGTCGGTAAACGATCCTCGACTGGCGATTGCCTGGCCGTTGCCTGTCAATAATTTGTCAGCGCGTGATTCCAGCCATTCCGCGCTCGATCAACACTTTGCTGGAGTGCGTCTATGAATTGCCGTGGGTGCGCCGCACCGCTGAGCCTGCCGCTGATCGACCTCGGCACTTCGCCGCCGTCCAACGCCTATGTGCATGCCGATCGCCTGGAGAAGGCCGAGCAATGGGTGCCGTTGAAGGTTGCCGTGTGTGAGCAATGCTGGCTGGTGCAGACCGAGGACTACACCAGTGCCGACAGCCTTTTCGACGCCGAATATGCCTATTTCAGCTCGTTCTCCAGCACTTGGCTGAATCACGCCGAGCGCTATGTCGCCGAGATGAGCGAGCGCTTCGGTCTCAGCGCCGACAGTCGCGTGGTCGAAGTCGCCGCCAACGATGGTTATCTGCTGCAATACGTCGCCGCGCGCGGCATCCCGTGCCTGGGTGTCGAGCCGACCCGCAGCACCGCGCAAGCGGCACGGGAAAAAGGCCTGGAAATTCGCGAGCTGTTCTTCGGCCGCGACACCGCCACGCAATTGCGCAGCGAAGGCTGGAGCGCTGACCTGATGGCGGCCAACAACGTGCTCGCCCATGTGCCGGACATCAACGATTTCCTCGCCGGCTTCGCGACGTTGCTCAAGCCGACCGGTGTCGCCACTTTCGAGTTTCCGCAACTGCTGACGCTGATGGCCGGCGCGCAGTTCGACACGCTGTATCACGAACACTATTCCTACCTATCACTGACCGCCGTGCAGACCTTGTGCGAGCGCAATGGCCTGGAAGTGTTCGACGTCAGCCAGTTGAGCACTCACGGTGGCTCGTTGCGTGTATTCGTGCAACGCAAGGACGGCCAGCGCCGTGCTGTTCTCCCGGCAGTGCAGCAACAACTGCAGGCCGAACTCGTTGCCGGGGTGAAAACCGCCGAGTACTACGCGACCCTCGCGCCGGCTGCCGAACGCATCAAACATGACCTGCTGCGCTTCCTGTTGCGGGCCAAAGCCGACGGTAAACGTGTGGTCGGATACGGCGCGGCGGCCAAGGGCAATACCTTGCTCAATTACGCCGGCGTCAAAGCGGATCTGCTGGCCTGGGTGGCCGATGCCAATCCGCACAAGCAGGGCAAATTCTTGCCGGGCAGTCGCATTCCGATCGTGGCGCCGGCGCAGATCGAAATCGACAAACCGGACTACGTGCTGGTGCTGCCGTGGAACCTGCTGCAAGAAGTCAGTCAGCAACTGGCGCAGGTGCGTCAGTGGGACGGGCGCTTCGTCATCGCCGTGCCTGAGTTGAAAGTACTGTGAAGGTTCTGGTTACCGGCGCTACCGGTTTTGTCGGTCGGCATCTGGTTGCTGCATTGCTTGAACGCGGCTGCGAAATTCGTGCGGTGGCGCGCAACGCAGAAACGGCGCGAAGCATGCCGTGGATCGATGACGTGGAGTTCGTCAGCGCGGATATTCACGCTGCTGATCTGAATGTCGTCGCGCTGACCGAAGGCATCGACGCACTCGTGCATCTGGCCTGGCCGGGGCTGCCGAACTATCGGGCGCTGTTTCATTTCGAGCACAACCTGATGGCCGATTACCGCTTTATCAAAAGTGCGGTCGAGGCGGGCGTGCAGCAGGTTCTGGTGACCGGTACCTGTTTCGAATACGGCATGCAAAGCGGCCCGCTCAGCGAGTCAACCGAGCCACGGCCGAGCAATCCTTACGGTCTGGCCAAGCACACGCTGCACCTGTTTTTGCAAAACCTGCAGCAGGAGCGGCCGTTCACTTTGCAGTGGGCGCGGTTGTTCTATCTGCATGGCGAAGGGCAGAACCCCAACAGCCTGTTGGCCGCGCTTGACCGGGCGATCGATAGCGGTGAGCCGACCTTCAACATGTCGGCCGGTGAGCAGTTGCGCGATTTTCTCGCAATTGAAACCGCTGCGAGTCATCTCGCCGCGATCCTCCATCAGCGCGACTTCGCTGGCGTAGTCAACTGCGCCAGCGGTCAACCGGTGTCGGTGCGTGCGTTGGTCGAACAGCGCTTGCGTGAGCGTGGCGCAGCGCTGGATTTGAACCTCGGCCATTACCCCTATCCGACCCATGAGCCCATGGCGTTCTGGGCTGTGGTGGAGCGGTTACAACAATTACTCGAGGCCCAGCGCAGCAACTGATGCGCCTGCCGCGAAGGCCTTTTGGCCATGTGCAAACCCAATGAATTTTCAGTGAGACCGGACAATGAGCGATAACCTGATCAAGACCTTCGAAGCAGAGTGCCAGGCTGAAGTGGTTGCCCAAGGCCAGAACAAGGAACTCAAGGCGCTGGCCCAGGAGTTCTACAACCAGTCGGCCAAGCACAAGTACACCTATCACTTCTCGTGGATGGGCCGACCGATCATTCAGTTGCCGCAAGACATGATGGCGATGCAGGAACTGATCTGGCGGATCAAACCGGACTTGGTCATCGAGTGCGGTATCGCCCACGGCGGTTCGATCATTTACTACGCTTCGTTGCTGGAGCTGCAGGGCCATGGCGAAGTGCTCGGCATTGATCGCGATATCCGCGCGCACAACCGTGAGGCCATCGAAAGCCATCCGATGATCAAGCGCATCAGCATGATCGAAGGTTCCAGCCTCGACCCGGCGGTGGTCGAGCAGGTTCGTCAGGCGGCTGCTGGCAAGAAAGTCATCGTGGTGCTCGACTCCAACCATACCCACGAACACGTCCTTGAAGAGTTGCGTCTCTACGCACCGTTGGTGTCGGTGGACAGCTATTGCGTGGTCATGGACACCGTCGTCGAGGACATGCCGGCCGATGCTTTCCCGGATCGTCCGTGGGGCCCTGGTGACAACCCGAAGACTGCGGTGTGGGCTTATCTCAAGGAAAACGCTGATTTTGAGATCGATCAGCAGATGCAGGACAAGTTGCTGATCACCGTTGCTTCGGACGGTTATCTGCGTCGGGTTCGTTGACAGTTTTTTCATTACAGCGTTTTCGCACGGTTTGATCGCGGCAGGAGAAGTTATGCAAGGCAAGTACGGTTCTGAAAACACGCTGCCATTGAGCGAGTTGCTGACAGTGGTACTGATCACCCACAACCGCCCGGCTTTTTTGCGCCGAGCGCTGCAGTACTACAGCAGCCTGCCTTGCAAGGTGCTGGTGCTGGACTCTTCCCCCGAGCGCCCGGAAGGTGATTTTTCGGCGGTCGATTATCAGCACTTGCCGCAATTTGCCTACTGGGGCATGCAGGCCAAACTGACTTACGGCGTTGCGCAGTTGACCACGCCGTACATGGTGTTTGCCGCCGACGACGACTTTATCCTGCATGAGTCGCTGGCCGAATCGGTCAGGTTCCTCGAAGCGAACCGTGACTACGGCCTGTGCCACGGTTACTGCCTGATGTACCTGGCGCTGGCGGGCAGCGTCAGCTACTACCGTCGCGACAAGAAGATCTGTGAAGACTACGCGTCCGAGCGCGCCGAGGATCGCGTCCTCGATTTCATGCATCAGTACGTACCGCCCTTTTACGGCGTGTGCCGTACTTCGATCATTCAGGACTGGTACGCCGCTTTGCCGGCGGGCACCAGTTTCCAGTGGCAGGAAATCGGCCATACCTATTATCTGCTGGCGAACGCCAAGGCGCGGATCCTGCCGATCCCGTACGTCGTACGCGAAATCAACGTCGGCTTCTCCGATCACAACACCGATGTCTACCACTCGCTGTCTTATACCGACGCCAAGTCGGTGGCCGAGCGGGAGGCCTTCGCCGAATTCCTCGCGTCCTTGCCGACCGCTATTACCGGCCTTGATCAGGCGCAGCGCAAGGCATTTGTCCTGAAAAGCTTCGAAGCCATGACCGACAGTCTGGTCTCCGGGCGGGCATTGACCAACGAGCTGATTTTCGAGTCGACCTGGAATCAGGTCACCAAAGAGCCAGAACGCAAATTCGGCCCACGGCAATACGTCGAGATGCCGTTTTACAACCAGCACTTCTTCGACTTGCTGACCCAGTTCGAATTCCTCCTGCATGCGATGCCCGCCGGGCGTATTCAGCTTGAGAAGCTTGAAGGCGTCTGGGCCCGGCAGGAGTATCTGTTGCAGGCGCGAAATAACGACACTCCGGAAAGCGTCATCGACCGGCTGTGGCAAGCCCATGACAGCAACGCGTTCAACCGTCGCGTGGTCAAGCGTCTGGCCGAGCAACTGCAGTCGGCTGGCGAGGAAGCTCCAGCGCAGGAAATGCTTGAGTGGGGCGCGCGTCTTCAAGCCGTGTCGAACCTTGATCACTACCCGGTCTTTGGCAAGATGCGCTCGGGGCGTTTGCTCGATTGGCTGGCGGCGCGCAAGCCTGACGCCGAACAATCTGCTTCAATCGCTGCCCGTCTGGCCGCCAGCAACGGCGGACCGCAGTTCGGTATTTTCCTGCTTGACCTGGATGACAGCGTCGAGAAGCTGCAAATTACCCTCGACAGCCTCGTCGAAGGTGTCAGCAAAGCGTTCAAGATCGTGGTCTTCACCACTGGCGAACCGCAGACCGCGACCACCGCGCAAAACACCTTGCACTTTGTTCGGGTTACCCCGGGCAATCTCGTCGACAAGCTCAACCAGAGCGCTGCGCAGTCGCCTTGCGACTGGTTGCTGCTGGCGAACGTGGGCGACGAATTCACACCGGCCGGCCTGGCGCGCGCCGGTCTGGAACTGATGGCGGCCAGCGGTGTTCGCGCAGTAGCGACTGATGAAATTCAGCGCACTGCCGAAGGCGCACTGGTCGACGTATTCCGCCCCGGTTTCAATCTTGATCTGCTGCACAGCGTGCCGTCGCTGATGGCGCGGCACTGGCTGATCCGCCGCGAAGTCCTGCTTGAAGCCGGCGGTTATCAGGCCGACTTCAGCAAGGCGCTGGAATTCGATCTGTTGCTGCGCATCATCGAACAGGGCGGCCTCGACGGCCTGGCGCATCTTGATGAGCCGCTGCTGATCACCGAGCAGGCGCCTCTGGAAGAAAACGCCCATGAGCGTCTGGCGCTGCTGCGTCACTTGGGCAATCGCGGTTACAAAGCCAAGGTCACCTCGGCGCTGCCGGGTACCTGGCAGATCGATTATCGCCATACCGAACAACCGCTGGTGTCGATCATTGTGCCGGTCATTGATGATCTGCCGGCACTGCGTCGCTGCCTCGAAGGCGTGCTGCTGCGCACCCGTTACAGCCGCTACGAAGTGCTGCTGGCCGCCAACGGCAATCAGTCGGCCGAGGTCAACGATTGGCTGGGCACGCTGCGCCACGCCAAGGTCAACGTACTGCGTGCCGATCAGCCGCTCGGCGAAATCGCGTTGTATAACGCCGCCAGCGAGCAGGCGCAGGGTGAATACCTGGTGCTGCTGGCCGCCGACAGCGAAGTGGTCAACCCGAACTGGATCGATTCGCTGCTCAACCATGCCCAGCGTCCGGAAGTCGGCGTCGTCGGCGCCAAACTCGTCGATCGTGACGGCAAGGTTGCCCAGGCCGGTCTGATTCTCGGCCTCAACGATGGCGTGTGTTCGCCCTTCATCGGCGAGAAACACAAGGCCGAGGGTTACATGCAGCGTCTGGCTGTCGAGCAGAATTACTCGGCGGTTTCCAAGGTGTGCCTGATGATTGGCAAGGACATGTTCAATGCCCTTGGCGGCCTGGACGAGGTGACCTTCGCTGCGGGCTATGCCGATGTCGATCTGTGCCTCAAGGCCGGTCAGGCCGGTTACCTCACCGTGTGGACGCCACTGGTGCAGGTGCTGCACACCGGCGAGCTGCCACAGGCGCCAGCGGCATTGGCGGCATTGCGTGAAAAATGGCCCGACGCCTTTGCCCAGGATCCGGCGTACAACGCGAACCTGGCCCTGAGTGGCAAAGGTTTCACTCTTGGCGAAAACGCCTCGATCAATTGGGCGCAGTTGCTCGCCTGAGCAGGCCGGACAGGAATCACCACATGTTCAACGGACAATCGATTTTCATCTCCGGCGGCACTGGCTCGTTCGGCCGTAACTTCATTCGCCGCTTGCTCGAGCAATACCAGCCCAAGCGCGTCGTGGTGTTCTCTCGCGACGAGCTGAAGCAGTACGAGATGCAGCAGACGTTCAACGCGCCATGCATGCGTTATTTCATCGGTGACGTGCGTGACGCCGAGCGCTTGCGTCAGGCCATGCGCGGCATCGATTACGTCGTCCATGCCGCTGCGTTGAAGCAGGTGCCGGCGGCGGAATACAACCCGACCGAATGCATCCGCACCAACGTCAATGGCGCGGAGAACATCATCGCCGCCGCCATCGACAATGGCGTGAAGAAGGTCGTCGCGCTGTCCACCGACAAGGCGGCCAGCCCGATCAATCTGTACGGTGCGACCAAGTTGCTCTCGGACAAATTGTTTGTCGCCGCCAACAACATTGCTGGCGAGCAGCAGACCCGTTTCGCTGTGGTGCGCTACGGCAACGTCGCTGGCTCGCGCGGTTCGGTGGTGCCGTTTTTCAGCAAGCTGATCGCTGACGGCGCGCAGGAGCTGCCGATCACCGACGAGCGCATGACGCGGTTCTGGATCACCCTCGATCACGGCGTGCAGTTCGTCCTCGACAGCTTCGCGCGCATGCACGGCGGTGAAGTGTTCGTACCGAAGATTCCGTCGATCCGCATCGTCGATCTGGCGCGGGGCATGGCCGAGCATTTGCCGCACAAGAACGTCGGCATCCGTCCCGGCGAGAAGCTGCATGAGCTGATGGTGCCGCTGGACGATGCGCGGATGACCCTTGAGTTTGACGACCACTACACGATTCAGCCGTCGATTCGTTTTACCAGCGTCGATGTCGATTTCGCCGTCGATAAACTTGGCGAACGCGGCCGTGCCGTGGGCGAGGATTTCGAGTATCGCTCGGATACCAACCCGCATTTTCTTTCGGTCGGGCAGATCGCCGATCTGCACGCGAAGCTGTCGGTATGATCCCTTACGGTCGGCAGAGCCTCGATCAGGCAGACATCGATGCGGTGGTCGAGGTGTTGCAATCGGACTGGCTGACTCAGGGGCCGACCATCGAACGCTTCGAGCAGGCCATGGCCGAGCGCTGTCAGGCGGATTTTGCCGTGGCGGTGTGCAATGCCACGGCGGCGCTGCACATTGCCTGTCTGGCGGCGGGTCTGGGGCCGGGCGATCGCTTGTGGACTTCGCCTAATACCTTTCTCGCCTCGGCGAATTGCGGGCGCTATTGCGGCGCCGAGGTGGATTTCGTCGACATCGATCCGCTGACCTGGAACCTCGATGCGTTCGCGCTTGAGGCAAAGCTCGAACAGGCCGAGCGCGACGGCACGCTGCCAAGAGTCCTCGTCGCCGTTGCCTTCTCCGGGCAGAGCTGTGACCTGCGCAAGATTGCCGATCTGGCGGTGCGCTACAACTTCACCGTGATCGAAGACGCCTCCCACGCAGTGGGCGCGAGCTACGCCGGGCGTCCGGTCGGTTGTGGTGAATTCGCGGCGATGACGGTGTTCAGTTTTCATCCGGTGAAAATCATCACCAGCGCCGAGGGCGGCATGGTCCTGACCAATCGCCCGGCGCTGGCCGAACGTCTGCGACGCCTGCGCAGCCACGGCATGACCCGCGATCCCGAGCACATGACCGAGCCGAGCCACGGGCCGTGGTATTACCAGCAGATCGAGCTGGGTTTCAATTATCGGATCACCGATCTGCAAGCGGCGCTGGGTCTGTCACAACTGCGCAAGCTCGACGAATTTGTCGCACGGCGCCGCGAACTCGCAGCGCGTTACGATCAGTTGCTCGCCTACCTGCCGCTGACCTTGCCGAGTGCGCAGCCGGAGGCCGAATCGGCGTGGCACTTGTACGTGGTGCGTTTGCAGGCCGAGCGCTGCAATCTCAGTCATCGCCAGGTGTTCGAAGGTTTGCGTGCCGCCGGCATCGGCGTAAATCTGCACTATATTCCGGTGCATCTGCAGCCGTACTATCGCGAGCTGGGTTTTGCCGAGGGCGATTTCCCCGAGGCCGAGCGCTATTACGCCGAGGCGATCAGCTTGCCGCTGTTCCCTTTGCTCAGCGAAGAACAACAGGATCAGGTGGTCGAGCAACTGCGCCGGCTGCTGCTTGAGGAGTAAGGCACCGTGAGCTGCGTCGCGATCATCCCCGCCCGTGGTGGCAGCAAGCGCATCCCGCGCAAGAATCTCAAACCGTTCGACGGCGTACCGATGATCGTCCGCTCGATTCGCACGGCGCTGGAATCAGCGCTGTTCGACGCCGTGGTGGTCAGTACCGACGATGTTGAAATTGCCGACGTCGCACGGGCGCACGGCGCCGAAGTGCCGTTCATGCGACCGGCCGATCTGGCGGATGATTTCACCGGTACCGCTGCGGTGATCGTGCATGCCCTGCAGCAGCTGCCGGCATTCGATTACGCCTGTTGCCTGTATGCGACGGCACCGCTGTTGCAAGTGCGCTACCTGCGTCAGGGCCTGGAATTGCTCAAGCAGCATCCGCACAAGGCGTTTGCCTTTTCGGTGTGCGGCTTCGGGTTTCCCGTGCAGCGCGCCCTGACCCTCAACGAGGAGGGCGCCCTGATGTCGCTTTATCCGGAGTTTCGTACCACCCGTTCGCAGGATCTGCCCGAAGCGTTTCAGGATGCCGGGCAGTTTTACTGGGGGCGCAGCGAAGCGTGGTTGCGCGGCGAGACGCTGTTCTCGCCAGCCAGCCTGCCGGTGATCCTGCCGCGCCATCTGGTCCAGGACATCGACTCCCCCGAAGACTGGCAACGCGCCGAATACCTCTACGCCGCGCTCAAGGCCGGCGGAGAGCTGCCATGAGAGTGCTGATCCGTGCCGACGCTTCGCCGGCCATCGGCAGCGGCCATATCGCCCGCTGCCTGACGCTGGCGCGAGTGTTGCGCGGGCAGGGCAGTCATGTTGCGTTTGCCTGTCGGCGCTTGCCGGGACATCGACTCGAAGCCTTGAAGGCCGAAGGCTTCGAGACCTTCGCGCTGCCCGAGCGCTATCGTGATGAAGACCCGCTGCAGGCCATCGAATCGATGTTGCCGTGGCAGTTCGACATTGATGCGCTGGGCTTGCTGCTGGACGGGCAGGCGCCGTTCGACTGGATCATCGCCGACCATTACGGCCTCGATCATCACTGGCAAACCGCTGCCCGGCGCTGGGCGCATCGAATCGCCGCGGTGGATGATCTGGCGACGCGGCGCTACAGCGTCGATCTGCTGCTCAATCAGAACCTGTCCGGCTTAAGTGAAAACTACGCGCCGCTGCTGCCGCCGGGCTGTCGCACCTTGCTCGGCCCGCGCTACGCCATGCTCCGTGAAGAATTCAACTGCGAAGCCATCGAGATCAAACCGAAGGCGCGGCGGGTGCTGGTGAATTTCGGCGGTTTCGACGCGGCGATGCAGACTCATCACGCGATGTTGGCGCTGGCTGATTTCACTGAGTTGCAGGTTGATTTCGTCGCGGGCGCCGACAACCCGGCGTGGGCGCAGATGCAGGCCTTGGCCGAGACACGGCCGAACTGGCGCCTGCACAGTTTCGTCAGCGATTTCCATCAACGCATGACTGAAGCCGATCTGTTTATCGGCGCCGGCGGCGGCACCAGTTGGGAGCGTGCGGCGCTCGGCTTGCCGACCATCTGCATCGCTGTGGCGAACAATCAGCAGGCCAACGGTGAAGTCATGGCGGCGGCCGGCGCGCATGTGTTCATGGGAGCGCGCGAGCAGGTCAGCGTCGAGCAACTGCGCGATGCGGTCGGCTTTGTGATGGACAATCATTTTCTGCGCCAGAGCCTCGCCGAGCGCTCGCGGCAACTGGTCGACGGACGCGGTGCCGAACGCGTGGCGGCGGCGCTGGCCGGCGCGGTACTGAAACTGCGCCCGGCGACGCTGGACGATGCGCAGTTGCTGTTCGATGGGCGCAATGCCGAGCCGGTGCGGCGCTGGTCGCTGGAATCCGGCGTGATCGATTGGGCGCAGCATCTGAACTGGTTGATGGCAAGTTTGCGCAATCCGCAGCGGCTGCTGTTGATCGCCGAGGCGGATGACGGCCCGGTCGGGGTGCTGCGCTACGACTTGCGCGGATTCGAAGCGGAAGTGTCGATCTATCTGCTGGAAGGGCGTTTCGGCCTCGGTTGGGGCAGGGCAGTGCTCAGCCGTGGCGAAGCGTTCGTCGCTGCGCACTGGCCGCAATTGACGCGCATCAATGCCCGGGTCATGCCCGCCAATCAGTCTTCATTGAAAGTCTTCCGCGACGCCGGGTTCATCCAGGAAACCTGCGCGTTCAGCCGTGTTTTGAAGGATCACTCGCATGCCTAGTTTCAAGATTGGCCACCGCACGATTGGTGCCGACGCGCCGCCGTTCATCATTGCCGAGATGAGTGGCAATCATAACCAGTCTCTCGATGTCGCCCTGCAAATCGTCGAGGCTGCTGCGAGGGCTGGTGCGCATGCCTTGAAGCTGCAAACCTACACCGCCGAAACCATGACCCTGGATTTGGCCGAAGGCGAATTCTTCATCAAGGATCCCGGCAGTCTGTGGGCCGGCACTTCGCTCTACGATCTGTATGAAAAAGCCCACACACCGTGGGAATGGCACGCGCCGATTTTTGCTCGAGCCAAGGAGTTGGGGATGCTCGCGTTCTCGACGCCGTTCGACGACAGCGCGGTGGATTTTCTCGAAAGCCTCGAGGTGCCGGCGTACAAGATCGCCAGTTTTGAAAACACCGATCTGCCGTTGATCCGCCGTGTCGCCGCCACCGGTAAACCGCTGATCATCTCCACCGGCATGGCCAGCATTGCTGAACTGGATGAAACCGTGCGCGCCGCACGCGAGGCCGGCTGCAAGGATCTGGTCCTGCTCAAGTGCACCAGCACTTATCCGGCCACGCCCCTCAACAGCAACGTGCGCACGATCCCGCATCTGCGTGAGTTGTTTGGCTGCGAGGTCGGGCTGTCGGATCACTCGATGGGCGTCGGCGTATCGGTGGCGGCGGTGGCGCTGGGAGCGACGGTGGTGGAGAAACACTTCACCCTCGATCGTTCGGCCGGTGGCGTCGACGCGAGCTTTTCCCTGGAACCGGCGGAACTGGCCAGTCTGGTGGTCGAAACCGAACGTGCCTGGCAGGCCATGGGGCAGGTGCATTACGGCGTGACCGAGGCTGAGCGAAAATCGCTGGTCTATCGCCGTTCGCTGTACGTCACCGCTGACATGGCCGCCGGTGAAGCATTTACCGTGGACAATCTGCGCGCCATCCGTCCTGGCCTCGGTCTGCCGCCCAAGCACACCGATGCCGTTCTCGGACGCCGCGCGCGCACCGCGATCAAGCGTGGTACGCCACTGGATTGGTCGCTGATCGAATAAGCCAATCTGCCATCGATTCGGCAAAATAGCGTGACCTGCGAGTCATAACGCGCATCTTCACTGTATTGTATTGACCGGGGAGATGGCGCCTGGCCCGTTTTGCGGTTCCAGTGATAGCCCTTTGCGCTTCCCGTGGCTGCCCGTCGTGGCGGCCGTTTTCTGTTTGTCGGCGCCCCTCGAATCCTTGCGAGCGGTGGTTTTGGGCTGTTTTTTATTGGGAAGCCGTAATGATTGGCATAAAAAGCATTGCGAGCTACGTTCCTGTAGCCGGCGTGGACAATTACGCACAAGGTGCAAAATTCGAGAAGGATGAAGAATTCATCCTTGGCAAGATCGGTTCGGCGTTCCTGCCGCGCAAAGACGCTGAGCAGGAAACCTCCGATCTGTGCGTGGAAGCGGCCAATGCGCTGTTTGCCAGCAACCCTGAACTGAAACGTGAATCCATCGATGCTCTGATCGTCGTCACCCAGAACGGTGACGAAGAAGGCCTGCCGCATACCGCTGCCATCGTCCAGGACAAACTCGGCCTGCCAACCAATGTTGCAGCGTTCGACATTTCTCTGGGCTGCTCCGGTTATGTCTACGGCATTTACGCGATCAAGGGCTTCATGGAAGCCGCCGGCCTGAAGAACGGCCTGCTGATCACCGCGGACCCGTATTCGAAAATCGTTGACCCGGAAGACCGCAACACCACCATGCTGTTTGGCGATGCCGCCACCGCTACGTGGATGGGCGAAAACCCGAGCTGGGCGCTGGGCAAGGCCAAGTTCGGCACCGACGGTTCCGGGGCACCGCACCTGAAAGTCAGCAACGGCGTGTTCTTCATGAACGGTCGTCAGGTCTTCAATTTCGCATTGCTGAAAGTCCCGGCGCACTTGCATGAACTGCTTGACGATTCGGGGCTGAAAGCCGATGACATCGATGCATTCTGCATTCACCAGGGCAGCGCGGCGATTGTCGACGCCGTGGCGCGACGCTTCGAAGGCGAGCCGGAGAAATTCATCAAGGACATGGTCGAGACCGGCAACACCGTGTCGTCGAGCATTCCGCTGCTGTTGGAAAAGCACGTGCTCGACTCCGACTGGCAGCGCGTTGCGCTGAGCGGTTTTGGTGTTGGCCTGTCGTGGGGCTCGGCGATCATCTATCGTCCGTAAACTGCAGCAAAAACCACTGATACAAAAATAGCGTTCAAGGTTAACCTTGAACGCTATTTTTTTGCCCGAGAAGGAGCGCGAGGCGCCATGAGCGAGTTTTTCCAAGCCAATGCCGAGGTGTTGCAACGGCGCTGGCCGGCGCTGTTCGAGCGATTGATGGCTGAAGACAGCGCGTCCGTGCAGGCCGAACTCGTGCAAGGGCTGGGCTCGACGCTGAGCGTCGACGGCATTCAGCTCACCAGCCGCCATGATCGCCTGCATGAGGCGAAGATTCAGGCGGCGAGCCTGCCGGAAAAACCGCAACTGCACGTCTATGGCACTGGCTTGGGCGACTTGCCCGGTGTGCTGCTCGAGCGCGCGGGGCTCGAGCGCCTGTACGTACACATCCTCAATGGCGCGCTGTTCGCGCTGGTGCTGCAACTGCTCGATCAGCGCCAGTGGCTGCAGGACCCTCGGGTCGAACTGTTTTACGCCGGCGATCACCCGGACTTCTTCACGCCGTTCTTTGCCCTGCCGGCCGAGATGCTGCTGGCCGATGACTTCAATGCGAAGATTCGCGACCGGCTGATCAATGAAGTGCACCTGACATTCAATAACCGCGATTTCGATCCGCAGTCACCAGAAATCCGGCAGCGCTTGCAGGAAAGTCTGCCAGTGTTGCTCGGCGATGGCGATGTGGCGCAATTGTTCGGTAGCTGCGCTGGCCGCGAAGTCTACGTAATCGCCACCGGGCCGACACTGGAGCAGCATTTCGAACGTCTCGCGGCGATCCGTCAGCTTGCCGAGCGACCGGTGTTCATCTGCGTTGATACGGCCTACCGACCATTGCGCGAACACGGCATCGTGCCTGATCTGGTGGTAAGCATCGATCAACGCATCGGCTTTCGGCATTTGCCCTTCGAGAAGTCTGACGGCATTACGCTGGTGTACCTGCCGATGAGCGATCCGCAGATATTGAAGGCATGGAAGGGCAAGCGCTATGGCGGCTATTCGGCCAGCCCGATCTATGCCGAGCTGAAAGAACAGTATCCACGCGGCGAGCTGCACGTCGGCGGCAGCGTGATCCATCCGGCGGTGGACCTCGCGGTAAAAATGGGCGCGCCCCGAATCACTTTGTTTGGCGCCGACTTCGCCTTCCCGATGAACAAGACTCACGCCGGTTGGGGCGACGGCGATCTGGGCCCGCCGCTGGCCCAGGCGCGGCACTGGGTGCGCGATGGCCATGGTCAGCGCGTCAGTACCCAGCTGAATTTTCGCGGCTATCTGTGTGTGCTCGAGCGTTATATCGCCGCGCACCCACAGGTCGAATTTCTCAACAGCAGCCGCGCCGGCGCGCTGATCGCCGGCACCGCTTTCAATCCGGAGTTCGTGCAATGAGTGCGCTGAATCACAGTCAGGATCAGTGTCGCCAATGCGCTGCATTGTTTCGTCTGGGGCGTGACGTAGAAGCGGCGTTGACCATGGTCGATGTGTTCGAGCAGGCCCAGCAATGTCTGTCGTCTGCCCCAATAGAGATCCAGCAGGCGTGGGCGCAGGTGCTCATGCAAATGCTCGATTGCCAGGAGCGCCAGGACTGGTTGGGACTGGCCGACTCTATGGAATACGAACTGGTTGAATTGCTGGAAAGTGCCAGGCGCTGAACTGCTGCGCAGCACTGGCCCGCGGCTTTGCGTGACAGGCAGTTTTATGACGTCATTTTTATGCGGTTGAAGTACAGCTAAGTCATTGTTTTCTCGGGGGTGGCGTGGTGATGGCAAAATTTTTTCAAAAAGCCCTCAAGCAACCTGCAAACCCGACGATAACTATTACGAAGGTTCTCTAGGCCATACCCGGCGGTTGCCAGGGCCGGAAGCCGCAGTACCCAACCAACGAGGAATTCGTCATGGCTTTAACAGTAAACACCAACACCACATCGTTGAACGTTCAGAAAAACCTGAACCGCGCTTCCGACGCTCTGTCCACCTCGATGCAGCGCCTGTCTTCCGGCCTGAAAATCAACAGCGCCAAAGACGACGCCGCTGGCCTGCAGATCTCCAACCGTATGTCTTCGCAGATCCGCGGTAACACCCAGGCCATCCAGAACGCCAACGACGGTATCTCCGTTGCCCAGACCGCTGAAGGCGCTCTGCAAGCCACTACCGACATCCTGCAGCGTATGCGTGAACTGGCTGTTAAAGCCCGTAACGGTACCAACGGCACCGCTGACCAGACCGCTACCAACTCTGAATTCGCTCAGATGTCGGACGAGATCACCCGTATCTCCGCTTCGACCAACCTGAACGGCAAGAACCTGCTGGACGGTTCGGCTGGTACTGTGACTCTGCAAGTGGGCGCAAACACTGGTTCGGCTAACCACATCGACCTGGTACTGAGCTCCAAGTTCGACGCCGTCAGCCTGTCGGTTGGTAGCGGTACTCTGGCCCTGACCGGCGCCAGCCCGTCTGACGCAGCCGTTGCCATCGACAGCGCGATCACTGCAATCGACGCCGCTATCGCTGCAATCGGTGCAACCCGTGCCAGCCTCGGTGCTTCGCAGAACCGTCTGACCAGCACCATCTCCAACCTGCAGAACATCACTGAAAACACCACCGCTGCTCAGGGTCGTGTACAGGACACCGACTTCGCCGCAGAAACTGCTAACCTGACCAAGCAGCAAACTCTGCAGCAAGCTTCCACTTCGGTTCTGGCCCAGGCCAACCAACTGCCTTCCGCTGTACTGAAACTGCTTCAGTAATTCGGAACAGGTTTGAGCGGGGGAGTGCGCTGGTCGTGCTCTCTCGCTTTTTTTCGTTAAGAGGTGATGGGCATGGACATGAGCGTGAAGCTTAACGTGTCTTATCCGGCTCCCAAGCCAGTGCCACCGGTTGCTGACAAAACGTCAGAGCTGCCTAAAGTCCAAAAGACTGAAGCGCCGGTCGCTGCCAAGGATCAGGATTCGGACGGCGCCAAGTTGAAACTGGCGGTGCAAGAGATCGAAAAATTCGTCCAGTCGATCAAGCGTAATCTGGAGTTCTCGATTGACGAGCATTCCGGCAAGGTCATCGTCAAGGTGATTGCGAGCGAGACAGGTGAAGTGGTTCGACAGATTCCTTCCGCTGAAGCCCTCAAACTGGCGGACAGCCTCGCCAACGCAAGCCACGTGTTGTTCGACGCCAAAGTCTGATAAATGGCATGAATAGTGTTTGCTCGTTCTCAAGACGCCTGTAACGGTCAAAAGAATGGCAACAATCTGAAGGGAGATGCACATGGCAAGTCCAATTCTACCGGGTTCCGGACTGGGTTCCGGCCTGGACATCGGCGCGATCGTGACCGCGCTGGTCAACGCCGACAAGTCTGCCAAGCAGACGCAGATCGATACCGCGACCAAAACCAACAGCCTGAAGATCTCCGGTGTCGGTTCGCTGAAAAGTGCACTGGCTGCGTATCAGAAAGCGATGGGTGATCTGAACAAAGCTTCGAGCCCGGCGTTTGCCGGTTTCACTGCGACGTCGGACACGCCGACTGTTGTCGGTGCCACATCGGATAAAACCGCCGTACCGGGTACCTACAGCGTTGTTGTGAAAAACCTGGCCACCGGCTCGAAAGTAGCCAGTGCCGCCTTCGCCGGCGGGGCCGCCAGTGCCATTCCGAGTGGTACTCTGAAAATCAGTCAGAATGGCATTGATTACAATGTCGCGATTCCGGCCAATGCCACTTTGCAGTCCACGCGCGATGCGATCAACACCGCTCAGGCCAGCAACGGTATTTCGGCCAACATTGTGACCGACAGCACCGGCTCGTCGCGGCTGGTGCTCAGCTCGAACAAGACAGGTGCCGGCATGGACCTGCAGGTCAGCGGGATCGCTGGTCTGGAAATCGACGGTACCCAGAAGATGGGCGCCAGCCCGGCGGCAGGGGCGTCGGGAGCCGTCGGTGAACTGGCCATGGATGCCAGCCTGACCATCGACGGACTGGCCGTTACCAGCAAGACCAATACCGTGACCGGTGCGATCAGCGGCATGACACTCAATCTGGCCTCGGCCAGCCCGGTGGTCAATGGCGTTGCTACTCCAGCGACCGTTTCGGTTGCGACCAATACCGCCGGCATCCAGACTTCCCTGCAATCGTTCATCGATTCCTACAACACCCTGAAGAAAACCATCGACACCTTGTCCAAGGCTACGCCGGATGCCGATGGCAATCTGACCGTGTCGGCGGCGTTCACGGGCGATGCTCTGCCGCGTTCGTTGATGGCGGATGTGCGTGCTCAGTTGACCGATCCGGGGGCGGGCGGAGCAGGACAATTGTCCGTGCTGTCGCAGATGGGCGTGTTGACCGATAGCAAGACCGGTTTGCTGACGCTCGACACTGCGGTGTTCAACAAGCGTATGGAAACTCCGGGCATGGCTGGCCAGGTTCAACAGCTGTTCAGCGGTACCGATGCCAAGAATGGTCTGTTGGCGCGTATGACTGCGGCGGTTGATCCGTACGTCAAGACTGGTGGACTGCTCGATCAGCGCAGCTCCAACCTTACGAATCTGACATCGAGCCTGCAAAAGCAGCAGGCGGCGCTGGATCTGCGCGTGGCTAACCTGACGTCGACATTGACCGCCAAGTACAATGCCATGGACTTGCTGGTCGGGCAGATGAAGGCAACGGCGAGCAACATCACCTCGTTCTTCAGCTCGCTGAACGCGCAGCAGTCGGCGAAGTAACAGTCAGTCACGACAAAAACCCGGCTACGCTTTATCGGCGTGCGCCGGGTTTTTGTCTTTTGATCTAAAGTTTTCGGAGCGGTTGGCGATACACTGGTTATACGAGTCAACGTGGCAATGAGGTAGAACATGAACCCGATGTTAGCCCTTCGGCAATACCAGAAAGTCGGCGCGCACGCGCAGACGTCCGAAGCGAGCCCGCACCGCCTGGTGCAAATGTTGATGGAAGGTGGCCTGGCCCGTATTGCTCAGGCCAAAGGCGCCATCGAGCGCAAGGACATCCCCGGCAAATGCACGGCGATCAGCAAGGCTATCGGCATCGTCAGTGGCCTGCGCGAAGGTCTCGATCTCGAAAATAATGCAGAGGCGCTGGCCGATCTGGATGGCCTGTACATCTACATGATGAAGCGCCTTGCCGAAGCAAATATCAGCAGCGATCCACGTGTCCTCGACGAAGTGGCCGGCCTGCTGACAACGGTCAAAGAAGGCTGGGACGCCATCGCGCCTGTGCCGGCTCCGCAGTTCTGAAGGAGATCACCATGAGTCTTGTATTGCAGCGAATAGCCGATACCCGTGAAGCGTTGGTCGGTGCTCTGGCCGAGCGAAACTGGGAAGCCATTGGCGAGCTGGATCTGGCTTGCCGTTCCTGCATGGAAGACGTCATGGCGGAAGCTTCGCTGGACGAAGTTGCGTTGCGCGATAACCTTGAAGAGCTGCTATTCGTGTACAAAGAGCTTCTTGAGGTGGCAATGGGCGAGCGGCAGGCGATAGCCAACGAGATGTCGCAGATCACCCAAGCGCAAAAGGCTGCAAAGGTTTACCATCTGTTTGGTTGATTAACCGTCAGTTGAACCAGAGATGTGCGCCATAAATTTGACTGTGCACGGTTTTTTGACTTAACTAGTGGCTATTATCAGGTTTAGGGCGTCTACAGGCACATGGTGTCCTGCAAGCGTCTCGCTTGCCTTATTTTTCGGGCATTGAGTTGACTAGGGAAGTTGCTATTGCATGTGGCGTGAAACCAAAATTCTGCTGATCGATGACGATAGCGTCCGCCGCCGCGACCTGGCGGTGATTTTGAATTTTCTTGGCGAAGAAAATTTACCCTGCGGCAGCCATGACTGGCAGCAGGCAGTCGGCTCTTTGTCGTCTAGTCGTGAGGTCATTTGCGTACTGATCGGGACCGTCAATGCTCCTGGCGCGCTTTTGGGCTTGCTAAAGACACTCGCAACCTGGGATGAGTTCCTTCCGGTTTTGTTAATGGGCGATAATTCTTCCGTTGACCTGCCTGAAGACCAGCGTCGCCGCGTCCTTTCGACCCTGGAAATGCCGCCCAGCTACAGCAAATTGCTCGATTCGCTGCACCGCGCCCAGGTCTATCGCGAGATGTACGACCAGGCCCGTGAACGCGGCCGTCATCGCGAACCCAATCTTTTCCGCAGCCTCGTCGGCACCAGTCGTGCGATCCAGCACGTCCGTCAGATGATGCAGCAGGTGGCCGACACCGACGCCAGCGTGCTGATCCTCGGCGAGTCCGGCACTGGCAAGGAAGTGGTCGCGCGCAACCTGCACTACCACTCCAAGCGCCGCGACGCGCCGTTCGTGCCGGTCAACTGCGGGGCGATCCCTGCTGAGCTGCTGGAAAGCGAACTGTTCGGCCACGAGAAGGGCGCCTTCACCGGTGCGATCACCAGCCGTGCCGGACGCTTTGAACTGGCCAACGGCGGCACGCTGTTCCTCGACGAAATCGGCGACATGCCGCTGCCGATGCAGGTCAAACTGCTGCGCGTGCTTCAGGAGCGTACCTTCGAGCGCGTGGGCAGCAACAAGACCCAGAGCGTCGACGTGCGCATCATTGCCGCGACCCACAAGAATCTCGAAAGCATGATCGAGATCGGCTCGTTCCGCGAAGACCTCTACTATCGCCTGAACGTGTTCCCGATCGAGATGGCGCCGCTGCGCGAGCGTGTCGAAGATATCCCGCTGTTGATGAACGAACTGATCTCGCGCATGGAGCACGAGAAGCGTGGTTCGATCCGTTTCAACTCGGCGGCGATCATGTCGCTGTGCCGTCACGGCTGGCCGGGCAACGTCCGCGAACTGGCCAACCTCGTTGAGCGTATGGCGATCATGCACCCGTACGGGGTGATCGGCGTGGTCGAGCTGCCGAAGAAATTCCGCTACGTCGACGACGAAGACGAGCAAATGGTCGACAGTCTGCGTAGCGATCTTGAAGAGCGCGTGGCGATCAATGGCCATACTCCGGACTTCAGCGCCAACGCACTGCTGCCGCCGGAAGGTCTGGACCTCAAGGACTACCTCGGTGGCCTGGAGCAGGGCCTGATTCAGCAGGCGCTGGACGATGCCAATGGCATTGTCGCCCGTGCTGCTGAGCGTCTGCGTATTCGTCGCACCACGCTGGTCGAGAAGATGCGCAAGTACGGCATGAGCCGCGCTGGAGGAGATGAACAGGCGGATGATTGACGCCTGTTTTTCAACCGCTTCATTTATAAGCGGTTTTTTTTAGGCACGGGTATTGCTATAGCCCTCGCAACGTTCCGTTTCACTGACGGTCAGCCAAGCGAGAGAGCCCAATGCCCCAAGCCGCCCAGATCTCTTCTGCCTCCAATATCGTGGGGCAACCCTCGTCCGTAGAGCAGGCAAGTCGTCAGGGACTTGAGCAGGCCTTTCAGCTGTTCAACCAGATGTCGAGCCAGCTGACTGACTCTTACAGTCTGCTCGAAGCGCGCGTCACCGAGCTCAAGGGTGAGCTGGCGGTGGTCAGCGCCCAGCGCATGCAGGAGCTGGCGGAAAAAGAACGCCTGGCCAATCGCCTGCAAAACCTCCTCGACCTGTTGCCCGGCGGCGTGATCGTTATCGACGGCCACGGTCTGGTGCGCGAAGCCAACCCGGCCGCCATCGACCTGCTTGGCTCGCCACTCGAAGGCGAGCTCTGGCGCCATGTGATCGCACGCTGCTTCGCTCCGCGTGAAGACGACGGTCATGAAATCTCTCTAAAAAACGGTCGACGCCTGTCGATCTCCACCCGCTCGCTGGACGCCGAGCCGGGGCAGTTGGTGCTGCTCAATGACTTGACGGAAACCCGTCATCTGCAAGATCAACTGGCACGGCACGAGCGGTTGTCTTCGCTGGGGCGCATGGTTGCGTCTCTGGCCCATCAGATTCGCACGCCGCTGTCCGCCGCTTTGCTTTACGCCAGTCATTTGACTGAGCAGCAATTGCCGGTGGAAACCCAGCAGCGCTTTGCCGGACGCCTGAAAGAGCGTCTGCACGAACTCGAGCATCAAGTGCGCGACATGCTGGTGTTCGCCCGTGGTGAATTGCCCCTGACCGATCGCCTCACCCCCGATGCCTTGATGCAGTCGCTGCAGGCCGCGGCGCTGACCCACGTGCAGGATCTGCCAATCCGCTGGCAGTGCGACAGCCATGCCGGTGAGCTGCTGTGCAACCGCGATACGCTGGTCGGCGCATTGCTGAATCTGATTGAAAATGCCATCCAGGCCAGCGCCGGCGAGGCGCGCTTGAAAGTGCATTGCTACACCAGAGGCAACACCCTGCGGGTGTGTGTCAGCGACAGCGGCAGCGGCATTGAGCCGACAGTTTTGGCGCGCCTCGGCGAGCCTTTTTTTACTACCAAAGTCACCGGGACCGGCCTTGGCCTGACCGTGGTCAAAGCGGTGGCGCGTGCCCATCAGGGAGAATTGACCCTGCGTTCGCGGGTCGGGCGCGGTACCTGCGCGCAGGTCAGCCTGCCGCTGTTTTCCGCTGCACAGGGAGTTGAATGATCGTCATGGGCATCAAGGTGTTGCTGGTCGAGGATGACCGTTCGTTGCGCGAAGCGCTGGCCGATACGCTGTTGCTCGCCGGCCACGACTATCACGCCGTCGGCAGCGCCGAAGAAGCACTGACGGCCGTCGCGCAGCAAGCCTTCAGTCTGGTGGTCAGCGACGTCAACATGCCGGGCATGGACGGCCATCAATTGCTTGCCCTGCTGCGCGCGCGCCAACCGCAATTGCCGGTGCTGCTGATGACCGCCCACGGCGCAGTCGAGCGTGCGGTCGATGCCATGCGCCAGGGCGCGGCGGATTATCTGGTCAAGCCGTTCGAACCCAAAGCGTTGCTTGATCTGGTGGCCCGGCACGCGTTGGGCAGCATTGATGCTGGCGAAGCGGAGGGCCCCGTTGCTGTCGAGCCGGCCAGTGCGCAGTTGCTTGAACTGGCCGCACGAGTCGCGCGCAGTGATTCGACTGTCCTGATCTCCGGCGAGTCCGGCACCGGTAAAGAAGTATTGGCGCGCTACATTCACCAGCAATCGCGGCGGGCCAGTCAGCCATTTATTGCGATCAACTGTGCGGCGATTCCCGACAACATGCTTGAAGCGACACTGTTCGGGCATGAGAAAGGCTCGTTTACCGGCGCTATCGCCTCGCAGGCCGGCAAGTTCGAGCAAGCGGACGGTGGCACCATTCTGCTCGATGAAATTTCCGAAATGCCGCTGGGTCTGCAAGCCAAACTGTTGCGGGTCCTGCAGGAGCGCGAAGTCGAGCGCGTGGGCGCACGCAAGCCGATCAGTCTGGATATCCGCGTGGTCGCCACGACCAACCGTGATCTGGCTGGCGAAGTGGCAGCGGGGCGCTTCCGTGAAGACCTGTTTTACCGCTTGTCGGTTTTTCCTCTGGCCTGGCGTCCACTTCGCGAGCGCACTGCCGATATCCTGCCGCTGGCGGAAAAGTTGTTGGCCAAACACGTCAATAAAATGAAGCACGCTGCGGCGAAGCTTTCCCCCGAAGCACAAGCCTGCCTGACCGAGTACCCGTGGCCGGGCAACGTGCGTGAGCTGGATAACGCCATTCAGCGCGCGCTGATTCTGCAGCAGGGCGGCTTGATCCAGCCGCAGGATTTCTGCCTGACCGGTGCGGTGACATTTGCCTCGTTGCCGGTCGCGGCACCGGTGATTCGCGAGGTGGAAATCGAGGCGGATTCCACCGGAGCCCTGGGCGACGACCTGCGCCGCCGGGAGTTTCAGATGATCATCGACACCCTGCGCGCCGAGCGTGGCCGCCGCAAGGAAGCTGCCGAAAAGCTCGGCATCAGCCCCCGCACCCTGCGCTACAAACTGGCGCAAATGCGCGACGCCGGGATGGACGTCGAAGGCTATCTGTTCGCCACCTGACAGAAGCTGCAAAACATTCCAGATGCTTTTCTCAGAAGGGTGCCCATGAGCTGGCACCCTTGTTGCTAATACCTGTGTACCCGCCGAGTGAGTGTCAAAAAATTGCGGGCCGCCCAAGAGAGTAGACCATGAGCCAAGGTATTGAATTTAATCGGTTGATGATGGACATGCAGGCCATGAAAGTGGATGCCATGTCTGCGCGTAAATCGACTGCCGCTGTCCCTGAAATTGCCGGCAGCAGCTTTTCCGACATGCTCGGTCAGGCGATCAATAAAGTCAGCGATACCCAGCAGGCGTCGACTCAACTGGCCAATGCGTTCGAGATCGGCAAGAGCGGTGTCGACCTGACCGACGTGATGATCGCATCGCAAAAAGCCAGCGTGTCGTTCCAGGCTCTGACCCAGGTGCGCAACAAGCTGGTCCAGGCTTACCAAGACATCATGCAGATGCCGGTTTAAGGGCGAAATAAGTCATGGCAGAAGCAGTCGCTGATAACGTTCCGGCCAAGGCCACCCCGATCGACGGCAAACCGCCGCTGTTCGGCCTGTCCTTTCTGGAAAACCTTTCCCAGATGACCGTGCTGCGTCAGGTCGGCCTGTTGGTCGGCCTGGCTGCGAGCGTGGCGATTGGCTTTGCCGTGGTGCTGTGGTCGCAGCAGCCGGATTACCGTCCACTGTACGGCAGCCTTGCCGGCCTGGACGCCAAGCAGGTCATGGAAACCCTGGCCGCCGCTGACATTCCCTACAACGTAGAACCCAATTCCGGCGCCTTGCTGGTCAAGGCCGACGACCTGTCCCGTGCGCGGATGAAACTCGCTGCCGCTGGTGTCACTCCCAGCGACGGCAACATCGGTTTCGAAATCCTCGACAAGGAACAGGGTCTGGGCACCAGCCAGTTCATGGAAGCGACCCGTTATCGTCGCGGCCTCGAAGGCGAACTGGCGCGCACCATCTCCAGCCTGAACAACGTCAAGGGTGCCCGCGTGCACCTGGCAATTCCGAAGAGTTCGGTGTTCGTCCGTGACGAGCGCAAGCCGAGCGCTTCGGTACTGGTCGAGCTGTATAGCGGGCGTTCGCTGGAGCCGGGTCAGGTGGTAGCGATCATCAACCTGGTCGCGACGTCCGTGCCTGAGTTGAGCAAATCGCAGATCACCGTCGTCGATCAGAAGGGCAATCTGCTCTCCGATCAGGCGGAGAACTCGGAAATGACCATGGCCGGCAAGCAGTTCGATTACAGCCGCCGCATGGAAAGCATGCTCACCCAACGCGTGCACAACATTCTGCAGCCGGTATTGGGCAATGATCGCTACAAAGCGGAAGTCTCCGCCGACATCGATTTCAATGCCGTGGAATCGACTGCCGAGCAGTTCAACCCGGACCAACCGGCGTTGCGCAGCGAGCAGTCGGTCAACGAACAACGCACCGCCAGCAATGGCCCGCAAGGTGTGCCGGGTGCCCTGAGCAACCAGCCACCGTCGCCAGCCTCGGCGCCGCAGACCACCGGTGGCACCGCCGCACCGGCCGGCATGATCCAGCCGGGTCAGCCACTGGTTGACGCCAACGGTCAGCAGATCATGGACCCGGCCACCGGCCAGCCGATGCTCGCGCCGTATCCGGCCGACAAGCGTCAACAATCGACGAAGAACTTCGAGCTCGACCGTTCGATCAGCCACACCAAACAGCAACAGGGCCGTCTCAATCGCCTGTCGGTGTCGGTGGTGGTCGATGATCAGGTCAAGATCAACCCGGCCAACGGTGAAACCAGCCGTGCGCCGTGGAGCGCCGACGAATTGGCGCGCTTCACGCGTCTGGTGCAGGACGCCGTCGGTTTCGACGCCAGCCGTGGTGACAGCGTCAGCGTGATCAACATGCCGTTCTCCGCCGAGCGCGGTGAAGTGATTGCCGATATTCCGTTCTACTCCCAGCCATGGTTCTGGGACATCGTCAAACAAGTGCTGGGTGTGCTGTTCATCCTCGTGCTGGTGTTTGGTGTGCTGCGTCCGGTGCTCAACAACATCACCGGCGGTGGCAAAGGCAAGGAGCTGGCCGGTCTGGGCAGCGACGTGGAACTCGGTGGCATGGGCGGCCTGGACGGCGACCTGGCCAACGACCGCGTGAGCCTCGGTGGTCCGCAGAGCATTCTGTTGCCGAGCCCGAGCGAGGGTTATGACGCGCAGCTGAATGCAATCAAGAGTCTGGTAGCTGAAGACCCGGGTCGCGTGGCTCAGGTCGTAAAAGAGTGGATTAACGCAGATGAGTGATAACCGAGCCGCCGCCGTCAAACTGACCAAGGTCGACAAAGCCGCGATTCTGCTGCTGTCCCTGGGTTCGACCGATGCCGCGCAAGTGCTGCGCCACATGGGCCCCAAAGAGGTTCAGCGCGTTGGCGTGGCCATGGCGCAGATGGGCAACGTGCACCGCGAGCAGGTCGAGCAGGTGATGAGCGAGTTCGTCGACATCGTCGGCGATCAGACCAGCCTCGGCGTCGGTTCCGACGACTACGTGCGCAAGATGCTCACCCAGGCCCTGGGCGAAGACAAGGCCAACGGCCTGATCGACCGCATCCTGCTCGGTGGCAACACCAGCGGCCTCGACAGTCTGAAATGGATGGAGCCGCGCGCCGTCGCCGACGTCATCCGTTACGAACACCCGCAGATCCAGGCGATCGTGGTCGCGTACCTCGACCCGGATCAGGCCGGTGAAGTGCTCGGCAACTTCGACCATAAGGTGCGTCTGGACATCATCCTGCGCGTTTCGTCGTTGAACACCGTGCAGCCGGCAGCCTTGAAAGAACTCAACCAGATTCTCGAGAAACAGTTCTCCGGCAACTCGAACGCCTCGCGCACCACCCTGGGTGGCATCAAGCGTGCGGCCGACATCATGAACTTCCTCGACAGCTCGATCGAAGGCCAGCTCATGGACTCGATCCGCGAAGTCGACGAAGACCTGTCCGGTCAGATCGAAGACCTCATGTTCGTCTTCAACAACCTTGCCGACGTCGATGACCGTGGCATTCAGGCGCTGTTGCGCGAAGTCTCTTCCGATGTGCTGGTACTGGCCCTCAAGGGCTCGGACGAAGGCGTCAAGGAAAAGATCTTCAAGAACATGTCCAAGCGTGCCGCCGAACTGTTGCGCGACGACCTCGAGGCCAAAGGCCCGGTGCGCGTCAGCGATGTCGAAACCGCGCAGAAGGAAATCCTCACCATCGCCCGTCGTATGGCCGAAGCCGGCGAGATCGTGCTCGGTGGCAAGGGCGGCGAGGAAATGATCTAAGCCCATGGATAAGCCTGACGAGTCTGTGACGGATCTGATCCGCGCCCGCGATGTTCGTGGCTTCGAATCCTGGGCGATGCCCAGCTTCGATCCGCCGAAACCGGAACCCGAACCTGAGCCGGAACCCGAACCGCCGGAAATGGAAGAAGTGCCGCTGGAAGAAGTCCAGCCACTGACTCTGGAAGAACTCGAAAGCATCCGTCAGGAGGCTTACAACGAGGGCTTTGCCATTGGCGAAAAGGAAGGTTTTCACAGCACCACGCTGAAGGTGCGTCAGGAAGCCGAAACAGCGCTGGCGGCGAAAATCGCCAGCCTTGAGCTGTTGATGGGCAACCTGTTCGAGCCGATCGCTGAGCAAGACACACAGATTGAAAAGTCGCTGGTCGACCTCGTGCAGCACATCACCAGACAGGTGATCAAGCGCGAACTGGCCATCGATTCGACGCAGATCGAACACGTCATGCGCGATGCCCTCAAGCTGTTGCCGCTGGGCGTGGAAAACGTCCGCCTGTACGTCAATCCGCAGGACTTCGCCCAGGTCAAAGCCCTGCGCGAACGCCACGAAGAAACCTGGCGCATCGTCGAAGACGAGTCGCTGTTGCCGGGCGGCTGCCGGGTTGAAACCGAGCACAGTCGCATCGATGCCAGCGTCGAATCGCGGGTGACTCAGGTCATGGCCAAACTGTTCGACCAGTTGCACGAACAAGCGTTGCACCCGGCGACGCCTGACCTGAGCCTGGAAATTCCTCAAGACACCCCAGCGCCTGTCGACTCCGACGAGCCGCGCGCGGACGCCAGCGATGCGCCTTGAACGCACCAGCTTCGCCAAGCGCCTGAGCACCTACGCCGAGGCCACCGAGATTGCCGGCGCGCCGATCCTTGAAGGTCGACTGCTGCGCATGGTCGGTCTGACCCTGGAAGCCGAAGGGCTGCGCGCCGCCATGGGCACCCGCTGCATGGTGATCAATGACGACAGCTATCACCCGTCCCAGGTGGAAGCGGAAGTCATGGGTTTCTCCGGCAGCAAAGTCTTTCTGATGCCGGTCGGCAGCGTCGCCGGCATCGCCCCGGGCGCCCGCGTGGTGCCGCTGGCCGACACCGGTCGGCTGCCGATGGGCATGAGCATGCTCGGCCGAGTACTCGACGGCGCCGGCCGCGCGCTGGACGGCAAGGGCGGCATGAAAGCCGAAGACTGGGTGCCGATGGACGGCCCGACAATCAACCCGCTCAACCGTGACCCGATCAGCGTGCCGCTGGACGTCGGCATCCGTTGCATCAACGGTTTGCTGACTGTCGGCCGTGGCCAGCGTCTCGGTCTGTTCGCCGGTACCGGTGTCGGTAAATCCGTGCTGTTGGGCATGATGACCCGCTTCACCGAGGCCGACATCATCGTCGTCGGCCTGATCGGTGAACGTGGTCGCGAAGTTAAAGAATTCATCGAGCACATCCTTGGTGAGGAAGGCCTCAAGCGTTCGGTGGTAGTCGCCTCGCCAGCGGACGATGCGCCGTTGATGCGTATGCGCGCGGCGATGTATTGCACGCGCATCGCCGAGTATTTCCGCGACAAGGGCAAGAACGTTCTGCTGCTGATGGACTCGCTGACCCGTTTCGCCCAGGCCCAGCGGGAAATCGCTTTGGCCATCGGCGAACCGCCGGCGACCAAAGGCTATCCGCCCTCGGTGTTCGCCAAACTGCCGAAACTGGTGGAGCGCGCCGGTAACGCGGAGAAGGGCGGCGGTTCGATCACGGCGTTCTACACCGTTCTGTCCGAAGGCGATGACCAGCAGGATCCGATTGCCGACTCGGCGCGGGGCGTGCTCGACGGCCACATCGTGCTGTCGCGGCGCCTGGCTGAGGAAGGTCACTATCCGGCGATCGACATCGAAGCCTCGATCAGCCGGGTCATGCCGGCGGTGGTTTCGCCGGAGCACATGCAGCGTGCGCAGTACTTCAAGCAGTTGTGGTCGCGCTATCAGCAGAGCCGCGATCTGATCAGCGTCGGCGCTTACGTCGCCGGCGGTGATCGCGAGACCGATCTGGCGATTTCCCTGCAGCCGCAACTGGTCAGGTATCAGCGCCAGGGCCTCAACGACAAAATCACCATGGGTGAAAGCCAGGCCTACCTGGAAACCCTGTTCGCCCCAGCGGCGGGCGGGTAACCGGCCATGGCCGTCAGCCGAGCAGCGCGCCTGGCACCGGTGGTGGAAATGGCCGAGAAGGCCGAAAAAGCCGCCGTGCAACGACTGGGCTATTTCCAGGGTCAGGTCAAAGTTGCGGAAAGCAAACTGGCCGACCTCAATGCCTTTCGTCTGGATTACTCGCAGCAATGGATCGTGCGCGGCAGCACCGGCGTGACCGGGCAGTGGCTGCTGGGTTTTCAGGGCTTTCTGGCGCAACTCGACACCGCCGTCGATCAGCAACGGCAGAGCCTGGTCTGGCACCAGAACAAGCTCGACAAAGCGCGTGAGGAATGGCAACAGGCATTCGCCCGGGTTGAAGGGCTACGCAAGCTGGTGCAACGTTATCGCGAAGAGGCGCAACGCCTTGAGGACAAACGCGAGCAGAAGCTGCTGGATGAACTGTCGCAGCGTTTGCCGCGGCGTGATGCCTTCTAAAGATCAAAAGATCGCAGCCTTCGGCAGCTCCTACAGGGGAATGCATTCCAAATGTAGGAGCTGCCGAAGGCTGCGATCTTTTGATCTTTGCTTGTTTCTTGCCCCGAGGCCCGACAGCTGCTAAACCTTGTACAGGTTCGTCAATGACAAGGAAGCCAGTCAATGTCAGTCGTTACACAAGTATCACCGGATGGTCAGAAGCTGACGATCTCGGTCAAAGGGCGCTTCGATTTCGGTCGCCATCAGGAGTTTCGCGAGTCGTATGAGCGGCTCGACAAGAAACCCGAATCCATCGTGGTAGATCTCAAAGAGGCCACCTACCTCGACAGCTCCGCGCTGGGCATGCTGCTTCTGCTGCGTGATCACGCGGGTGGCGACGAGTCGGATATCCGCGTCGTCAACAGCAGCACCGATGTGAAGAAAATCCTCGCGATTTCCAACTTCGACAAACTCTTCGACATCAGTTGACGCCCATGCAGGCGCAAGAGCCGCTGACCATTCTCATCGCCGAAGACAGCGCCGCCGACCGGTTGCTGCTGTCGACCATCGTCCGTCGTCAGGGCCATCAGGTACTGACGGCCGCCAACGGTGCTGAAGCGGTCGATACGTTCCAAAAGCAGCAACCCGATCTGGTGCTGATGGATGCGCTGATGCCGGTGATGGACGGCTTCGAAGCGGCGCGGCAGATCAAGGCGCTGGCGGGCGAAGCGCTGGTGCCAATCATTTTTCTTACCTCGCTGACCGAGAGCGAAGCGCTGGCCCGTTGTCTTGAGGCCGGCGGCGACGATTTTCTGGCGAAGCCGTACAACCAGGTGATCCTGGCCGCCAAAATCAAGGCGATGGATCGATTGCGCCGGCTGCAGGCGACGGTTCTGCAGCAGCGCGACTTGATCGCCAGACATCACGACTATTTGCTCAACGAACAGCGCGTGGCCAAAGCGGTGTTCGACAAGGTTGCGCATTCTGGCTGCCTGAGTGCGCCGAACATCCGTTACCTGCAATCGCCGTACGCACTGTTCAACGGCGATTTGTTGCTGGCGGCCTACACGCCGGCCGGTGACATGCACGTCATGCTCGGCGATTTCACCGGGCATGGCTTGCCGGCGGCAGTCGGCGCGATGCCGCTGGCCGAAGTGTTCTACGGCATGACCGCCAAGGGCTACGGTCTGGCCGAAACCCTGCGCGAGATGAACGCCAAGCTCAAGCGCATCCTGCCGGTGGACATGTTCTGCTGCGCCACGTTGCTCTGTCTGAGCTTCCAGAGCCGCTCGGTGGAGGTGTGGAACGGCGGCATGCCCGACGGTTACTTGCACCGCATGGCGAGTGGCGAGCGCGTGCCGCTGCCGGCGCGGCATTTACCGTTGGGAATTCTCAGTGCGCAGGCCTTCGATGACCGCACGGATGTGTATCCGATGGCCGTTGATGATCGGGTGTTTCTGTTATCGGACGGGGTGATCGATACCTGCGATGCCAATGACCAGTTGTTCGGTGTCGAGCGTTTGCAGCAGGTCTTTGCCGCCAATAGCGAGCCGGATCGGCTGTTCGAGGACATCGAGCAGGCGTTGCGCGATTTTCGCGGACAGGCCCGTGATGACGTGAGCATGGTCGAGGTCAGCCTGCTCGAGTCGACGCAGGCGCACGGCGCGGCACCGGTGTATTCGGACAGCGGCCAGTCGTGCCCGCTGGACTGGTCGGCCAGTTTCGAGTTTCGCGGTGCCACGCTCAGGCGCTTCAATCCGCTGCCATTTCTCTTGCAGTTGTTGCTCGAGGTGCACGGCCTGCGCTCGCAAAGCGGAGCCATGTACAGCGTACTCGCCGAGTTGTATTCCAATGCGCTGGAGCATGGCGTGCTCGGGCTCGATTCCAGCCTCAAGCGCGATGCGGCCGGGTTTGCCCGCTACTACGAAATGCGTGCGGCACGCCTGGAGGCGCTGCAGGAGGGTTTCGTGCGGGTGCATCTGCAGGTGCAACCGCGAGGCGAGGGCGGGCGTCTGGTCATCCGGGTCGAGGACAGCGGCAAGGGTTTCGATGTGGCGCGGGTCATGCAGCGGCCCCTGGACAATGTCCGCCTGTCGGGACGCGGCATCAGCCTGGTCCGGCAACTGGGACACAACGCCAGCTGGTCGGACCAAGGTCGTAGTGCCAGCGTGGAGTTTTTCTGGGAGATTGAGGCATAATCCGCCCATTCTTGATCAAGGAGTGAGCAAGTGACTGACCTACATGTAGATCGCGACGTTCTCGATACCTTGCGCGAGGTAATGGAGGGCGATTATCCAGAGCTTCTGGATACTTTTCTGAATGACTCTGAGGAGCGCTTGAGCAACTTGCGCGCAACCAAAGACGCCGATCAGCTAATGAGTTGTGCCCACAGTTTCAAAGGCAGCGCCTGCAATATGGGCGCGGTTCGACTCGCTGAGTTGTGCCAGGACCTTGAGTCGAATGCCAAGGACAAAAGCCCGGAAGCACTCGCTCAGCTGGTTGCCGACATCCATTCCGAGTTCGCCGACGTACGCCCCGTGTACGAAGACGAAAAGCACCACGCCCATACCCACTGAAGCCGCCTTCCGGCGTTTTTCGCAAGTGCCTGGCCAAACTGGCCCGGCACTTGCAGTCATCTTGCTCAACTGTACCTACGATCCCAGTGCAGCGGAGACCGTGTCATGCCTGCGACCCCCAACATTCTTCTTCAGACCGCCGCCCAGGCCAAGGCGCAAGCCGCCTCTGCCAAATCGTCGGCAATGGCCGCAGACGCCGGGGACAAGGCTTCGAGCTTCGCCAAAGTGTTCGCCAATCAAGCGCCGGCCAAGCCTGCCGCCAGCGCCGATAATTCAGTCAAACCGGCACGCGACAAGGTCGCTGACAACAGCGGCAAAAAGGATATCGGCAAAGATCAGTCTGCCGCGCCCGAGCCAGCAGTTGCCGATAGCGGCAAAGCGTTGCCTGCGGACAAAGCGGCGGCGAGTGACGACGCAGCTGCCACTGCCGATGACACCGCTGAAACCGTACAAACCCCTGTGGTCGATACCGCGCCTGTAGACCCGGCGCTGGATCCAGCCCTGGCTCAAGTCGTCCAGCCATTGGTCGCAGCGCCTGTCGTGCAAACCCCGGTAGTCGCGGCGCCAGCCCAGCCGGAGACTGAGACACCTGCATTGACTGCTGTGCCGGGCATGGTCAAAGATCCGGCGGCTACCGACAGCGATTTCGATCCCTCGGCCGACCCGCTCGACTCGATGCCGGCCGTGCGCATGGCGATGGAGCAGGGCGGGCATATTTCTGCCGCCAGTCAGGCACAACCGAAAGCCTCTCCCGCTCAGGCTCAGGCCGACGGCGAACTGACCGCTGCGCAGAACTTTGCCGCCGGCATGGCCAGCATGCTCGACGTCCAGGCCGACAAGGACAGCACCAGCCAAGGTGGCGAAAAAGCCTTCAGCGGGCTGATCGATGATGGTCTGAAGGATCTGAAATCAGCCACCAGCGATACCCGCGTCGACGACTTCGCCAACCGTCTGGCGGCACTGACCCAGGCCGCTACGCCAAAAACCGCGAATGCGCTGCCGGTCAATCAGCCGATCGCCATGCACCAGAGCGGCTGGACCGAAGAAGTGGTCAACCGCGTCATGTATCTGTCCAGCGTCAACCTCAAGGCCGCCGATATTCAGTTGCAACCGGCTGAACTGGGGCGTCTGGATATCCGCGTGAACATGGTTCCCGATCAGCAGACCCAGGTGACCTTCATGAGCGCGCACCCGAGCGTGCGTGAAGCGCTCGACAGCCAGATGCATCGCCTGCGCGACATGTTCAACCAGCAGGGCATGGGCCAGGTCGACGTCAACGTCTCCGACCAGAACCGTGGCTGGCAGGGCCAGCAAGGCCAGGAACAGGCGCAGCAGGGCCACACCGGACGCACCAGCGCCGCCGGCGGGCGTCTGGATTCGGCGGATGAAGAATTGGCACCGGCCACTGTGGCTGAAGTGGCGGCGCAGACCACCAGCGTCATCGGCACCAGCGCGGTCGACTATTACGCCTGATAAAGCACAGCCCCCCCCTGTAGGAGTGAGCCTGCTCGCGATTGCGGTGTGTCAGTTAGCGGACTCGTTGACTGACACACCGCAATCGCGAGCAGGCTCACTCCTACATTTGTTTTATGTCGCCCTCCCTTCAGCCTCCGACACTTCTGGCATAACACTTGCTCTTGCCTTGCCGTGCGACTGTGAAACCCCCGATTAGTGACGGATTATTGGCATGGCGAAGAGCGAAGCTGCAGCAGTAAAAGACCCCGCAACCAAAGGCAAACTCAAGCTGATCATCGTGATCGTGCTGGCGTTGCTGGTGGCCATTGGTGCATCCGTCGGGGCGACCTGGTTCTTCATGCACGGCGCCCAGAGCAAGCCTGCCGAGGCCGCTGAAGCAGCGCCGGTCGGCAAGCAGGCAGCGATTTTCGAGCCGATGGCGCCAGCCTTCGTTGCCAACTACAACCAGAACGGCCGTCAGCGCTACATGCAGGTGAGCATCACCATGCTGGCGCGTAACCAGGCCGATCTGGACGCGCTTAAAGTGCACATGCCGGTTATCCGCAACAACCTGGTGATGCTCTTCTCCGGTCAGGATTTCGCCACACTGGCGACCCCGGTCGGTCAGGAGATGTTGCGCCAGAAGGCCACCGCCAGCGTCCAGGAAGTGGCGCAGAAAGAACTGGGCAAAGTGGTCATCGAACAGTTGCTTTTCACTAATTTCGTACTGCAGTAGGAACACGACATGGCCGTGCAGGATCTGCTGTCCCAGGATGAAATCGATGCGCTGTTGCATGGCGTCGATGATGGTCTGGTACAGACCGATAATGCTGCCGAACCCGGCAGTGTCAAAAGCTACGACCTGACCAGCCAGGATCGCATCGTCCGTGGACGCATGCCGACGCTGGAAATGATCAACGAGCGTTTCGCCCGCTACACCCGCATCAGCATGTTCAACATGCTGCGCCGCTCGGCGGACGTTGCCGTCGGTGGCGTGCAGGTGATGAAATTCGGCGAATACGTGCACTCGCTGTACGTGCCGACCAGCCTCAATCTGGTCAAGATCAAACCGCTGCGCGGCACTGCGCTGTTCATCCTCGACGCCAAACTGGTGTTCAAACTGGTGGACAACTTCTTCGGCGGCGACGGCCGTCACGCCAAGATCGAAGGGCGTGAATTCACCCCGACCGAACTGCGCGTGGTGCGCATGGTTCTCGAGCAGGCCTTCGTCGATCTGAAGGAAGCCTGGCAGGCGATCATGGAAGTCAATTTCGAGTACATCAACTCGGAAGTGAACCCGGCCATGGCCAACATCGTCGGCCCGAGCGAAGCAATTGTCGTCTCCACCTTCCACATCGAACTCGATGGCGGTGGCGGCGACCTGCACGTGACCATGCCGTACTCGATGATCGAGCCGGTGCGGGAAATGCTCGACGCCGGTTTCCAGTCCGACCTCGACGATCAGGACGAGCGCTGGGTCAATGCCCTGCGCCAGGACGTGCTCGATGTCGACGTGCCCATCGGTGCCACCGTGGCCCGCCGCCAGTTGAAGCTGCGCGACATCCTGCACATGCAACCGGGTGATGTGATCCCGGTCGAGATGCCGGAAGACATGATCATGCGCGCCAACGGCGTGCCGGCCTTCAAGGTCAAGATGGGCTCGCACAAAGGCAACCTCGCGTTGCAAGTGATCGAGCCGATCGAGCGTCGCTGAGGCGGCGCCTTTCACCCCCGTATTTAACCGAATTGTTGCCCGCCGAGGACACATGATGAACGACGATATGAACGCGCAGGACGATCAGGCACTGGCCGATGAATGGGCTGCGGCCCTGGAAGAAACCGGTGACGCCGGCCAGGCTGACATCGATGCACTGCTGGCCGCCGACGCCGGCACTTCAAGCTCCAACCGTCTGCCGATGGAAGAGTTCGGCAGCGTGCCGAAGAACAACGATCCGGTGACCCTCGACGGTCCGAACCTGGACGTGATCCTCGACATTCCGGTGTCGATTTCCATGGAAGTCGGCAGTACCGACATCAACATCCGCAACCTGCTGCAACTCAACCAGGGTTCGGTGATCGAGCTCGATCGTCTGGCCGGTGAGCCGCTCGACGTGCTGGTCAACGGCACCTTGATCGCCCACGGCGAAGTAGTGGTGGTCAACGAGAAGTTCGGCATCCGCCTGACCGACGTGATCAGCCCAAGCGAACGCATCAAGAAGCTGCGCTGAGTGAAAAGGTTTCTCTGGGGTCTGCTGGCATTGCCGTTGAGTGTGCTGGCTGCCGAGCCGGGCGCAACCACTGCTGCGCCTGCCGCCACCGCGCCAATGGTCAACAGCGGCGTGGCCGGGCAGTTGACGCAACTGGTGTTCGGTTTGCTGCTGGTGCTGGGCTTGATCTTCTTCCTCGCCTGGCTGCTGCGCCGCGTGCAGCAGGCAGGGCCGGCGGGCAAGGGGCAGGTGATCGAGTTGATCGGTTCGCGCGCGCTCGGCCCGCGTGACCGATTGATGCTGGTGCAGGTCGGCAATGAGCAGATCCTGCTCGGCCTCAGCCCCGGCACCATCACCGCGCTGCACGTGCTCAAGGAACCGGTCGAAGTCCCCTCCGCCAGTGAAAAAGCGACGCCGGAATTTGCTCAGCATCTGCTGAAAATTCTCGGCAAGGATCAGAAGGATACGAAGTAATGGGTGCGCTCCGCATCGTCTTGACGCTGGTCCTGTTGCTGGCCGCGCCGCTGGCGTTGGCCGCCGATCCGTTGTCGATCCCGGCGATTACGCTGGGCACCAATGCCGACGGCGCGCAGGAATATTCGGTCAGTCTGCAGATCCTGCTGATCATGACTGCGCTGAGCTTTATTCCGGCGGCGGTCATTCTGATGACCAGTTTCACGCGGATCATCATCGTCTTCTCGATCCTGCGTCAGGCCCTCGGTCTGCAACAGACGCCGTCGAACCAGATCCTCACCGGCATGGCGCTGTTCCTGACGCTGTTCATCATGGCGCCGGTGTTCGACCGGGTGAACAACGACGCATTGCAACCGTATCTGGCGGAAACCCTCACTGCGCAGCAAGCGGTGGAAAAGGCTCAGGTGCCGATCAAGGACTTCATGCTCGCGCAGACCCGCACCAGCGATCTGGAGCTGTTCATGCGCCTGTCCAAGCGCACCGACATCGCCACCCCGGATCAGGCGCCGCTGACCATCCTGGTGCCGGCGTTCGTGACTTCCGAACTTAAAACCGCGTTCCAGATCGGCTTCATGATCTTCATCCCGTTCCTGATCATCGACCTCGTCGTGGCGAGCGTGCTGATGGCCATGGGTATGATGATGCTTTCGCCGCTGATCATCTCGTTGCCGTTCAAGATCATGCTGTTCGTGCTGGTGGATGGCTGGGCGCTGATCATCGGCACCCTGGCCAGCAGTTTTGGAGGTGTTTCGCCATGACGCCGGAAGTCGCGGTCGATATCTTTCGTGAAGCGCTGTGGCTGACCACCATGATGGTCGCCATCCTGGTGGTGCCGAGCCTTTTGGTCGGCCTGCTGGTGTCGATGTTCCAGGCCGCCACGCAGATCAACGAACAGACCCTGAGCTTTCTGCCGCGTCTTCTGGTGATGCTGGTGACCCTGATCATCGGCGGTCCGTGGATCGTGCAGACGTTCATGGAATACATCATCCAGCTGTACAAAAACATCCCGATGGTCATCGGCTAAGCCATGCAATCGCTGCTTCAGTTGACCGACACCCAGATCAGCACCTGGGTGGCGTCGTTCATGTTGCCGCTGTTTCGCGTGGCGTCGATGTTGATGGTCATGCCGGTGTTCGGCACCACCCTGATCCCGCGCCGCGTGCGCCTGTATTTCGCCGTGGCGATCACCGTGGTCATCACCCCGGCGCTGCCGCCGATGCCCGCCGTCAGCCCGCTTGACCTCAGCGGTCTGCTGTTGATCGGCGAGCAGATTCTGGTCGGCGCCGTGCTCGGATTTTCCCTGCAACTGTTCTTCCAGGCCTTTGCCGTTGCCGGGCAGATTGTCGCGGTGCAGATGGGTATGGGCTTCGCTTCGATGATCGACCCTACCAACGGCGTTTCGGTGGCGGTGATCGGTCAGTTCTTCACCATGCTGGTGACGCTGCTCTTCCTGTCGATGAACGGCCACCTAGTGGTGTTCGAAGTCCTGACTGAAAGCTTCACCACGCTGCCGGTCGGCGGCGGTCTGATGGTTGAGCATTACTGGGAGCTGGCCGGCAAACTCGGCTGGGTGCTTGGCGCCGCGTTGCTGCTGGTGCTGCCAGCGATCACCGCGTTGCTTGTGGTCAACATCGCCTTCGGCGTGATGACCCGCGCCGCGCCGCAACTGAACATCTTCTCGATCGGTTTTCCGCTGACCATGGTGCTCGGCCTGTTCATCGTCTGGGTGGGTCTGGCGGACATTCTCAACCAGTATCAACCGCTGGCCAGCGAGGCCTTGCAGTTGCTACGCGAACTGGCACGGGCGCGCTGAGTCATGGCAGAGAGCGAAAGCGGTCAGGACAAAACAGAAGACCCCACGGACAAACGTAAAAAGGATGCCCGAGAGAAGGGTGAGATTGCCCGTTCCAAAGAGCTCAACACCCTTGCGGTGATGATGGCCGGTGCCGCTGCGCTGCTGATTTTTGGCGGCATGCTCGCGCAAGAACTGATGGACGTGATGCGCCTGAACTTCACCCTGTCCCGTGAAGTGGTCATGGACCAAGGCGCCATGGGCCGTTTTCTGTTGGAGTCAGGGTTGATTGCCTTGCTGGCGATTCAGCCAGTCATGATCACCCTGTTGCTCGCCGCCGTGATCGGCCCGATCTCCCTCGGTGGCTGGCTGTTCGCCGCAAGCTCCCTGGCGCCCAAATTCAGCCGGATGAACCCGGCCGCCGGCCTCAAGCGCATGTTTTCGTTCAAGGCTGTGGTCGAACTGCTCAAGGCACTGGCGAAGTTTCTGATTACCCTGGGCGTGGCGTTGGTGGTGTTGTCCGCCGACGTCGATGACTTTCTGCGCATCGCCCACGAGCCACTGGACATGGCGATCATCCACAGCGTTTTGCTGGTGGGCTGGAGCACGCTGTGGCTGGCCTGCGGCCTGATCATCATCGCCGCCGTCGACGTGCCGGTGCAGCTTTGGGAAGCGCACAAGAAACTGCTGATGACCAAGCAGGAAGTGCGCGACGAACACAAGGACCAGGAAGGCCGCCCCGAGGTCAAGCAGCGCATCCGCCAGACCCAGCGCGAAATGTCCCAGCGGCGGATGATGGCGGCGATCCCCGAAGCCGATGTGGTCATCACCAACCCGACCCACTACGCCGTCGCCCTCAAGTACGACTCGGAGAAGGGCGGCGCGCCGGTGCTGCTGGCCAAGGGCAGCGACTTCATCGCCCTGAAAATCCGCGAAATCGCCGTCGCCAACAACGTCATGCTCCTCGAATCGCCGGCGTTGGCCCGGTCGATCTACTACTCCACCGAACTGGAGCAGGAAATCCCCGGCGGGCTGTATCTGGCCGTAGCGCAGGTATTGGCTTACGTCTACCAGATCCGCCAACACCAGGCGGGCAAGGGTAAACGGCCGGATCCGCTCAAGGATGATTTGCCGATTCCGCCTGATCTGCGGCGCGATTCCTGACGGTTACCGTCTGTCTGGAAAACCTCTCAACCTGTCAAGTCTGACAGTAGACGGCCGCGCCCGCCGGCGCTCTCATTGCCATGGGAATTCTCCCGGCATTTCCCTGCATTGGTCGCTCTGATCATTTGATGCGAGTACCAGGGAGCGGCGCCTGCATCGGGTTTCAGAGGAAGCAATCATGGCAGACCAGCCCTATATAAAGTTGCAAGGTATGGAGGTTGAATTCGTCTCGGGAGTGTTGGAACAACGTACAGCCGATCGCGCAATCGGTTACACCGTGACTTTCAAGTTGATGCTGGACTTCACCCATTTCAAGCAGATGGCCAACGCCTACAGCGCCAATTACCTGGAGGTGTCGAGCAACGCGATTCGGCCGGAGCTGGAGGGTTTGGCGTACCACAATCACTACAGTGTGATTGGTGGTTCTGCAGGAAAAATCGTCAACAGTGCGATGCTTTTCGAACTCTTCACCGATCCGGATTTGTACCTGGATGGCTGGATCAACGATGAAATGGAGAGGCGATTTGGCAAGCCGGAATTCGTCATTGAGGGAAGTGCGCTTTTGATGACGGCGCGGCAGGACTTTCGTTGGGAAGATCCGGAGCGCGAAATCAGGATCGAAGACCTCCCCATCATTTGGTTTGATTGGGCACTGACCCTCATAGAGCAGCGGACAAAAGTGTCTTGGGGGCTGCCGGAGCGTACGACGCCGGTATCGGTGGTGACGTTTATGTACACGCAGGACGCGGTCGTCGTTATCGAGGGTACGGAGCTGCTCAAGGGCGCGCGCTATATCAACGGCAAGAATCTCGGTTTCGGCCCGATTACCCCTGAACAGGTTTTAACGGCGTAGTGATCTGCAACCCGCCGCCCCGATTGAAAGGGGGCAGCGGGCTTTTTCTGCCTCAAGGTTTTGTGTTGGGCCTTAGCCAGTATTCGCGCTCCCACTTTGGAAGCCGTTCAACGGTGGGAGCGAGCCTGCTCGCGAAGGCGTCAGAATTGACGCTGGATCAATCAACTGGTGTCCCCAATGCCTGCGTCAACCCGGCAACTCCAGATTATCCAGCACCCGATTCACCGCCAATTCGCCGAGCATGATCAGCTGCGCGATGCCCATCAGCGTCCGGCGCTGCGACGGTTTCACCAGTCCGGCGAATTCCTGGGCGATGGTTTTGGCCGAGGCAAGGGTTTCGCAGGCGTTGGCCAGCAGGTCTTCGTTTTTGGTGTCGGCGGTGACGGCGTACATGGCGCGAGGGCTGAAGGGTGGTGGCGTGGAGCCGGGTGGGCAGAGGTAGTGGTCGAGGGCGCGGTCGGCGGCTTGGTGGAGTTTTTTAGAGTCGAGGGATTCGTAGGGGGAGGTGGGGTCTGTTTCGGGTGGGTTGGGTGTTGGTTTGATCATGGTGAAGTTCCTTTGTGGAGCCGCTACAACCTGTCGCTAAACAGGAGGGTGGCGGCTGTACGCAGGTTAGCGAACCGGTCAAAGGCACCCGGCAGACCCGAAGGTCTCCCGCATACAGCCACCATGACGAAATCGCGAAAATACAGATCCGCAACGAAGCCTGGAACGCCGATGCACCTTTGACTTGAGTTCGAGTCGCTAAACCCGATCGCTGGTTCGTCAGCGACCGCACCACAATAGAACCCGCCCCCAAGGCGCACAAGCCGGCGGATTCTGGCTTGGCTGTAGGCAATGGCGCAAGGATTTGTAGCCTGAAAGGCGTGTCTGAAGGTGTCTTTTAAACGCCTGAGTTTAAAAGGCGATTTGCGCTGACTTCACTGGCCCCTTCGCGAGCAAGCTCGCTCCCACATTTGGAATGCGTTTCCCTGCGGGAGCGAGCTTGCTCGCGAAAGGGCAATACCGGTCAGCAGTAAATCTCGATCAAGTCCCGCTGTTTAAATCACTGGTTAAATTCCCCTTTGTGCGTCCCTGTAGGCAATGGCGCAAGGAGGTGTAGCCTCGAAGGCGTGTCTGGATGTCTTTTGAATATATGAGTTTAAGAGATAAAGACTAGGATGAAACATGGTCTGCTCCTGTTAAACCAACGTAATCTGCCTTATTGAAGAACATCACTGAATACAGGTCAGTAATCGTTATCTGTTCCCATAACGTCCCCGACATCGCCAAGAGGCACAATTAAACAGGAATCATGGCCACCACACTGTTACGAGACACATCCCCACCACTATCAATACCCATTAGATAGGCTTGAGACGAGTGAGATTCGACGGCATAAAACCTCGTAGTCGATCCAGTGTACTGAGTTCCTAGTTCGCCATCATTCGAGCACAAGCGTTGCAGTGTGTTCATTACATATTCTCCGCCGTTGATACCACCAACAGAGGCAATCCAAGCATTTCCTTGTGCGGACGTTACGGTGCCACGGCGGATTGTGATGCGATGAACATTGGTCACGTTCACTTCGTAGGTTCCTGAATTCAATCTCGCGTCAGTTACAGTGATTATTGATTTGCCTTTGTTTACGCTGGTTACTTTTCCAGAGGAGTCGACTGATGTGATCGATGGATTGGATGACACGTAACTAACCGGTTCTGCTGCTACTGTCGGACGGCGAGTTTGCGTGGTACCTGGTTCTACAGCGCCCGATTTTTTCCACCTGGGTGAGTTGGATGGATCCAGAATCAAACATAAACCATTGAGATTCATGGGCGACCGATCCAGCGTGAATGCTTGCACGGTGACCTTCCACGCGGTCGAGACAGCTCCAGAACCGTAAACTGCTTTAGCGGTGAATGTGTGCGAGGTAAGGCTCAGACCTGTAATCAGCTTTTCCCAAATACCCAATGTCGCGGTGACTTCACCTATGGAAGTCGTACCGTCGAATATTTCGACTTTCTGACCGATGCTGGCGCTGCCTTTGAGTGTCAGAGACGTACTGAGAGTGTTTGTATTCTTTGGCACTACCACCCCTTTGTCGTCCAATACATTGTCCAGTGTCGGAGCGGTGGCTTCCGTTACGGTCAGTGTGCGCACATTTGACCATTGCGGGGACGATGTATACAGCGATCCTGCGTATAACCTCCGGGCACCCACTGCAACAGTAATAGGCAACTCCCACATGCCTGTTGCTGTCGAGGCGGTGGCCACCCCCTTGGAGGTGTGGCTCGGGCCGTTTCCTTCAAAAATTTCGACTCTCTGGCCCTTGCTCGCGGTGCCTATGAGCTTCAGGGCGGTGCTGACGGTAGTTTGTCCCTCGGGGATTTCAACGTTCTTGTCGTCAAGCACGTTGCTCAGCGTAGGGACGACAACCGGCGTCACGGTCAGTGTTCTGGCTGCCGACACGGCGCCGGAGCCGTACAAAGCCTTGACGGTAAAGCTGTGCGCTGCCACAGCCAGGGCACTGACGAGCAGCGTCCAGACACCGGTTGTGGCATGTGCCGTTGCCTGATCTTTGGAGACCGTGCCGTCAAAGATTTCGACCTTCTGGCCTTTGGCCGCGACGCCGCTCAGGGTGACGGCAGTTTCCACCGTAAGGCCGCCGTGAGGGATTTCATCCCCGCTGGGTGAGCCTTTTACCGAGCCGAGGGTCGGCACAACGTTTTCGTAGGCCTTGATCCTGTAAGTCCGTAGGGCAAACGTAACGGCCTCTGTCTCGACTTGAGTGCCGCCAAAACCTGCCTTGAACTCCAATTCCAGGTCTCTGCCATCTTCCAGGCTTTGCAAGTCCGGCAGCGGAAAGCCGTTCTGGGCGTAAAAACCCTGATTAATCCATGTCGCGCTGACATGCGAACCCGGCGGTTGCCAGAAGGTTTTCAAGTAGTCGCCCCCGCCTTTCAATGTCCCTTTCGCTTTCAGCCAGACATATTGTTTCAGCGCAATGTGCGGATAACTGTTCGCGCGAAGGGTGGCGTTGGTGGTCAATTGACTGACGTCCAGCTCCGGCCCTTCGCCTTGTTCGGAGGCCTGCACGATCAACGGCTTGGGCAAATCGCTTTGCGCAATGGGCGACACCGCCAGCGCACGAATCCGCGACTCTTTCGGATCCTGGGTGCTGCGCGTAACCGTGTAATCCAGCGTGATGGACTTGGCGAGGTTGAAGGCGATCACCGAGACGGCCAGCGGTATTTCCTGCAGGCCGACGGTGGTGACGGGCCATGGCTCGGTGGTGTGCGAACCGGCAGCCGGCGTTCCGGGGGCGCCGGTCAAGCGGACGATAATCCTGTCGCCGACCAGCATGCCGTCATAGTTGATCACGGAGGTCAGTGCGTTCTGGGCCTCCAGTGGGTCAAGGCTGGTGTCGTTCGGGGCTTGCTTGATTTTCGGCTCTTTCAGATCCAGCGCCACGCCGACACGAAACTCCAGCGGCTCGGCATAACTGGTCCTCCCATCCGCACGCTTGATTTCGTACCTGGCCACCACCGTCCCGCCTTCGTTGTCCTTGATCATCGCGGCCGGGATGGTGAACGGTATTTCCTTACCGGCGGTAAATTCGTTCAGCTTGATCGAGTCGGGATACTCACCGGTGATCGAGCCGACCCAGAACATGAACGCTTCATCGCCTTTGACCGTTTCCGTGTAGATGATCGTCGCGGTGGTGCCGGGGGTGTCGGCGGGCAGGACGCCGTCCACCACGCCGGCCACCACCGGTTCGGGCAGTTCCCGGCGTGGTTTGCCGACTCGCAGGATGTCGGTGTGGATCGACTCGCGAATGGCGTGGGAGGCCTGGTACGCGTCCAGCTTGGCGAACGCCGCGCTCGGGATCAGGAGTTGGTAGTAGAACTCCGCCGTGCCGCCGTTGACCGGGGTCAGGTGGTTGCCGTCAATGCTGTACGACAGCGGTTTGGCTGCGACGATGTCGTTGTGGGTGATGGGGCGCGTTGGCAGAGCAGGCAGGTAGGGCTTGAGGCCTGACGTGGTGCCGAGCATGAATATGTTGAGCTCCTGACCTTCGGCAAAGGATTTGTCGAAGGGGATTTCGAGACGCACCTGGGGCAGTGCGGGATCCAGCGCCCCGGAGTTCTCGTCCAGCATGATCGGCGCGGCCAGGCGCTGGACTTCGCCGATGGCGCGGATGAATTGGCCGTTGGATATCAGGTCGGCGCTGCCATCGGCTTTTTTCAGGCGGTAAGACACGGTGATCTGGGACTTGGCCAACTGACGCAGCACGGCATTGGGGGCCTTGGTTTCAACAACGCTCGGCACGCTGATCAGCGGGAGGCCTTCTATTTCCAGATCAATCGGTGGACCTTCGACCGGCGTGCCCTTGATCTTGATGAACGGGATGTCACCGATTTTGAAGTGGGCATTGTCTGTGGCGACCACTTGCACGGTGCCATCGGCGTCGCCCAATTGGTCGACGTCCAGCACGTTGTTCAGCGCCTCCTTGAGCAACGGCGCACCCAGCCGGGTCGCATGAACGGCCACCACCACACGCTGTTCAGGACTCCAGTCCTCGGAACGGTTGAAAACCTTGTCGTACACCTCGAACACCACGGCCACTCCGGGGATCCCTGGACCACCGGCATCACCCGCTTCACGGATGATATCTTCTTTGATTTTCACGATGATCGGCGCCGTGCCTTCGGCCTGGTCCTGGGTCAGTGGAGCACTGAGCACGAAGATTCCACCCCAACTCACGCGGCAAATATCGCCGGCCGCGGCGAAGGGATAGGGCGGTGTGCCGTCGGCCTTGCCAATGCTGATGTCCACGCCAGCGGCCACGTTGCCCTCGTGGATGCCGCCGTCAAGAATCTCCTGCGCAATGATCATGATCAGCCTGGAATGGCCGTCGTCACCGTTGTTATCGTGGCCACCCGGGCGCGTCAGCTTGACCAGCACCTGCATGACTTCGGACGGTTGATCTGTGCCGCCCAGCGGCTTGACGGAATAGGACACCGCAAACTCGCCGTCGACCATGTGCCGCGAAGGCACGAACATGCGCAGTTGCGTATCGACCTCATCCTTGAGGACGGTCTGGGTCAGCACGTTGTGCCCGGTGCCCCAAAATATCGTCAGCCTGTCGCCACTCGCCATATTTCCCCACGGCCCCGCCTCGCACCGCAGGCCGTGATACGGAAAGTTGTCCAACGCGGCGGCGATGTTGATACCCCAGACATCGGGATCCTTCGACACCGGGTCCTTGCTGCGACCAGGAATGCCAAGTTCTGCGAGTAGCAGGGGTTTTTGGGGGCTGGACATGGAGACGGCTCCGACGGGAAGTGACGGAACGAGTTAACGCGACTTGGCGTGAATGCACACCTGTCAGACTTGACAGGTGTGCGGTGATATCCGACGAGCGGTCACCTTCGCGGACGCCTCGCCCGAAAAAGCATCGTCAGTTGCAAGCGCCTTATCAGCGGTAACGACGTCCATAGACCAGAGGCTTAACGGTGGTTGCGTGGAGCCGGGTGGGTAGAGGTAGTGGTCGAGGGGCAGCTATACGCGGGTCGCAGACCGGAACTCTAGAACGGCAGACCCGAAGGTCTCCCACGTACAGCCGCCATAAAAAAACGGGTGATGTGCGTCCAGAGATCGACGGGCTGCGAGACCCGATCGCTGATTCGTCAGCGACCGGACCACAATAGAACCCGCCCCCAAGGCGCACAAGCCGGCGGATTCTGGTTTGGGTGTAGGCAATGGCGCCAAGGATTTGTGGCCTCAAAGGCGTGTCCTGAAGTGTCTTTTGAACTCCTCGGTTTAAAGGGCACTTTGTGCTGATTTCACTGGCCCCTTCGCGAGCAGGCTCGCTCCCACAGTCTGGAAGGCATTTCAATCTGACATCTGGAATGCGGTCCTCTGCAGGAGTGAGCCTGCTCGCGATACCGGTCTGTCTGATGTAAATGCATTGACTGAAAAGTCCTCATCGCGAGCAGGCTCACTCCTACAGTGGTCGCGTTCAACACCCTGTCTGTTTCAATCAATCGCGAAAGTTGGAAAGCTTCTTGCAGTAGCCGCCCTGCGCCCGTTCGGGGCGTCAAAAGTTTGCTTTAAAGGAACGGGGAAAACCGGTGGATCGCACTCAGTTATTCAATACAGCACGCACCAACGTTGCCGACCTCAGTCGAGGCAATCTGGGCGTGCCGTTGTTGCTGCTGGTCATGCTGGCGATGATGATGTTGCCGGTGCCGCCGTTCCTGCTCGACGTCTTCTTTACCTTCAACATTGCCCTGTCGATCGTCGTCCTGCTGGTCTGCGTATATGCGCTGCGGCCGCTGGATTTCGCGGTGTTCCCGACCATTCTGCTGGTGGCAACGCTGCTGCGCCTGGCGTTGAACGTGGCCTCGACGCGGGTGGTGATGCTCCACGGTCAGGACGGCCACGCCGCGGCCGGTAAGGTGATTCAGGCCTTCGGTGAGGTGGTGATCGGCGGTAACTACGTGGTCGGTATCGTGGTCTTCGCGATCCTGATGATCATCAACTTCGTCGTGGTAACCAAGGGTGCCGGGCGGATTTCCGAGGTGAGCGCGCGTTTCACCCTCGATGCGATGCCCGGCAAACAAATGGCGATTGACGCCGACCTCAACGCCGGCCTGATCGACCAGAACCAGGCCAAGGCGCGCCGTCAGGAAGTTGCCCAAGAGGCGGAGTTCTATGGCTCGATGGACGGTGCCAGCAAGTTCGTCCGCGGTGACGCCATCGCCGGTTTGCTGATTCTGTTCATCAACCTCATCGGCGGCATGGCCGTTGGTATCTTCCAACACGGCATGAGCTTTGGCGACGCCGGCCGGGTTTACGCGTTGTTGACCATCGGTGACGGTTTGGTGGCGCAATTGCCATCACTGTTGTTATCGACAGCGGCGGCGATCATGGTGACCCGTGCTTCCGGCTCGGAAGACATGGGCAAGCAGATCAACCGCCAGATGTTCGCTTCGCCGAAAGCGCTGGCCGTCGCCGCTGGTCTGATGGCGGTGATGGGCCTCGTGCCGGGCATGCCGCACTTCTCCTTCCTGACCATGGCAGCGCTGGCCGCGGGCGGCGCGTACCTGTTCTGGAAGAAGCAGAACGTCGCCAAGGTCGTGGCGCTGGAAGAGGTCAAGCGTCAGCAGGAACTGCTGCCGTCGCCGGCTCGCGCCATGGAAACCAAAGAACTGGGCTGGGACGACGTCACGCCGATCGACATGATCGGTCTGGAAGTCGGCTATCGCCTGATCCCGTTGGTGGACCGCAATCAGGGTGGGCAATTGCTCGCGCGGATCAAGGGCGTGCGCAAGAAGCTCTCGCAGGACCTGGGCTTCCTGATGCCGACCGTGCACATCCGCGACAACCTCGATCTGGCGCCGAGCGCTTATCGCCTGACCCTGATGGGCGTGATTCTCGCCGAGGCCGAGATCTACCCGGATCGCGAACTGGCGATCAACCCCGGCCAGGTCTACGGCTCGCTCAACGGTATCAACGCCAAAGATCCGGCTTTCGGCCTCGAGGCGGTGTGGATCGAAATCAGCCAGCGCGCCCAGGCGCAATCGCTCGGCTACACCGTGGTTGACGCCAGCACCGTGGTCGCCACGCACTTGAACCAGATTCTGTACAAGCACTCCAGCGAGCTGATCGGCCACGAAGAAGTGCAGCAACTCATGCAATTGCTGGCCAAGAGCTCGCCGAAACTGGCTGAAGAGCTGGTGCCGGGCGTGGTGTCGCTGTCGCAGTTGCTCAAGGTCCTGCAAGCGCTGCTCGCCGAACACGTGCCGGTGCGCGACATTCGCAGCATCGCCGAAGCGATCGCTAACAACGCCGCCAAGAGTCAAGATACCGCCGCTCTGGTCGCCGCCGTGCGGGTCGGCGTATCCCGCGCCATCGTCCAAAGCATTGTAGGCACTGAGTCCGAGCTGCCTGTGATCACATTGGAGCCAAGGTTGGAACAGATATTGCTCAATAGTCTGCAGAAGGCAGGACAAGGCTCGGAAGAGGGTGTTCTGCTGGAGCCAAGCATGGCCGAGAAGCTGCAACGTTCGTTGATCGAAGCGGCCCAGCGGCAGGAAATGCAAGGCCAACCGGTGATCCTGCTGGTAGCAGGCCCGATTCGCGCGATGCTCTCGCGCTTTGGCCGCCTCGCAGTCCCTGGGCTGCATGTGCTGGCCTACCAGGAAGTACCGGACAACAAGCAAGTGACCATCGTTGCGACAGTAGGGCCCAACGGCTGAGGTAGTGGTTTATGCAAGTTAAGCGTTTTTTCGCCGCCGATATGCGTCAGGCCATGAAGCTGGTTCGCGATGAGCTGGGCGCTGATGCCGCCATCATCGGCAACCGCCGCATCGCCGGCGGCGTCGAGTTGACGGCGGCACTGGATTACAAATTGTCGGCGCTGGCGCCGCGGGTTCCGAACATGGAGCTCGAAGACGAACTGCGCAAGACCCAGTCGCGCATCGTCACCGCCCAGGCCGAACTGAGCCTGCGTGGCGAAGCCGACGGCAACACCAATCAGCAATTGTTCGCCGGGCTGCCATTGACCGCAGGCCTGCCGCTGACCGCTGCCGAGCCGCTGAGCGAGCCAACCTACGCTGCCCCGGCGCGTCCGGCCGCAGCGCCTGCGCAGGCCTCGGCGGGTGTCGATCCGCGAGCACTGGATTCGATGCGTTTTGAATTGAACAGCCTGCGCGAGCTGATGGAAGTGCAGCTCGGCACCCTGGCCTGGAATCAGCTGCAAGGCAGCCGTCCGGCCCAGGCCAATCTGTATCGCCGTTTGCAGCGCATCGGCCTGTCGGGCCCGCTGTCGCGTGATCTGTTGGCGCTGATCACCGATATCGAAGAGCCGCGTCAGGCCTGGCGCATGCTGCTGGCGCATCTGGCGCGGATGATTGCCGTACCGGAAGTCGAGCCGCTGGAAGAGGGCGGTGTGATTGCCATGGTCGGCCCGGCCGGCATGGGCAAGACCACCACGCTGGCCAAGCTTGCCGCGCGTTATGTGCTCAAGTACGGCGCGCAGAATGTTGCGCTGGTGAGCATGGACAGCTTCCGCATCGGCGCGCAGGAACAACTGAAAACCCTCGGGCGCATTCTCAACGTGCCGGTGACCCACGTCGATCCGGGCCAGTCGCTGGTCCAGGCATTGGATCCACTGCTACGCAAACGCGTGGTTTTGATCGATACTGCCGGGCTGCAGGCCAGTGATCCGGCGTTGCGCATGCAGCTTGAGAGCCTGGCCGGGCGTGGCATTCGCTCGAAAAATTATCTGGTGCTGGCAACCACCAGCCAGAAACAGGTTCTAACCGCCGCTTATCACAGTTACAAGCGTTGCGGGCTGGCCGGTTGCATCCTGACTAAACTGGATGAAACGGCCAGTCTCGGCGAAGTGTTGAGCCTGGCGATCAGTCATGAATTGCCGGTCGCGTACCTGACCGATGGCCCACGGATTCCGGATGATCTGCATCTGCCGCGCCGTCATCAACTGGTCAGCCGCGCCGTCAGCGTGCAAATGCAGGAAGAACCCAGCGAAGAAGCCATGGCTGACATGTTCGCTGATATCTATCACAGCCCGACCAAGCAGGTTGGCTGAGGTAATCATGAACAGTTTTTGTACCTACATCGATGGTCTGCCACGCATTGTTCCGATCGGGAACGCGCAGCCAGTAATGTGGCCTCCGTCTATGCAAGACAAGGTAAAGAAATAACATGGGCAGCATGCATCCCGTACAGGTGATCGCGGTGACCGGCGGCAAAGGTGGCGTCGGCAAGACTAACGTGTCAGTGAACTTGTCGCTGGCGCTGGCAGAGCTTGGCCGTCGGGTCATGCTGCTGGACGCCGACCTGGGCCTGGCCAACGTCGACGTTCTGCTGGGGCTGACGCCCAAGCGCACACTGGCCGACGTTATCGAAGGCCGTTGCGAACTGCGCGACGTGCTGTTGCAGGGCCCGGGCGGGATTCGCATCGTGCCGGCGGCCTCCGGCACGCAGAGCATGGTGCACCTGAGCCCGGCCCAACACGCCGGCCTGATCCAGGCGTTCAGCGACATCGGCGACAATCTCGACGTGCTGGTGATCGACACCGCTGCGGGTATTGGTGACTCGGTAGTCAGTTTCGTTCGCGCCGCGCAAGAGGTGTTGCTGGTGGTCTGTGACGAGCCGACTTCGATCACCGACGCTTACGCGCTGATCAAGTTGCTCAATCGCGACTACGGCATGAACCGCTTCCGCGTGCTGGCCAATATGGCGCAGAGCCCGCAGGAAGGGCGCAACCTGTTCGCCAAGTTGACCAAGGTCACGGATCGCTTCCTCGACGTCGCCCTACAATACGTCGGCGCCGTGCCGTATGACGAAAGCGTGCGCAAGGCGGTGCAGAAGCAGCGCGCCGTCTACGAAGCCTTTCCCCGTTCCAAGTGCGCGCTGGCCTTCAAGGCCATCGCCCAGAAGGTCGACACCTGGCCGCTGCCCGCCAACCCGCGCGGTCATCTGGAATTTTTCGTCGAGCGTCTCGTGCAGCAAACCGCAGGGCCTGTGATATGACCGCCAGTGGCATGAATCTTTACAAAAAGTCGGCGCGTGACGCGCAATACGAATTGATCGAGCGCTACGCGCCACTGGTCAAGCGCATTGCCTATCACTTGCTGGCACGCCTGCCGGCCAGCGTGCAGGTCGAAGACCTGATCCAGGCCGGGATGATCGGTTTGCTCGAAGTGTCGACCAAATACGACGCCAGCAAAGGCGCCAGTTTCGAAACGTACGCGGGCATTCGAATCCGCGGCGCGATGCTCGATGAAGTGCGCAAAGGGGACTGGGCGCCACGCTCGGTTCACCGCAATACCCGGATGGTCAGCGACGCGATTCGCTCGATTGAAGCTAAAACCGGCCGTGACGCTAAAGATCACGAGGTTGCGGCCGAACTCCAATTGAGTCTCGACGATTACTACGGGATTCTGAATGACACCTTGGGCAGTCGCCTGTTCAGTTTCGACGACCTGTTGCAGGACGGCGAACACGAAGGTCTGCACGAGGATGGCGCCAGTGCGCATATGGAGCCGTCACGCGATCTGGAAGATGAACGCTTCCAGGCGGCGCTGGCGGACGCGATTGCCAATTTGCCGGAGCGTGAGCGACTGGTGTTGGCGCTGTACTACGACGAAGAGCTGAACCTCAAGGAAATCGGTGAAGTCCTTGGCGTCAGTGAATCGCGGGTCAGCCAGTTACACAGCCAGTGCGCGGCCCGTTTGCGGGGGCGTTTGGGGGAGTGGCGAGCGCGCTGAAGGCAGTGTGGGGACACTGCGAAACGAGGCTGGTGCGGTGATGAACGGCGCCGGTCTCGATCCGTTGTGCTCCAGACAAACTTTAAGTGCTGCGCCGATTGATTGAAGTGGCGCGTCCAGGTGCTGGGCGCGTTTAAGACTGCTTGGAGGTCGAATTGAACAAAGACATGAAAATCCTCATCGTTGATGACTTCTCAACGATGCGGCGGATCATCAAGAACCTGCTGCGCGATCTTGGGTTCACCAACACCGTCGAGGCCGACGATGGCACCACTGCCATTCCGGTGCTCAACAGCGGCAGCATCGACTTTCTGGTAACGGACTGGAACATGCCGGGCATGACCGGGATCGACCTGCTGCGCCACGTGCGTGCCGATGAAAAACTCAAGCACCTCCCGGTGTTGATGGTGACTGCCGAAGCCAAGCGCGAGCAGATTATCGAGGCCGCCCAGGCCGGTGTGAACGGTTACGTGGTCAAACCTTTCACGGCTCAAGCGTTGAAAGACAAAATCGAGAAGATTTTCGAACGCATCGGCTGATGAATGCGCGGGGGAGCTATGGAGCATAACGAATCTTCACAGGGCGATTTTGAATCGACCCTGAAAAAACACGCGGTCGAACTGGTCGAAAGCCTTGAAAAAGGCAGGTTCGGCGACGCGGTGCAACTGATCCATGAGCTCAATCAGACCCGTGACCGCGGCCTGTATCAGGAAGTGGGCAAGCTCACACGTGAACTGCACAGTGCGATCGTCAATTTCCAGATCGATCCGCACATGCCGCAGGCCGAGGAAGTGTCGCAAATCACCGACGCGACCGAACGCCTGGGCTACGTGGTCAAGCTGACGGAAGCCGCGGCCAACCGCACCATGGATCTGGTGGAAAGCGCCACGCCGGTGGTCAACAGTCTGGCTGATGAAGCGCAGACGTTGAGTGCCGATTGGGGTCGCTTCATGCGTCGCGAGGTCGGGGCTGAAGAGTTCCGCGAACTGGCGCGCCGGGTAGACGGTTTTCTGTCACGCAGCAGCACGGACAACCGTGCGGTGTCGAGCAACCTCAACGACATCCTGCTGGCTCAGGATTACCAGGACCTCACCGGTCAGGTGATCAAGCGCGTGACCCAACTGGTCACCGAAGTCGAAAGCAATCTGCTCAAACTCGTGCTCATGGCCAGTCAGGTCGACCGCTTTGCGGGCATCGAACATGACCGCGCCGCAATGCTCGCCGAAAAAGATCCACAAAAACATCTCTCGCAGGGTGAAGGTCCGCAGATTCATGCCGATAAACGAGAAGACGTTGTGTCCGGTCAGGACGATGTGGACGATTTGCTATCCAGCCTTGGATTTTGAAGTTAGGTTTTTAGACCTGTTAGGAGCACCCCATTAATGAGCTTCGGCGCCGATGAAGAGATCCTTCAGGATTTCCTGGTTGAGGCCGGCGAGATTCTTGAGCAACTGTCCGAACAACTGGTCGAGCTGGAAAGCCGCCCGGATGATGCAGATCTGCTCAATGCAATTTTTCGCGGTTTCCACACTGTAAAAGGGGGCGCCGGCTTCCTTCAGCTCAATGAGCTGGTGGAGTGCTGTCACATCGCCGAAAACGTGTTCGACATCCTCCGTAAGGGTGAGCGTCGCGTTGATGCAGAACTGATGGACGTTGTGCTCGAAGCACTGGACGCGGTGAACAGCATGTTCAGCGAAGTCCGTGAGCGCGCACCGATCACCGCCGCCACCCCGGAACTGCTGGCCGCGCTGGCGCGTCTGGCCGAGCCGCAATCGGCGGATGAAGCCGTGGCCGCACCGGTGGAAGTGGTGGAAGAACCGGTCGCCGAAAGCGCATCGGAAGACATCACCGACAACGAATTCGAACAACTGCTGGACTCGCTGAATGCCGTCAAGGCGCAAGCCGAGGCCCCGGCCGCTCCTGTGGCATCCGCGCCGGTTGCCGACACTGCGGCCAGCGATGAAATCACCGACGCCGAATTTGAATCGCTGCTCGATCAACTGCACGGCAAAGGCCAGTTCGCTGTCGATGCAGTCGCTCCGGCGCCAGCGGCAGCGGCTCCGGCCGCGCCTGCTGCGGGTGACAGCTCGGACATCACCGACGACGAATTCGAAGCGCTGCTCGATCAGTTGCACGGCAAGGGCAACTTCGCCGTTGACGCGCTGGAATCGGCGATCGCTTCGGCGCCGGCAGCCCCTGCTGCACCGGCCGCCGCTGCGGCCGGTAGCGACCTGATCAGCGATCACGAATTCGAATCGCTGCTCGACGAATTGCACGGCAAAGGTAAGTTTGACGCCGCCGCGGCGACTGCCGGCTCCGCATCAAGCGTCGCCACGCCAGCCGCGAAAGCTCCGGCCGCCGCTGCTGCGCCGAAACCTGCGGCCAAGCCTGAACCGAAAGCCGAGGCGCCGAAACCGGCCGCCGCTGCTGCTCCGGCTCCGGCCCGCGCGCCAGCCGCTGCACCGGCAGAAAAACCGGCCAGCGAAGCAGAAACCACCGTGCGCGTCGACACCGCGCGGCTCGACGAGATCATGAACATGGTCGGCGAGCTGGTGCTGGTGCGTAACCGTCTGGTGCGCTTGGGTCTCAACAGCGGCGACGAAGCCATGTCCAAGGCCGTGTCGAACCTCGACGTGGTCACCGCTGACCTGCAGACCGCCGTGATGAAGACGCGGATGCAGCCGATCAAGAAGGTCTTCGGGCGCTTCCCGCGTCTGGTTCGCGACCTCGCACGTCAGCTCAAGAAAGAGATCAACCTGGAACTGGTGGGCGAAGAAACCGACCTCGACAAAAACCTTGTCGAGGCTCTGGCCGACCCGCTGGTCCACTTGGTGCGCAACGCTGTCGACCACGGCATCGAGTCGCCGGAAGAACGTGAAGCGTCGGGCAAGGCCCGTGGCGGTCGCGTGGTGCTGGCGGCCGAGCAGGAAGGCGACCACATCCTGCTGTCGATCTCCGACGACGGCAAAGGCATGGACCCGAACGTCCTGCGTTCGATCGCGGTAAAACGCGGTGTGATGGACAAGGACGCAGCCGATCGCCTGAGCGATACCGAGTGCTACAACCTGATTTTCGCCCCGGGTTTCTCGACCAAGACCGAGATCTCCGACGTGTCCGGCCGTGGTGTCGGCATGGACGTGGTGAAGACCAAGATTTCCCAGCTCAATGGTTCGATCAACATCTACTCGACCAAGGGCCAGGGCTCGAAGATCGTCATCAAGGTGCCGCTGACGCTGGCGATCATGCCGACGCTGATGGTCATGCTCGGCAATCAGGCGTTCGCGTTCCCGCTGGTCAACGTCAACGAAATCTTCCACCTCGACCTGTCGACCACCAATGTCGTCGACGGTCAGGAAGTGGTGATCGTGCGCGACAAGGCGCTGCCATTGTTCTACCTCAAGCGCTGGCTGGTCAGCTCCGCCGCTCACGAAGAGCAGCGCGAAGGCCATGTGGTGATTCTTTCGGTGGGCACTCAGCGGATCGGCTTCGTCGTCGATCAACTGGTCGGCCAGGAAGAAGTGGTCATCAAGCCATTGGGCAAAATGCTCCAGGGCACTCCGGGCATGTCCGGCGCCACCATCACCGGTGACGGCCGCATTGCGCTGATTCTCGATGTTCCAAGCATGCTCAAGCGTTACGCCACAAAGCGTATTTGAATCCGGGACGGCGGCGCGATGACGCGCCGCTGCACCTAATGGAGTGTTTATGGCAGTCAAAGTCCTGGTGGTGGACGATTCGGGTTTTTTCCGCCGCCGCGTCTCGGAAATTCTTTCGGCGGATCCGAGCATCCAGGTGGTCGGCACGGCCACCAACGGTAAAGAGGCGATCGATCAGGCCATGGCCCTCAAGCCTGACGTGATCACCATGGACTACGAGATGCCGATGATGGACGGCATCACGGCGGTGCGGCACATCATGCAGCGCTGCCCGACCCCGGTGTTGATGTTCTCCTCGCTGACCCACGAAGGCGCCCGGGTCACCCTGGATGCGCTGGACGCCGGCGCGGTGGATTTCCTGCCGAAGAATTTCGAAGACATCTCGCGCAACCCCGAAAAGGTCAAGCAGTTGCTGTGCGAGAAAGTCCACAGCATCTCGCGCAGCAATCGTCGTTTCAGTGCCTACAGCGCGCCGGCCCCCGCCGCTGCGCCAGCGCCGACGCCTGCCCCGGCAGCGTCGAGCTACAGCAGCCACAGCAGCCACAGCAGCCCTGTGCCGGCGCGTCCGGCGCCAGCGCCTGCTCGTGCATCCGCTGCCAGCGCTTCGTCGTCGGCCCCGAAACGCAAGGCCTACAAACTGGTTGCCATCGGCACCTCGACGGGCGGCCCGGTTGCGCTGCAACGCGTGCTGACGCAATTGCCGGCGAACTTCCCGGCGCCGATCGTGCTGATCCAGCACATGCCGGCAGCGTTCACCAAGGCCTTTGCCGAACGTCTCGACAAGCTCTGCCGCATCAGCGTCAAGGAAGCCGAGGATGGCGACATTCTGCGTCCGGGCCTGGCGCTGCTGGCGCCGGGTGGCAAGCAAATGATGATCGACGGCCGTGGCGCGGTGAAGATTCTGCCGGGTGACGAGCGTCTGAACTACAAGCCGTGCGTGGACATTACCTTCGGTTCGGCGGCGAAATCCTACGGCGACAAAGTTCTGGCAGTGGTCCTCACCGGCATGGGCGCCGACGGTCGCGAAGGCGCACGTCTGCTCAAGCAGGGCGGCAGCTCGGTGTGGGCGCAAGATGAGGCAAGCTGCGTGATCTACGGCATGCCGATGGCCATCGTCAAAGCCGATCTGGCTGACGCCGTGTACGGTCTGGACGATATCGGCAAGCACATCGTCGAGGCGTGTATCTGATGGATGTTCTCAGCCTTATCGGCCTCATCATGGCGTTCGTCGCCATCATCGGCGGCAACTACCTTGAAGGCGGTCACCTCGGCGCGCTGGCCAACGGCCCGGCGGCGCTGATCGTGCTGGGCGGCACGGTCGGCGCCGCGCTGCTGCAATCGCCGATGAGCGCGTTCAAGCGCGCGATGCAGATTCTCGCGTGGATCTTCTTTCCGCCGCGTGTCGACCTGGCCGGCGGCATCGACCGCGTGGTCAATTGGAGCCTGACGGCGCGCAAGGAAGGCTTGCTCGGTCTCGAAGGCGTGGCCGACGCCGAACCCGACAGCTACTCGCGCAAGGGCCTGCAACTGCTGGTCGATGGCGCCGAGCCGGAAGCGATCCGGAGCATTCTCGAAGTGGATTTCTACACCCAGGAATCACGTGATATCGAAGCGGCCAAGGTCTTCGAAAGCATGGGCGGCTACGCGCCGACCATCGGCATCATCGGTGCGGTGATGGGCCTCATCCATGTGATGGGCAACCTCGCCGATCCGTCGCAACTGGGTAACGGCATCGCGGTGGCTTTCGTCGCGACGATCTACGGCGTGGCCAGTGCCAACCTGATCCTCTTGCCGGTCGCGGCCAAGCTCAAGTCCATCGCGTTGCGGCAGTCGCGTTATCGCGAAATGTTGCTGGAAGGAATTCTGTCGATCGCCGAAGGTGAAAACCCGCGCTCTATCGAGCTGAAGCTTCAGGGCTTCATGGATTGATGGGGGATATGGATCATGGCTCGTCGCAGGCATCAGGAAGAACACGTTAACCACGAGCGCTGGCTCGTGTCCTACGCGGATTTCATCACTTTGCTGTTCGCGTTTTTCGTGGTGATGTACTCGATCTCGTCGATCAACGAAGGCAAGTACAAAGTCATCTCCGAAGCGCTGATCGGCGTGTTCACCGATTCCGATCGCTCGCTCAAACCGATTCCGATCGGCGACGAGCGGCCGAAGACCGTGACCCCGGCCAAGCCGCTGGTCAAGGATGCCGAGCAGGTCGACGCCGGTATCGCCGGGGCCAGCGATCCGCTGAAAAGCATCGCCGATGACATCAGTGCCGCGTTCGGTGACTTGATCAGCTCCAACCAGATGACCGTGCGCGGCAACGAGCTGTGGGTCGAGATCGAACTCAACTCCAGCCTGTTGTTCGGCAGCGGCGACGCAATGCCGAGCGACATCGCCTTCAACATCATCGACAAGGTCGCAGCGATCCTGAAACCGTTCGACAACCCGATCCACGTTGAAGGCTTTACCGACGATCAACCGATCCGCACCGCGCAGTACCCGACCAACTGGGAGCTGTCCTCGGCACGCTCGGCGAGCATCGTGCGCATGCTCGCCATGCAGGGTGTCAACCCTGGGCGTCTGGCGTCGGTGGGCTACGGCGAATTCCAGCCAGTGGCCAACAACGCCACGGTCGAAGGCCGGGCGAAGAACCGTCGCGTGGTGCTGGTGGTGTCGCGCAACCTCGATGTACGCCGCAGCCTCACCGGTACCGGAACCGCCAATGCGCAACCGGACGCGGCACTGAAGCGCGCTGGCACACAAACTGCACCGACCCCGGTCAAGACGCCGGGACGCGAGAGTGCCGTCAATTCTCCGTCGCCCGCATTAACACGCTGAAGCATGTCTCGGTCAATCAACCTGGCCGGGAGGAACGAACTGAATGAGAGTCTGGGCAGTCGCCAATCAAAAGGGTGGTGTCGGTAAAACCACATCCTCCATCGCTTTAGCCGGGTTGCTGGCCGAGGCGGGCAAGCGCGTGGTTGTGGTCGATCTCGACCCGCACGGCTCGATGACCAGCTATTTCGGTTACGACCCCGACAGCCTGGAACACAGCAACTACGACCTGTTTCTGCACAAGGGCAGCGTGCCGCAAGGCCTGCCGGGGCAGTTGCTGCTGTCGACCAGCGACGAACGCATTTCCCTGCTGCCGTCGAGCACTGCGCTGGCCACCCTTGAGCGGCAGTCGCCGGGGCAGAGTGGCCTGGGTCTGGTGATCGCCAAGAGTCTGGCGCAGCTGTGGCAGGACTTCGATTACGCGATCATCGACAGCCCGCCGTTGCTCGGCGTGTTGATGGTCAACGCCCTTGCAGCGAGCCAGCAACTGGTGATCCCGGTGCAGACCGAGCACTTGGCCGTGAAAGGTCTGGAGCGCATGGTCAACACCCTGGCGATGATCAATCGTTCGCGCAAACAGCCACTGCCGTTCAGCATCGTGCCGACCCTGTTCGACCGCCGTACGCAGGCGTCGATGGGCACGCTGCGCGTGCTGCGCGACAAATTCCCCGACGATATCTGGCACGGCTACATCCCGGTCGATACCCGCCTGCGCGATGCGAGTCGCGCCGGTGTCACGCCTTCGCAATTCGACGGCAAGAGCCGTGGCGTGCTGGCCTACCGCGCGCTGCTCAAGCACCTGCTCGCGCAGCAACTTGTTCCGCAGGTGGCCTGAACATGATCTTTATTCCTGTAGGAGCTGCCGAAGGCTGCGATCTTTTGATCTGGCCTGTCAGTGCTCCTGAAAAGATCAAAAGATCGCAGCCTTCGGCAGCTCCTACAGGGAGTCGCGCATGAACCGGCCGGTTAAGCTGACTTCACGTCCGCAACAGGCCTTGCAGTCCTACCTGGAAGACCTGCTGCTGGACCTGCCCGAAGACGTGCTGCCACCAGTCGAAGCGCAGCCGCCAGTCGTCGAACAGGCGCAGCCTGAAGTGATGGAAAGCGCCGAGGCCATGGACGAGTTCCAGGCGGCGGTGCTCGAAGAACAGGCTCGCGACGCGCAGAAAACCGTCAGCCCGGTTGCCGCCCCCGCAGTTGCGCCTGTGGCGAAAGCACCAGTCGCGCTGATCGACGAACCGCGCGCGCCGCTGTCGACGCTGGCGCCGCTGCTGCAAACACAGTTATTGACCGTTCCGGAACCAGAACCCGAGCCGGAGCCAGAACCGGCGCCGCCAGTGGCAGAGCCGCAGGTGCTGATTCCGCCGCTGGTCGAAGTGCATCTGCCGCCGAACAACCCGCCGCCACCGGTTGAACCCGATGGCCGTCCGGCCTGGGCTGCTGAGGCCTTCGAATGTCTGTTGTTCGATGTCGCCGGGCTGACGCTGGCCGTGCCGCTGGTGTGCCTGGGGTCGATCTATTCGCTGGCCGGCCATGAGCTGACGCCGCTGTTCGGTCAGCCGGAGTGGTTCCTCGGAATTCTGCCGAGCCAGGCCGGCAACCTGAAGGTCCTGGACACCGCGCGCTGGGTCATGCCGGATCGGTACCGCGATGACTTCCGGCAGGGCCTGCAATACGTGATTTCGGTTCAGGGTTACGAGTGGGGGCTGGCGGTGCATCAGGTCAGTCGCTCGTTGCGCCTGGACCCGAATGAAATCAAATGGAGAAGTCATCGGGGTCAGCGGCCATGGCTCGCCGGCACGGTGATCGAGCACATGTGTGCATTGCTTGACGTATCCGCGCTGGCCGAGCTGATCGCCAGCGGCGGGGCAAAGCACTTGAGCGGCAACAAGCCGCTACATAAACCGACATAGCAGCCGACATAACAATCAGGCGATGGCATTTTTCAATGCCACCACACAGAACACACACCGCCCAGGGCGGTTTTTTCGAGGGGTCAGGGTATGAGTAGTCAGGCGTCGAATGCAAAAGGTTCTGAAGATCCGATCCTGCAATGGGTGACCTTCAAACTGGATAACGAAACCTACGGCATCAACGTGATGCGCGTGCAGGAAGTGCTGCGCTACACCGAGATCGCCCCGGTACCGGGTGCGCCGAGCTATGTGCTGGGCATCATCAACCTGCGCGGCAACGTGGTCACCGTGATCGACACCCGTCAGCGCTTCGGCCTGCACAGCGGCGAGATCAGCGACAACACCCGTATCGTCATCATCGAGGCCGACAAGCAAGTCGTCGGCATCATGGTCGACAGCGTCGCCGAAGTGGTTTACCTGCGTCAGTCGGAAATCGAAACCGCACCGAACGTCGGTAACGAAGAGTCGGCCAAGTTCATCCAGGGCGTGTGCAACAAGAACAACGAGCTGCTGATTCTGGTCGAGCTGGACAAGATGATGAGCGAAGAAGAATGGTCGGAACTGGAGAGCATCTGATTTGATTCTCGAGGTTGCGGTAATTGTTCTGTTCCTGTTCTGGGCCGGCACGCTGGCGATGTTCGTGTCGTACATCAAGGCGCAGCGGGTGATCGCTGCGCAGCAGGCCCAGGGCGATGCGCTGCGTGATCAGCGCATCAAGGAACTGGCCAAACGCGTCGACGATTACCAGAACGGCAACGTGCGCATGGGCGAAGCCCTGCACGAGTTGCGCGCGGTGGTGAGCCCGTTGCCGGACAAGATCGTTGCACTGGAACAACGCGACCCGTCGAGCCTGTCATTCGCCCAGGCGGCGAAACTGGTGGGCATGGGCGCGAGCGTCGATGAACTGACTCAGTCGTGCGGCTTGACCCAGGCTGAGGCGGAGTTGATGCGCAAACTTCACAAGAGCAGCTAGAAGCTTCAAGCTTCAAGCTTCAAGCAGCAAGCAAGATCAAAAGATCGCAGCCTTCGGCAGCTCCTACATTGGATTCGCATTTCCCTGTAGGAGCTGCCGAAGGCTGCGATCTTTTGCTTTTAAGGCTTAATAATCATCGCCGCGCAGGGTCACATCTTTCTCGACCATCGGCGCGTTCGGGTCTTGTCCCTCGGGGAATTTGCCCTTCAGATTCCACGCAAACGCGATGATCTCGGCGATCGTGCGGTAGAGCTCTTCGGGGATGCTGTCGCCCAGTTCCATCCGCGCCAGCAGGCGCACCAGTTCGGCGTTTTCGTAGATCGGCACTTCGTAATCGCGAGCGATGCGCAGGATTTCTTCGGCCAGTTCATCGTCGCCCTTGGCGGTGAGGGTCGGGGCGTGGTTGCCGTCGTATTTGAGGGCGATGGCCTGGCGTGGGGCAGTGGAATCGTTCATGCGGTTTCGTCGACCCAGCGGTGTTCGAGGCGGGTTTGGTTGCCTTGCGGCGGGGTGCCGTGGTGGCAGTCGAGGTCGCCGACGTTGAGCCCGGAATCGAGCAAGCGCTGGCGCAGTGCAAACAGATTGCTTTCGATCAGGTCGGCGGTGTACGGCCGCTCGGCCCACAGCTGACTGGACAGGCTGCCAGCAATCAGTTGCGCCTGAATCTGCATCGGTCCGAGGGGTTCCAGATCGAAGGCCAGATCGACCCGCCACAGTTGCTGTTTGGCTTCACGCTCGTCGCGGCGTTCGTGGGGTTGCGGTTCGCGCTCCGGCGCTTCTTCACGCTGAAACTTGACCTGCAGCGGCACGATGTCCTGCAAATTGCGCATGGGAATTTCCAGCTGCCAGGTGCTGAGCAGGCGGCCATCGTCGGTGACGCCAGTCTGTTCCAGGCTCGACAACTGATGGCTTTGCAGGCGCGACACCGCAGCGGCGGCGAGGCGCAGCAGCTGTTCGAGATCGCCTTCGCCTTCCAGTTTCGCCAGCAGCCGTTCGGGTAACGGAAAGCTGCTCGGCAGCGGTTTGGCGCTGACCTGACCGAGGGTGCCCAAGGCATTTCGAACGAAACTCGGCAAGGCCTGCGCCAGGGTGTTGGCGGCGATGATCGCGTTGAAATTGGTGTTGCTCGGCAGGCCGGGGGTCAGTTGCGCGATCAGCTTGAGCAGGTCGGCCTTCATGTCCGGGGCAAGCGCCGGGTTTTGTCCGCCGAGCAATTTGGCTTCGAGGAACGCGCCGCTGTTGGCCAGGGCGAGTGCCACGCCTTTGGCCGTGCTCATTTGCTGCACGTCCGGCAGGCTGGCGAGCAGCTTGTCGACCACTGCGCGCAGATCGGCCGAAGTCTGATCGGTGGCCGGCGGCAGGTTCTGCAGCAATTTCAGCAAACCATCGAGCGAGCCTTGGCGACTTTGCTGACCGAGCAATTGCTGACTGACCGCCAGTTGCTCCTGACGGCTGCTCAACGGCACGAATTTGAGGGTTTGCGCGTCCTGCACCTGCGCCGACAACAAGGTGCCGATGCGCAGCGGTTGCGGACTGTCGACGGTCAATGTGCTGCCGCTCAACGCAGTGTTGAGCAGGGTCACCATCGAACGGAACACCGCCGCTTGTCCTGGGGTTTGCGGCAGAGCCTGTGAGGTCACGACTTTGCCTTGCAGCAGGGTGCCGGCCGGCAACTGCGCGGTGTCGATGCGGGTGAGGGTGGCGACGCTGCTGGCAATCGCTTGCTGCACGGTGATTGCCAGATTCCCGGCCGATGGCTGGGTGATCGCCAGGTTGGTGCCCTGTGGCAACGGCAGATTGCTGCTGGCTTGCACGGTGGTCTGGCGACCGCTGTCGAGGGTCACTTTGAGCAGCAATTCAAAGGTCTGATCGGCCTGCTTGAGCGACAACACCTCGGCCTTGGCGCTTTGCCCCGCGCCTATCAAGCCCTCGACCGGCGTCAGCAGCTTGAGCAGTTCACCCATCTGCGGGCGAGCGCTCGCCGGCACGGTGGGCGGCAGCGGGAGGATGTTCATTTCGCCTGTCATACGCGGACACAACCTGAGGAAATTGCACTCTTGAGAGTAAGGCACGGCATGTATAATGCCGCGCGTCGTGCGCTTCGTTCAAAAAACCTAGCAATTGTTTGATCCAGCTCGCCAGATCGAGCGATCAAAGCATCTATGCTGCTTCTCTTTAACGGCCGCGCCAGAGCCGACTTGAACCGTATAAGGCCCGTGATCCCTTGACCAGTCCTGTCCTGCAAACCGTTGCCCTGGCGTGTGAACGCGATCTGCGGCTGCTGTTCGAACACCTCGAATTGCGCCTGGTCAGCGGTGACATGGTGCAGATCAGCGGTCCCAACGGCAGCGGCAAGACCAGTCTTTTACGTCTGCTCGCCGGTTTGATGCAACCCACCGATGGCCAGGTGCTGCTCAACGGGCAACCGCTGGCCGAGCAACGCAGCGAACTGGCGCGCAATCTGTTGTGGATCGGTCACGCCGCCGGGATCAAGGATCTGCTCACTCCCGAAGAAAACCTGTCGTGGCTCTGCGCCCTGCATCATCCCGCCGAGCGCGAGGCGATCTGGCAGGCACTGGCAGCGGTAGGATTGCGCGGTTTCGAAGACGTTCCCTGCCACAGTCTTTCCGCCGGTCAACAGCGCCGCGTAGCGCTGGCGCGGTTGTATCTGGACAGCCCGCCGTTGTGGATTCTCGACGAACCTTTCACGGCGCTGGACAAGCAGGGCGTCGCGCAACTGGAAGAACATCTGGCCGGGCATTGCGAGCGCGGCGGTCTCGTGGTCCTGACCACGCACCATACGCTGAGCCGCATGCCGGCCGGTTATCGCGACATCGATCTGGGGAAATGGGCGGTATGAGTGTCTTCGGCCTGCTGCTTGCCCGCGAATCGCGCCTGCTGTTCCGCCGCCCGGCGGAGCTGGCCAACCCGCTGATTTTCTTCGCCATCGTCATTGCACTGTTCCCGCTGGCCGTCGGCCCGGAAACTCAAGTCTTGCAAAACCTGTCCCCGGGGTTAGTCTGGGTGGCGGCGTTGTTGTCTGTCCTTCTGTCGCTGGACGGATTGTTTCGCAGTGATTTCGAAGATGGTTCGCTGGAGCAGTGGGTCCTTTCGTCGCACCCGCTGCCGCTATTGGTCCTGGCCAAGGTACTGGCACACTGGCTGTTCTCCGGTCTGGCACTGGTCCTGCTGTCGCCATTGCTGGCGTTGATGCTCGGTTTGCCGGCCGCCTGTCTGCCGGTGCTGCTGCTGTCGTTGCTGCTGGGCACGCCGGTGCTGAGCCTGCTCGGCGCAGTCGGCGCGGCGCTGACGGTCGGCCTCAAGCGCGGCGGTCTGTTGCTGGCGCTGCTGATTCTGCCGTTGTACATCCCGGTGTTGATCCTTGGCAGCGGCGCGTTGCAGGCCGCGCTGCAAGGCATGCCGGCGACCGGATACCTGTTGTGGATGGCCAGCCTCACAGCGCTGGCGATCACCCTGACACCCTTTGCAATAGCCGCTGGCCTGAAGATCAGCGTCGGCGAATAATAATGAGGCCTGGTCAAAAATTGACCACTTCTTCCAGAAGAAAGGCATGACCCTCTGCCAGCTCGCGATGATGAGCGGCAACCGTGATGGAAACAGTATGAACTGGACCTGGTTTCACAAGCTCGGCTCGCCCAAGTGGTTCTACGGCATCAGCGGCAAGTTCCTGCCGTGTTTGAGCATCGCAGCGTTGCTGCTGATTGGCGTTGGTGTGGTCTGGGGGCTGGCGTTCGCGCCGCCGGATTATCAGCAAGGCAACAGCTTCCGCATCATCTACATTCACGTGCCTGCCGCGATGCTCGCCCAGTCGATCTACGTGATGCTCGCGGTGTGCGGCGTGGTCGGGCTGGTGTGGAAGATGAAACTGGCCGACGTCGCTCTGCAATGTGCTGCACCGATCGGTGCTTGGATGACTGCCGTGGCGCTGGTCACCGGGGCGATCTGGGGCAAGCCGACCTGGGGCTCGTGGTGGGTCTGGGACGCGCGCCTGACCTCGATGTTGATTCTGCTGTTTCTGTATTTCGGCGTGATCGCGCTGGGCAATGCCATCAGCAACCGCGACAGCGCCGCCAAGGCCTGCGCGGTGCTGGCGATCGTTGGGGTGATCAACATTCCGATCATCAAATACTCGGTGGAGTGGTGGAACACCCTGCACCAGGGCGCGACGTTTACCCTCACGGAAAAGCCGGCGATGCCGGCGGAAATGTGGCTGCCGCTGCTGCTGACGGTGCTGGGCTTCTACTGCTTCTTCGGCGCTGTGCTGTTGCTGCGCATGCGCCTTGAAGTGCTCAAGCGCGAAGCCCGCGCCAGTTGGGTGAAAACCGAAGTGCAGCAGAGTCTGGAGGCGGCACGATGAGTTTTGCTTCATTCGGCGACTTCCTCGCCATGGGCCATCACGGCCTGTATGTCTGGTCGGCCTACGGCATCTGTCTGGCGGTGCTGGCCCTCAACGTGGTGGCGCCGATTGCGGCGCGCAAGCGTTATCTGCAACAAGAGGCGCGTCGTCTGCGCCGGGAGAACGGCCAGTGAATGCGCTGCGCAAAAAACGTCTGATCATCATTCTGGCCATCCTGGTCGGGGTCGGCGCCGCTGTCGGCCTGGCCCTGAGCGCGCTGCAGGAAAACATCAATCTGTTTTACACGCCGACGCAGATCGCCAACGGTGAAGCGCCGCAGGACACGCGCATCCGCGCCGGCGGCATGGTCGAGGCCGGTTCGCTGCAACGATCCAAGGATTCGCTGAACGTCAAGTTCGTCGTCACCGATTTCAACAAGTCCGTGACCATCGCTTATCGCGGCATCCTCCCGGATCTGTTCCGCGAAGGGCAGGGTATCGTCGCCCTCGGCAAGCTCAACGCCGACGGCGTGGTGGTGGCCGATGAAGTGCTGGCCAAGCACGATGAGAAGTACATGCCGCCGGAAGTGACCAAAGCGCTAAAGGATAGCGGTCAATCCGCGCCAACGCCTGTGAAGGAGGGTTGATCGATGGCAGCCGCACTGTTTATTCCTGAGCTGGGCCATCTGGCGATGATTCTCGCCCTGTGTTTTGCGCTGGTCCAAGCGGTGGTGCCGATGCTCGGCGCTTGGCGCGGCGACCGTTTGTGGATGAGCCTGGCGCAACCGGCAGCGTGGGGTCAGTTTGCCTTTCTGCTGTTTGCCTTTGGCTGCCTGACCTACGCGTTCATGACCGACGATTTCTCCGTCGGCTATGTGGCGATGAACTCCAACAGCGCGCTGCCGTGGTACTACAAATTCAGCGCGGTGTGGGGCGCCCACGAAGGCTCGCTGCTGCTGTGGGCACTGATCCTCGGCGGCTGGACGTTCGCCGTGTCGGTGTTTTCCCGGCAGTTGCCGCAAGTCATGCTCGCTCGCGTGCTGGCGGTGATGGGCATGATCAGCACCGGTTTCCTGCTGTTCCTGATTCTTACCTCGAACCCGTTCTCGCGGATCCTGCCGCAGATTCCCGCCGATGGCCGCGACCTCAATCCGTTGCTGCAGGACATCGGTTTGATCGTGCATCCGCCGATGTTGTACATGGGTTATGTCGGTTTCTCCGTGGCCTTCGCATTCGCCATCGCCGCGCTGCTCGGCGGTCGTCTCGACGCGGCTTGGGCGCGTTGGTCGCGGCCATGGACCATCGTCGCCTGGGCGTTCCTCGGCATCGGCATCACCCTCGGTTCGTGGTGGGCGTATTACGAACTCGGCTGGGGCGGCTGGTGGTTCTGGGACCCGGTGGAAAACGCCTCGTTCATGCCATGGCTGGTCGGCACTGCGTTGATCCACTCGCTGGCGGTCACCGAAAAACGCGGCGTGTTCAAGAGCTGGACGGTGTTGCTGGCGATTGCCGCGTTCTCGTTGAGCCTGCTCGGCACCTTCCTCGTCCGCTCGGGCGTGCTGACCTCGGTGCACGCGTTTGCCTCGGACCCAGAGCGCGGCGTGTTCATTCTGATTTTCCTGCTGTTCGTGGTGGGCGGTTCGCTGACCCTTTTCGCCCTGCGCGCGCCAGTGGTGAAAAGTCAGGTCGGCTTCAATCTGTGGTCACGTGAAACCTTGCTGCTGGGCAACAATCTGGTGTTGGTCGTCGCGGCGTCGATGATCCTCCTCGGCACCTTGTATCCGCTGATTCTCGATGCCATCAGCGGTGCCAAGCTGTCGGTCGGCCCACCGTATTTCAATGCGCTGTTCATTCCGTTGATGGCGTTGCTGATGCTGGTCATGGCGGTCGGTGTGATCGTGCGCTGGAAGGACACGCCGGTGAAATGGCTGGCGAGCATGCTCACCCCGGTGCTGCTCGGCAGCGTCGCACTGGCCGTGGTGGCCGGCGTGGCCTATGGCGACTTCAACTGGGCGGTGATCGCGACGTTCCTGCTGGCCGCGTGGGTGCTGCTTGCCGGCGTGCGCGATCTGCTCGACAAGACCCGCCACAAAGGCCTGATCAAAGGCTTGCCGACGCTGACCCGCAGCTATTGGGGCATGCAGATCGCCCACCTCGGCATCGCTGTGTGCGCGCTGGGTGTGGTGTTGTCGAGCCAGAACAGTGCCGAGCGTGACCTGCGCCTGGCGCCGGGCGAGGCGATGGACCTGGCCGGCTATCAGTTCGTCTTCGAAGGCGCCAAACATTTCGAGGGGCCGAACTTTACCTCGGACAAAGGCACCATCCGCGTCATTCGCGACGGCCAGGAAATCAGCGTGCTGCATCCGGAAAAACGTCTGTACACGGTGCAGAATTCGGTGATGACCGAAGCTGGCATCGATGCCGGTTTCACCCGCGATCTCTACGTCGCCCTCGGCGAGCCGCTGGATAACGGCGCCTGGGCCGTGCGCGTACACGTCAAACCGTTCGTGCGCTGGATCTGGTTCGGCGGCTTGCTCACCGGATTGGGTGGTTTGCTGGCGGCGCTGGATCGGCGTTATCGGGTCAAGGTGAAAAGCAAAGTGCGCGAAGCGCTGGGCATGACGGGAGCGGCGGCATGAGGCGTTGGTTGATGTTATTGCCGCTGGCGATTTTTCTGCTGGTGGCGGTGTTTCTTTATCGTGGCCTGTATCTCGATCCGGCGGAGTTGCCGTCGGCGATGATCAACAAGCCGTTCCCGGAGTTTTCCCTGCCGAGCGTGCAGGGTGACAAGACACTGACGAAGGCCGACATCCTCGGCAAACCGGCGCTGGTCAATGTCTGGGGCACCTGGTGCATTTCCTGCCGGGTCGAGCATCCGGTGCTGAACAAACTCGCCGAGCGCGGCGTGGTGATCTACGGCATCAACTACAAGGACACCAACGCCGATGCCTTGAAATGGCTGGCCGAGTTCCACAATCCGTACGCGCTGGATATTCGTGATGACGAAGGCTCGCTGGGCCTCAACCTCGGTGTCTACGGCGCGCCGGAAACCTTCTTCATCGATGCCAAAGGCGTCATCCGCGACAAGTTCGTCGGGGTGATCGACGAGCAGGTCTGGCGCGAGAAACTCGCGGCCAAGTATCAGGCGCTGGTCGATGAGGCCACGCCATGAAGCGTTTTCTCGCAGCAGTGCTGTTGGGCTTGAGCCTGGCCGGTGTCGCCCAAGCGGCCATCGACACCTACGAGTTCGCCAACGAGGGCGACCGCGAGCGTTTCCGCGAACTGACCAAGGAACTGCGCTGCCCCAAGTGCCAGAACCAGGATATCGCCGACTCCAACGCGCCGATCGCCGCCGACCTGCGCAAAGAGATTTTCCGCATGCTCGGCGAGGGCAAGGATAATCAGCAGATCATCGACTTCATGGTCGATCGCTATGGTGATTTCGTCCGCTACAAACCGGCGCTCAATGCGAAGACCGTGCTGTTGTGGTTCGGCCCGGCCGGTCTGCTGCTCGGCGGTTTCGTAGTGATCGTGCTGATCGTGCGCAGGCGTCGCGGGCAACGTGCCGAAACCCCGTCATCGCTGTCTGCCGAAGAACGTCAGCGCCTCGACCAACTGTTGGATAAAAACCAAGAATGATTGATTTCTGGCTCGCCGCAGGGCTGTTGCTTCTGGTCGCCCTGAGTTTTCTGCTGATCCCGGTGCTGCGCGAACGCCGCGCTCAGCGTGAAGAAGATCGCACCGCGCTGAACGTCGCGCTGTATCAGGAGCGGGTTGCCGAACTGCAAGCGCAGCAGGCCGAAGGCGTGCTCGATGCCGCGCAACTGGACAGTGGCCGCGCGGAAGCTGCACGTGAATTGCTCGCCGACACCGAAGGCGTCACCGCACCGCGTGTCTCGCGCCTTGGCAAGCCGTTGCCGCTGCTGGCCGCCGTGTTGGTGCCGGTGCTGGGCCTTGGTCTGTACCTGCATTTCGGCGCCGCCGACAAAGTCGAACTGACCCGCGAATTCGCCCAGGCACCACAGTCGATGGAAGAGATGACCCAGCGTCTGGAGCGTGCGGTCGCCGCACAACCGGATTCCGCCGAAGGTCTGTATTTCCTCGGCCGTACCTACATGGCTCAAGACCGCCCGGCGGATGCGGCGAAGATGTTCGAGCGCGCCGCCAACCTCGCCGGTCGCCAGCCGGAACTGCTTGGCCAGTGGGCGCAGGCGCAGTATTTCGCCGACGGTAAGAAATGGTCAGAGAAGATTCAGGCACTGACCGACGAAGCGCTGAAGGCCGACCCGAAAGAAGTCACCAGCCTCGGCCTGCTCGGTATCGCCGCGTTCGAAGGCGAGCGGTATCAAGAAGCAATCGACTACTGGAATCGCCTGCTCGCGCAACTGCCGCCGGAAGACAACTCGCGCGCTGCGCTGCAAGGCGGCATCGAGCGTGCCGCCGAACGCCTGAAGGCCAGCGGTGGTCAGGTTGCCGAGGCACCGGCGCCGAAAGCTGCGTTGCTGAAAGTCAGCGTTGATCTCGCGAGCGAACTCAAAGGCAAGGTGCAACCGGGCGACAGCGTGTTCATCTTCGCCCGCGCCACTTCTGGCCCACCGGCGCCGCTGGCGGCCAAACGCCTGACCGTCGCCGACCTGCCAGTGACCGTCGAACTGGGCGACGCCGATGCAATGATGCCGCAGTTGAAACTGTCCAACTTCCCTGAAGTCCAACTGGTTGCGCGCATCTCTCGGGCCGGTCAACCGACTGCCGGGGAATGGATCGGTCGCAGCGGCCCCTTGGCCAGCAGCACCACTGCGCCACAAAAACTGACCATCGACAGCCCGGACCAGTAACCGGACCCAACAGGAAAGCACCGCCATGCACACCATCGCCCGCATCACAGTCCTCACACTGGCCCTGGGCTTGAGTGCATGTGCGGTACAACGCCCGGAACCGACCACCAGCCTGCCGCCGATTCCGCCGTCGCAACCGAGCCCGACCCCGTCGACCTCGCCGACCCCCGGCAAAACCATCCCGGCCAAACCCGCCAAGCCGGTGCCACGCACCTCCGCCAGCTTCGCCCCGCCACCGGGCGGCAACAGCCACTGGGACCAGAAACTCGGCGTCTACGTCCTCGACGACCAGACCAACACCTTCTACCGCCAGCGCACCTACTACCGCTGGAACAACGGCTGGAGCCGCTCGGTCAGCCCCAACGGCCCGTGGGAAGACACCAACATCCACGGCGTACCGCCGGGGTTGGGCAAGCAGTTCGGGCAGTAAGAGAAACGGCGATCTTGGGATCGCCGTTTTTTTGCGTCTGATTCTCAGAGAATCGCTCGATAGTTACCTAACGCCTTTACCGATTCGACCAAGCCTTGCCGCTGGAGAAAGCCAAGATATTTGTCCACCTCCACAGTGGGCGTTTTCAATTGCCGTCGCTGGCTTTGAGCCGCAGCGACGACGGCAGCCGAATCAAGATGAAAAAGGTTTTCCACAAACTCATCCGGGTGTTGAGCTTCGATGCCATATGGCGCGAGGTGACAGGAGGGGAAATCTTTCAGGTTGAACGTCACTATTACATCGGCACCGCATCGGATAGCGGCCGCCAGAACATGGCGGTCGTTCTCATCAGGCAGCGTCAGGCCTGACACCAAGTCTTCATAGCCATCGATACACGCATCTGGAATGGCCAGGTCCATCAATTGCGATGTGCGATCGAGTTGTTCGAGGGTCAGGTCGGACCTGTTCTTCAATAAGTTACGCTTCCATTCGTGGTGTATTTCCTGAGTCCAGCGAGCTCGATACAGCCCAGACAACGCGAGCCACATAAGGAAGTCTCTCAAAGGGGCCGGATATAAGACGCATGCATCGTATACAGCAGTGAAAGAGGAATGCCTCACTCGTATCCTGTCCTTAGCGCCTGTGCCTGCTCCGCGAGAAGCGTCATTGCCTGCTCGCTGGCGGTGTCTCGCCGGGTTTTATATTCCATCAGATCGGCAAAACGCACACGTCGGTGCTTGCCTGTTTTGTGGTAGGAAATCTCACCGCTCTCCAGCAGTTTGATCATGTGCGGACGTGAGACGTTGAGCAGATCGGCAGCTTCTTGAGTGGTCAGCTCGGCATGGATCGGCACGACCTTCACAGCGTTGCCCTCCGCCAGCGCTGCGAGGATATCGCTCAGCAAGCGCAATGCCGACGTTGGCAGCTCGACGCTGTGGGCTTCATTCTGCTCATCAAAAATCTGGATTCGCTGGGTATCGAAACCTGTGGCGAGGAAAGCGGTGAGGGTGCGCTGGCCTTCAATCGCGGCTTTGACTTCGCGTTCAACTGGCAAATTTGTAGTGGAAGGAATTGGAGTGGGCATAAGACTGTTCCAACATTCTAGAAACGATGCGCGAACGTTATTCGAATTAAACGAAAATCGCAATAAACGAAACTGGCGTCAGGAATACTTTGCAAAACAACCAACCATCACCCCGTCCCATTCTGTGCTTGAGTAAAGATAACTCTAGAGTTATTTTTAGTTGGCCAGGCCAAGGAGGCGGTTGGTGCAGAGCAGGCTATTGAAGGAGATCCGTAATGCAATATCCCATCTGCATCGAGTGGGGTGACGAGAACACTGCCATCGGTATTCAAATCCCCGATATTCCCGGCGCAGTCACGGCCGGGGACAGCTTCGAAGAGGCTTACAACGCGGCCGTGGAAGTCGCGCATCTCATGCTGCAGGAGATCGCGGCGGCCGGGCAGGCGATTCCGATGCCGACTTCGGCAGCGGCGCATCGCAGCCATCCGGATTTTGCCGGGATGGGCTGGGGCATGCTGGAGCTGGATATCTCGCCGTATCTGGGCAAGACCGAGAAGGTCAACGTTACGCTGCCTGGCTATGTGATTCAGCGTATTGATCGCTATGTGCGCGAGCATAACGTCAAAAGCCGCTCCTCGTTTCTGGCGGATGCGGCGATGGAGAAACTGGTGCGGTATTGAGGGTCTACGCAATTGTGGGAGCGAGCCTGCTCGCGAAGGCGTCAGGTCAGGCACTGATTTGCGGCAGACACACCGCCTTCGCGAGCAGGCTCGCTCCCACTGTAACAACGTTTCAGGACGCGACTTTGCGTTGCGCCAGAGAGGCGTTTTGCGATGCACTCAAAAACCGCAACAACGCCAACAACGGGAACACGCTGCCGACAATCACGATCCACAACCAGCCGCCATGCTCGTACACCGCGCTGGCTACCGACGAGCCGAAGGCGCCGCCGATGAAGATGCTGGTCATGTACAGCGCGTTCAGTCGACCACGGCTTTTTGCGTCCAGCGAGTACACCGCGCGTTGGCCGAGGACCATGTTCATCTGCACGCAGAAGTCGAGGACCACGCCGGTCACGGCCAGGCCGATGACGCTGTAGACCGGGTGGATGAAGGCGGGCAGGAAGCTCAGGCTGGCGAAGAGCATGGCCAGCAGCGAGGCGATGCGTGTGTGCCCGGCATCGGCGAGGCGGCCGCTGATCGGTGCGGCAATGGCACCGATGGCGCCGACCAGGGCGAATATAGCGATTTCGCTTTGCGACAGGCCATGGTTGCGCGCCAGTTCCAGCGGCACGGCGGTCCAGAACAGGCTGAACGTGGCAAACATGCAGCCCTGATAAAACGCCCGCTGACGCAGCACGGGTTGTTGGCGCAGCAGTGTCCACAGCGAGCCGATCAATTGGCCATAGGTGGCGCTGTGATCGGGCTGGCGCTTGGGTACGGTCAGTGCCAGCACCACGCTGATTGCCGCCATCAACGCTGCGGCGATCATGAACATGGCACGCCAGCCGAGGTGGTCGGCGACCACGCTCGACACCGGTCGCGCCAGCAGAATACCCAGCAGCAGACCGCCCATGATGCCGCCGACCACGCGGCCACGGGATTCTTCCGGCGCCAGATGCGCGGCCAGCGGAATCAGGATCTGCACCGACACCGAGCTGAAGCCGACCAGCAGCGAGATCAGCAGAAACACGTTGGGCTGCTCGGTAAACGCCGCGCCCAGCAGACTGGCGATCGCCACCAGCGTGGTGATGATCATCAGCCGCCGGTTTTCCAGCAGATCGCCCAGCGGCACAAGAAAGAACAGGCCCAGCGCGTAACCGATCTGGGTCAGCGAGACGATGAAACTGGCCATGGTGTCGGAGAGGCCGATGTCCGGCGCGATCAGGCCGATGATCGGCTGTGCGTAGTAGATGTTGGCAACGATGGCGCCGCAGCAGAACGCGAACAGCAGGACCATGCCTCGGGTCATTGCGTGAGGAGTGGTGGTCATAGGGGATCTCGGGTCGGGCACAGGAAAGCGGAGAGGCTAATGGACAAACTGGACGGGCAGAAGACGTTTTCGGATGATAACTGTTATTACGTTGTGTAATGACTTCTGGATGGTTACGGGGGAAGGCTGGATGTGTTTGTTCATTCAACAAAAGCCCCTCACCCTAGCCCTCTCCCGGAGGGAGAGGGAACTGATTGGGGGATGCTTGGGATATGCGCCGACCTGAAGGTGCGACAGTGAATCCATGATCGTTCCAAACCATAATCCACTCGGTCCTTCAGGTCGATGTTTGACGCGAGACGGCTCGGTCGGCTCCCTCTCCCTTTGGGAGAGGGCTGGGGTGAGGGGCTTCTGGCTCAACAAAAAGGCGACCTTGGTGGGTCGCCTTTTGATTTTTCAGATCAAGCCTTACTGCCCGCTATAAATCTGATCAAACACCCCACCATCATTGAAGTGGGTTTTCTGCACCGTGCGCCAGTCACCAAAAGTCTTCTCCACCGAAAGGAAATCGACTTTCGGGAAGCGATCGGTGTACTTCGCCAGCACCGCCGGGTCACGTGGGCGCAGGTAGTTGGCCGCCGCAATTTCCTGACCTTCCGGCGACCACAGGTACTTCAGATACTCATCCGCCGCAGCGCGCGAGCCTTTCTTGTCGACGACTTTATCGACCACGGACACCGGTGGCTCGGCTTCGGCGGAGACGCTTGGGTAGATCACTTCGAACTGATCGCGACCGAATTCGCGGGCGATCATTTCCGCTTCGTTTTCGAAGGTCACCAGCACGTCGCCGATCTGGTTGGTCATGAACGTGGTGGTAGCGGCGCGGCCACCTGTATCCAACACTGGCGCCTGCTTGAACAGCTTGCCAACGAAGTCCTTGGCCTTGTTCTCGTCACCGCCATTCTTCAGCACATAACCCCAGGCCGACAGGTAGGTGTAACGGCCGTTACCCGAGGTTTTCGGGTTGGGCACGATCACTTGCACGCCATCCTTGAGCAGGTCCGGCCAGTCTTTCAACGCTTTCGGGTTGCCCTTGCGAACGATGAACACCGTGGCTGATGTGAACGGCGCGCTGTTGTTCGGCAGGCGCGTGACCCAGTTGTCCGGCACCAGTTTGCCGTTGTCGGCGAGGGCGTTGATGTCGGTGGCCATGTTCATGGTGATGACGTCAGCCGGCAGGCCATCGATCACCGAGCGTGCCTGCTTGCTCGAGCCGCCGAAGGACATCTGTACGGTGATGTTTTCCTTGTGCTCGGCTTGCCAGTGTTTCTGGAACGCAGTGTTGTAGTCCTTGTAGAAATCGCGCATCACGTCATAGGAAACGTTAAGCAGCGTCGGTGCTGCCTGGGCAATGTTGGCCAAGGCCAGGCCGGCGGCGAGAAGTGAGGCGCCAAAGAGTTTTTTCACTGCGCATTCCTTGTTGGTTATCGATGTAGGAGCTGCCGAAGGCTGCGATCTTTTGATCTTGAAAACAAAGTCAAAAAGATCGCAGCCTCCGGCAGCTCGTACAAGGGGTGATGTTCAATTGCCAGCGACTATAACGGGCCACGCATAGGCGCTTAAAGATTAAAAAGCTCTGTGCTTATTCCACTTTCTTGAACAGCTGACTGCCGCAGCGCGAACAGAACGCCGCGCTCTGCTCGTGGGTCTTTTTCTGACACCCCGGGCAGTCATGTTGCAGCTGCTCGCCGCGCATGGCATTGGCCAGCTCAGCGGTGAAAATCCCCGTGGGCACAGCGATGATCGAATAACCGGTGATCATCACCAGCGAGGAAATCACCTGGCCCAGCGGCGTCTTCGGCACGATGTCACCGAAACCTACGGTGGTCAGGGTGACGATCGCCCAATAAATGCCCTTGGGAATGCTGGTGAAGCCATGTTCCGGGCCCTCGATCACGTACATCAGCGTGCCGAACACTGTCACCAGCGTGCACACGCTGACCAGAAACACGACGATTTTCTGCTTGCTGCCGCGCAGCGCCGACATCAGGTAGTTGGCCTGCTTGAGATAGGGGCTGAGTTTGAGCACGCGAAAAATCCGCAGCATCCGGATAATCCGGATAATCAGCAGGTACTGCGCATCGCTGTAATACAGCGCGAGGATGCCCGGGACGATCGCCAGCAGATCCACCAGGCCATAAAAGCTGAAGGCATAGCGCAGCGGCTTGGGCGAGCAGTACAGCCGCAGGATGTACTCACCGAGGAAGATCGCCGTGAAGCCCCACTCTATATAGGCCAGTACGTCGGCGTAATTGCGGTGAATGCTGTCGATACTGTCGAGCATCACGATCACCAGACTGGCGAGGATGATCAACAGCAGGATGCCGTCGAAGCGACGCCCGGCCGGGGTGTCGCTCTGGAAAATCATGACGTAGAGCCGTTCGCGCCAATTGTTGCTGCTGTCCATGGATAACGCCTGAATCGAAGATCAGCGCAGCCTAGGGTGATTGTCCTCGTGAGCGCAAGACTCATGCGCAAGCGACGCTTTGCCCAGCATCTGGATGCCGGCGCGAATCAGCCAGCAGGCGAGGATGAACGGCGCGGTCAGCGTCGCCAGTCCCGCAGCAGCAAACAGCGGCGTCACCAACAGCGCCAGGACAACTCCCAGCAGCGGCAGCCACGGATGTTGCCGTTGGGCGCTGAAGGCGAGGGCGGCAAGCACGGCGTTGTAGCCACCGAGGCCGAGCAGCGCGGCGGATGTCTCGTGGTGCAGCAGACTGGAGCCGAGGCCGATCGCCGAAGCCAGCAGCGCCCAGCAGAAAGCGCGACGATCGGCGAGCAGCAAACCACTGGCGATCAATGCCCCGGCCAATGGATGGTCGAGGAACATCACCTGGCCGAATCCGCGCAGTTCAGCGGCCAGCACATTCGCCGTGTTCAGATCGATCAACGCCGCCGGCGCGGACGGTTCGGCGAACACCAGCAGCACCCAACCTATCGCCACGAACGGCGAGGTGTACGCCGGTATGGAACGGCTGCGATACACATGTTTGAGCCATTGCTGAGTGAGCATCGCGCTCAAGCCGCCGGCCGCGAGAATCAGCGGCGGTAGCAGCGGCGACCAGGGGAAATACAGGCTCAACAGCAGACCGAGCAATACGCCGTTGTAGCTGAACAGCCCGGCCTGGCGATCAGGCTTGGCGTAGTTGCGCCGCTGCGCGGTGAGCAGACCGGCGACGCCACCGAGCAACGCCCCGGCAAACAGCACCGGCGCCGTCAGCAGAATTGCCAACAGACACAGCAGGCCGCACAGCGGATGGCGCTGGAAGAAAATCTGACTGAAACCGTTGAGCAAAGCCTCGGCCCAGTCGGGGCAGTGGGTGTTGAAGTGATTGGCAGGCATGGCAGTTCTGAAAGTCAGGGAAAACCGAGGCGCCTGCTTCGCGAGCAGGCTCGCTCCCACATGGATCTGCGTCCAGTCTCGGTTCTGTGATCGACGCAGAACCAATGTGGGAGCGAGCCTGCTCGCGAAGAGGCCGGTACAAGCGCTAAATCAACGTCTCGATGCGCAGCGAATTGGTCGAGCCCGGCTGGCCGAACGGCACGCCGGCGGTGATCAGCAATGTGTCGCCACGCTCGGCCATGCCTTGCGCCTGAGCAATCTCCAGCGCGGTCGAGCAGACTTCGTCGACCTGACGCAGGCGATCGTTGACCACCGAATGAATGCCCCAGGCCACGCTCAAGCGCCGCGCGGTTTGCAGGTTGGGCGTCAGATTGAGGATCGGTGCTTTCGGCCTCTCCCGCGATGCACGCAGCGTCGAGGCGCCCGACTCGCTGTAATTGACCAGCACCGCCACCGGCAGCACGTTGCTGATACGGCGGATCGCGCAGCTGATCGCATCGGAAACGGTCGCCTCGGCTTTCGGTCGGCTGACGTCGAGCTGGGTCTGATAATCCGGGCCGTTTTCCACCTGACGGATGATCTTGCTCATCATCTGCACGGCTTCCAGCGGGTACTCGCCAGAGGCGGTTTCCGCTGAGAGCATCACTGCATCGGCGCCTTCGGCCACGGCGTTGGCGACGTCAGTCACCTCGGCACGGGTTGGGGCAGGGGAGAAGCGCATCGACTCGAGCATCTGCGTCGCCACCACCACCGGTTTACCCAGTGCGCGGCAGGTGGTGATGATGTTTTTCTGAATCTGCGGCACGCTTTCCGCCGGCACTTCCACGCCAAGATCCCCGCGCGCGACCATGATCGCGTCGCTCAGCTCAGCGATTTCACGCAATTGCTCGACCGCCGAAGGCTTCTCGATTTTTGCCATCAGAAACGCCTTGTCGCCGATCAATGCGCGGGCTTCGACGATGTCTTGCGGACGCTGCACGAACGACAGCGCAACCCAGTCCACGCCCAGCTCCAGACCGAAGCTCAGGTCGCGGCGATCCTTGGCGGTCAGCGGGCTGAGGTCGAGCACCGCTTGCGGCACATTCACGCCTTTGCGATCAGACAATTCGCCGCCGTTGAGCACCGTGGTGTCGATTGCATCGGCGTACTTGGTGACCACACGCAGGCGCAGTTTGCCGTCGTCGAGCAGCAGGTCCATGCCGGCTTCCAGCGCAGCAATGATCTCTGGATGCGGCAGGTTGACCCGGCGTTCATCGCCCGGTGTCGCATCGAGATCGAGACGGAACGCCTGACCGCGATGCAACTGCACCTTGCCGTCGGCGAACTTGCCGACGCGCAGTTTCGGCCCCTGCAGATCCATCAGAATGCCCAGCGGGTAGTTGAGCTGGCGCTCGACTTCGCGGATCCATTGATAGCGCTTGGCGTGGTCGGCATGATCGCCGTGACTGAAGTTCAGGCGGAAGATGTTGACCCCGGCCTCGACCAGCTCGCGAATGTCGTCAATGCCATCGACCGCAGGGCCGAGGGTGGCGAGGATTTTGACCTTTTTATCAGGCGTCATGATTTGCAGTTCTCAAGGATCAGAATGGCGCGGAAGTCGTTGACGTTGGTGCGGGTCGGCTCGGTGACGATCAGCGCATCGAGCGCCTGGAAGTAGCCATAGCCGTTGTTGTTATCCAGCTCGTCGCTGGCGCTCAGACCGAGGGCGGCGGCGCGGGCGTAGCTGTCCGGGGTCATGATCGCGCCGGCGTTGTCTTCCGAACCGTCGATGCCATCGGTGTCGCCGGCCAGCGCGTAGACGCCGGGCTGGCCCTTGAGGCTGTCGGTGAGGCTGAGCAGGAATTCAGCGTTACGTCCGCCCCGGCCGTTGCCGCGCACGGTGACCGTGGTTTCACCGCCGGAGAGAATCACGCAAGGTGCCGCCAGCGGCTGGCCGTGGTGGATGATCTGCCGGGCGATGCCAGCGTGGACTTTCGCCACTTCGCGGGACTCGCCTTCGAGGTCGCCGAGAATCAATGTGCTGAAACCGGCCTGACGGCACTTCACCGCCGCCGCATCCAATGATTGCTGCGGCCGGGCGATCAATTGGAAATGGCTGCGCGCCAGACTCGGGTCGCCGGGTTTTACGGTTTCCGATTCCGGACTCTGCAGCCAAGTGCGCACAGAGGCGGGGATGTCGATGCCGTAGCGCTTGATGATCGCCAATGCTTCGGCGGAGGTGCTCGGGTCGGCCACGGTCGGGCCGGAGGCGATGACCGTGGCGAGGTCGCCCGGTACGTCGGAAATCGCATAGGTGTAGACAGTCGCCGGCCAGCAGGCCTTGCCGAGGCGGCCGCCCTTGATCGCCGAGAGGTGCTTGCGCACGCAGTTCATCTCGCCGATGGTCGCGCCGGATTTCAGCAAGGCTTTGTTGATCGCTTGTTTGTCAGCGAGGGTGATGCCTTCGGCCGGCAGGGCGAGCAGGGCAGAGCCACCACCGGAGAGCAGGAAGATGACGCGATCGTCTTCGCTGAGGTTGCTGACCAGTTCGAGTACGCGTTTGGCCACGGCCAGACCGGCGGCGTCCGGCACCGGGTGCGCGGCCTCGACCACTTCGATTTTTTCGCACGGAGCGCCGTGACCGTAGCGGGTGACCACCAGGCCGGTGACTTCACCCTCCCAGCAACGCTCGACCACTTGCGCCATGGCGGCAGCGGCTTTGCCGGCGCCGATGACGATGACTCGACCGCTGCGATCGGCAGGCAGATGGGCTTCGAGGACTTGGTTCGGATGCGCCGCGTCGATGGCTGTGGCAAACAGCTCGCGCAGCAGTTGTTGCGGATCGACCGACATGGCGGGCTCCCGGAATTCTTGTTATTCGAATGGGCGACTCAGATCCCTTGTGGGAGCGAGCCTGCTCGCGAACGCGGTATGTCAGCCAACATGGTTGTTGAATGTGAAGCCGCTTTCGCGAGCAGGCTCGCTCCCACAGGGTTTTGTGCAGGCTTTATTTATTGTCGCGGATCGAGAAATTGGCCATGTGCTCAAGGCCCTTGATCAGCGCCGAGTGATCCCAATTGCTGCCACCGATGGCCGCGCAGGTGCTGAACACTTGCTGGGCGTTGGCGGTGTTCGGCAGGTTGATGTTCAGCTCCTTGGCGCCTTGCAGGGCCAGGTTCAGGTCCTTCTGGTGCAGGCTGATGCGGAAGCCCGGGTCGAAGGTGCCTTTGATCATGCGCTCGCCGTGCACTTCGAGAATCTTCGAAGAGGCGAAACCACCCATCAGGGCTTCACGCACCTTGGCGGGATCGGCACCGTTTTTCGAGGCGAACAGCAGCGCTTCGGCAACGGCCTGGATGTTCAGGGCAACGATGATCTGGTTGGCGACCTTGGCGGTCTGGCCGTCGCCATTGCCACCGACCAGGGTGATATTTTTGCCCATGGCCTGGAACAGCGGCAGGGCGCGTTCGAAGGCATCGGCGTCGCCACCGACCATGATGCTCAGGGTCGCGGCTTTGGCACCGACTTCACCGCCTGACACGGGAGCGTCGAGGTATTGCGCGCCTTTCTCGTTGATTTTCGCCGCGAAGGCTTTGGTGGCGGTCGGCGAGATCGAGCTCATGTCGATGACCACTTTGCCCTTGCCGATGCCGGCGGCAACGCCGTCGGCGCGGAACAGCACGTCATCGACCTGCGGGGTATCCGGGACCATGACGATGATGAATTCGGCTTCCTGCGCCACTTCGCGCGGGTTCGCAAGGGCAACGGCGCCAGCGGCGACCAGATCGGCCGGGGCCGCGTCGTGGTGTTGCGACAGGAACAGGCTGTGACCGGCTTTCTGCAGGTTCGCCGCCATTGGGTGGCCCATGATGCCGGTGCCGATGAATCCGATTTTAGCCATGAGAAAATCCTCTTGTTTTTGTCGTGCGCAAGCAAATAGGGGAGCTGCATTTCTGTAGGAGTGAGCCTGCTCGCGATAGCGGTTTGTCAGGCGAGATGGATATTGAATGTGCCGGCCTCATCGCGAGCAGGCTCACTCCTACAGAGGATTTGCTGTGTTCTCAGATTGCGTTGTGGGTTTTCAGCCAGCCGAGGCCCGCTTCGGTGGTGGTCAACGGCTTGTATTCACAGCCGACCCAACCCTGATAACCGATGCGGTCGAGGTGTTCGAACAGGAAGTGGTAGTTGATTTCACCGGTGCCCGGCTCGTTGCGCCCCGGGTTGTCCGCCAGTTGCACATGGTTGATCGCGCCCAGGTGCGATTGCAGGGTGCGGGCCAGATCGCCTTCCATGATCTGCATGTGATAGATGTCGTATTGCAGGAACAGATTGGCGCTGCCGACCTGCTCGCGAATCGACAGGGCTTGCGCCGTGTTGTTCAGGTAGAAACCGGGAATGTCGCGGGTATTGATCGCTTCCATCACCAGTTTGATGCCCGCCGCTTGCAGCTTGTCGGCGGCGTATTTGAGGTTGGCGACGAAGGTTTTTTCCACCGTGGCATCGTCAACGCCTTGCGGACGAATGCCGGCCAGGCAGTTGACCTGGGTGTTGCCCAGCACTTGTGCGTAGGCAATCGCCAGATCGACCCCGGCGCGGAATTCTTCGACCCGATCCGGCAGGCAGGCGATACCGCGCTCGCCCTTGGCCCAGTCACCGGCCGGCAGGTTGAACAGCACTTGGGTCAGACCGTTGGCCTCGAGTCTTGCCTTGATTTCGGCGGAGCTGAAGTCGTACGGGAACAGGTATTCCACGCCACTGAAACCGGCCTTGGCGGCGGCGTCGAAACGGGAAAGGAAATCCTGTTCGGTGAACAGCATGGACAGGTTGGCTGCGAAACGCGGCATGGTGGTCTCCTAAAAACTGATGAGGCACGGTAGATCAGACTGAACGCGATCAGTCCCCTCTCCTTGGGGAGAGGGTTAGGGTGAGGGGGGAATCCTGAATCTGATCCCGATTGTACGAGCACCGCAAAACCTTTCCCTCACCCCAGCCCTCTCCCAGAGGGAGAGGGGGCTAAAAGCAATCAATCAAGCAACGAAATCGCCGTCGGCGCGTCGTTGCCGACCAGCGCCAGGTCTTCGAATTCGTTGACCGCGTTGATCTCGGTACCCATGGAGATGTTGGTCACACGCTCCAGGATGATCTCGACGATCACCGGCACCTTGAACTCTTCGATCATCTGTTCGGCCTTGCGCAGGGCAGGGGCGATTTCCGATGGTTCGAACACGCGCAGCGCCTTGCAACCGAGGCCTTCAGCGACTGCGATGTGGTCAACCCCGTAACCGTTGAGTTCCGGCGCATTCAGGTTATCGAAGGACAGCTGTACGCAGTAGTCCATTTCGAACCCGCGCTGCGCCTGACGGATCAGGCCCAGGTACGAGTTGTTCACCACGACGTGGATGTACGGCAGTTTGAACTGAGCGCCGACCGCCAGTTCTTCGATCATGAACTGGAAATCATAGTCCCCCGACAGGGCCACGACTTTGCGGTTCGGATCGGCCTTGACCACGCCCAGCGCCGCCGGAATGGTCCAGCCCAACGGGCCGGCCTGGCCACAGTTGATCCAGTGACGCGGCTTGTAGACGTGCAGGAACTGCGCGCCGGCAATCTGCGACAGACCAATGGTGCTGACGTAGCAGGTGTCCTTGCCGAACACCTGATTCATTTCCTCGTAAACGCGCTGCGGTTTGACCGGCACGTTGTCGAAGTGAGTCTTGCGGTGCAGGCTGGCTTTGCGCTGCTGGCAATCCTGCAGCCAGGCACTGCGGTTTTTCAGCTTGCCGGCGGCTTGCCATTCCCGCGCCACTTCGATGAACACGGTCAGCGCGGCGGCGGCGTCGGAGACGATGCCCAGATCCGGGGTGAACACACGGCCGATCTGCGTGCCTTCGATGTCGACGTGAATGAACTTGCGACCTTCGGTGTACACGTCCACCGAACCGGTGTGACGGTTGGCCCAGCGGTTGCCGATACCCAATACCACGTCGGATTTCAGCATCGTCGCGTTGCCGTAACGGTGCGAAGTCTGCAGACCGACCATGCCGACCATCAGCGGGTGATCGTCAGGAATGGTGCCCCAGCCCATCAGGGTCGGGATGACCGGGATGCCGGTCAGTTCGGCGAACTCGACCAACAGATCGCTGGCATCGGCATTGATGATGCCGCCACCGGCGACCAGCAACGGACGCTCGGCTTGATCCAGCAGCGCCAGAGCCTTCTCGACCTGCACGCGGGTCGCGGTCGGTTTGGCCAGTGGTAGCGGTTGGTAAGCGTCAATGTCGAATTCGATCTCGGCCATCTGCACGTCGAATGGCAGGTCGATCAGCACTGGGCCCGGACGGCCGGAGCGCATTTCATAAAAAGCTTTCTGGAAGGCGTAAGGCACCTGGCCCGGTTCGAGCACCGTGGTCGCCCACTTGGTGACTGGCTTGACGATGCTGGTGATGTCGACAGCCTGGAAGTCTTCCTTGTGCATCCGGGCGCGGGGTGCTTGCCCTGTGATGCAGAGAATTGGAATCGAGTCGGCCGAGGCGCTGTAGAGCCCGGTGACCATGTCGGTACCGGCCGGGCCGGACGTGCCGATGCACACGCCGATGTTGCCGGCCTTGGTGCGGGTGTAGCCCTCGGCCATGTGCGAGGCGCCTTCAACGTGGCGAGCAAGGACGTGATCGATGCCACCGACCTTTTGCAAGGCGGAGTACAGCGGGTTGATCGCTGCGCCCGGGATGCCAAAAGCGGTATCAACCCCTTCGCGGCGCATCACCAGAACGGCGGCTTCGATTGCTCTCATTTTGCTCATGGTTTTGTGCCTCTTTACGTTTTGTAATTGTATACAAGTGGCTTTGCGCAGAGTGTATTCACGGCGGACGGCGCAGGTCAATCCATTTTCTCAAGCGCCTGTTTCATTCGTCGGAAGCCGCTTGTGCTGTGGCTTTTCGTCGCATGCGGCGCTTTTCGAGAATTATTGTATACAAAAAACTAACTCATTGTGTTCTATTTGTTGCATCGGACTGTGGCAGAAACGCGCAGTCCCACGACTTTCCCTATAACAAAATGAGGACGGCACCATGAGCGCTTTAACCTTGAAAGTCGCAGTCAACCTGGTCAGCGAAGCCATCAGTGCGGGGCGCGGCATCAACGCCGCGCCACTGACCATCGCGGTACTCGACACCGGCGGCCACCTGATCGCCCTGCAACGCGAAGACGGTGCCAGCCTGTTGCGCCCCGACATCGCCATCGGCAAAGCCTGGGGCGCCATCGCCCTGGGCAAAGGCTCACGCCTGCTCGCCCAGGACGCCCAACAACGCCCGGCCTTTTTTTCTTCGTTGAACAGCATGGGGCAGGGCAGCGTTGTGCCGGCACCGGGTGGTGTGTTGATTCGCAATCAGGCGGGTGAAGTGCTGGGCGCGATCGGGATCAGCGGAGATTTGTCGGATGTGGATGAGCAGGTGGCGATCAAAGCGGTAGAGGCGCTGGATCTGAGGGCGGATGGGGGGGTGGTTGCTTGAATTTGCGGTGATTGAGCTATGGCCATCGCGAGCAGGCTCACTCCTACAGTAGATCTGGGTTCAGACACAAAATGTTGGAACGCCACAAAACCCCTGTAGGAGTGAGCCTGCTCGCGATAGCTATCTTCCGGACACATCCTGCCAACAGTCTGCCCACTCCATTTGCATCCCCGGTACTAGCCTCTTATGACTTGATCACAGGAGGCAAAGGAATGCCAGATCTACCTGCTGCACATAAATTGCGAGTCGGGCGCTATGCCGAAGTCAGCCGAATCTATCTGTTAACCAGCAACACCCATGAACGAAGGCCGGTTTTCAAGGATTTTGCCTTGGGCAAGCTGGTCGCTGATCAATTCCAAAATGCCCAGGATTCCGGGCTGGTGCATTCACTGGCCTGGGTCGTCATGCCTGATCATTTTCACTGGCTGATTGAATTACGGCGGGGCTCATTGAGTGAGCTGATGCAGAAAACCAAGTCGATGAGTACCAGATCCGTAAGACAGGCTACCGGAGATAACAGTGTTCTCTGGCAGAGAGGTTTTCATGATCGGGCGTTGCGGCGGGAGGAGAACCTGGTGAAAGTGGCGCGGTATGTAGTAGCCAACCCATTGCGGGCCGGGCTGGTGGAGAAGCTTGGCGACTATCCGCTATGGGGTGCGATTTGGGTTTGAGTGGGGACCGTATCGCCTCGATCGCGAGCAGGCTCACTCCTACAGGGGAACGTATTCCAAATGTAGGAGTGAGCCTGCTCGCGATTGCGTCGCTGCGGTCTTTCAGTCCGGCTCACACCCTTTTAAAACCAACCGGATAATCGTCTGCGCGGCCGCTTCATAATCGGCTTCGTCGAGTTTGTCTTTCCCGGTCACCGCAGAAATCTGCCAGTCGAAGTCGGCGTAGGTCTGGGTGGCGGCCCAGATGCTGAACATCAGGTGGTTGGGGTCGATCGGGGCGATCTGGCCGCGGTCGATCCAGCTCTGGATGCAGGCGATGTTGTGCTTGGCCTGGGCGTTGAGCTGCTCGACCAGGTCGGCGCTCAGGTGCGGCGCGCCGTGCATGATTTCGCTTGCGAATACCTTGGAGGCGTAGGGCAGGTCGCGGGAGATGCGGATCTTCGAGCGGATGTAGCCGCTCAGCACTTCGCTCGGCACGCCATCCGGGTTGAACGGGGTCGAGGCCTGCAGAATCGGCTCGATGATGCTTTCCAGCACCTCGCGGTAGAGGTTTTCCTTGGATTTGAAGTAGTAGTAGACGTTGGGCTTGGGCAATCCCGCCTTGGCGGCGATGTCGCTGGTTTTGGTCGCCGCAAAGCCCTTGTCGGCAAACTCTTCGCTGGCGGCGCGCAGGATCAGTTCTTTGTTACGCTCGCGGATTGTGCTCATAAACCCGGTGGTTCCTTGCCTGTTCTGGCGGTGGCGCATGGTAGCACCGGCCTTGAGCGGCGCTCAACAATGCAGCCTGTGGCCGGCGGTCGCGTTATGCTTGGCAACATTCATACACAGAAGGAAACAGGATTCATGGCAGGAAGCAGTTTGCTGGTGCTGATCGATGACATCGCCACCGTTCTGGATGACGTTGCATTGATGACGAAAATGGCCGCCAAGAAGACTGCCGGCGTGCTCGGTGACGACCTGGCGCTCAACGCCCAGCAGGTCTCGGGCGTGCGCGCCGAGCGGGAAATTCCCGTGGTCTGGGCGGTGGCCAAGGGCTCGTTCGTCAACAAACTGATCCTCGTGCCGTCGGCGCTGGCAATCAGCGCCTTCGTGCCATGGCTGGTGACGCCGCTGTTGATGGTCGGCGGTGCATACCTGTGCTTCGAGGGTTTCGAGAAACTCGCACACAAGTTCCTGCACAGCAAAGAGGAAGACGAAGCTGGGCACGCGCAGTTGACCGAGGCCGTCGCCGACCCGACCACCGATCTGGTGGCGTACGAAAAGGACAAGATCAAAGGCGCGATCCGCACCGACTTCATTCTTTCGGCAGAAATCATCGCCATCACCCTCGGCACCGTGGCAGATGCCTCGCTGACCCAGCAAGTGGTTGTCATGTCCGGCATCGCCATCGTCATGACCGTCGGCGTTTACGGTTTGGTGGCGGGCATCGTCAAACTTGACGATCTGGGCCTGTGGCTGACGCAGAAACCCGGGCAGATGGCGAAAAAAATCGGCGGCGGCATTCTCAGCGCCGCGCCGTACATGATGAAAACCCTGTCGGTGGTCGGCACGGCGGCGATGTTCCTGGTCGGCGGCGGCATCCTGACTCATGGCGTGCCGGTGCTGCATCACTGGATCGAAGGTGTCGGCGCAGCGGCGGGCAGCGCCGGGTTCGCCGTGCCAATGCTGCTCAATGGTGTTGCGGGGATTATTGCCGGCGCCGTGGTGCTGGCGGTAGTGACTGTCCTGGGCAAGCTCTGGCGCGCAATCAAAGGCTGAATACAGCCCCCTGTAGGAGTGAGCCTGCTCGCGATAGCGGTTTGTCAGCCAGACAGGTGGTGACTGGTACACCGCTATCGCGAGCAGGCTCACTCCTACAATTTGATCTGTGTGATGCCATGAAAAAGGGCCATTCGACTCGCATCGAATGGCCCTTTTTTGTACCCGCCGAAATTACTCGGCGATCTGCAACTTGCGCGCTTCGGTGTAGACGTAGCGCACTTTCTCGTACTCGAACGGCGAGTTCATCTGACCGTAGCGGAAGCTGGTCTGGTAGCGCTTGTCGATCGCACGCAGTGCCCAGACTTCCGGATGGTTGGAGCTGACTTCCGCGACATTGAGGAAGTTGATCGCAGTGTCGGCGGTGTAATCCACGGCAAGACCTGCAGTGTCGCGAATGTTCGACGGGCCGAAGATCGGCAGTACGAAGTACGCACCGCCCGGCACGCCATAGAAGCCCAGGGTCTGCCCGAAGTCTTCGTTCTGGCGCGGCAGGCCCATGGCGGTCGCCGGGTCCCACAGGCCGGCGATGCCGATCGTGGTGTTGAGCAGCAGGCGCGCGGTGGTTTCCATCGAGCGCTGGCCCTTGAACTGCAGCAGGCTGTTGACCAGGTTCGGCACGTCACCAATGTTGTTGAAGAAGTTGCTCACCCCGGTACGCACAAAGCTTGGCGTGATGTAGCGATAGCCATCGACCACCGGCAGGAACACCCACTGGTCGAAACGGTAGTTGAAGTGGTAGACCCGACGGTTCCACGATTCCAGCGGGTCATAGACGTTCAGCGCGTTGAGCGTCGAGCGCTCGAACTCGCGCTGGTCCAGGCCCGGGTTGAATTTGAGTTTGGTCAGCGGTTCCTTGAAACCGTCGCTGTCGACCACCACCGGTGCGTCGGCTTTACTGTTGTCGGCCTGGGCCACGCCTGCACAGAGGAACGCTGCAATCAGCAGGAGATATTTAGCCACGGAAGAACTCCAGCATGGCGTCGCTGTTGACGCGGTAGTTAAGGTTGCCGCAGTGGCCGCCCAGTGGATAAACGGTCAGGCGATCACCGAAGGTTTTACGCAGGAAGCCCAGGTCGCCAGGGCCGAGGATGACGTCGTCGGCGTTGTGCATCACGGCGATTTTCGGGCTGTCGTGCAGGTAATCCTTGAGCGCATACAGGCTGACCTGATCGATCAGTTGCAGCAGGCTGCCGCCGTCGGTGCGGGCGCGCCACATCGGAATAACCTGTTCGGTGATGTAGCAGTCGAAGTCGCATTGCAGCGCACGCTTGAGGAACGGCGTGAGGCTGGTGCCTTCGGTGATCGGGAATTTCGGCGGGGTGATCAGGCCGCGACGGTTGACCAGGTCAGAGGTGTAGGCAATGTCGGCGGCCGAGAAGCGGAACGACGTGCCGATGAGCATGGCCATCTGTTCGTTGGTCAGATGCTGCTTGGACTGCTGGAAGTCATACAGCAGCGCATCGTTGAGGTCGATGTAGCCTTTCTGCTGGAAGTAGCGGGTCAGTTTGGCCAGCACCAGCTCATAGAAAGTGGTGCTGTTGTTGATACCCTTGACCTCGGTCTGCACCAGCTTGTCGAGGTTGGTCACCGAGGTATAGAGATTGACCGGCGGGTTGAGCAGCAGGACTTTCTTGAAGTTGAAGCTGCGGCGGGTCTCGTCCAGATGCGCGACGAACGCGGCATCCAGGGCGCCGAGGCTGTAACCGGTCAGGTAGTACTCGGTGACCGGCAGTTTCGGATTCTGCGCCCGCACGGCCTGCATCACCCGGTACATGTCTTCGGCATCTTCCTTGGTCACGCCCGGGGTGGCGAAACGCGAAGCGGCGCTGATGAAGTCGAAACTGGTCGGCGAAGACAACTGCACGACGTGGTAGCCGGCCTTGTAATACAACTTCTTCAGGTATTCGTTGAGCGTGCTGTCAAAGCGCGCGCCGGTGCCGGCGATCAGGAAGATCAGCGGCGCCGGTTTGTCCTGGGTGGCGATGCGGTAGGTGAGTTTTTTGACTGCCCAGAAATTGTCCGGCAGCTGGAATTCACGCTCCGGGCGCAGGGTAAGGCTGCGATCCGACTGAGTGATGTCGTCGTCCAGCGGCAACTCCGGACGCAGGTCCGGTGGTGTCGTGGCGATCGTCGCCTCGAACGGGTTGGTCAGCGGGTAGCCATAACTGGCGGCGTCGATATCCACCGCCAGCGCGGACGCACTCAAAATTAGGCCGCTGAACAGCGCGGCGAAGCGCAAGGAACGGAGCATGACTAGATCCCTTAGAGGAAGGTGCCGATTGAAGTTCGCAGGCTATGACCACCGGCCAAGCGCCAAAGTGCCATGCTGCGGCACCAAACAGGCGGAATTCGGGGTAATAGTAGCTGGACGATACACGTTGCGAGGGCTCGCTGAACAGTTAACAGTTGTTAGTGCTTGCGAATACCGGCCGGCAGATTAAGCTGGCCGCCGATTTCCGCAGATTGGAGTGCTCCATGTCCCGCCGCTTGCCCGTGATTGTGCTGCTCGTTTTGTTGCCGCTGTGGCTGGCCGCCAGTTATGCCGCGCGTTACGGCTTCATGGAAGACGGACAGTGGGTGGGCATCTGTGTCGACGAGGCCAGTCGCTGGGAATGCGCGGTGCGCTCGAACCTCGGGCTGATGATTCATTTCAAGGTGCTGGGCTGGGCGGCGGTAGGCGTAGCGCTGTTGGGATTCGTCGTGTCCGGACGGGCAGGGTGGTGGCTGGCGGTGCTGGCGCTGGTGTTCGGGTTGCCGGCCCTGGCCTTGTACAACACGACGTTGGCGGTGTTTGCCGTAGTGGTTGCCGGGTTGCGCTTGGTCAGATCCTCACGCAACGCGTTACAGAACAGATCGTAGCCTTCGGCAGCTCCTTGTATCTCGACTAACGCTCCGCCAGGAGCGATAGTTCTCGACTGATCATCGAGGGAGGGACTTGGAAGCCGCGCAGCTCCTTAGGCTTTTTGCCTGTGACGTAGATCGTGCTCCAGCCCTCCACACTCACTCGTACAGTTCGCACGGTATCTTGGGCCCGCCTCCGGCGAGAGCCCGCATTCGCAAGGTTGGACAGAGTGAAGTGATGATCGCAACAGGGAACAAGTGGAGAAACGATCATGTCTGGTTTCGTTGGCGTCGACATCGCAAAGAACACCTTTGATATCGCTACACACCTGCCCAATGGCAAGCACAAAACCAAGGCCAAGCTGGCCAACGACCCAAAGGGCTTTAAAGAGTTTGAGGCGTGGCTAGAAAAAAACGCCGAGCGTTCGGCCCTGATCGTGATGGAAGCCACGAGCGTCTACCACTTGGAGCTCGCGGAGTTCGTTTACAACAAAGGCTTCCGGGTCTGCGTCGTGAACCCGGCTACGACCAAAGCGTACGCTGACAGCGAACTGCGCCGCATCAAGACTGATAAAAGTGATGCCAAACTGATCGCTGACTTTGCCCGGGAAAAGGATCAAAAACTTCACCCATGGGCGCCTGAGCCGCTGAAATACCGCCAGTTGAAAGCAATGGTGCGCCGCCTGGATGACCTTCAGGAAATGGAACAAATGGAGCTTAATCGTCTGGACGTTTCCGACGAAAAGGTCAAAGACTCGATCAACTCTGTTCTGCGCCATATCGAAAAAGAGATCGTGGAAACGCATAAGGCGATCAAAAAACACATCGATGACGACCCGGATATGCGTCAGATGCGGAATCTGATCGTAACCATCGACGGCATCGGACAAAAAACGCTTGAACGATTGCTGGCCGAACTGGGTGACTTGCGCAAATACAGTGACCCTCGCCAACTGGTCGCTGCTGCGGGGCTCAATCCAAAGCTGCAGGAATCAGGAAAGCTCAAAGGTCATACCCTGATCTCAAGAGTAGGGTCAGCACGGCTGCGTGCAGGCCTCTACATGCCTGGCATGGTGGCGCTGAAACACAATAAGGCGATCAAGGCGATGAAAGAACGCCTGGAAGCCAACGGCAAGGCTCCCAAGCAGATCATCTGCGCAGCAATGCGCAAGCTGCTGCACTTCGTTTACGGAGTGCTCAAGTCAGGACTGCCATATGACCCGAAACTTGCGCTTGCCCGGTAAGGCTCAAGACGGTATCTACAGTTGCATGTCGTACACCTGTAGGAGCTGCCGAAGGCTGCGATCTTTTGATCTTGCTCAGCCGTTGCGAACCCGCAGACAGCGCCACAACGCCACCACCATCAACCCACTGACCAGCGCCCATCCCCACGCCTGCTGATTCTGCAATCCTTCCTGATACAACTGCGGCACGATCCCCGCACCGACCATGAAAGTCAGCAACGCAATCTCCCGGCGCGGCACACTCACCGGGCGGCACAGGTAAACCAGCGCTGGCAGCACAAACGCCATGCTGGCAAAACTGCGATAACGCGGGTCGAAGACCATTTCGAGCATCATCACCGCCGCCGCAAAACCGGCCGCTGCGACCAGCCAGCCGGCGCGATGCTCGAGGAAATCGAAGGCTCGCGCGCGCCATCCGCTACGGGCACTCAACGTCAGCGCGGCGTGGGCAAGCACCAACAGATTCAACCCGGTCAGCAAACCGACCCACAGCCATTCGCCGGCAAACCTCGTGGTCAACCGCGCCAGATCGCCCCAGGCTCCGATCGAGCAAGCAGCGACGGCGCCCAGCAGCGGCAGCAGCAGCGCCGAACGTGTGCTGCGAACGCGACCGCCGAGAATCAGTGTGCCGAGGAAAATCACAGCACCGACCGCCAGCCAGTCTTTCCAGTACGGCACATTGCTCACCGGCCCGGCGAGTACACCCTTGTCCTGGCGATCGGCATCGAACAGCCCCCAATAGCCGCCAACCGCGCCTTCACTGCCGCGCTTCCACGGTTGATCGAAGGCTTCGATCAGGTTGTAGCGCCAGCCTTCCTGCTCGGCCATCGCCACGAATCCACGAATGAATTTTGCCTCGTTGACCCGGCTCGGTACGGCGGTTTCGCGTTGACGGCCTTCGCTTGGCCAACCGGTTTCACCGATCATCACGTCTTTGGGCGCGAACTTGTTGCCGAACACCTGACGCACATTCGCCACATGCCGTAGCGCCACGTCGATGTTCGACGGATCGTCTTCCCAGTACGGCAGCAGGTGAATGGTCAGGAAATCCACGGCCGGGGCCACTTCCGGGTGCTTGAGCCAGAATTCCCAGACGTCGGCGTAGGTCACCGGTTGCTTGACCTGGCTTTTGACCTTGTTGATCAGCCGCGCCAGTTGCGCTCCGGTGACCTCTTTGCGCAGCAGCGCCTCGTTACCGACGATCACCGCCGTCACCACGTCGGGGTTGGCGTTGGCGGATTTGATCAGCAGCTCGACTTCCTGCTCGGTATCGACGGGGTTGCTGTTGACCCAGGCGCCGATCATCAACTTCAGACCGTGCTTGCGCGCCAGATCGGGCAGAGCGTCGAGGCCGGTCATCGAATAGGTGCGGATACATTCGAAGCGCGTCGCCAGGAGCGCGAGGTCGGCGTCCATGCGCTCCGGGCGCAATTTGAACGGCACGTCGAACGGCGACTGGTCCTTGTCGAACGGCGTGTACGAGGCGCATTGCAGCTTGTGCGTCGGCGTTGCAGCGTCCGGCAGGATCACCGGTTGGCCGAGGCCGTACCAGAAACCGCCAAGGGCCAGCAGCCCGAGCAGGCAGGCGAACAGATAAGGCAGAAAAGGAAATCGGAACGTAGCGGACATGGTCGGGCCGAGTGGCTGCAAAGCGACGCATGTTACCTGCATTTATAGAGGGGCAGGGGGCTTGCAGGCGTTGTACATGCAAAGTTCGGGCGGATTGTCTGGCGTCAATTAATCTTGGTTGATTAATGGCTTTCTGATGTCGTTTCTCGTTGCCTTGAGGTCGCTGACAGAGCAGGTCGCCTGCCGCTTGAGGTTGATGATCAAACCATCAGTACCCTTTTTGAAAAATCGGCTGATGTTCGGTGTGTGAGGTCCGGCGTGATGGGGGCGCTGTGCACCATAACAATACGTTGACGATGCCCGGCATCCGTCGGGCGCAGCATTTCGGGGAAGTAAACGATGAAGATGCGACGACTTTTAGGCGCAGGTGCCGCTCTGGTGCTTGCGATGAGTTCCACTTTCGCCAACGCTGAAAAACAGACCCTGAACATCGGTTACGTTGACGGCTGGTCCGACAGCGTCGCGACCACCCACGTGGCGGCCGAAGTGATCAAACAGAAACTCGGTTATGACGTGAAGCTCCAAGCCGTCGCCACCGGGATCATGTGGCAGGGCGTAGCCACCGGCAAACTCGACGCCATGCTCTCGGCCTGGCTGCCCGTGACCCACGGTGACTACTGGACGAAAAACAAGGATCAGGTCGTCGATTACGGCCCGAACTTCAAGGACGCAAAAATCGGCCTGATCGTGCCTGAGTACGTCAAAGCCAAATCGATCGAAGACCTGAAAACCGACGACACCTTCAAAAACCGCATTGTCGGCATCGACGCCGGTTCAGGCGTGATGCTCAAGACCGATCAGGCGATCAAGGATTATGGTCTGGACAAGTACAGCCTCAAGGCCAGTTCCGGCGCCGGCATGATTGCCGAGCTGACCCGTGCCGAGAAGAAAAACGAATCCATCGCCGTCACCGGTTGGGTGCCGCACTGGATGTTCGCCAAGTGGAAACTGCGCTTCCTCGACGACCCGAAAGGCGTGTATGGCCAGGCTGAAACCGTCAACAGTATCGGCAGCAAAGGACTGGACGCCAAGGCACCGGAAGTGGCGAAGTTCCTGAAGAATTTCCAGTGGGCCTCGAAAGACGAAATCGGTGAAGTGATGCTGGCGATTCAGGACGGCGCTAAGCCTGATGCAGCGGCCAAGGACTGGGTGGCCAAACACCCGGATCGCGTGGCTGACTGGACCAAATAATTTAAATCCTGCCACACCCCTGTAGGAGTGAGCCTGCTCGCGATAGCGTTCCGTCAGTTGAGAGAAATGTCGACTGACACGACGCCATCGCGAGCAGGCTCACTCCTACAGTTGTTTTGGGTGTCCGGAAAATGGCAGAAGGATCATGGCCATCTACTACTAAGGTCGTCTGGAACCTGTCTCGCAGCCGCATACATTAGCTACGTTCCAACAATAATTTGTGCTGCGAGGATAAAAACAATGAACGACAGCATTTACCTCTCGATTCAAAACAGTCCCCGATTCAAGGAGCTGGTTCAGAAAAGGGAACGATTCGCCTGGATTCTCTCGGCAATCATGCTTGGGCTCTACTCCGCATTCATCCTGCTGATCGCCTACGGGCCGCACGTGCTCGGGGCGAAACTCAGTCCTGAATCGTCGATCACCTGGGGCATCCCGATCGGTGTCGGCCTGATTCTCTCGGCCTTCGTCCTGACTGGCATCTACGTGCGCCGCGCCAATGGCGAGTTCGACGACCTGAACAATGCGATTCTCAAGGAGGCTCAGCAATGATCCAGCGTCTACTGGCTCTTCTGAGCGTTGCCGCGTTCGCACCCGGCGCCTGGGCGGCTGACGCCCTGACCGGTGCGGTGGCCAAGCAACCGCTGAACATCCCGGCGATCCTGATGTTCGTGGCCTTCGTCGGCGCGACCCTGTACATCACTTACTGGGCGTCGAAGAAAAACAACTCGGCCGCCGACTACTACGCGGCGGGCGGCAAGATCACCGGTTTCCAGAACGGCCTGGCGATTGCCGGTGACTACATGTCGGCGGCGTCCTTCCTGGGCATTTCCGCGCTGGTGTTCACCTCCGGCTACGATGGCCTGATCTACTCGATCGGTTTCCTCGTTGGCTGGCCGATCATTCTGTTCCTGATCGCCGAGCGCCTGCGCAACCTGGGTAAATACACCTTTGCCGACGTCGCGTCCTACCGCCTCGGGCAAACCCAGATCCGCACGCTGTCCGCTTGCGGTTCGCTGGTGGTGGTGGCGTTCTACCTGATCGCGCAAATGGTCGGTGCCGGCAAGCTGATCCAGTTGCTGTTCGGCCTCGATTACCACGTTGCGGTGATTCTGGTCGGCGTACTGATGTGCATGTACGTGCTGTTCGGCGGCATGCTCGCGACCACTTGGGTGCAGATCATCAAGGCAGTGCTGCTGCTGTCCGGTGCTTCGTTCATGGCGCTGATGGTGATGAAGCACGTCGGCTTCGACTTCAACACGCTGTTCTCCGAGGCGATCAAGGTGCACGCCAAGGGTGAAGCGATCATGAGCCCGGGCGGTCTGGTCAAGGATCCGATCTCGGCGTTCTCCTTGGGTCTGGCGCTGATGTTCGGTACCGCTGGCCTGCCGC